>NZ_JBKFDG010000001.1:0-788364 GCF_046452315.1 Hylemonella sp. W303a | reverse complement strand
TCAAATTTTCATCCCGATCAAGCTCGCCATCAGAAATTCTTCTTGCGAGCTTCACCAACATGTCATGCAAGCACATATCGGCGCCGCATCCACCCACTGATTGTTGCCGCTGACTCAGCAGCATCAACGGCTCCGCTGATAATGCGGTTTTGCTTTTTCTCTCCTTAGAACAACACCATGGCCCAATACGTTTTCTCCATGAACCGCCTCGGCAAAATCGTGCCGCCGAAGCGCCAGATCCTCAAGGACATTTCTCTGTCCTTCTTCCCTGGGGCCAAGATCGGGGTGCTGGGCCTGAACGGCTCGGGCAAATCCACGCTGCTCAAGATCATGGCCGGGGTCGACAAGGAATTCGAGGGCGAAGCGATCCCCATGGCGGGCTTGAAGATCGGCTACCTGCCGCAGGAGCCCCAGCTGAACCCTGAAGAGACGGTCCGTCAAGCGGTTGAAAGTGGCATGGGCGAGACGAAGGCCGCACAGGCGCGCCTTGAGGAAGTCTATGCCGCCTATGCTGACGAGAACGCCGACTTCGATGCGCTCGCCGCCGAACAGGCCAAACTGGAAGCCATCATCGCAACCGCCGGTGACGCGGGCGACCACCAACTCGAGATTGCCGCGGATGCCTTGCGCCTCCCCCCCTGGGATGCCGTCATCGGCAAGCTTTCCGGCGGAGAAAAGCGCCGCGTGGCTTTGTGCCGCTTGCTGCTGTCCAAGCCCGACATGCTGCTGCTGGACGAACCGACCAACCACTTGGACGCCGAGTCGGTGGACTGGCTGGAGCAATTCCTCTCGCGCTTCTCCGGCACCGTGGTGGCCATTACCCACGACCGCTACTTCCTCGACAACGCCGCTGAATGGATTCTGGAACTGGACCGCGGCCGTGGCATTCCCTACAAGGGCAACTACAGCACGTGGCTGGAGCAAAAGGAAGCGCGCCTGGAGCAGGAACAGCGCACCGAAGATGCTCGCACCAAGGCCATGAAAAAGGAACTGGAATGGGCGCGCCAGAACCCCAAGGGGCGCCAAGCCAAGAGCAAGGCTCGCCTGGCCCGCTTCGAGGAGCTGAGCGACCATGAATACCAGCAGCGCAACGAAACGCAGGAAATTTTCATTCCGGTAGCCGAGCGCTTGGGCACCGAGGTCATCGAGTTCGAAGGCGTGTCCAAGTCCTTCGGCGACCGCGTGCTGATCGACAACCTGAGCTTCAAGATCCCGGCAGGTGCCATCGTAGGCATCATCGGCCCCAACGGGGCCGGTAAGTCGACTTTGTTCAAGATGATCGCGGGACGCGAACAACCCGATAACGGGTCCGTCAAGATCGGCAAAACCGTCAAGCTGTCTTTCGTGGACCAGAACCGCGACGACTTGGCGAACGAAAAGACGGTTTGGGAAGATATCTCGGGCGGCCTGGACATCATCACCGTGGGCAAATTCCAGATGCCCAGCCGCGCTTACTGCGGCCGCTTCAACTTCAATGGCGGAGACCAGCAAAAGCGGGTCGGCACCTTGTCGGGCGGTGAGCGCGGCCGCCTGCACCTGGCCAAGACCCTGATGCAAGGCGCCAACGTGCTGCTGCTGGACGAACCGTCCAACGACCTCGACGTGGAGACACTGCGTGCATTGGAAGACGCGCTGCTCGAGTTCGCCGGCTCGGTCATGGTCATCAGCCATGACCGCTGGTTCCTCGACCGCATCTGCACCCACATCCTGGCCGCCGAGGGCGACAGCCAGTGGGTCTTCTTCGATGGCAACTACCAGGAATACGAAGCCGACAAGAAAAAGCGTCTGGGCGACGAGGGTGCAGCGCCGAAACGCGTGCGCTTCAAGGCGCTGAAGTAAGCACCTTCGGACCGCTTGCACTCCATCCATAACTGTATAAAAATACAGTTATGGATGAATTTCAAATTCCTCTTCGCGCCATCAAAGGCCGGGGCGTCGCGAACCGCAACGCCCATCGCTTCGAGAAGGTTTCGCGCACGGCGTTTGACGATGGGTGGTCTGGCATGTCGGATTCGGACGACGGGCCCGTAATCCGACGGGCGAGCTCGCCCAATCTGCCCGCTGCCGAACCCGCGTCGGCACCCGAACCACCACCGCCTCCGACAGAAGTCCGCTGGGAAGATGCACGCAGTGCTCTGACGCGCAACGACTCCCCCGACTTGCCTTTCGCCCAATCCATCAATCCCTACCGAGGTTGCGAGCACGGCTGCAGCTATTGCTACGCCCGCCCCACGCACAGTTACCTGAACCTCTCGCCCGGACTTGACTTCGAGCGCATCATCATCGCCAAGCGCGGCTTGGCGGAGCGCCTGCGCGAGGAAATCTCATCCCCTTCCTACAAGCCCAGCCTGATCGTCATCGGCGCTGCGACAGATTGCTACCAACCGATCGAGCGCGAACTCAAGCTCACCCGCGCGCTGATCGAAGTCTTGGGTGAAGCGCGACACCCATTCGCGCTGATCACCAAATCCAGCAATGTCGAGCGTGACCTTGATCTGCTGGCACCTCTGGCGCAAGCCGGTTTGGCGGCCGTGCACATCACCATCACCACGCTGGATGCGGCGCTGACCCGCAAACTGGAACCGCGTGCGGCCAGCCCGCAGCGGCGACTGCGCACCATCCGGACCCTGGCGGCTGCGGGCGTGCCAGTGGGTGTGAGTGTGGCGCCCCAAATTCCCTTCATCAACGAAGACATGGAGCAAGTGCTCGCGGCCGCGGCCCAAGCCGGCGCGCGCAGCGCTTTCTACAGCGTGCTGCGTCTGCCCTGGGAGTTGAACGATATCTTTCAACAATGGTTGCAGACGCATTACCCTGATCGTGCCGAGCGCGTCATGGGTCGACTGCGCGAGATGCGCGCGGGCCGACATTACGACTCCGAATTTGGCAAGCGCATGACCGGCAGCGGCACATGGGCAGAACTGATCGCCCAGCGCTTTCAAAAGGCCTGCGCGCGCTATGGTCTGATCGCCGGGTCACGTTCTGCGCGCACGGCGCGCTCCTCGAACCTCCCAGCCAAACCCAGCCCATCTCACATGCAAATCCCTGAGGAAACGCCCCTCTTTCTGACGCCGACCGTGTGCGAGGCGAGTCCGGCGGCTGACTCGCAACGCCCCCCATCACCGAGGTACGCCCCAGACTTCAGCCAGTTCCGTCCGGGCCTGGCGGCTGGGCAAGCCAGCCTGTTCTGAACGTCGCGTCAAGCGTCAATCGCGCACGATCAACACGGGCAAGGGCGAATGGGTCAACACGCGCTGGGCCACGCTGCCCAGCACAAGTTTCTCCAAGCCGCGCCGCCCATGCGAGCCCATGACGATCAAATCCGCCCCCTGAGCCTGAGCCACCTCGATGATGCCCCTCCAGATGGCGTGGGAGCGCGCCACTTGGGTCTGCACCCCCTGCACGCCCGCCGCATCCAGCGCCGACTGGGCGGCGGCAATGGCCTCCTTGGCCTCGGCCTCCGCTGCGCTCAGGTATTCGGCTTGGCCATAGGCAAAATCGCTGCCCAGTCCGGTGAAGGGGTAAGGGTCAATCACGTAGACCACTGAGGCCCGGCTGCCAAAAGCCTGGGCCAACCCTGCCGCCTTTTCCACGGCCTTTTGCGCGGTAGAAGAACCATCAACCGGAATCAGAATGTGCTTGAACATGAAAAACTCCTGGAGGGCGACAAGATGAGGACAATGAAGGGACCGCGCAGTCATTGTGCACACCTCGCTGCCAGCGCCCGTGGGCGCCTCGCGCGAGCTTGAGCCACATCAAAAAATCCGGCAATCCAATCCCCGAACGATTGCCTCTACACTTCGAGCGATGAGTACCACGGACAACGTCAACCGACCCGCTGACGCTTCTGCTGAAGAACAGGCCCCCAAATTCAAACTCTTCCTCAACGGCAAGGAGGAGGTGTTCGAACCCGAAAATACCCCCGAGCCCGACACCCCGCTGTTGTGGGTGCTGCGCGAGCAGCTTGGACTCACGGGCACGAAGTACGGATGCGGCATCGCTCAATGCGGCGCCTGCACCGTGCACGTCGACGATGCGCCGGTGCGCAGCTGCGTCATCCCCATTGCTTCCATCGCGCCGGAACAGAAAATCACCACCATTGAAGGTTTGTCCCGCAATGGCACCCACCATGTTCAGCGCGCTTGGCAGATGCTGGATGTCCCCCAATGCGGCTTCTGCCAAAGCGGCATGATCATGGCCGCTGCGGCCTTGCTGCGGCGCAATCCCAATCCGAGTGATGCCGACATCGACGCGGCCATCACCAACATCTGCCGTTGCGGCAGTTACAACCGCGTGCGCTTGGCCATTCGTGTCGCTTCCCAGGTCCGTACGCGTCGTGCGCCGCTGCCCCAGGACAACGCAGCGTCGAAAGGAAACGCCCAATGAGCCGGGAGTCCAGCAAAGGCCTCGCCGTGGCAGACAAGGGATTGTCACGCCGAGATTTCATGATCGGCGTCGGAACGGCCGGCGGAGGGCTCGCGATCAGTGTCGCGGTTGGCACGGGCTTGGGCCTGCACACCACGGACGCCCAGGCGGTCGCGGAGCAGGGAGAAATCAGCGCATGGGTTTACATCCGCCCCGATGACACGGTGCTGATCCGCATCGTGCGCGCCGAATCTGGCCAGGGCACGCTGACCGGCCTGGCCCAACTGGTGGCGGAAGAACTCGAGTGCGACTGGGTCCGGGTCAACGTCGAATACCCCACGCCCAGCGAAAGCCTGGCGCGCAACCGTCCCTGGGGAAGCTTCACCACGGTGGGCAGCCGCAGTATTCGGGATTCCCAAGACTACCTGCGTCGCGGTGGCGCCGTGGCGCGCACCCTACTCGTTCAGGCGGCGGCCCGAGCCTGGGGGGTTCCGATCGAGGAATGCACGGTGCACCGTGGTGTCATCACGCACACACCCAGCAACCGCAAAACCGTGTACGGCCGCGTGGCCTACGCAGCCAGCCTGCTAACCCCGCCGAAACCGGAAAGCATTCAACTCAAGGAACCCAAGAATTGGAAGCTCCTGGGCCAACGCATGTTGCGCCTGGACACCTTCCTCAAAACGAACGGGGGCCAAGACTACGCCACCGACCTCAACTTCAAGGACATTTACCACGCCGCGATCAAAGTCTGCCCCGTGGCGGGTGGCCGAGTGAAGCGCTTCGAGCCCAAGGAGGCACAGGAGCGTCCTGGCGTGCAACGCGTGCTGCGCATCGGCAACAACGCCGTTGCGGTCGTGGCCAACAGCTGGTGGCGCGCGCAAAGCGCCTTGGATCAGATGTCCATCGAGTGGGACGTCGGCCCCAACGCGAATGTCCAGCAGAGCGATATAGAGGCTCGATTGCGCGCAGCCTTGGCCGACATGCCAACCAGCACAGTCCACCATCACGGTGGTGCTCCGGCGGCGGTGGTCAAAGACATCCACGAGACTGAGCGCCGGGTGGACGCGGTCTACAGCTACCCGGCACAACACCACGCCACGATGGAGCCCATGAGCGCGACCGCGCGCTGGACCCGCACAGGCTGCATCGTTTGGGCCCCGACCCAGGACGCGGAGGCCGCGCTGGCCGCGGTGGCCGCGGTGGCGGAGTTGCCCATCGACAAATGCGAATTCCACCGGCTGGTGCCGGGCGGCAGTTTTGGGCGCCGGGCGTACCACGATGTGATCGTCCAAGCCGTGCAGATCGCGCGCAACCTGCCGGGCTCGGTCATCAAGCTCGCCTGGTCGCGCGAGGAAGACATGCTGCATGGCCCGATCCATCCGCCCAGCATGGCGCGTCTCAGCGCGAGTCTGTCGCGCACCGGAGCGCCTCGCGGATTGCACCTGCGGATCGCAGGGTCGCCCATCACGCTGCCTCGCAATCCTTATGACCCACCGAACGCTTTTGCCCAACAGCGTGCTTTCTATATGGGTCTCTTGCCGGAGCCGACCGCCCTGCCCGACCCGAGCGCCTTCGATGTGAAAGACAGCGCGAAAGATGGCAAGACCCCCGTCGCTCCCGACGCCGCGCCTGTGGCGCCAACACCCAGCGCGACACCCATTCCTGTTCCTCCCCCTCAGTCCGCCGCACCGACGACGGCACAGGAACCACCGGCTGAGCCGCCTAAGAAAGGCGGCTTCTTCAGCTTCCTGTTTGGTGGCAAGAAGGAAAGCCCAGCAGAAACGCCTGCGCCACCCCAGGCGCCGGTGAGCGCTGCGACAGCCAGCGCGGAAACGCCCGCGGCGCCCGCGCAGACGCCGGTCCCGGCTGCGCCAGCGCAGGCGTCCAACATCGACGCGTCGCAGGTCGCGGCCCCGCTGCCACGCACGACTGGCCCTGTGACTGCTGCACAGGCCAGCGCTTTGCTGACGCGCAATGACAGCGCGTGCGGCTACCGCTTTGACCAGTTGCTGATCGACCACGTGCAACGTGATCTGCATGTCCCGACAGGATGGTGGCGCGGCGCGCATCTCAATCCCAACACCTTCTACCTGGAAAGCTTCATTGACGAGATTGCGGCCGCGACCTCGCAAGACCCCTTGGGCCTGCGCCGCACGCTATTGGCGGGCAATCCACGCCGCCTGGCCGTGTTGGAGGCCGTGGCAAGACAAGTAGGCTGGGGCAAGCCCGCGCCAGCCGGCGTGCACCGTGGACTGGCGCAAGTCATGGGCATGGGCAGCTACCTGGCGGCCTGCGCCGAAGTGTCCGTGAGCCAGGAAGCCAGCACCAAGGGGCGGCTGAAGATCCACCGCTTCGTGGTCGCCATCGACTGCGGCCACGCCGTGAACCCGCAGCAGATCGAAGCACAGATTGAAAGCTCCCTGGCCTTCGGGTTATCAGCGGCCTTGTACGGCAAGATCAGCTTCCAGAATGGCGCCGTGCAACAGCAGAACCTGGACCGTTACCACGTGCTGCGCCTGGCCGACATGCCCCCCGTGCAGACCCTCGTGATGCCGTCCGGCGGTTTCTGGGGTGGCGTCAGCGAGCCGGCCACGGCCCTTGCCGCGCCCGCCCTGTGCAATGCGATCTTCGCTGCCACGGGCAAGCGCATCCGCGAACTGCCACTGAACAACCAGTTGAGCACCTGAGCAAGGACCGCACTGGCCTGCGAGAGCGCGTATCGGCCACACTCTTCGAGTGCTGGCCGAAGGGCCCCAAGCCCGAGGGCTTATTTCTGCGCCGTGAGCTCGGCGAGCTGCTTGCGCAAGGCCTTTTCTTCCGTGAAGCGTGCCGTGGCCTCGCGCGCCACGGCCAGTGAGCCGATCATGGAGCCGGCTGCATCGCTCACCATCGAGAAGCTCATCTCCACGTAAATGGATTCCTTGGTTTTGTGCAGGGAACGCGTCATCATGGCCGCGCGCCCCGGCTTGACCCCACCACGCGCAATCGCTTGGTCAAAACCATCCCAGTGTGCCTTGCGCATGCGTTCAGGAATGATGAGGTCCAAGCTCTGACCCACGGCCTCCTGTGCGCTCCATCCAAATACCTGCTCGGCGCCCGCGTTCCAAAAACGTATGGTTCCCGCCAGATCGCAAAACACGAGGGCCTCTGGAATTCCGCGTAGCAATGAGGGCGCCAGCGCCTCCAAGCGCCAGTCGGTCGGAACGTTGTGTGTTGTCATGTCGAGTCTCCTTCAGATGGCGAGTCATCACGCGCTGCGCACATGGCGACCGAGGCCACAAGGGTAGCGCAAACTCAGGGGGAGGCCTGACCGTCGGACGAAAGCGACCTTGCCACGGCTTGAACTTGTGTGGCAACGTCCTGCATCGCTCGCGCAGCTTCCTCCATGAGGCGATTGCCCTGCTGGACCTGCCCCGCCGAGGCTGCGATCAACAGCTTGATCTCTTTGGCTGCCGCAGCGCTGCGCCCCGCCAGCGAGCGCACTTCCGCGGCCACCACGGCGAAGCCGCGACCCTGTTCTCCCGCCCGAGCGGCTTCAACAGCGGCATTGAGGGCCAGGATATTGGTCTGGAAGGCAATGCTGTCGATCACATTCACGATGTCGCCGATCTGCCGACTGCCGTTGTTGATGCCGTGCATCGCGTCCACCACCTGCGTGAAGATGGCGTTGCTGCGAACGGAGGCTTCTTGCATGCGATCGGCGAGCGCCTTGGCCTGCTGCACGGCCTCGGTTGAATGTTGCGTTGAGCCGATCGGCGACGCTGCTTTCAGGGGACGCCCAACACTCTCTCGCGCCAGCCGCGTCTTGAGCTCGTGCTCAACCTCGCGGCGCAATTCCAGCCTCAACGCCTGTCGCAGTTGCTGCTCTCGCTCCACGTCACTAGGGGCTGACATGACCCGCCCAGAAGGCACAGGCTCATGAGTAGCTGCCCGAGCTGAGGACACACCGGGCAAAACGCACGCAGGACTCAGAGCCGTCACAGGCGCGGACTGTCTCACGCTTTGGGTTCGCCCACGCTCGTCAGACTCGATGCGTGGCGCCCCACTGCCAGATGCAAGACGCCAGCGCCAGAGCAGCACTCCGCTCCACAGCATCGTAAAAGCGCACAGCGCCAACCCCAGGTACAAGAGGCGATCCCCAATCGCATCGGCGCCATCGCGTTCGACATTGCGGCGTTGCTGCGCCCCAAGCTCTTGGATGGAAGTCTGCAGCACCTTGAGCGCGGGCAAGGTTTCTCCAATGAAAAGCAAGGCGGCTTCGGGATGCAAGCGCTCTTGCACCAAGCGCTCAATCCGGGCAACCGACTGAGCATGTGCCGCTCGCTGATCCTTCAAGGCAGACAACAGATGGCTCTCAGCCTCCAGCCCCGCCAACTGGCGTGCGCTACCCATGCCACCACTCTGCATGAGGCCACGCAGAGCATCGTCGATGCGGCGATTGGCTTGCACCTGCCGGTCGTCCGGCACGGTTGGGGCCAATGTGCTGGAGGTTGACAGGAGGTCGGTGGGCTGGTCGGGTGTGTCCTTGGCCACTGGAATGGGGGCGGTGATGCGCTCCATGGTGAGCCGCGCCAGAGTCTCGATGCCAGCGTCAATCTGACGGGTGGCGTCCGCACGCACTCGCGCCTGATCCGTCATCCTTGCCTCGGTCTCGGCCAACTGCTGAACCTGCGCCGTCACCCACCCCACATAAGCCACCCACAGCAAGACGGGCAGGCCAAGGGCCAGCCCCAGGCGCATGGCAGGAAAACTGGTGGACCTGGACCGTTGGGGTGACATGGCGCGGCTTCTTCCTACAGTGGGACGAGAGCGTCATCTCGGTCCATTCTGTCAGCAAAGCACGCAGTGATTGCAACTTTTTGTCACCTATCCCGACCGTGCAGCACAGGCCTAGAGACTATCCCTAGTCGTCACGCACATCGGCCACCACATCTTGGCCGAAGTCGGGTCGAGCCAGCCAGGCGAGCACTTTGCGTGCCGCCACGGCGGGGCTATCGAGCAAGCCCGTGCTCTGCAGCAAATTGAAGCGCTCGCGGTCGGGGAACACCGCGGCATCCGCGCCACGCATCTGGGCCTGCATATCGGTGTCGACGACACCCGGGGCCAGAGCACAGACCTTGGCCCCATGAGGCTTGCGCGCCTCCTCCAGGGCCAGGCAGCGGGTGTAGTGATCCATCCCCGCCTTGGCCGCGCAGTAAACCGCTTGAGACGCCATGGGCCTGCGACCCAAGCCCGAAGAGATGTTGAGAATCTTGCGGCGCGTGCCATGCTCCTCGGCCCAGCGGTCGGTGGCACCGAGGAAGGCTGCGCTGAGTGACATCGGCGCTTCCAAGTTCACACGCAAGGCTTGGGAGATTTCCTCGGGAGTGAGCGTCGCCAGGGGGGCGATGCCCGGAATCACGCCGGCGTTGTTGATCAACGTGGCGCTGACATAGTTCTCGCCATCCTGCTCTCGCAGCCAGCGCCCCAGCGCATTGCCTGCCTCCACGCTGCGACTCAAATCCAGCGGCCATTGCATGAGGGTAAACCCCGTTTTGCGCACCTGCTGGGCCTGATCAGCCAGGCTGTCATTCACTCCACGCGAAATGCACAGCAAATGCAGGTGCCGCTGGCCTGCCTGGCCCGGGTCGTATTGAGAGATGAGTTGCCCAGCCATGGCGAGGCCCAAGCCACGCGTGGCACCGGTCAAGACAATCAGATCCATTGTGTGCATGGCAGACTCCGGACGAGGATTCACTTTCAGATTGAACCAAGAATATCGGCCGGATTAAACCGGAGCATGCGTCCACATCACATGCAAATGCGGAATGTTCAAACGTTCCCCCATCGCATGCCTCAGAACGGAACGCAACTGCGCCAGATGGTAAGCGCAGCCGTGCGCGGGTGGAACAGGGACAGCTCGCAGGCATGCAGCAGAAGTCGTGGGCTGCGTGCCTGAATGGCCTCGTCGGCGTACAAGGCGTCACCCAGAATGGGATGCCCAATCGCGTGCAGGTGCACGCGCAATTGGTGGGAGCGCCCGGTGACGGGAAACAGCGCAAGCCGCGTCGTGTGGTTCGCGGCACCGCTGCCCTGCTGGCCCATGCTTTCGCGGGCCAGCACCTTCCAGCGGGTCAGGCTGGGCTTACCTTGTGCGTCGACCTTCTGCCGCGGCCGACGCGGCCAATCGGCCATCAGCGGCAACGCGATCTCACCGTCATCCTGGTGGTCTGGCGCACCCGTCACCCACCCATCGACCACGGCCTCGTAACGCTTGTGCACCTCGCGCGCCGCAAAGCACATGCTGAGCGCGCGTTGCATGTCCGGACCGCGCGCCAGAAGCATCAGACCCGACGTGGCTTGATCCAGCCGGTGCACAAGCAAAGCGTCTGGCCAGCAATCGCGCGCGCGCGCGACCAGACAATCTTGCTTTTCCGCGCCGCGTCCGGGTGCCGACAGCAAGCCCGCGGGCTTGTCCAGCACGATGAGCGCCTCGTCCACGTGCAGGACATTCAGGCCTTCGAAAACCTCAGTGCCGCGGTCCACCGGAAGCTGCCCCCTGCCCCTGAACGCCTTGGATGAGTCGCTGCACGGTATCGCAAAGCTCGGACACGTCATTGGGCTTGAGGATCAAGGCCCGAGCGCCCGCGGCCATGGCTTGCACTTCGATCTCGGGCGTCACGTAACCGGACGTCAGCGCCATGGGCAGCTTGGGCCGGATGCGACGCGCCTCCTGCAACAGGCTCACCCCGCTGTAGCCCGGCATGTTGTAGTCGGTGATCAACAAGTCATAGGCCTGCGGCTGCTCACGCAAGGCAGCCAAAGCAGTGAGAGGATCCGTGAAGACGCTGATCTTGAACCCACGCCGGCTGAGCACCCGGTCCACGAGGAAAGCCAGCGCCTGGTCATCGTCCACGTACATCACATGCTGGCCGAAACCCATCACGGTTTGCATGCGCGTGGGCTCGGCGGTGGTCACCGTCGCCTGGCTGCTGGCAGCAGGGAAGTACAAGGTGAACTCACTGCCTTCGCCCAAGCGGCTCTTCACATCCACCGCGCCCAAGTGGGAACGCATCACGCCGTGCACCACGGCCAGGCCCAGCCCCGTGCCCTGCCCCACTGGTTTGGTGGTGAAAAAAGGTTCGAAGATGCGTTGCACTGTTTCGGCGTCCATGCCGCTGCCCGTGTCGCGCACGGCCAGGATCACGTAGCGCCCCGCGGACAAGCCCAGGCGCTGGCACTCGCGTTTGTCGGGCGTCACCGAGGTGAGCGTGATGTTGACCACGCCCGGCGCGCCCCCCAGGGCGTGGACGGCGTTGGTGCACAGATTGATCAGTGCCTGCTCGACCTGGGTCGCGTCGGCCAGCACCGGGGGGGTTTCCAGCAGATTGAGCTGCAAGTCCACGGCGGGCGGCAAGGTGACCTTCATCAGTCGCATGGATTCCTGCACCACCTCGGCCAGTTGCAGAGGACGCCTGCGGGGCGGCTCGTTGCGGCTGAAGGTCAGGATCTGCCGCACGAGGTCACGCCCGCGTCGGCCCGCCTTCTCAATCTCGGCGAGGCTGACCTGCGCCGATGCGTCGGCAGGCAAGTCCTGGCGCGCCAGCATCACATTGCCGAGGATGGCGGACAGGATGTTGTTGAAGTCATGCGCGATGCCACCGGCCATGGTGCCGATGGCCTGCATCTTGTGGGCCTCACGCAGCTGCACTTCCAGCACGTTGCGCTGTGCCTCCACCTGGCGACGCGCGGTGAGATCGCGCGCGAAGATGGTCGTGATGTCGCCCTGGCCGTCCGACTGGCGCTCGCGCGAGACACTGACTTCAAGCGTCAGGGGCAGACCGGCCGCGGTGCGACCGTTGACCTCGCCCAGAATGGCTTGGGTGGACACCAGCGTGGACGCGATGGCCTCGATGGCATCCGGCAGGAAATGGGCAAGCGATGCCCCAAGGGCTTGTTCGGGCGGGCATTGAAACAGCGCGGAGGCGGCAGGATTGAAAACCGTGATGCACTGCGCGTCGTCCACGCAGACAATGGCGTCCAGCGAAGAATTGATCACGGCCGCCAGGCGGTTTTCTGACAGCAACAACTCTTCGTTGCGCTTGCGCAGGGCTTGCGCGCTCTCTTGCAACGCACGGCGTCCTTCCAGCAGTGCACGGCGCTCGTTCAACAAGGGCCCCTGGTCGATGACGGCGCAGACGAAGTGCGACATGTCGGTATCGCTGCTGTAACGGATGCGCGCGATGTGCAAATCACCCGTGAATCGGGACTGCAAGCCGCTGAGAAAGACCACTTCGGTCGCCCCGCTCTGGCCGTGCAGGCGAGCGGCGTCCAGGGCCTGCTGCACCCGCTTGACGTGATTGGAGGTGACCAGCGGCTGCAAGTACGTCAACGGCGGATCGGCCTCCAAGGGACGAAAGAGCTTGAGCGCCATGGTGTTGCTCTGCTCGACCATGCCGTCCTCATCGACAACCATGAGTGCCAGCGGCACATTGGAAAAGAGCGACTCGAAACGCTCGGACGCGCCTTCAGCGGCGAGGCGGCTGTACTCCAGAGCGGTGTTGCGTGCCTCCAGATCAGCCTGGTAGGCGCGCAGGTCTTCGATGAGTTTGGGCAGGGTCCGCCTTGACGACATAAAAAGGCAATCGCAGAGGGGTGCGTGGTCCGGGAATTATCACCGGGGAACAGGTCCTCCCGACAAGGCAAAGGCCTAGGGTGAACGCCGCCCTTCACGCACCCGCGCCAGGCTGAGCTGCAAAAGACGCGCATCTGCGCTGGCACGATGCCGCTGCCCACCTCGCTCGCGCGCCACCTGCTGCTTCACGTCATGCCAGCGCTCGGCTTCGTCCTCGCGCAGCAAGGCGCGCAGGTTGTCCAGCTTGAAATGCGGTCGCAAGCCCGCCGCGTCAAAAAGCAGGGCCAGCCAGGGATAGTCATGCGCCCAGCCGTCCGAATAGACCGTGCGCCCTTGCAAGGCGCTATTGAGCAGTTGCCCCACTTCCCATGGGCTGCGTCCGTGTTGCGTCAGCAGTCGGCGCGGGATGCGGTGCAAGCGCTCGGCCATCGGGTCCCAGTGGGTCCAATCGGGCTCGGGGCGGATGAGGGAACAGAACAGCCGACCGTCTCCCATGGCAAACCCGACCTCGATGGGATACCCATTGCGCCCAAACCCCGAGGCTTCCAGATCCAGCACGACGGGCAGCGCCACCGCTGCGGGTGATGCGTCTAATGGATTACCCCTCATGCCTTGTGGCGCCATGGCCTGTTCACTCCCGATGTACGGCGCGCCTTGCATGCATAAGCCATGCCTGAAACGCGACCAGGCGTGGATGGCCCGGATCGATCGGCCCGGCGCGAGCAAGGTGTATGCGCTCTGTGTTAACTTGCGCCCCCAAGCACGATGCATGACCCCGCATAAGAACCAACAACACAACCACCGCAGTCGTCCCCCGTGTCCTCCACCACCTATCCCCCAGAACTGCATGCCGGGCGCCTCGTGGGTCTGAGCCCTGAACGCCTGCGCGGTATGCGCCGTGGCATTGAAAAAGAGAGCCTGCGCGCCCTGCCTGGTGGCTCGCTTGCGCTCACGCCGCATCCCGCGATGCTGGGCTCGGCGCTCACGCATCCGCGCATCACCACCGACTATTCAGAGTCGCAACTGGAACTCATTACCGGCGTGCACGCGGACGTGGACGCGTGCCTGGCGGAGCTGGCCGAAATCCACCAGTACACCTACCGCACCCTGCGATCCGCGTGCGGCGACGAAATGCTGTGGGTCAGCAGCATGCCCTGCATGCTGCCCACCGACGAGACGATTCCGCTCGGTCGCTATGGCTCGTCCAACATCGGCCGCGCCAAGAGCGTCTATCGCATGGGCTTGGGCCATCGTTATGGTCGGCGCATGCAGACCATCAGCGGCATCCACTACAACTGGTCACTGCCTGGTGCAGGCAATGAAGACTATTTCGGCCTGATCCGCAACTTCCGTCGTCACGCTTTCCTGCTGCTTTACCTCTTTGGCGCCTCGCCGGCTTTGCACAGCAACTTCGTGCAGGGGCGGTCGCACGAACTTCAGCCCCTGCGAGCGAACTCTGCGTCGCATACCGGTGACGGCACCCACCGATCGCATGTGGAGGGTACTCTGCACATGCCCCACGGCACCTCCTTGCGCATGGGCAAACTCGGCTACCAGAGCGAAGCTCAGGCGTCCCTGGCCGTCAGCTACAACAGTCTGGAAAGCTACGCAGCTTCGTTGCACGATGCGCTCACCCGGCCCTGGCCGGCTTATGAGGCCCTGGGCGTGCTCAATCCCGGTGGTGACTACATCCAACTGGCCACCAGCCTGCTGCAGATCGAGAACGAGTTCTACGGGACCATCCGTCCCAAGCGCACCATCTTCCAAGGCGAGCGCCCCTTGCACGCGCTGCGCGAGCGTGGCGTCGAATACGTGGAAGTGCGCCTGCTCGATCTCGACCCCTTCGAGCCGATCGGCATCAACGCGAGCACGCTGCGCTTCCTGGACGTGTTCCTGCTGCACTGCCTCAGTAGCGCGAGCCCGCCGGACACGCCCCAGGAAATCGCCGAAATCGGCCGCAACCAGCATCTGACGGCGGCACGCGGCCGTGAACCAGGCCTGCAACTTTGGCGCAACGGCCAACAAGCCACTTCCTTGCACGATTGGGCGGTGGAACTGCTCGACGCGTGCGCGCCCCTGGCCGCGCAGCTCGACGCGGCCCATGCCTGCATCGAGTACAGCGCTGCGCTCCATGAGGCCCGTCGAGCAGTGCATGATCCGGCCTTGCTGCCTTCGGCCCGCGTGCTGCGCGCCATCCAAGAGGAGCACGACGGATCCTTCCTGGAATTCGTGCGTGCGCGCTCGCAGGCCACGCGCGCCAACCTGCTGGATCGCCCCTGGGATGTGGCGCAGCAAAACCGCTACGAAGCCATGGCGAGGGCTTCCGTGAGCGAGCAGGCGAGGATCGAAGCCGCCGACACACTGCCTTTCGAAGAATTTCGCAAAATGTACGTCTCGGCGTCGCGGCTCGGTCAACCCGCCCCCGCCAGGCCGGTCGCGGTCTGACCCCGCGCCTTCGCCGCGCGCCTAGGTTGGCGCTGTTGGAACCCGTTCGCGCTTGAGAAATGCGTGTGAACAGGCCCGAGTTGATCTAGCCCCGATCGCTGCTGCATTCAGGGCGAGCCGCGAGACCACTAAGAGGCTGCAACTCAGCGTCAGCGGGCCTGAGCCCCGGCCTGGAACCAACGCGCCAACAAGGCGCGCTCCTCTTCGGTCATGCCGGTCGCGTTGTTCATCGGCATCTGCCGCGTCACCACGGCCTGCTGGTGGATCAAGGCCGCGTGCTGGCGCACGTCGTCGGGGCGGTCGAAACGCAAACCCTTGGATTGCAAGGCATCGCCGTGGCACATCACGCAGCGCTGGGCCAGCACGGCTTGAACCTCGGTCAGTGTCGGCACGGTGAGGGGCACTGACGACGCGGGCGTCGATGCCACGGGTGCGGGGCGTAGCCAGACAATGAGCGCCAGCAACACCAGCACACCCCCCAGCGCATAAGGCCAAGGGTGCGCGTTGCGACCCAGCTTGTAACCATGGCGTAGCACGAAGAACTGCCGAATGGCCGCACCCGCCGCCATGATGGCGATCAGGAAGAGCCAGTTCCACGCATGCGTGTACGTGAAGCTGTAGTGGTTGCTCAGCATCGCGAACAACACCGGCAGCGTGAAATAGGTGTTGTGCACGCTGCGCTGCTTGCCGCGCTGTCCATGAATCGGGTCGACCGGCAAACCAGCCTTCAGCGCGGCCACCACCTTGCGCTGGCCGGGAATGATCCAGTGCGCCACGTTGGCGCTCATGGTGGTCGCGATCATCGCCCCGATGAGCAGAAACGCCGCGCGCCCAGCGAAAAGCTGGCAGGCCAGCCAGGCCGCGAAGGCCACCAACACCGCCACCAAGGCACCCACAATGGCATCGCCCTTGCCACCGATGCCGTGGGTGCGCGCCACGACACGACAGATGCCGTCGTACAGCAGCCAAAACACCACCAGAAAGGACAGCGCCGCCGCGACGGCCGCCCATTGCGAGGAGTGGGCCTGCCAATCGAACACCCGTGGATCCATCAAATAAACGCTGGGACTCCAAAGGTAGGACACCAGGAACAGCGCGAAACCGCTGAGCCAGGTGGCATAGCTCTCCCAATAGAACCAATGCAGGTGCGGTGGCAGCACCGGTGGAGACACAGCGTACTTGACCGGGTGGTAGAAGCCGCCGCCATGCACGGCCCACAGCTCGCCGGTCGCGCCCTCTTGGCGCAGCTTTTCATCGACGGGCGGCGTGAGACTGCTGTCCAGGAAGACGAAATAAAACGAAGAGCCGATCCATGCAATCGCGACGATGACGTGCAGCCAGCGCAGCAAAAGGTTGGCCCAATCGAGCAGGTAAGCGTCCATGGCGTTTCGTTTTCTTCTGCGTTTTCTTATCCGTTTGGCTTCGGCGGCCTTCGGATTCAGCTGCCCCGGTAGGTCGAGTAGCTCCAAGGGCTGACGAGCAAGGGCACGTGGTAATGCTGACTGGGTTCGGCGACACCAAAATCGATGTGCACCACATCGAGGAAGGCAGGCTCTGGCAACACAACACCACGCGCGATGAAATAAGCCCGAACATCGAAGCTCAGCCGATAACGCCCGGCGCGCAATTCATCGTGGCCATAGAGCAGACCATCCGGATTGCGGCCATTGGGGTCCAGCGTGAAGCGCTTGACGAGTTCGGCCTGCTCGCCCCCGCCTGGGTCCGTCCGGACCCTAAAAAGTGCCACTGCCATGCCCCCTGCGGGGGTGCCGTGCATGGTGTCGAGCACATGGGTACTGAGGCCCATACCTGTCCTTTCCAATTTCTTGCACAGTTCTTGCTCCAGGAACCAGAGCAAGAACCGAGCCGGTTCATCAAAGTGTATACAATTTGCCTCGCTGTCTCGACCCTAGCGCCATGGAAACCTCCAGCAGCACCCATCACATTGTCGAATCATTGACCCGCGCCATCGTCGAGCACCGCCTGCACCCGGGGGCCAAACTGGCCGAGCAGAAACTGGCGGACCATTTCGGCGTCTCGCGCACCCTGATCCGACAAGCCCTGTTCCAGCTCTCCCAACACCGCCTCATCCGCCTTGAGCCGGCGCGCGGCGCCTTCGTGGCCAGCCCCTCGGTGGAAGAAGCCCAGCAGGTCTTCGCCGTGCGTCGCATGCTGGAACTCGAAATGGTGCGCACCCTGGTTCGTGACATCACGCCAGCCAAGCTCAAGGTGCTGCGCGCCCACGTGGCCGAGGAGAAGAAAGCCGTCTCCGCCAACGACGTGCCCAGTCGCAACGAACTGCTGGGCGACTTCCACGTGCGCATGGCCGAACTCACGGGCAACCAGGTTCTGGCCGACATGCTGGGTGAGCTGATTTCCCGCTGCGCGCTCATCACCCTGGTCTACCAAACCCGTAGCGCGGCCGAGCACTCGAACGACGAGCACCTGGAAATCGTCAAAGCCCTGGCCGCCAAGGACGAAGACCTCGCCGTTCAACTGATGGACGAGCACCTCAGCCACGTGATGGCCAACCTCACCTTCACCCGTCGCCCGCCCAGCCACGACATCGCCCAGGCCCTCGCTTGAACCTGTTCCCCGGCAACGCTCACTCACACCCCCACCATGATCTACGACAGCACCGCCGCGTACCCCCGAGACCTCGCTGGCTACGGCCGCAACCCGCCCCACGCCCGCTGGCCCGGCGGGGCACGCATCGCCGTGCAGTTCGTGCTGAACTACGAGGAAGGTGGCGAGAACCATGTGCTGCACGGCGACCCAGCCTCGGAAACTTTTCTGTCCGAGATGTTCAACCCCGCCGCCTTCCCGGCGCGGCACATGAGCATGGACGGCATCTATGAGTACGGCTCGCGCCAAGGCGTGTGGCGCATCCTGCGCGAATTCGAACGGCGCCAGTTGCCGCTGACGGTGTTCGGCGTCGCGACCGCACTGCAGCGCTCGCCCGACGTCTGCGCGGCCTTTGTGGAACTGGGCCATGAGATCGCCTGCCACGGCCTCAAATGGATCCATTATCAGAACCTCGATGCGGAAGTCGAACGCGCGCACATGGCCGAGGCGATGGACATCATGCGCCGACTCATCGGAACTCGGCCCCTGGGCTGGTACACCGGCCGCGACAGCCCCAACACGCACCGCCTCGTCGCTGACCATGGTGGGTTCGAGTACGACAGTGACTACTACGGCGACGACCTGCCCTTCTGGATGAAGGTGCGCAAAAGCGACGGCACGGACACCCACCAACTCATCGTGCCCTACACCCTCGACGTGAACGACATGCGTTTTTCTCTGCCCCAGGGATATTCACACGCTGACCCGTTCTTCCAATACATGAAGGACAGCTTCGACGCGCTCTACGCCGAAGGCGATCCGCAAGGCCTGGACCGACCCAAGATGATGAGCATCGGCATGCACTGCCGCTTGCTGGGACGGCCCGGGCGCATCACCGCGCTGCAGCGCTTTCTGGACTACATCCAGGGCAAGGAGAAGGTCTGGATCACGCGGCGCATCGACATTGCGCGGCACTGGCGCCAGACTTACCCCTGCCCGGTCTGAATCGGCCGAAACCAAGGCACGCCATGTCCCTCACCCTCGAACAGCTCAACACCTTGCCGCTGCCCCAGGCCTGCGCCCTGCTGGACGGCCTGTACGAACACTCGCCTTGGATCGTCGAGCGTGCCTTGGCCCAGCGACCGTTCGCCACGCTGGCCGCGCTGCAGCAGGCCTGCGTCCGCGTGCTTGAGGCCGAAGGCCAGGCCACCAACGGCGAAGCCGAGGTGGCGCTGATCCGCGCCCACCCCGAGCTGGCCAGCAAGGCCGCCATTGCCCGGACGCTGACGGCCGAGTCCAACCACGAGCAAAGCACGGCGGGCCTGACCCACTGCAAGCCGGAAGAGTTCGCCACGCTGCAAAAGCTCAACGCCGACTACAAAGCCCGTTTCGGTTGGCCCTTCATCCTGGCCGTGCGCGGCCCGCGTGGCACGGGCCTGACGCGCCAACAGATCATCACCACGTTCGAGCGCCGCCTGCACGGCCACCCCGACGCGGAGCGGGCCGAGTGCATCCGGCAGATCCACCGCATCGCCGAGTTGCGCCTGCAAGACAAATTCGGCCCGACGTCCTCCTTCCATCCGGAACGCGGCCAACAGGTCTGGGACTGGCAGGAAGCCCTGGCCGCGCACAGCGAACCGGACTACCAGGCGCGTGGCGAACTCACCGTCACCTACCTCAGCGACGCGCACCGCGCCTGCGCCGCCCAGATTGCGCACACCATGCGCGAGGCCGGTTGCGATAGCGTGACCATCGACGCCGTGGGCAATGTGGTGGGCCGTTATGAAGGCGAAGGATGGAAAGCCGGCAATCCAGTTTCTGGGCCAGATGCCAAGACGCTGCTCACTGGGAGCCACTACGACACCGTGCACAACGGCGGCAAGTACGACGGACGCCTGGGCATCTACGTGCCCTTGGCCTGTGTACAACAGCTCCACGCCCAGAAGAAGCGCCTGCCCCATGCCCTGGAAATCGTGGCTTTCGCCGAGGAAGAAGGCCAGCGTTACAAGGCCACCTTTCTGGCGTCCAGCGCGCTGACCGGTAGCTTTGACCCGTCCTGGCTAGACCAGCAGGACGCCAATGGCGTCCCCATGCGCGCGGCCATGCAGGCTGCGGGCCTGCCCGGCACCCTGGACGCCATCAGCGCCCTGCGGCGCGATCCAGCGCAGTACCTGGGTTTCGTGGAGGTGCACATCGAGCAAGGGCCGGTGCTGAACCAGCAACAAACCCCCCTGGGCGTGGTGACCTCCATAAACGGCAGTGTGCGCCTGCTGGGTGAAGTGATCGGCCTGGCCAGCCACGCCGGCACCACGCCCATGCCCATGCGGGCCGATGCGGCTGCGGCCGTGGCCGAACTCATCCTGCATGTGGAGCAGGCCGCGGCGCAGCGCCACCCAAACACCGTGGGCACCGTCGGCAAACTCGAAGTCCCTGGCGGTTCCATCAACGTGGTACCCGGCCGCTGCCGCTTCAGCCTGGACCTGCGCGCGCCCACCAACGCCCAGCGTGATGCGCTGCTGGCCGATGTGCAAGAAGGCCTTCGGGCCATCTGCGAACGGCGCGGCCTGCGCTACACGCTGGAAGAAACCATGCGCGCCAGCGCCGCGCCCAGCAGCCCCGAATGGCAGGCCCGCTGGGAAGCCGCCGTGGCCGCCCTGGGTCTGCCCGTGCTGCGCCTGCCCAGCGGGGCCGGCCACGACGCCATGAAGCTGCACGACATCCTGCCGCAGGCCATGCTGTTCGTGCGTGGCGAAAACAATGGCATCAGCCACAACCCGCTGGAATCCAGCACCGCGGAGGACATGGACCTCGCGGTGCGCGCCTTCCAGCACCTTCTGACGCATCTCGCATGAGCGCCGCGCCGATGCGTCCTCACTCAGAACGTGCCCACAACGTGCACGTCAGCCAGGCCACCCCATGAGCACCATCTACCAAGCCCTCGACCGCTGGGTCGAGCAGCACTTTGACGAAGAAACCGCCTTCCTGCAACAACTCGTGCGCGTGCCCACCGACACGCCGCCCGGCAACAACGCGCCGCACGCGGAACGCACGGCCGAGCTGCTGCGCGCCTGGGGCTGGGAGGTCGAGTCCTTCCCCGTGCCGCAAGCCGAGGTACAGGCCGCGGGCCTGCAAAGCATCACCAACCTGATCGTCCGGCGACGCTACGGCAGCGACGGCCCCGGGAACTCGGAAAGCCCGTCTGGGACTTCCCATCCGGTCGTGGCCCTGAACGCCCATGGCGACGTGGTGCCTCCCGGCGAGGGCTGGACGCATGACCCGTATGGTGGCGAGATCGAAAACGGCAAGCTCTATGGCCGCGCCGCCGCCGTCAGCAAGAGCGACTTCGCCAGCTTCACCCACGCAGTGCGCGCACTTGAAGCCGTGGCCAAACCGACCCGCGGCGCCGTGGAACTGCACTTCACCTACGACGAGGAATTCGGCGGTGAACTCGGCCCCGGCTGGCTGCTGGCACACGGCCACACAAAACCCGACCTGATGATGGCCGCCGGCTTCAGCTACCAGGTCGTCACCGCGCACAACGGCTGCCTGCAACTCGAAGTGACCGTGCAGGGCGAGATGTCCCACGCGGCCATCCCCGACAGCGGCGTGGACGCGCTGCAAGGTGCCACGCACATCCTGGGCGCGCTCTACCAGCTCAATGCCGACTACCTCAAGATCAAGTCAAATGTCGAAGGCATCAGCCACCCCTACCTGAACATCGGCCTGATCGAAGGCGGCACCAACACCAACGTCGTGCCCGGCAAGGTCGTCTTCAAGCTCGACCGCCGCATGATCCCCGAGGAAGATCCGGCGCAGGTGGAAGCCGATCTGCGCGCCACCATCGCCCAGGCCACGCACAGCTACGCCCCGCCGCGCGGCGGCAAGGGCATCCGCGTCGACGTCAAGCGCATGCTGCTGGCCCGCGCCATGCAGCCCCTGCCCGGCAACAAACCCTTGGTGGAGGCACTGCAGAAACATGGGCAGGAAGTCTTTGGTGAACCCATTCCGGCCCTGGGCACGCCGCTCTACACCGACGTACGCCTCTACGTGGAGCGCGGCATTCCCGGCGTGATCTACGGCGCTGGCCCGCGGACCGTGCGCGAGAGCAATGCCAAGCGCGCCGACGAACACATCGTGCTGGCCGACCTGAAACGATCCACCCAGGTCATTGCCCGCACGCTGCACGATCTGCTGACCTGAGGTCCGCCGCCGCGCCCAGGAATCAATCCATGCGGCGCGGCGCTTGCGCGCGCGATCCCAGCGTCGGTTTTGCTAGAATTCGCTCCGCTCGTGGGGGGGTAGCTCAGCTGGGAGAGCGCCGCGTTCGCAATGCGGAGGTCGTGAGTTCGATCCTCATCCTCTCCACCAACGAATATTGGGCCTGCTGCATAAGCATGTCGCTGGAAGCATAAATGTTCCGCTTCGGAACGCTTATGCTTCTTTTTGGGCCGGAACGGTTTTGCTTCCGGTGATTTTGGCTCCTCGCCAGAATCCATTGACCGGCATCGCATGCGCTGCGTCAGACAGAAAATTCCTGTAATTCAATCGCTTAGACGCCAATGCTCTTCCTGAGCAGACTTTTTGCTGCTCCCCGCCGGGGCGTCAAATTGGCTCATTTTCGGCACGGTTATGGTTCCAAGCGGAACGGAATTGCTTCCACACAGGAATTAACAGAACGTGCAGCATGATCGTAGGTAATCCGCCAAGAGTAAGCCCATAAGGGTCGGACCTCCGAGATGTTGCCAGTGCCCCCCTTTTGGGGTATGTCGCCTAAGCCTCGTTCCTCATAGACTTCGGTCTATCGACAGCGAGCTAGGTTTTTATGCGGCCTAGTGGGGAGATGCTGGTTTTCTATTGAAGTCGGAAACAGTCCCCTAGCGTTGGTGAGGTATATCGAGCGTTGTTGACGCGGGTCAATCAACAGTTCGGGGACAAGATTTCAGGTGAGTTAACTGTTTCCGGCTGAGTTGAACCACTCTTGGCTAGTGGTGAAACTGACGTCTACCATCAGCACCAGACAATGGAGCGCTGGTTCGCCTTCCCGCACTGAACCAGGCGAGCTGGGAGAAGAAGCAGGTGAACGATACAGGGCGAGGGTTGCTACTGATATGAGCAAACAGTACAAGGGTAAGACTTGCATTTATTGCGCAAAACCAGGGGCGTCATTTACAGGTGACCACATCGTGGCAAGGTCGTTCTTCTCGGTAAATGAACGCGAGAATCTACCGCAAGTGCCGACATGCGCCTCATGCAACAGCACTAAATCAACCCTTGAAACCTATCTGACTGCATTGCTTCCGCAAGCGGCTCGGCATCAAGGAGACGTCTCGGATTACTGGGCCAATTCCCGGCGGCGCATCGAAAAAAACCAGAAGCTCCACCGAGAGTTGCGGGCAGGAGTGTCTACTTCAAGCCGAGTGGATGCGATGGGCAGGCCCATCACCGAAACAGTGATGCCCTTTGATAGCTCCAAGCTTCTAGAACTTTCAAAGTACATTGCCAAAGGCCTCTTGTTCCATCATTGGCAAGTAGTCGTACCGAAAGATCAGATCGTTCATTCTCAGTTTATGAACGATGCTGGTGAATCTAACTTTTCCAACACGATCGACCGTCTCCAGATGATTGCGGCGGATTTCCCATCGATCGATGTTATTCGAACCACTGGACTTATCCAACTTGGCGGGCAAGCCGTTACCTACGAAGGGTTCTTTTCGCCTCTTGACGAACCTCTTTCGATGTGGCGCCTGAATTTCTACCAAGCGATATTTGGAATTCCCGGTGTCAATGAAACGACGTCGAACCTCATGATGCACATACCAAGTAAGGGAAGAGGTGCCATGGCCACACAAGTTGAGGAAGATTGCCCAATTTGCCGGCAGGCTGCCGTTTTTGAACGGATTGGATCAGCGAGGAAACATTTTCAATGCGAGCATTGCGGTGAGTTCGTAGTCGCCTCGCTTGCCGAAAGATGGCTCCGCTCCAGTTTGAACGATGGACGCATGGATGCCTTGCGCGAGAAGATCAGTGAGGTTGCGGAAGACCAATTACTTGTAATCGAAAGAGACCCAATAGGAGGGTCAACTTCATCTACGACCTATTCCGCATCCATCATGGCGCGCAGTGAGGCTCTCCGGGGTTAATCGACCATCACCACGATGAATCATTTAGGCGTCTCAGAGCCAAACAGTCAGTAGCCTATTACTTCAAAAATGACATTCAATTGTCTCTACTGCGCGCAGAAAAAGCCGATTTCAGAATCCACTCTTGAACATGCGGTGCCCAAGTTTCTCGGAGGCGCACAAGCTCCGCCGCACTACAAACTTCACAATGTTTGTCGCAGCTGCAACAACGGGCTAGGCTTGCATGTGGACGGCTCCTATGCCAAATCCTGGTTTGTGACCAATGCATTAGCGTCCGCCGCTCGAAAGTATTACAGCGGACCAGGGCAAAGCGATTTTCTACCTCTGACGTGCATGGGACCGGTAAACATCCCCGGACTTCAGCTCCCGGAGGATACCGTTGCAGAGCTTTGGCTTGGTCCATCTGGCGAGTCAATCATCTGGATGCGGACTGACGACGACGACCTATATTGGTACACCGGTGGGAACCCAACCCACCGCAAAAATCCTTCCACTGTGTACTTTATGCCCGTAAGCGGCGACCCAGTGCGCTTGCGGATGGGCACAGAGGCGGTGATTGGTGGCTTTAAGAAAACGAAAGCGCGCTACATCTTCGGCGCAACAGTCGGTGGTCTGCCACCAGGGACGGCATATCCTGGGTTTGATCTGCCTACCGTCACAGATGAATCAAACATCCAGGCGATTCGCACCGTGATCCAGGCCGGCTCCATTCGCGCGCAACTGCAGATGAACACCAAGTTTGATCAGCGCTTCATATGCAAGATGGCTTTGGCGGTCGGCTTCGCCCTGTTCGGGCAAACCTACCTTGCAACTGTAGAGGCTGCAGAGGCTCGTAAAGGTCTGTGGCCGAACCCAGAGCACCCACCAAGGGTGCGAGGCTCCCAAACCATTTTTAACAACCCCCAGTTTGCTCACGTTGCTGGTTACGAAGGTGCCGTTGTTATTCTTGTCATGCAGTCTGGCGGCTCATATGCGATGTCCATGACAGTGGATCGTAGTCTGCCATTCGTTGTCGAGCTATGCCCCGCCACACTTCGCAGTGAATTCCTGGAATCGGCAAATGGCTACTCGCTAGTGATCTTTCCACTGCTACAGCAGTGCGTGGAGATCTGCCAATCGAAATTGCTTGCGCATACGCTAGGGCATAACTTAAATGCAGAACTCGCCGCGATCGACCAAATACGCCAGACAGCCTCATATTTTTGGGAGTCCCTGCCCTCTTTAGCAGTCCAGGCTAACAAAACGTAAGTCCAATCTCCTCGCCTTGAAAGGAAAAATTTGTCTCGCCTTGCCCCATGCGATATATGTCATCGCTCTATTGCCACCTCGGCCCAGGAATGTCCTCACTGTGGAAACCCAGATCCGTTTCAGCGGAACTTTAAGAGAAGACGACTCGAAAAGCTCGCAGTGCTTCTCTTACTTTGTGGTTTTGGCGCGTACGTCTGGTTCGAAATACTCCCCAGATTTCAACAGGGTGGCCTTTTCAATCAATTTCTCAAGTAATTCAAGCTCCTTTGCTATCTTGCGCTGATAGAAAAGGAACTCCACCGGAGCAAAAAGGGACAGCGCTCTCTCATCATAGAAAGGCGAGTGCAACAAGAACACAAGCTCAAAATTCTCATTGAACAAGCCTTTTACTCTCCAGTACTGACCAATGCTTGAGGTGCTCTCGATTTGCCACTCCCGAAGGGATCTTTCGATGGCTCCCGACACCGCCGGAGTCGCCTTGAAATAGACATACGGTGGCTTGCTATAGGCAACATGCCCCTGACAGGAGGCAATTGTTGTGATGGAGCCGGTCGCGTTCATAGCATCAACCAAGGGTTTGATGCCTGCATCTATCTCGTCATAGGCCTTCGGGCTAGCCCGGCCGGCTGACAAGAAGCGAAGAAACTGAGGGCATTTCATGCAGTCAGCCCTCCAGCCCCAAGATCCGCTGTTGGGGACCTGCCCACTCGTCTCCGCGGAACAGATATGCCTCCTCGCGCGGCATAGTTATGGTTCCAGCGACATAAGCTGTCGCTGGAACCATAACTGTTCCGCTTCGGAACGCTTATGCTTCTTTTTGGGCCGGAACGGTTTTGCTTCCAGCGATTTTGGCCCCTCGCCAGAATCCACTGCCCGGCATCACATACGCTGCGTCAGGCAGAAATCCTCTGTAATTCAACAGCTTAGACGCTGATGTTCTTCCCGAGCAGACCAGAGACCGCTCCGCGCTAGGGCTTCAAATTCGCTCATTTTCGGCACGGTAATGGTTCCAAGCGGAACGGAATTGCTTCCGAGTGGATATCCGATTGATTGCCCCCCCCGGACAGGCCGCATTCAGTCGAAGTCAGGTCCAAAGCGATCGAACAGATTAATGGTCAGTTAAGGCTGTGAGCTGCCAGTTTGGAGCACTCAAGGTAGGACATGCCTGTCCGCCATCGGCGCATCCAAGCAACATGGCTCGGCAATTTTTGCTTCGCGCGACGGATCTGCTACTGCACAATTCAACGGGCAAGTGGTACGCGTTTCTAAGTTCGACGCGCCACACAAAAGCATCATTCTTGCAAGATGGCGCCAGTCAATCCAAGAGCTGGAGGCCGATGACAGGGAGGAGCCATGGTCGATGACAAATCGAGCGTTAAGCCGCTGCATATTCATTCCATTGAGTCGCTACTCACCGAACTGATTGGCGGCGGAGCCGTTGGCGTCGGCCCCATAGGAGAAACATTCTCGCTACCGGACGCGGCGAGTCGTGCTGTATTGGGTTGGTACGCTAAGAATCGACCGAAGTGGGCGAGCAATGTCATGCTGTCTGACATTGAAGCTATCGTAGCCAGCCCTAGCCAGGCGCTGCCGAAGATGGCGTCCGCCGCCGCCCCGTCAACAGGTCCAAATACCGTGTTCTCGTTGACGCGCATCCAGGCCCACCGCTTCGCCGGAATCCATGTATTCGGCACGGCCAAGCAAGCACCAGAAGATTTCGACTTCCACGTCTCCACTGGTGTCACGCTCTTGGAAGGCTTCAACGGTGCCGGCAAGACATCGCTACTAAACGCCATCGTCTGGTGCCTCACAGGAATGCTGCTTCGCCCCCAGCGCGCTCCAGAAAAAGGAGACTATGAGTTCAACTTCGACCTAGTTCACGACGGAGAGAACGAGGCCTCAAACTACAAACTGTCCCCGGTGACGCCGCTTCCGCCGGCCTCCATGGTCAAGCTACACAACGCTGCTATCCCGGCTGATACGTGGGTCGAGCTCACACTTCTTGACGCGAACACCGGGCAATTGCATCAGGTTCGGCGCACTCAGAACCGAACGATCCGTGGAAAACTTGAAGAAACTCCCCCAAACCTCACCGCACTAGGGTTAGACAGCCAGGCACTGCGTATTGGCACAGTAATCCCAGCACTGCTTCCGTTCTCCCAACTTGGTTCGCAGTCTGAACTTGGCAAGGCAGTCGCCCAACTAACAGGGTTAGCACCATTCACCGACTTAGCCAAGCATGTAAAGAAGGTACGCGAGCGTCTGACCGGCGAAGAAACAAAGGCCCGTAAGAAAGAAATCGACCAGGCAGACGAAAAGTTCACACGAGGGCTAGAGGACTTGGCCACCATAGCTACCGAACATCCTGAGCTAGGCATCACGATTGAGATTCCGCATCCAATAGACGGGAAAGCTACTGAGACTGCACTGAAGGCTCTCAGAGAAAAACTCAATGGCGAGAAAACTTCCTCACTCGAAGCGGCGCGAAACATTCTCGGAACTGATTTCAAGCCGGAAGAGCAAGGGCAAGCCTTGGAGCGTGACGTCGGCGATGCCAAGGCAGCGATTGAAAATCTAAAAAGCACGGACTCTGCGCGCCGATTGTCTGCGCTGCGCAAACTCACTCCCGAAGAAAAGGCCGATGCGCGGAAGCTGATCGACGATGCACTATCTCAAGCACAGGTCCTCTTAGATCTGTTGAAGTCACCAGAAAAGGCGGCGCGGCAGCGAATCTATGCTGCCGTTGCTCAATGGTACGTCGACAATGATGTGAAACAACCAGACCTATCGTCGTGTGCCGTGTGCGGCGGGAGCCTTGTAGGTGCCCTCGATCCAGTGACTGGACATAGCGTCCAAAATCATCTGAGCGAAGCGTTGAAAGAGGACCCGACGCTGCTTTCCCAGACTGTCGACAGATGGTCCAGTTCGGCAGCCGCCAACTTCGCATCGGCGCTGGGCGAAACACTGAGCGGAGAACTCAAGCGTGACTTGAGCGAAAAACCGTTCGATCTCATGCGCACAGCACTAGTGAACGAAACGCTGACTGCTAGCGCCTTCCAAGGCCCGTTGCTCCCTTTGGTAAGACTCGCAGCAAAGGCATGTGACGACAAGCGTGACAACGCTCCTAGCCTGACACCGAGTACCCTGCTCGAGCTTCCCCAGCGACTTCCAAACATGGCAATTCTGCAACGTGCCATTGTTCGACTGGATACGGCGCTAAGAACGTCGGATTGGGGAGCCGCCAATGGTGCATGGCTTCACGAGTTCACCCAGGATGTTGTCGGAATGGCAACACAAGAAGTTCCGATGGCTTCTACATCGCTTCGTGGGCGCCTTGCTGACCTAGAAAAGCTCATCGAAAACGTTGAGCCATTGAACGTCGCCCTTCGTGCCTGTGATCGCTTGGACGCGGACGTAAATGAGCGCCGAACTGTGGAAACAAGACTAAAAGCCTATGATGTTGCAGATGTTGCACTTGCAGAGTGCTTCAAACTTGGATCGTTTGCAGAGCAGCAGGTCGAAGGGCTTCAAGCGGCACTGCATACGGTCACCGAGGACTGGCGAAAGGTCATCTATCAGGCTGGTTATCCAAACGCCAACCACGACCTGAAAGCCACTAGCATGAAGCCCGACGGCCAAGTGGAGTTCCGGATCGGGAGCGATGGAGCATCCGCGCCGGCGCAACATGTAGCCAATGCCTCTGCGCTTCGCGCAACCCTCATCGCGTTCTACCTTGCCTACTGGCAGTACATGCGCAAAGAACGGGGAGGGCTGGATCTCATCGTGCTGGACGACCCCCAAGAGCTACTCGATGGCGACAACAAGGAAAGACTCGCCAAGGGCCTTATTCAGTTGGTAGGTCAAGGTGCTCAGCCAATCCTCACTACACATGACAGCAAGTTCGCAGGTCATGTAGTACGGGCGTGCCAGGGCGCTTCGGCAGCAATCGAGCACCGGGATGTGCATCCGCCAACCAGGCAGCGTCCAACGCTCACCACGGCGCCCAGTGTCTTAGGGGTAATACAAGCAAAGAAAGCGGCGGTGGACTCTCAGTGGGCAGTGCCATCTGTTGCGCAGGAGTACGCCGCCAAGTGCCGAGAATTCATTGAAGCGCGTCTGGGAGATTTCTTTGATGATGTGGGGACGCCGGCGTCAACGTCGCACAACCTGAAGCCAACGCTTGGTGACTTTGCGAACGACCTGCGAAGTGCGGTGAGACGTGGATCGACTGAACTTTTTAAGGCGAAGCACATTGTCGCGCTGGCAAAGGAACCAGGATTGGAGCCAAAATCCAGCACGTATGCACTTCTCAATAACGCACATCATCACAACAAAACATCCATCACTCCCACGCAGGTTTCGCTAGAGTTGCAAAACTTAGAGAGGCTCTGCGAATTGGTTGAGCTGGCTCACCAGGATTTCCGAACTTTCTGCAGACGGGAATTCCTAAAGACGTCGGAAGTGACACTCGAGCCGCTGTCCCACGAGCCACTTCCAAAGTTCAACCTCCCGATTCAGCCAAACCTAGCGGCTTTCGTTCTGGGGAGCGCCTACGGCGATTCTCAAGAGACAGAACTGGAGACTCTTTCGTCGGAATGGTTTGACGACAAAGTAGCATTTTTCTTGCGGACGACAAACTTCGGATTTGCCTCGACCGTGCAAAGTGTAGCTATCGTGAAAGCGGCCGCAGGCGATGCCCCCGACCGCAGTCTTGTGATCGCGCGACGAGAGAGAACCAATTTTGCCAGACGCCTTCATCGCTCAAAGCACAGTAGCTTCATTGGCTTGGCGACGGAGACACCTGATCCCCGGTCAGGACGCAACACAGTCACGTTCAGCGCCTCAGAGGTGGCCCTTCACCAAGTAGTGGGCATTCTTTTCCACGTGGACACCAAACCTCCACAGCAAAGCCACGGTGAAGCTGATCAAGTCGACTTGGCTTCGCTTCTGAAAAGAATCAAGAGCGCATATCGTGTCAAGGAAGAAAGCGCTGTACCACTTGCGCTCGAAGGCCAGATAGCACTCGGTGGAGAAATCCTAGACCTCTCAACACTTGACCGATGGATTGATCACTATGTTGCGCTTCGATTGTCAGATGGAACAATGCTGTTCAAGCGCGTCGGCAAAGCGCTTCCAGGTGATCTGCAGCATCTTCGACAATTTGAGACGATTGGTGGTCTCGGCGTATCGGATGTACTAGCCATCGGTAAACCGCATCCAGGTATGGTGCAAGTGGAATCAGCGGTCTTAATCCTTGGGGTTCTTTACGGCACGAGTTCTTAGCCACGCCGCATCGCTGCAAAACAGCGCAGCGACAACAAACCTCAAATGGAAATTTTCTGGCTACCGCCTGAATGTGTATGTTGCAAGTTAGCGACCCGCCACACTTGAAACTCTCGTGAATGGACGTCTGGAGTGGTCAACTTTTCTCTCAGTAACCAATCACGGCAAGCGGATTGTCCAGTGTTGAAGTCTCTCTGGAAATATTTGGAGACTCCATGACAGGTTACCGAAAAGTACTAGACATAAGCTACGCTAGGGATCAAAGGCTGGCCGAGTGGCTAAAGAAAAGTAAGCACCACCAAGTGATTTTGCCGGAGTACTTTGCGGTTGAGGCCCTCAACGTACGAGATGATCTTGGCGTTGCGGCAAATTTTGAGATCTTGGGCGCGTATCCCGATCAAGTTCTGCTTGCAAAGCCAATGAGTTTCTTGTGTCAACTTGCGCCCAAACAAATGCGCAAATCCAAGAATCTAATCGACGCCCTTTCCACCAAGAATTTCACCCGACTCAGCCGGAGAATTATCAGCGCGAAATCAGATCCAGATTCCCGATTGCGCATCCAAGAAGCAATGTATGAGGCCGGCTTGTATATCGAAAGTCTGTCTCCTGCTGGTGATGCGATGAAGGAAATCCTGAGCGGATGGCTAAAAACTTTCAGAGAAAGCGATATCAGGGCCCTTCGAAAGGAGAACGAATGGACGCCAGAATTCAGACACAACCTTCTCATGAACCTCATCAAGATGTCAGACATCATGTTGAGTTGCGCTCGTCCTGAAGCCTGTCCTAGAACTCTGCCAGAACTGCTTTTCTCGATAAATTTCGTGTTCCCACTATGCCTTTCCGTAAGAGCTGTTCACCGCAGAATGAAGGGAGACCCTAAAGACATTGGAGAAAAATCTCACAGGAGCGATCTGATCGATTCGACATATTGCACCCTTGCGCTTTACTTCGATGGGCTTCTCACCCACGATATGGGTGCCCAAAGAACGTTCAATCAAGCTCGAAATATTCTTGGACAGCTTAAAGAGGATGCCCCCAGGTTTTCATCGATCACGTACGAAAAAGATTGGTGAGAGTGGGCAAGAGATATTTCGAAGAACAACCGCAAGCTTGAACTATCGTCGCGATTCATCACGCCGTCTGAACATGAAAGCAGAACGAAGGCCTGTTGGATACCGCTGCGATTTTTCACAATTCCCTGGATGTCTGCAGCTTGCAGATTTGAGAATTTTTCGGCCTCTTTACCACTCTGGAAATTTTTGACGCCCTACCTGATTCAGCCATCTTGTCATTGTGGACCGATCCGGGCGCGGGAGCTCCGATAGATGTGGATTCACCTGAGCCTCCCATTCATCTCTCCGATTCCTGATCGCCCTTTCGAAAAATTTCACTTTTTCATTGGAGCCAGGTTCAATTATCAAAAGCTCAGCCAAGCGAAAGCACATGCCTCTCAGGATCAACAGCGCAGACTGTTGCTTGGGAAACTGAAATCCTGGATCTTTGACCAATTTTTTCAGCATGGAATTCACTCCAAGAATAGCGTTGACAAATGCACGTATGTCTTGAGCTAGATATCCAGAGCGCGCTTCGATCAAACAAACGGCGACGCCGTCAAGTCCATCGATCAGACCCCAAGCCACTTGAAGACTTTCGTCGCTTTGCTCGATTTTCCAGAATGGAAGCTCAGTCGCATCCAGTACTTTACGTGGACCTTTCTCCTCATCAAGCAGAACAGTAATCCAATCTCCAAAATCCTCGACGAAGTCCATCCAGACAAACTCGTTCATGGACAGATAGATCTCTCTTAGACGTTTGGGCCACAGCAAGCGATCAAAGTCCATCAGTTCCCAGAGTGGGTGATAGAAGATTTCCGCCGTTCCTGGGTAGACCCGATCGAGACGCACGATCAAGCTGGATTTGGCACGCTCCTGTGAACCCTGCGGCATCACGTCCCCACGCAAGTAGCGGGGCCAGAGCCCACTGGACAGACGAAGTCTCGGATGGGCTTTTGAAATCAGTCTCTCAAACTGATCGGCCTGCACGGCACCGCTGGCCACCATTACATGATGACTCCATGCAATGACGCGTAGTCGCTGCAACAGCGGGGTTGCAGGTCGGCCACGCTTGGATGCGATTTTCCGTTCCAAGATTCAGGAAATAAATTCCTATTTTACTTCCTTTCCGTCTATCGACCGTTGACGAAAAAAAGAGCTGTCGTAGTTTGGTTCTTGCCACGGCGATTGCTGTGGTGTCCGCGCTTTTCGGCCGGGCTTCACCAACCGCCACGCAGGAGCAAGAGCACACACAAGGACAGCCAGAAATAAAAAAGCCCAGGTCCGGCAAGACCCAGGCTTTTTCCCTCAGCCGTCATAGCTTCGGTAGTAGGAACGATCCAAGTATATGACTCCTGTCGCACGCGTCAAGTCGTGCGCAGAGGGATTCTTTTGCCTGTCGATTTGTAGAGTTCTCAGCGACCGCGTGGCATTTCAGGAGTCTGAAATGTCATCTCAAGAGCAATTGGCGGACCTGTTCCGCCGGCGTCGACTAAGCGCCGACACCATCGCCATGATCCAGCACATCCGGCAGAGTCCGCCCTCGCGGATTCTGCGCAGCGGCACGCACAACGTCGTGACGCACTACACCAGCCGCAAGATGGGCTGTGTGATCAAGGCGGAAGCAAGGCGCACAGAGTTGGCGGCAATCTTCCAGTGGGACCATGACGATGTCACCCACGAGTTCTACGACCAGCCGCCGGCGATCAAGAAGATCCGCGATCTGGGCAATGGGCGCACCAAAAGTCACTTGTACACACCCGACTTCTTCCGCATCGCGGAAAACTTCGTGGGCTGGGTTGAATGCAAGCCAGAAAACTGGCTGCAGGAACAAGCCACATCACCCTCACCCCAGTACATCCGAGACATGACTGGTACCTGGCGATGCCCGGCAGCCGAGCGCTTTGCGCATGAATACGGGCTGGACTTCGCGGTCCGCTCGTCGGTCGAATCGGATCCCATCGTCATTCAGAACATTTCCGATCTCTCCGATTACTACCGCGAGGACTGTCCCGAACCGACGATTGTCCAACTGAAGCATATTCAAGTGGCCATGCGTGATGGCTGGTGCTGGCTGCGTGATCTCCTGACATGCGGCGAGGGACCGATGGCCGACGCAATCTACAAGCTGATCGCCGACGAACAACTGCACGTGGATCTGCGCGTGGCATCTCTCATGCGTGAGCCGCACAGGGTACGGGTGTTCAGGACTCGTGCCCTGCTCGAGTCCGCTGATATCTGGTTTGAACCGCTGCTCGCTACGTCGAGCACCGCAATCCGTTGTGTCACGCCGACGCCTGGTTCGGCCGTCCTCTGGGACGGGTCGGCTTGGGAAATCGTCAACGCCGGAGACACCGAAATCTTTCTGCGCAGAAAGAATGCGGATGGAAAGGAATGCGTCCAACGCCTGCCCGTGGCCGACTTCGAGCAGTTAGTTGGAACCGGATCGATCGCTGGAACGACCGCGATTGCGAATCCACAACTCGCCGCCGCTGGCGCTCGGTTGTGTCGGGCCACGGCCGAGGATATCCGCTCGGCCATGCACCGCTACTACTGCATCCATCCTCAGCTATGCCCGCCCACGGAAAGTCATCTCGCCTGTTCGAGGGCCATCCGAAAGTGGAAGCGACTCGCCCAACAAGGCCTGGTTGACTATGGGAATGAGTTTGTCGGGCTACTGCCTCAGATCCATGACCGGGGCAACCGCGCGCGTCGACTTCCTCCACGCGTGCTTGAAATCATTCATGAGGTCATTGACAAAGAAGTTCAATCCAGCACTGCTCCGGGAAATTTCAACGCATGGTCACTGGTTGTCAACTCCTGCCGCAAAGAGGGCTTGATGTTGCCAAGCCGCAAGACCTTTGCTGCTGAGATTCAGCGAGTGACAACGCCAGAGGCACTGAAGAAGGCTCGAGAAGGTGAAAAGGCAGGATACAACTTGGAAATTCCCTTCCTCAGCCTGGAGCGAGATACACCCAAACACGGTACTCGCCCTTTCGACATTGCCCACATCGACCATAGCCAGCTCGATTTGCAGTTGGTCAATGAGGCTACAGGCACGCCCATGGGAAAGCCGTGGCTGACAGTCATGATTGATGCCTACACACGGGTGATCCTGGCTTGGGTGCTGCTCTTTGTTGAGCCCAGCTACCGATCTTGCATGCTGGTTCTGCGTGACTGTGTGCGGCGACATCACCGGCTGCCACGGACTCTTGTCTCTGACCAAGGACGGGAATTCCTGGGAACGTACTACGAGCAATTTTTGGCCATCTTCGGGGTCAACAAGCGATCTCGTCCAGCCAGCCAACCCCGCTTCGGCAACATCATTGAACGTGTCTTCGGAATCCAGAACTCGCAGTTCACGCATGCGTTGATCGGCAACAACAAAGCTCTTCAGTCGCCGCGGAGCATGTCTCCAACTCACGATCCGCGCACCTTAGCAGTCTGGAATCTGCGTGCCTTCAGAGAATCCTTCGATGGCTATCTTGGAGAGGTCTATCACCAGTTGGAGCACCCAGCGCTAGGTATCAGTCCATCGATCGCCATGGAAACAGGCATGGTGCAGTCGGGCGAACGCAGTCACACCCTGATTCCCTACGACCGGAATTTCCTGATCCTGTCCATGCCCACGAATACCAAGGGCACGGCTCGCGTTCAGCGCGACGGGAGCATCAAAGTCAACCGGATCGACTACTTTTCCAACGCTCTGCTGGACTACGTCGGCCAAGACATTCCTGTGCGGTACGACCCGTTCGATGTTTCCCATTCCTATGCCTTGGGGAAACTCGGATGGATTGAGGCCACGAGCATGTATCGCAACGAACTGGCAGGCCGCTCCGAAAAAGAGATCGAAGCCATCTCCCAAGAGATCAATGAGGTCAAAAGGCGCGATGGCATTCGGGAAAAAGACCGTGCTGCCCTTCTGGGCGCCTATCTCGAGAAGGTTCGCGGCCGCGAGGCGAACCTGAAGCTGGCACTCCAGCGCGTGCGTGATCAGGAGTTGCGCTCCTCCGATCAGGGCGTCGGCCTGGTTACGGGATCGCCAGACATCAGCGACACCCTGTTGCCATCGCCGCAGCCCCAACTCTATCTGCCTTCTGACGATCAGGCTACCGACGTCGATTTCGACTCTATTTCGCAAGAACAATTCAAGGACTTCTGACTATGAAAATCATCACCCCGGCATTTGACTCCAAACTCCTGAGCGCGTCCGCCGAAGAAAAAATCGACTACTTCAAGAACAAGATCGTCCGTCACCCCCGCCTTGAGCAGTCCTACAACCTGGCGCGCGAATGCATCGATTTCAGCGACAAGGGCGAAATCGTCTGGATCGTCGGCCCCGTCGGTGTTGGAACTTCCCAGATCGGGCGAAAGCTCTGGAGCGACAGTCGCCACACCGTTTCGGAGCTCGATGAAGGTGATATTTCCGCCTCAAGATCTCCATGCATTGCCGTCACTGCGCCAGACCACGCCGATCGCATCGACACGAAGTACTGGACCCGTTTGCTGGGGGATATCTTGCATGCACACGGAGACATCCTGATCGACCGCAAGATGTATGTACTACCGAATCAGTTCACTCTGACGCATCCCATTCCCTACGTGGATCCGCGAAACCGGGACTTCGACGCGTTGAAGTACGCAGTCATCAGCATGATGCAGCACCGCCAGACCAAGCTGCTTCTGATCAATCAGGCGGACCGCTTGCTGCCCGAGTCTCATCCAGGTGGGTGCTTGCGCAGCCTACAGATCCTCAGGGATCTGGCCGCACAGACGGATGCTCGGATTGTCCTCATCGGCAGCTATCAATTGGCTCACGCCGCCTGCACACGAAACAACTGGCTGCACCGCCAGCAGACCGTTCACCTGAGGCGCTACGACCACAAGAATCCGCAGGAGTTCAAATCCTACGCTCAGGCCTTGATCAATCTTCTGGCTGAAATGCCAATCGAGAATCGGCTGGAAGCTCTCAGCGTAGAAGCCGCAAAGGACCTTTGCATCAGCACTGTGGGCTGCGTTGGAACGCTGAAGAGAGCCTTGACGCAGGCATTCCAGCATGCGCTGCGCACCGGCGAGAAGATGACCGAGGACTTCATCCTTCAGTTCGCTCCCTACAACAAAGTGGCCTTGGAAATTGCAGAGGACGCAAGACGTGGCGAACGCCTCTTCCTCGATGTTTCCCTGGACGAAGTCCGGAATGTTCTGAATGCCACGACTGCCGAACCGACACGTGGGATCAGGAATGGTCCCGGCAAACCTATTCCGAAAAAAGCCACGGGATCTCCTGGTGGGATCAGCCAACGCCGCATCGGGGAACGCAACTCGAGCCGAGACCCGTCTGGAGGTGCCCATGACTCACAGCACCCTTGACCCCTTCGAGGCTGAAACCAGTATCGTCATCCCACCGACCCTTTATGCACTCAGGAGTGAAGGTTCTTCGCAGGCTCCTGAAGGCCTGCTTTCCTGGGTTGTCGGGTTGGCCCAGGCGCATTGCCTGGGCCCGCGGACGCTCGTGAAATACCTGCTGGAGCAGTCCGAACGCCATTCGGACTTCTGGAGCGATACGGCCTTCTTTGAGCGGCATTGCGCCACGGTCAATGGCTTGGGCAGGTACGCCCTCACGATGCTGGATGCCCTGGGCAGGCCGCCACCGTCCAAGGCGCAGTCCATGACCCTCCTGGGGTTGGGCCATCTGCTGCCTTTCAATGGAGAAGGCCTGCTGGCCAGAATTCCCCGCTGGTGCCCGGCTTGCTTGTGTGACCAAGCCCGAAAGGGGCAACGACCGCATCACCCCTTGGTGTGGTCGTTCGAACACTACCGGGTCTGCCATGTGCATCAAGGGTTCATGAGCGAGCGATGCCCAGCGTGTGGCGCAGAGCAAGCGTTTCTGCCGATCTACCCCAGTCTTTTGCACTGCAACGCCTGCGGAGAATCCATGATCGTGCGCCCGCCGGGTCCCGCCGATCTGGAAGTTGCCTCCACGCAAGAGGAAATCTCGGCCTTTGATCGGTGGTCGGCCAGCGCCCTCGTCGACCTGGTTTCTCGGATCCCTGAGCTTCAGCGCGCCGGCAGCCTGGCACAGATGCAGCAGAACCTGATGGACCTTGCCGCTTCATTGACCCTGGGCAACCGCAAGGGGCTCTGTGAAGCACTTGGGCTGCAGCCCAGGGCAATCAATGGCTGGCTCAACAAGGATGAGCGCCCCTCCTTGGGCTTGCTACTTCGGTTCTGCCATGGCGTCAACCTGCTTCCAGGGGATCTGTTCTTGGCCAATGACGCTATTCGGCACGCGGAGCTTCCAAAGCCGGCCCAGACGCCATCGAGGAATCGTCAGGAGCGGCCGATGCTGGGCTATCGGCAACGCGAGATGCTGGAGAGGCAGTTGGACCTGATTCTGGAGAACCCCTCAGACTACCGTGGCCTGGCTGCGGTCGCCCACCAGTTGGGCCTCAGCAGGCACGCCCTGAAGTACTGGTTCCCTGCCCAGTCGAAAGAGATCGTGCTGAAGCGCCGCTTGGCCGAGTCCCGAACTCTGGAACGGCGCTACCGGACTGATCACGAGTACCTCCAGCAGGTCATCGCCGAACTTGCCGCGTCCCGGGTCTATCCGAGCCGGCGCAAGGTGGAGCGCAGGCTCAACCAGCGCCAGCTCTCCTTGATGCGGCCAGACCTGTACATGGCGTACAGGCGTCGTTTGCTAAGCCTCTGACGGGCACGGCCCTCCCCGGAAAAGACACTCATCCCCACACAGCAGTTGCCCAGCAACAGAGGGGTCAGATGGTGATCAGCAAGTCGGGATTCCAGCCCGCGTTTTCGAAAACGGCCTGCCCCATGTCCTGTGGCTTCTGTATCTCCGGACCATTCTGGATGTATCCCGTCGGATTGGACACGACTCTGCAGCTGCCGACCTGGTAGTCGAAGTTGTCATGGCAATGCCCATGCAGCCACAAGTCGGCCTGGAACAAGAGCGGCGTGAGGTCGCTCACAAAGCACCCGTTGAGCGCGTCCCCGACAAAACGCCTGTGCACACTCAGCGGATGCGGTGCATGGTGCGTGATCACGACCGTCTTGCCTTCAAACGGCTTGGCCAGCTCCACCTCCAGCCAGCTCCTGCTGGATAGATGCGCATCCAGCGTCTGTTGAGGGGTGAGCAGGCCCGTGTCGGTCTCGATGCGGTAGTAGTCGGTCATGTGCTGGCCGCCCTCCCGCATACTCTGCTCTTGCGTGAGTCCGCGCTGCCGAAAGTCCGTCCACAGCGTCGAACCCAGAAACCGCACTCCACCCAGCACCAGCTCATCGTCGTCCAGGAAATGGATGCCGGCCTCTTTGCAGGCCTGGCGCAGCTTCAGCCGCGTCTCCTCCCACTTCTGGGCGTAGAACTCATGGTTGCCCGCCACATAGATGACGGGGACGGGCCAATCGCGGAAAACGTTGACCGCCTGAATGCCGCGGTGGATGTCCCCTGCCAGAACCAAGACGTCGGCATTGGGCACAGGCTGGATGATGGTCTGTAGGTGGAGCAGGCTGTCATTCCCACCGGAAACCTTGACCAATATTTCCAGATGCAGATCAGAGGCGAGCTGAATCTTCATGCTAGCCACTGACGCAGTGCGTCTTGAACGCGGGTTTCAGACAGTCCCCGTCGCCCATCGCACAGGATCAGCTCAGTGGGCGGAGGATTTGGAAACTCACGGGCCTGATCATCCAGGATTCTGAAGGACTTGATCCAAGGGCGGCCTTTTGTCCAGTCCTGGATTGACGGCCATCGATTCAGCGTCGGTTTGGTGACACCCAGACAGACGTCTTTGCCCAGACCCAACCGCGCGAGAAGGAACTCGGGTGAGGAAGTGCACCGATGCGACGTGTGAAGCACGATCCTGAGATCGGGGTGACCTCCGATGAGATCTTTCAGGATGGGTAACCAGACGAACTCACGCATGCTGGTGGCCGGGCCCGAAGTGGCATGCAGAACGCCATCAAAGTCCAGGAACAGGATCTTTGCTTCTGTCATCGTTGTTTGGAAGTCATCGAAAGGTGAGACCGACTGACACGCCTTCAAACGCCTTGGGAGCACGCATACGCAGCAGGCGAAGGAAGGGATCCGTGATCTCCACAGCCTGGCCTCGAATTCCGTCCAACCAGACGCCAAAGACGTAGGAGGCATCGACATCATGCCAGCTGGGTCCATGGACCCGGTAGATCCGCCCCGAAGACGACGTAAATGTCAAAGCCTCCAAGGCCACGCTCTTGATGGATGAGCAGACTCGACCTTCATCGGTACGGATATTGCGCCCGATCAAGTGTCGCGTCCTTCTTCCGTCAGGCCAGCGAACACGGTAGAGCTTCCAGTTCACAAGGTCTGTTCTCGGCTCCTGACTGACAGGGGCAATGCCATGCACGCCTCCGCGGGTCAGATAAAGCACCAAGGGGTCGAACACCTCATCTTTGTCTGGGTGTAGCTCTTCCTTTTCGCTCACATCACACCTCCTGTGTCCAGGGTAGCCCTCTTCACTGGCCGTAGAACGATGGATCAGATTCTGAAAGCGGCAAACGCTTCAGGCAACGAATCCCATGCGTTCTACTCGGAACATTTATGCTTCCCAACAAATAGCTTCATACTGGGAGGGAGGTATTTCAAGAGCCGATTCGACGCCAGGACCAGCTGCGAGCTATGGCGCATGAATCCTCTCTTCGAATTGCCAGGGCGCGGCGCGCTGAAGCTTCGACTCTCAGTGGGGCATTAAAACGATGATCAGCGTAGATCCTGATGTGATGGGCGGACTGCCCTGTTTCTCCGGAACACGGGTTCCCATCGACAACGTTCTTGGCTCCTTGGAGCAAGGCGTGGACGTCAATCGCCTGTATGCGGCCTATCCATTTATGACGGCTGAACACATCTTGGCAGCGCAGCTCTATGCGGCATCGCACCCGCGGAACTGGCCGTCAAAGAGACTCAGCGACACCTACCCTGGCGCATATCCGGTGAGCATGCTCACGCTTCAACGCATCCATCGATCATGAAAGAACTATCTGGCGAGCGGCATGACTGGGATGTAGACCAGCTGTTTGCCTTTGCCAAGGAAGTTTTCGGGACCAAAGAGAAATCCCAGGAGTGGATGCGCAGCGAAGTGGTAGCCTTGAGAAGCGGTAGGCCCATCGACATGATGAGTACTCCTGAAGGTCGCAAGTGGGTCAGAGACGTCCTGGAAAAGATCCAGGAAGGATTTCCTTGATGAAGACGCCGCGCCAGCCGTCCCTCGTCGTTTTCACCGGCGCAGGCATCTCTGCCGAAAGTGGCCTCGCCACCTTCCGGGATGCGAACGGCCTTTGGAACAACCACAGACCCGAAGACCTCGCCAGCATCCAGGCGTGGAGACGCGATCCGGCGCTGGTGCTCGAGTTCTACAACCAGCGCTGGGCACAGCTTCAGACGGTCCAGCCCAACTCTGCCCACTACGCCATCGCGGGGCTGGATCAGGCCTACGATGTGACCGTCATCACCCAGAACGTGGATGATTTGCATGAGCGCGCCGGCTCCACAAAGATCGTTCACCTACACGGCGAATTGATGAAGGTCTGCGAACAGCACGACAAGGGCGCAACCTACCCCTACGCAAAACCTCTGAAAGTCGGTGACCTGGGACCTACCGGACGCCAACTTCGACCGTTCATCGTGTGGTTCGGAGAAGAGGTCCCGCTGATGCCGTTGGCACAAGAGATCGTTTCCAGGGCAGTCGTCTTTATCGTCATCGGCACGTCGTTGAATGTGTACCCGGCAGCAAGCCTGGTCCACGACGCCAGGCGGGCCTCGCCTAAGTTCCTCGTCAACAAGGAACATTCATTGGGCAACCTGGGTTTGGATCGCGATGGATTCGAGGATTGGACGGTACTGATCGGACCGGCCACAGTGGGAATGGCCGATGTGAAGCGCTCGCTTCTGACCAAGCTAGGCACGCCAGACTTGCTGGATCGAAGTCAAGCAGTCCAAGAAGTGCTGCGGCACATGCAAGATAGAACGCCCTCATTGCCCGTATCCGATGCCGAACTCAAGGGCTTGATCGAGAAAGGGCGAGACTGAGTTGGGCACCAGCGTGACCAGGCACTCTCGAAAAACTCCAAGACATGAGCAAGGGCATCATTGCACTTGACGCCGACGGCGTGCTTCTTGACTACGGTCTGGCCTATGCCAGTGCCTGGAAAAAAGCATTTGGCGTGTATCCCCTGGAACGGGACCCATTGGCCTACTGGCCAATAGATCGGTGGCAGGTGGAGCGCCTGGAAGGTGATCGGCTGACCCAGTTTCGCAGCGCCTTCGACTCGAACTTCTGGGCGTCTATCCCACCGGTGCCAGGAGCCGTCGAAGCGTGTCAGTCGCTCGCAAGCGCAGGATTCGAGTTGGTCTGCGTGACGGCCCTGCTGGACGATTTCCGCACAGCACGCGAGCGCAACCTGCAGGCCCATGGGTTTCCAATCGACATGGTGCACGCGACGGACAACCTGGCAACGCCCATGAGTCCGAAGGCCGATACCCTGAACGCACTCAGGCCGGTCGCGTTCGTCGACGACTATTTGCCTTACTTCGTCGGCGTGGATGCTGGCATCCATCGGGCACTCATCACGCGCGAAGTAAAAGGTTCTCCGAATACTGGTGGGCTGCTGGTCCACATCGACTCTCAGCACAAAGACCTCTTGGCGTTTTCCCGTTCATGGATAGCCGAACGGAAATGAACAGTCGTGTTTTAAGGGGATTCCAGCCGACACTACTATCAAGGGAAAGCGACACAGACCTTTATGCCTTGCAAACCTCCCAGGCTCTGTGCTTTGATTTTGAGACAGGTTCTAGGCAATGCCCGTCGACCTTGACGTAGAACTTCGCCACTGTTCAATTCGAAAGCTGCCACCAGTTGCCACCCGTTTGGTGTTCTGTAACATTGCTCGCAATCCAACCGTTGGGATTGACATGACAAACATTACAAGCCTCCTGAAATCAGAAATCTCTCGCCTCGCTCGAAAAGAAGTCCGCTCCGAAATTGACAGCCTCAAAAAGGCCGCCGCTCATTACCGCACTGATATCGCCGCGCTCAAGCGAGCCTTGGCCGCGCAGGAGAGGCTAATCAATCGTCTTCGCAAGAGTGAAAATTCAACCACCAATGCGGCGTCAGACGAGAACCTAAAGCTGCGTTTTCGTGCGGCCGGCTTTGCCAGCCTGCGTAAGAAGCTAGGCTTATCAGCGGCCGAGATGGGAAAGCTACTGGACGTATCACTTCAAACCATCTACCACTGGGAAAAGGGACAAGCCAAGCCCAGGGCCAGCCAACTGCAAGGTATCGCCGAAGTTCGGAAACTCGGAAAGCGCGGCGCGGCGGCAAGGCTGGCTGAAACCTAATTCCTTGACTTCTAGCCGAGTTTGAAGAGCAACGAGTCCGGCAAGCGGCTTAGATCTGACTCCCGGCGGTCTAGCTGCAGGGGCTCACTCCAAATTTTCATCCAAAGTTGACCCACGTAGATCCACCTCTCCGACCATTAAACGCGGGGGAAGCTAGCCATGCACGTAACCATCCGCGCCATCGGCAACAGCAAGGGCGTCGTCCTGCCCAAGCCCATCCTGGCGCAAGCCGGCCTGGAAGAGGCGACTAATGCCGAGATGACCGTCGAGAACGGTGCCATCATCCTGCGCAAGCCCGCCCAGCCGGCCCGCGACGGCTGGGCCGAGGCAGCCAAGAAGCTCGCGGCCGATGGCGGCGGCGAACTGGTGATGGGCGAGTTCGGAAACAAAGGCGACGCGGAGCAGGTGTGGTGAAGAGCGAAGACTTCTGGATCGTGAACTTGGACCCGACCATCGATAGCGAGGTCAAGAATTCACGGCCTTGTGTCGTGGTGTCGCCGGCCGATCTGCACGACCACCTGAAGATCGTGATCGTGGACCCAATGACCGCCAGGGACTTCGCGGCGCCGTTCCGCGCTCCGATGACGCAGCGGGCATTAAGATAGCGAGGGGGAAACGCCTCGATGCTCACGTACCATGCGGACATCACGTTCCCGGACCTTGGGTGAAAACTGGTTCGACTTCTTGCTCACGGCTCAATCCTTGCAGAGAAAAGAGCCTCCTCAAAAACCGGGGCGGTTCATCATGAGTTCCGCGCGGAGGCAATGGCAGCTACGGAACCATTTCTACGCGAACAAAGTCTGGCCGTTGAACTCCGACTCTCCTCGCCATGGAGGTCTCGTTCTCGCGTAGCTTTCTGCCTTCAGCAAGCGCTGCTTGCTCCCGTTCCCTAGACCACGCGATAGCTTCAGCTAAGAGGCTTGGGGTCTCAACTTCCATCAGAAGTCATCATCATCGGGAGATGCTACTAACCCAAGATTGACCAAGCGATATTCCATCGCCTTCTTACTCACGCCAAATGATCGAGCCATTAACTCAATCAATGCTGATCGCTGACTACATGACTTGGATAGTTGGTCCAAATGAGAAACAACTTCATCCCTGGGCATTAGTAATGAGGCAGCAAATTGATTGGCTTCAATTTCTTGCTCGTCAATTGCAAGCGACGATGTGGCACTCCGTCTATTGACTACCTGCTTGTCAACGAAGATTTCTCCTTCATGGGCAAGTATGAGGTGTCCACATTCGTGTGCAATTGTGAAACGCCTACGTACCAAACTATCTTTCTGATTGATAGCGATAGTTTTTAAACTCCCTCGACGTATCAAGATTCCGGATAGATCGTCAGCAAAGTTATCCTCAACGATCTCAGCCCCATGAGCCAGTGCAATGGCGATTGGATCCACCGGAATACTGTGTTGTCCGGCCGTTTCCCTCGCATTTGCTGCCTCTCTCTCGATTACGGCACGTGATTTCATTCAGAAATACTCCGATGTTCAAGAATTCGAGCAATCTTCTTCAAATCATCACTCTCTAGTATGTGAGCCAAGCTATTAAGTGCGGGCGCAGCCACATCGCCAACCAATTCACCCAAACTTACCCCCAAGGCGCTGCTTAATGCGACAGCTTGATGAAGCGCCACCGCCTGACGCCCAGCCTCAATAGCTGCTACGGTTGGTCGCCCCATTTGCGTCAGCTCACCGAGTCGCTCTTGGCTAAACCCAAGAATGCGTCGACGCTGGCGAACATTTCGCCCAAAGCACTGATAAAGCTCTTCCACCTGGGTAGCCTACTATTTCACCAACAAAATGTCAATAATGCTGACATTTTTTAGTTATCCACAGCCTATTAAAAAGCAGATGCGACCATGGATGGAAAATTGGCAGTCTCTGTGGTACAGTGCCAACCATTGCAAGGGCCGCTAAATGCAACAAGGGCCGGAACCCGAAGGCCCCGGCCCTTGCTCCGTCAAAGTAAGCACTTGGCGGCATGTCAATCAGCTCAAGGCGGATCTTCACGGCAGTCTGGCAGGACAGCCTTGGATCTTACTACGAACTGAAAGACATGAATCTTTGCTTGGAAATGCGAGGAATCATGCTGCACCGTACCTAGCACACCCATCGAGTTCATCACTCACGTGCTGCGCGGCCACCAAAAACTGGCCGTGATTACATCTCTCGGCAACGCTGGGAGTGGTATTCGCTCTTCAAACGAAGAGGTTTTCAGTTCTATATATAGGATCCACCATGAGTAAACCAACTCAACATGTCGTTCCCCATTCAGATGGATGGGCTGTTCGCAAAAGCGGCTCTGACCGCGCCACTGAGGTCTTCGACACTCAGCAGCAGGCGATTGATCGCGCACGCGATATCAGCAAAAACCAAGAAACTGAGATGTTCATCCATGGCCGTGATGGCCGTATCCGTGAACGCGACAGTTTCGGCGGCGACCCGTTCCCTCCCAAGGGCTAATCAGCGGTAAAGAAGCCTCGGCGTCGCGCGATCAGGGACGCCGGGGTTTTCTGTACCGAAAACCTTGGAGGCGAATCGTGACGGACACCAATCAATCGCGATTTCAGATACTGGCGCTGTCCGGCGGTGGGTTTCGCGGACTCTACACAGCCAAAATTTTGGCTGACCTAGAGCAAGAAATCGGAGAACCCATTGCCCAGCGGTTCGATCTGATCGCAGGCACATCAATCGGCGGAATCCTGGCATTAGCTGTTGCCATGGAAATCCCTGCCGAAAAGATGGTCAAACTCTTTGAAAACAACGGCGAGAAGATTTTCAAGCGTCGATTCTCCCTACGCGGCATCGTGCGCGCCCCGTACTCTCAAGAGCCTCTAAAACAACTTTTGAGTGCGCCAGAATTCTTTGGCGAGCACTTCTTGGGCTCATGCAAACATCCAGTTATCGTGCCTGCGATCAACTATTCGACAGGACAACCACAGCTGTTCAAGACGCCACACCACGCGTCATTCAAACGCGACCATAAGTTTCGACTAGTAGACGTTGCCTTAGCGACAAGCGCTGCTCCTGGGTACTTTCCAAGGCACACGTTCAACAACAACCAGTATGTGGATGGGGGTCTTTACGCCAACGCTCCAGGACTCTTAGCTTTGCACGAAGCCCAAAAGTTTCTCGGCCGACCTCTAGAGGTCATTCACATGCTCTCGATAGGCACCATGTCGTCGAAGTTCACGGCAGATCCTCGCCGCAATCGTGGTGGAGGAACATACGACTGGGGTGGGATCAATCCAGCCAGCATGCCTAAGCGCCTTTTCGGATTATCAATCTCGGTCCAGGAATCGCTCAGCGACTTCATGCTTTTGCATCGCCTAGAAACTCGCTATGTGCAGCTTGACGATGTCCTCACCGATGAGCGCGCCAAGGCTGTTGCACTGGACAAGGCCGATGCGCCCGCACGTGAAGTACTTCTCGGCGCAGCATCCGAAAAATCAAAGGTATGCCTCGGTCGCGAGGACTGTCAAAAATTCTTGCACCATCAACCTGCTCATCCCAGGTTTCACTATGGCCCCAATGCCAAAGGATAACCCAATGCTGAAATTTCCTAAGCTTTTCTTCCAAAGTGGTGAAGATACTCACTCATTCGAAAACCGCATTCGTCCCAGCGCCGAGAAACGCCGCCATCTACGAGCGTGTGTAGCCAAGATCAAGGATCATCTGAAGCCTCGTATCAGCCAAGCGACAAAAACAGTTCTCGGCATGGATCGAGCCGTGGTGCCGCGTTTTCGTACGCAAGGCTCATGGGCCTACGATACTTGCGTCGAGCCAGCTGCTACACCGCCACAAGAGATGGACTGGGACTATGGAATCTATTTACCGGTCACCGTCTGGGAAGAGAATGGTCCACCTCATGCAATGGCTAAAGCCTACTTCTATCTTGTCGAAAGCCTGTTGCAAGACCTTTGTGGCCAAGAAGGCTGGGAAATTCGGCCGGGCAAGGAAACTTGCATTCGTGTTCAAGTCGCACAGTGGGCACACATTGATATTCCGCTGTACGCAGCACCAGAGAAAGAGTTCGAGAAAATCACGGAGTCAGTGGCCTTGGCCAAAGCACACGTGTACGACTCTCATACCTACAGCGCAGAGAGCATTTCCTTCAGAGAAGCTATTGACGCACAGCAGCAATGGGTGGATCTGGATTGCATAGTCATGGCAACACGGACAGGAGAGTGGAAATCATCTGATCCACAAACCGTTGCCAATTGGTTTCGTGATCGCGTTGAGGAACACGGGGTTCAACTGCGCCGAATTTGTCGTTATTTGAAAGCGTGGCGCGATCATCATTGGCAACATGGGGGGCCCACCTCTGTGTCAATCATGATTGCCACAGCTCAAGCCTTTCAACCACGGCTGGGCCGGGATGACCGAGTTCTTGAAGACATTGCTCGACGTCTGAGTCAAATATTCCTTCATGACATCCGTGAACCTGGCATTGATAACGGAACTGAAGATTTCAATCGACTCCAGAACTTAGAGCGCGAAAAAGTTGCCCAGCAGTTCGGGCAATTGGCTTCGCAAATTTCTCAAGCTCGTCAAGCTGGTGCACATGAAAAAGAAGAAGTCATTCTTAAATTGCGACAACAGTTCGGTGGACGCCTGCCAATGGACAGCACCCTCGTGGAGTTCGACAACGAACCAGATACCATCCGTAGTACCCCCGCAACGCGCGTAGCTCCGCCAGTAATCTCATCCACAAAAGCGGGCTAAGGAGATTAAATCCTATGGCCGCTCTGGGGGAATCGCTACGACTTCTGAGCAGCCGCGGATTTCGGCCCGCGGCTGCTCGACTGCCTTGCCGGGCTTTTGTAGGCTCACTACCCTGCATTAAAGGAGAAGTTCCCGTCAAGCTAACTATAGAAGACTGGGACTTCTTGGAATACCCTCGTATTTCTCTAACAGGTCGACCATCTTTTCTTCCCGAACTCTTGCCTCATGTTGATGTCCTGGGATGCTTGTGCTACTTCGCACCAGGTGCGGTAACTCTAGATCGTTATGACCCTGCCACCGCATTGGCCCAATGTCTGGATCAAGCCACTACCATTCTGAATAACATTGCCTCTGATCCAAACTACCGCATTAATGACATTCAAAGTGAGTTTCCTGCTCATTGGGAATACGGCCAGCTATCTTCACCATGGACAGTTTTCCTTGGCGACGTTAATTCAGAGACAACCTCCGCTGGGTACTTCATTCTGCAGCGAGGCGAACAAAAGAATGCGCTGATCACCAGTGACCCTGATGAAGCGGTACGGTTATCCGAAGCCCTAGGGGCGCGTCTAAAGACATCACGGTACCAGTGCTGGCTTTTGCAAAGCGATGTCCTTCCCCACGTACCGACCGAGATGCCTCGGACCGTAAAGGAATTGTTTACCTGGCTAAATGACTGGGATCGCTATCTTTCCTCTAGCGTACAAAAAATACTTGGCGAGAAAAGCTACCTGAAACAATCCTATATTGCTTTCGCAGTAAGAACCCCAGTGGGATGGATTGGCTTTGGTTTTGATTTGGACCAAGTCAAGCGAATTGGATATGCAAAGAATCCTAAGCACTATAGGAACTATTTGCACAACGCTGGTGGCGACCAACTTCTATTCCGTATAGCAATTCGCGAAGTAAGCGGGAGTTTCGTACACAGCAGAAATCTTAGCTACAGAGATCTCTATAACAAGCGAGTTACCGTGGTTGGCTGCGGTGCAATTGGCTCATTTGTTGCGGCTGCTCTGGTAAGACTAGGAGCAGGTACAGGCAAGCTCGGACGACTAAAACTCATTGATCCTGAAAACCTAGGGCCAGAGAATTTGGGGCGCCACGTGCTTGGTTATCCTGCATTAATGCAATCGAAATCAGAAGCCCTAAAAAACGAACTACTTCGACAGTTTCCCCACAGCTTCATTGAAGCGCATACCCATAGCGTGATTGATCACGCACACGTATTTGCAGCAGAGTTGATCATAGATGCAACGGGCGAAGAAACCGTGAGCGAATACCTCAACGGAATACGACTTCAGAGAAAGGCAAAAACACCTATCCTGCATGTATGGATTCGTGGCAATGGAGAAGCGGTGCAGGCCCTTTGGGCAGATGCAGAAGGAGGCGCCTGCTACCGGTGCCTACTCGTTCCAGATGCCAAAACTCATCGCAAAGAACGGTTTCCTTTACTGAAAACAGAACCTCTCCGACGCACCGACGGATGTCGTGCTTACACACCTTACGCAGTCTCCGCTCCAATGCATGCAGCAGCTCTGGCCACCGACATGGTTTGTGCTTGGCTACAAGGGAATCCATCGCCACGATTCCGCACGCGGAGTCAAGAGAATGCAGATGTCCTCAGAGTAAAAAATCAGAATCCACCTCGAATGATGGGATGCGCAGCATGCGGTCAGCATTAGTCTGGAAACATCAGAGGGGAAAAGGGGTTGTTCTTATTGAAGCTGAAGCTCTCGTATTAATGGATAATTTTCGGCAGAATACTGCTGAGAAACCAGAATCTGGCGGAATCCTTCTGGGATACAGACGTGGCCCTCATTTACATGTGACGGCGGCTACAGCGCCACAAGCCGCTGATCGTAGTTCGCGCTACCTTTTTCAACGTTCTTCGTCTCACCACCAAGAGATTGCAATCCAACAATGGAACGCTTCTGGAGGAACGATGGATTACTTGGGGGAATGGCACACGCATCCACAGCAGAAACCATCCCCATCTACGATCGACCTCAACGAATGGATCAAGCTCTCTGGGAAGAAAAATTTCCCCTTGGTATTCGTCATCATGGGATGGACAGGTGATATTTGGGTCGGATTTTCTGATGATCGAAAAATTCATCCCTGCAATCTGATCTACTCTTAATAAATTTTCCTGAGAATTACATGCGGATAGATTTAGCTTATTGCACTCAGCTTGATCGAGTTGTTGATATTCAAGATGCGTGCATGGAGTTTTCCCTGCAGAATGATTTGAAGAACTTTAATTTCTTTTGTTCTGATCCTCGATGCAGAGAGAGCAAGAAAGGAGGGGTTCGGGTGACGGCCGTCAATCACTCAAAACTACCTGAAGAGCATGCCATTCATCGATCAGCTCATTTTCGAAAGCTAGATGATCATGCACCGAACTGCGAATGGGTTGAGCTTGAATATGCGCAGCAACAAGAAGAGCTTGCCGAATCAGAGAAAAATGAAGGTGCCGCAGATGAAGTGCGAAAACGCCGTTCGCATCGGAAAATCACGCGCCAAATTACCCGCTTTGTGATCCCTGATCATGAAGATAAAGAATACAGCTCACGTGAAGCTGCAGAGCAACTGGAGAAAATCCGTGCGATCACGGATACAGAAGTTCGGCGAAAAATGCTCCTTCAATATGCAAGTGGCGAAGGAGCAACTGCAACCAGTCTAGAGGCACTGGTAAGTTGCTATGAAGAATTAAAAGAGGTCGGGGAACTTGATTCGGAATTCACCGTCCGTGGCCACGGAAGATTCAAATTCCAGGAAGTTTTCCGCCATTTCTTGCGTGATGGCTCTGATAATTTCTTCATCTACCATGGTGGAGCACATTTTTATAAATCTTATGGAAAGGGGTTTTCTTTAAATTTCATTGACAAAATGCAGACCATCATCGATGGCCAACCTAGAAGAATGCCGGTCAGTTTCTATGTGTCGTCCGAAATGCTAAAAAAATATCGACCAGGCATGCGATTCAACCGAATGATTGATGAAATTGCCAAGAATTCGGAAAAGAAACCGTACTTGCGGGTTTATTGGATCGGAGGTCTAGAAAAAGGAGAAAAAAGCTACCAAGCGACCTTCTCTGGGCTATCTCATGTTGTCATGCGACTTGTGTATCCACGGCAGCAATCCACATCGATGTAGCCACTGAAGGTACTTTTTTAGTCATTGTGAGAAATGATTGAATTAGTCCAAATGCATCTACTATCCCAGGCAATGCGATGTCTAGCTGCTCCCCTGTTGGACTCGAAAGATGCATAGTTTTTCCAGTCAGACAAATCGTGACTGCGACATAGGAGTCACTTTCTTGGCCAAAGATGTCCATGGCCAGAAACGAGCCACTGCCGTATTTATAGGCATATACACGTGTTCTCGGATTCAATCCAACTTTGTCGGTGACAAACGATAAAAATTTCTTCATCCATGCGACACATCTCAAATCGCGGTTGAAACTTCCATCCTCAATATCTTCTCGTCGAATCTCGATCCAATCAGGCGTGGCTTGGGCTTCTTGGGGAGATAGTGGCTTCTTTTCCTGTTTCATAAAGATGTCTCACTTGCGATACATAAATCTTTGAGTAACTTGCTTGGCGGAACAGTTATGCTTCCCATCGCGGAATATTTATGGTTCCAGCGACAAAGCATGTCCCTGGAACCATAAATGTTCCGCTTCGGAACGGTTATGCTTCTTTTTAGCCCGGAACGGTTTTGCTTCCGGCGATTTTGGCCCTTCGCAAGAATCCACTGACCGGCATCGCATGCCCTGCGTCAGACGAAAAATGCCTGTAATTCAATCGCTTAGGCACCGATGCTCTTCCTGAGCGGACTTTGCGCAGCTTCGCGCCAGGGCTTCAAACAGGCTCAGTTTCGGCACGGTTATGGTTCCAAGCGGAACGGAATTGCTTCCGCATGGCAGCCCTGACCTGCAACCTGCAATTCGTACCAAGGCAATAGAGAAGAATCCGCGTAACCGAGAGGAAGCGCGATGCGCAAAAGCAGATTCACAGACGAGCAAGTCATCGGGTTTATCAAGCAGGCCGATGCTGGCATGAGCGTGGCGGAGCTATGCCGCCGAGAGTGGTTCAGTTCGGCGACTTTCTACAAGTGGCGGGCCAAGTTTGGTGGCATGGAGGCCAGCGACGCCAAGCGGCTGCGAGAGCTGGAAGCTGAGAACAACCGGCTCAAGAAGTTACTGGCCGAGGCCGTGCTGGACAACGAGGCGCTGAAAGTGGCCTTCGGCGTAAAGCGCTGAGCCCACCGGCGAAGCGACGCGCGGTGGGCACGATGTTGGAAGCGACCTCGATCAGTGAACGGCGCGCCTGCGCCCTGGTGGGCCTGTCGCGCGACAGCTGGCGGCATCCGCCCCAGCGTGCGCAGCATGACCAGGCCACGAGCCAGCACATCGTCGAGCTGGCGCACGAGCGGCGGCGCTTCGGCTACCGGCGTATAGGCGACCTGCTGCGCGCCGCAGGCACCAAGATCAACGACAAGCGCGTGTACCGGCTCTACAAGCTGGCCGACCTGTCGGTGCGCAAGCGCCGCGGCAAGCAGCGTGTAAAGCTCGAACGCGTACCGTTGCATGAGCCCCGATCCCTCAACGAAGTCTGGAGCATGGACTTCGTCTCCGATAGCCTGTCCAGCGGGCGACGCATCAAGTGCCTGACCGTCACCGATGACTTCAGCCACGAGTGCGTGGATATCGTGGTCGACCACGGCATCGGCGGCGAGTACGTCGTGCGCATGCTGGACCAGGTAGCCAGGTTCAGGGGCTATCCGCAGGCGGTGAGAACCGACCAGGGGCCAGAGTTCACCAGTCGGGCCTTCATGGCCTGGGCGCAAGCCAAGGGTGTACGCCACATCCTCAACCAGCCGGGCAAGCCCACGCAGAACGCCTACATCGAAAGTTTCAACGGTAAGTTCCGCGCCGAGTGTCTGAACGAGCATTGGTTCCAAAGCCAGAAACAGGCTCGCGACGAGATTGCACGCTGGCGGACCGACTACAACGAAGTGCGGCCGCACAGCAGCTGCGGGCGAATGCCGCCGACGAGGTTCGCGGCGCAGCATCGTCAAACCAACAGCGGCGCCGTCCCGGCGCCGCTGCAGACCCAGGAGTAATATCCTTCAACCCAGCGGATTCCTCAAATCGATTGGTACGGGTTCTGGGGGCAGGTCACTGCGGTAGTACACCGTGCGTCGGGGCAGCTCGAACCACTGGCACAGCTTGACCAGACTGATCTTGAAGCCCTCTTCGGCCAATCCCTGCTGAAGGCTGAGGATCATTTCTCGTCCTCGTTGCCCAGCAGGGAAGCCAGCTTTTTTCTTGCACGCAGCTCCAACATGGCTTCGCCATAGGCCTGCTGCAATTCATGCAGCTGTTTCTCGTACTGCTCTTTGACTTCCAGGGGCTTGGTGCGCAAGGCGTTCTCCATGCCGCGCTTGCCCTCATCAACCCACTGCTCCACCTCGGAAGGGGGCAGATCGAAGGCCCGACTGGCCTCCGAGATCGTGGTTTTGCCTTGGATGATGTCCAGGACCAGGGCCGTTTTACGCTTGGCCGTCCAGCGTTTGATGTCGTCTTCCATCAGGGTGCTCATCGTCGTTTCCTTCAACGTTAACACCTGTGCAGGAATTCACTGGGTCAATACATGTGCGCCTGGAGATCTCGCGGATGGATATCTGTTCTCGCAGTGCCCAACGCCTGATGACATTCAATGTCGCCACGTCTATCACTCCAAATTTCCCCCCGCGTTTAAAGCTCGGAGGGTAGGGCCTACGTGGGTCAACTTTGGATGGAAATTACTGTTCCAAGTGGGTCAGATTTCGGCGGAATTCAACAGCCTTGGCTGTGAACTCGGTGCCGTTGTCTGCTGTGATTGCCTTAGGCCATCCGCGTTGCCCGGCGACCCGATCCTATGCTTGCCCAACACTGCGGCCCGAGAACGTGCAGTTGGCCTCCAGGCAAACACTCCGGCGAAATTCAAAACAGTGGGCATCCCTGCACCCCTTTTGGGGGATAGGATTACCCCCTCCCAGTACTCAGAATAACAAAACCATACAGGAGGAAGCCATGAGAGGAATTGCATTTGCATGTACGTTTTCTACATGCTTACTTGTGGCGGGTTGCGCGACAGTGTCAAAGGAAACAATTAGTTCGACAGTGCCGTCTAACGTCGTTAACTTTTATAGCGTTACCGAAATATATTTCGATGACGGAATGGTCTGGGTACGTGGCGATCCCGTTGATGAACGAGTTCTTGGGGATGTCTACTCGACGGTGTACATAGATTCACCCCCGACAAGTACTTCACTGTTTAGATTCCAGAGAGAAGGTAGATTGTTTCCGAATGGAATACCTGCCGCGAATATCATCAAACCGACCGATACAAGCGTCATCATTAAACCAACTCGATCTAAGCTTGACAAGCTCTCTTCGAATTCCGTAGTGAACTTCTCCATTGCCGTGGCTCTTGGCGGCAACGGCAGTTCAGCCGTTACGATTCAGAGAAAATATCAACTAGATGGCATCTATTTTCTAAAGCCGCAAGGATTGCAGCCCAATTCAGGCTACTGTTCCGCCGCTGAAAAATATATGTACGTTCGTGCAATTCATGTCGGATCGCTTGGTTATACGGTGACGACGGAAACAAAATTCAAAGCTTCAGCGTTAGGAATTCCTGGGAATGACATTAGTGCATCCGTGGCAACAGATAATCAGGATACCAAGGCAGGGGGCTTGGTGATTGAATTGGCTAGCTTGAAAGATATTTGCGATACAAGCAAATCATCCAAAATAGATACCAGAACTAACAATGAAATCGCAAATGATCTGATCAAAATACGCAATCAGCGTATTGAGACATTCTTGCACCAAAATTCTCTATCCAAGGAAAATTTGTTACCGCAATAGCGGAAGTGGATATTGACTGCAATATAAAAACCGACTTTCAAATTGGGGACATTGTTGCATTTCAAAAGGAGTCCAAATGCATCGTGCGATCTCAGTTTTGATAGGAATCTTCTTGCATAGCGGAGCATTACTGGCACCGCCAGTGTCATTTGCGCAACAAAGGACTCAATCTGAAAACTGGTGTACTGAAGCAGAAAAAAATTTGACCACCAAGGACGGAAAGCCAATTTCATGCAACGAAGTGGCACGGCGATGCATTCAAATGAATAACTACTGGTGTCAGAAACATGGTTCAAGTCCGTGGCGGGGTACTACGGACAAGAATGGCAGGGATGGAAATCGCGATATTGATGGCCATGCAGTGTTCGAGTCAGTCGATTGGTCAGCGAGGGCAATAGCAATTGATCTTCGCGCAAAGTATCGTCGCGGCCTCGTTTCTGCGGTTCAAATCGGAGCCGCCTATTCACCTTGGTGTGACACACTTGGATCCAAAGCTATCGTCAATGGCAGTGGCAGAAATTGCAAAGATGGCCGCGCAACTCCGCCGCCGAGTTTCAGCGGGCCCTTCTGCAAGCAGCCCAAATCAATGCCACTAAGCAAAGCAAACTGTCTGCCTGGTTGTAACTGCCCGCCGAATATCGCAGAAGTTCTGGTTCGTGGACTTCAAACTGACATCAATGAAGACTTGAAGCTCTTTGACCTCAAAGGCAGCCCTTTACCAAATCTCGCGGTAGTCATTCGTAACTTAGCGATTCAGGAACAAGGTGTTTATATCAAACAAGAGACCATTGCAGCAGGCATTGCCCTGCTTCAGCAGTGACGCATGTTCGTAGCCCGTCGTTCCAACCGATCTGCCTGCGGAGACACCTGGGTAGGCAACGTTGAGCGCCGGGCTCCCCCGCCTGTTGAATTCCGCCGAAATCTGACCCACTCGGAGCAGTAATTTCCATCCAAATTTGACCCACGTAGACCATACCCTCCGAGCTTTAAACGCGGGGGGAAATTTGGAGTGATAAACGTGGCGACATTGAATGTCATCAGGCGTTGGGCACTGCGAGAACAGATGTCCATTCGCGAGATCTCCAGGCGTACAGGCCTGGCTCGCAACACGGTGAAGAAGTACCTGCGGTCGGATGAGACCGAACCCACCTTCACAAGGCGGGTCAGCCCAAGCAAGCTCGATCCGTATGCCGAGAAGCTGGCCACCTGGCTAGGAATCGAGGCAACAAAATCGCGGAAACAGCGGTGCAATCTGAAGCAGATCTACACAAATGGTCAGATATCTCGATGGAAAAAGGTCATCTCGGCGCTGACGGTGGCTCTTTCTAATTCAAGAGGACGTAGCAAACGCGACTTCAGTTCTAGGTGTAGTGCCTGCTCGTAAATAAACCCATATTGCTAGTAAACCGCCGTCCCCCGGGACAAGCCCGGGGGGTGGTCACTGACAAGCCATCTCCCCCATCATCAGCGCTCGGGTAGAGCGCTCATGGTGGAGGAGTGCGGGTTCGCAGCTAGACTGTACATCACTCGCTTGAAAGAAATGTTGTGACTTCGTTTGTATCTTGGCTCGGAGCTGACTCTCGTGACCAAACGTCAATCTACTTTGCCAGCGATAGTCGAATTTCCTGGGGCAGCGATCCTCTTGTTTGGGATACGGGCCGTAAGCTTTTTGAACCGCCCCGGGAATCGTGGAGGCTGGTTGGTTTAAGTCAGGCCACCACCATGGAGGTCTGACTGGCGAGTTGCCGGTAGTAGTTTGCCTCAGCTTCTGCAGGCGGTATGTAACCGATGGGTCCAAGCAGTCGGTGATGGTTGAACCAGGACACGCATTCGAGCGTCGCCAGTTCCACCGATTCTCGGGTGGGCCAGGATCGGCGATGGATCACCTCGGCCTTGTACAGACCGTTGATCGTCTCGGCCAGGGCGTTGTCATAGCTGTCGCCCTTGCTGCCCACCGAGGGCTCAATGCCTGCTTCTGCGAGCCGTTCGCTGTAGCGGATGCTGACGTATTGCGCCCCCCTGTCGGAATGATGGATCAAGGCGCCATCACGCTCGGGTTGCCGGGCATACAGCGCCTGCTCCAGGGCATCCAGAACGAAGTCTGTGTGCATGGAACTGCTAACGCGCCAGCCCACGATGCGCCGGGCGTACACATCGATCACGAAGGCCACGTACAACCAGCCTTGCCAGGTTGAAACGTAGGTGAAGTCCGACCCCAAAAGCTGGTTGGGACGCTCGGCCTTGAATTGCCGGTTGACCCGGTCCAGCGGGCACGGGGCCTTCATGTTGCTGAGAGTGGTGCGCACCACCTTGCCACGGCAAACGCCGTGCAAACCCAGGCGTTTCATCAGGCGTTCGACCGTGCAGCGGGCAATCAACAGCCCTTCGCGGTTCATCTGTTTCCATACCTTGTCGGCGCCATAGACCCGCATGTTGGCCTGCCAGACGCGCTCGATGTGCGGCACCAGGGTGTCATCACGTTGGGCGCGCGCGCAGCGCAGCTGGGGATTGCGTTGACGCGCGGCATGGCGCCAATAGCCTGACGGGGCGATCTGCAATACCTTGCAGATCGACTCGACCCCGTAGGCCTGTCGATGCTGGTCCACGAAGTGGTTCAGGGCTTCAGACGGCGGTCGAGTTCCGCCTGGGCGAAAAACGCGCTGGCCAGCTTCAGGATCTCATTGGCTTTGCGCAGCTCCTTGACCTCACGCTCCAGCGCCTTCATCTGTTCGCGCTCGGACGTGGTGATGCCATCGCGCACGCCGCTATCGATCTCGTCTCGCTTGACCCATTCGTTGAGGGTCTGGGGCACGCAGCCAATCTTGGGGGCGATGGATTCGATGGCCGCCCACAGCGAGGGGTACTCGCCTCGGTGCTCGCGCACCATGCGAACAGCTCGTTCGCGGACCTCGGGTGAAAACTTGTTCGACTTCTTGTTCATGGCTCAATCCTCTCAGAGAAAAGAGCCTCCTCAAAACCCAGGGCGGTTCATTTATGCTTCCCGGCAAATAGCTTCATACTGGGAGGGAGGTATTTCAAGAACCGATTCGACGCCAGGACCAGTTGCGAGCTGAGGCGCATGAATCCTCTCTTCGAATTGCCAAGGCGCAGCGCGTTGAAGTTTCGACTCTCAGTGGGCATTAAAACGATGATAAGCGTAGATCCTGATGTGATGGGCGGCCTACCCTGTTTCGCCGGAACGCGGGTTCCCATCGACAACGTTCTTGGTTCCTTGGAGCAAGGCGTGGACGTGAAGCATCTGTATGCAGCCTATCCATTCCTGACAGCTGAGCACATCTTGGCCGGGCGGCTTTATGCGGCATCGCACCCACGCAATTGGCCATCAAAGCAACTCAGCGACACCTACCCTGGCGCACAGCTCGTGAGCAAGATCACGCTTCAACGCATACATCGATCATGAAAGAACTCTCCGGCGATCGACATGACTGGGATGTAGACCAGCTGTTTGCCTTTGCCGAGGAAGTTTTTGGGACCAAGGAAAAATCCCAGGAGTGGATGTGCAGCGAAGTGGTCGCATTGAGAAGCGGTAGGCCCATCGACATGATGAGTACTCCTGAAGGTCGCAAGTGGGTCAGAGACGTGCTGGAAAAGATCCAGGAAGGATTTCCGTGATGGAGGCGCCACGCAAGCCGTCGCTCGTTGTTTTCACGGGAGCGGGTATCTCTGCCGAAAGTGGCCTCGCCACCTTCCGGGATGCGAACGGCCTTTGGAACAACCACCGACCCGAAGACCTCGCCAGCATCCAGGCTTGGAGACGCGATCCGGCGTTGGTGCTCGAGTTCTACAACCAGCGCTGGGCACAACTCCAGACGGTCCGGCCCAACACCGCTCACTACGCCATTGCGGAGCTGGAGCAGGCCTACGATGTGACAGTCATCACCCAGAACGTGGATGATTTGCATGAGCGTGCCGGATCCACAAAGATCGTTCACCTGCACGGCGAACTGATGAAAGTCTGCGAGCAGCACGACAAGGACACAACCTACCCCTACGCAAAACCTCTGAAGGTCGGAGACCTGGGGCCAACCGGACACCAACTGCGTCCGTTCATCGTGTGGTTCGGAGAAGATGTCCCGCTGATGCCGGTGGCACAAGAGATCGTTTCCAAGGCAGACATCTTTATCGTCGTGGGCACGTCGTTGAACGTGTATCCGGCAGCAAGCCTGGTTCACGACGCCAGGCAAGCCTCGCCCAAGTTCCTCGTGAACAAGGAACATTCGTTGGGCAACCTGGGCTTGGAAGGAGGTGGCTTCGAGGACTGGACGGTACTGATCGGCCCGGCCACAACGGGAATGGCCGATGTGAAACGCTCGCTTCTGACCAGGCTAGGCACGCCAGACTTGCTGGATAGAAGTCAAGCAGTCCAAAAAGTGCGACAGTTCATGCAAGATCGAACGCCTTCATTGCCCATATCAGATGCCGAACTCAAGGGCTTGATCGAGAAGGGGCGAGACTGAGTTGAGCACCAGTTTGAACAGACACTCTCCAAAAACTCCAAGACATGAGCAAGGGCATCATTGCACTTGACGCCGACGGCGTGCTTCTTGACTACGGTCTGGCATATGCCAGTGCCTGGCAGAAAGCCTTTGGCGTGTATCCCCAGGAACGGGATCCTTTGGCCTACTGGCCAATGGATCGGTGGCAGGTGGAACGCCTGGAAGATGATCGGTTCGCCCAGTTCCGCAGCGCCTTCGACACGGACTTCTGGGCATCTATCCCACCTGTGCCGGGAGCCGTCGAAGCGTGTCAGTCGCTCGCAAGCGCAGGATTCGAGTTGGTCTGCGTGACGGAGCTGCCTGACGAGTTCCGCACGGCACGCGAGCGCAACCTGCAGGCCCATGGGTTTCCAATCGACATGGTGCATGCGACGGACAACGTGGCAACGCCCATGAGTCCGAAGGCCGATACCCTGAACACCCTCAGACCGGTAGTGTTTGTCGACGACTATTTGCCTTACTTCGTCGGCGTGGATGCTGGCATCCATCGTGCGCTCATCACGCGCGAGGTGAATGGATCTCCGAATACTGGTGAGCTGCTGGTCCGCATCGACTCGCAGCACAAAGACCTCTTGGCGTTTTCCCGTTCGTGGATCGCGCAAGGACGAGGGTGCTGTGCTACTTGTGGCTAACAGCCGAGCCATGGGGCGCTCCCACGATTTTTCTGCGGTCGAACACGGCAACCAGAAAATCCAGGATCGATCTCGATTGCGTGCGCACTATATCCGCACTATTGGAACTGAATTGCAGTCCTCGCCCTGTCAAGCGGCATTGTTGTCCTGCAATGAACGGATGCCAGACTATGTATGCATTGATCCGTAACGACCCCGTAGTTCAAAGCGGCACGATCGCCAGACCGTGACCCGGTAGCCACCATTCGGAAAAAACCTCGTCAAGCGCATCGCATTCACGTTGATCAGTAGTCCAAGCCTTGGCCAACTTGAACGCTGTCTTCATTCTCGCCAGTTGCTCATCAAGGGTAGCCACTCCCCTAGCCTGCAAACTTAGGACTACTCCCGCGACTTGGTCAAAAGCCTCTTGAGGAAGTTCATTGGGGGCAACACTAAAGCCAGTCGCTCCATTGGGTGTCATGACCGGAGGAATCGCCCGAAAGATGACCCGATGAAGCGCCTTATCACCGGTAGCCAGCGCGGAATAGTTGCCGATCGAATATCCCAGTTGGCGCAGCACGGGCAGCACGTACCACATGTTCAGGTCGCCAGCGCGATTGCGGAGGTAAGGGACGTTCATGTGGTCGCTCTCGTCTTTTTCCGCAGGGTGGAAATCCAAGAAAGATGAGAGGTACGAGTAGGCAGGTTTCGTATCACTTTCCCACTTGAACGACTGCTGCTTTTTCAGTACAACCCCCAGTGCTGTCAGTGCGATCGCACCCGTGAAACGCGGAATGTCGGATTGCCCCATTTCTATCAAGCGCGCCAGCGACTCATCGACTGGCATCTTCTGCGACAGCAAGCACCTCATAATGGCAACGAATGGAACTACCGAGCTGAACTGCCTGCGAAGCGCCTTTTCGTTCTTCGTCAACCACTGAACTTGATCGCTTGCGTAGCCCGCGCGAAAATTGACGCCGTACTGCGCAAGGTTTTTGATCCAGCCATCGATACGGTTCTTCGGGTCTTTGCGAAAGCAGGGATTCGAAAACCACTGCTCTTGGATTGCCATCCAGGGATTTACAACGCTGTCGCGAAGTAAGTCTTGAGGCAGTTCGGACAGCCACTGAGGCCTGGTGAGCGCGTTGTTATCTAGGAAGAGCTCACGCTCTCCTCGCTGACGTTCAACGTTGAGGAACGGCCAAATTACGGCAGTTCCAGATTCGGTACGGTGGCAGCGCTGAAAATAAGGGATGGCTTCGTTCACGTGAGTAAGTAGTGGTTGAGTTGAAGCAAGAAGATACCCTTCCCAATACCAGTCGCTCACGAATGGCTGAACTTGGCCTCTACCTGATTGCCCGATTTTCGGAGCGACCGGCAACAACCGCTGCGAAGTGGCAATTGAAGACAGCTCTTTGGGGCCTCTTCAAAACCAGGGGCGATTCAGATGGTCATGCTCCGCTCTGATGGCTCAATGTATCCCACAGATTTTTGTGTCTAGAATTCCCAGAGCACAAGGGAGATTCAGATTGATCGAGCTGTTCGAAAGAGCACGCAGGAAACTAAGATTCCTCGACCTGAGATGGCCAGGCAGTGCGCAAGTGACCATCCGCGTCGTTGAATGTCCAGGCCGATGGATGCCACAGGCTGACATCGATGATCTGCTGAACGACATGCGCTCGGTGGTCTCTCGCAGTCTTGATCAAAGTCTCGACTATGGTGTCCTGTCGGGCGATCCTGAACGGCTTCGCCAGGCCATTGTCACGATCCTCTATGACAAAAAGAACGGTCACCCGGTTGCCTTCAACGCTCTATCGCTGATGCCGCTCGAACTGCGAGGACAGCCCGTGGAAGCCGTTCACCTCGGCTTGGTCATGGTGGACCCGCAGTACCGGACCCAGGGACTGTCCTGGGTTCTGTATGGCCTCACTTGTGTTCTTCTGTTTGTCCGAAGGGGCATGCGCCCATTGTGGTTGAGCAACGTCACCCAGGTTCCGTCCATTGTTGGCAAGGTCGCGGAAGCCTTTCCGAGTGCCTACCCCAATCCCTTTGCTGAATCGCGCCGCAGTTATGACCATCTGAGCATCGCGCGACAGATCATGCAGCGACAGCGCCATGTGTTTGGCGTGGGACCCGAAGCCGAATTTGACGAGCAGCGGTTCGTGATCACCAATGCCTACACAGGCGGTTCAGACAACCTGATGAAGACGTGGGACCAAGCTCCTAAGCACCGTGACGAGCGCGCAAATGCGCTTTGCCGGACCGAACTGGACTACAACAGAGGCGACGACTTTCTGCAGATTGCACGCCTGGACCTGAACAGTGCACGCCGCTTTCTCCTTGAGCAGGTTCCGCGCAAATCTCTGCCAGCACTCGTGTATCGCCTGCTCTTCCTGTCGCTCGGGTATGGGGTTCTTCCTCTCCTGCACTGGTTGACACCGTCACAGGCAATGGGAGAACTCCGGCCACGGTCACCGCAGCATGGAAAAACAAAATGAACGCAAGCTTCAGTTACGCAGACTTCACTCAACGCAACATCGGTTTCGTGACAGAACGACAGCAACAGGAGCTCAAAGCCTCTCGGGTCTTCGTGTGCGGTGCGGGCGGAATGGGCGGTGCATGCCTGCAGTCCCTGGTACGGGCCGGTATCGGTGCCGTGGCTGTGGCTGACTTCGACACGTTCGAGGTTTCCAACATGAACCGGCAGGTTTTCGCGAACTTGCGCACGGTCGGAAGAGGAAAACTCGAGGCCACCGTCGCGAGCCTGAAAGAAATCAATCCCGAATTGACCGTTGAACCCCTGGGTGAGGAATGGGTACATCAGCTGGATGTTCTGCTGACCCGCTACAAGATCGTCGTCAATGGCATGGACGACGTGGCAGCCGGCATCGTTCTCTATCGCAAAGCCCGCGAGCACGGCGCGACTGTCATCGACGCTTACACCTCACCTCTGCCGTCCGTGGTCGTCGTCAGGCCGCAGGATCCCAGACCCGAGGAACGACTGCGCTTTCCGAGCGCGAACCGGCAGGACACCCGACTCACGGATGCCGAACGTGCGCAATGCGTGGGCCGGGAGATTGAATACGTGATGGTCCACTCCAGTTCCGCACGGCATATCGAGATGGACATTGCACGGGATCTGCTGACAGGGAAACGCAAGCGTATGTCCTTTGCGCCCATGGTCATCACCACTGGGAACTTGATGAGTTTCGAAGCAATCAAGCTGATCCTGGGGCGCAAACCCCTCGCGGATTGTCGCGGCTACTTCTTCAACCCGTGGACGATGCGGATAGAACGCCCGCGCAGCAAACCCATGGCTTGGGCACTTGGTTGGCTGGTACGGCGCTTCCTCGCGCGGATGCAACGTGGTTGATCCGATCTACAGCGATGTCGCGGTCACCTGGATCGGTGCCGCAGGTTGCGCCGTCTACGCGCACTTCCTCTGGCAGATCCGGCGAAGCAGCTCGTTCGCCCGAGCAGCACTGTTCCTGTTCGTGCTGCTTGCGTTGCTGTTACTGATCCGCGGGTTCTTCTGGACGATGCCGGACTCGATGGCTCTGGGTCGCACGGTGCTCGGGGTGGCAACGCTGTTGCCGGTAGCGATGACGATTTTCTCGGAACACTTATTGCGTCGGCATCATCCACTCAGTCTGAAACTGGGTGCGCTCGCCGTGAGCGCTGTATTTTTCGTCATCAACCTCATCTTCGTTCTACCGGTTAATCTGCCTCTGCTGATCGCGTTTCTCTGCTGTTTTGTAGTCGTGCTTGCCTGGAACGGTTGGCAGTTGGTCCGACACCAGCACAGCGAGCTGACCCGGCACGAAGTCGACATTGCCCGAGCCACGGCCCTGGTCGTCTTGCTGTCCCTGCCGCTGGTCATGACGGATTTCCGGGAGGAAGTGGATGTCGGACCGATGCGCCTCGGGGCCCTCGCCCCCTTGCTCCTCGTTCATGTGCTGCTGCACCTCACACATACCGGAAACGCAGCCATCCAAGCATTACTGAGACTGGCGACCTTGACCATTGCGGCCGCCACCCTCTCTTTCGTCTTCGGCTTAGTGGCCGTAGGCTTTGGTCCTCCGCTCCCAGCCACATGGTTGGGCAGTCTGCCGGTCGCCATGGCCTGGGTTTTGCTGGCTTCCAGCATCGTGCAAGCCCGGCGGCTGCAGTCCGAAGTGCAAAGCCAGAATTTCCTGAACTGGTTGTTGCATGCCCGTATGGACAACATTGATGGCTTCCTCGCCTCGCTGCGACAGCTGCCGCTGACCGGAGAAAGCATTGTCCTGCGTGCATCCGATCTGGCGGCCTATGACACGGGACGGATGCTGGCCATGACAGCCGAACGGGATCACCCAATGAGCGCTGGTGAGGCGCGCACCTTGGTCAGAACAACGGGCGATCGGCTTGATGCCGCGGAACAGTGGCTAGACCTGTTCGAACGCCACCACATGACGCACGCGCTGATCGTTGCGCGAGATCCCGCTCTGATCATCCTTCTCAACCTGCCACAAAGCGGCAGCCTGATCGCCAACGAAGTTCGCGCGGGCGTCATCCAGCGCGTTGCGCGGCGGATTGCAGAGGAGAAACCTCATGCCCATTGAATTACGCGAAGGCGATTTCGACGCCTTTTTCGAAGCCCCATTTTCCTGCTATGGCCCGCAAGGAATCGCCGTCTCTCCCATGCGCGGGGACTTGCGCCGCTCGCTGGACACCCAGAAGAACCCGTTGTTTCGCGATCATGCGCGCAGAACGTGGTTCACCGCGCATGCCGATGGGCGTGTCGTAGGCAGGGTTCTGGCACACATCCATGATGCGTCGAACCAACTACACGGACTGCAGCGGGGTTACTTCGGCTGCCTGGACTGCATCGACGATTTGGAAGTCGCACGAAGTCTGCTCGACGCCGCCTGCCAGTGGCTGCGCCTGCGCGGGTGCAAGGAGATTGCAGGAAGCTTCAATCTCACCATCACCCAGATGATTGGCGTGGTCACCGAAGGATTCGAGCATGCCCCCTACACCTACCAGGACTATTCACCACCGCATGTCGCAAGGTTGCTCGAAGCGCTCGGCTATCAGCGATTCTTTCCCATGACGACCTTCGAAGTGGATTTGGATGAATTCGATCCAGATAGCCTGCTTGGCGACAAACAGCGTGCATTGCTTGAAGATGGTCGCTGGACCTGGGAACGCATTCGCAGGCGTGGCTTGAACGATGTCCTGCGCGAGGCGTGCGGGGTACTCAATGATGGTTTCCGTGACAACCCGATGTTCGTCCCCCTCACGGAAGAAGAATTCCTCTTCCCCTGCGACGGAATGATGTGGGTGATTGACGAGCATATTTCCATGGTGGCGAGGGAGAATGGGCAAGCGGTTGGTGTTCTTCTCTGCATCCCCGACCTCAACCCTTTCCTGCGTGCAACACGTTCACGCATGGGCATGTCGACGCTTTGGCATTTGCTGAAACTCAAGTTGTTTCGCCGCCGCGCCTCCGTCATCTTCTTCTCCGTCTGCCGTAGTCACCACGGGCTCGGGATCAACGGCGTCCTGCTGCACAAAGTGACCTCCGCCCTCAAGGCCCGCGGCTACACACATCTTGGGCTGAGCTGGGTGTCAGATTCCAATAGGGCGAGCCACAGGCAAATGCAAAAACTCGGAGCGACAGTCTTGCATCGCCTGCATCTGTATCGAAAGGCGCTGACATGAACGGACTGCTGGACCCAAGTCGAATCACGCGTCTTGTCGAAGCAGCCGCACTTGCGCCATCCCCGCACAATATCCAACCCGCCCGCTGGAGGTTTACCGCTGACGGACGCGTCGAGCTGTACGAAGACACGACGCGCTGGCTCAGCATTGGAGACCCGACGGGCAGGGACAACGCGCTGGCTCTGGGTGCAGCCTGGGAAGGCATGGCGCTGGCGTTGTCGACACAAGGTCATGGGCTGGCCGAAGAACGCCTGGAAGACCTGGCATGGCCATCCCGCAGCCAGGCCAAATTTCGGCGGGTTGCCAGTGCCCGCATCGTTTCTGGTGTCCAGCAAGATGACTTGGCCGAAGCCGTGACGCGGCGGCAATCCTTTCGTGGGATTTTTCCCCTCGCCGGTGATGCCGAGAAATCCGCCTTGCGCGAGCTGGGCAACGGTCATTCCGCGTTGATCATCGAAGAAGCCGCTCACGTCGCGAAGATTGCCATGTGGCATGACGATGCTGCGGCATACGGGATGCGCAATCCGCGATTCGCTGAAGAATTGTTTCGCTGGATGCGATTCTCGGCCGCCGATCAGAACTGGGCTCGCGACGGCCTCAGCACCGACTGCATGGCACTTTCCCGAATTGAAGCGGCGGTCGCGCGATTTGCTCTACAACCGAAAATCGTCCGCCTGCTGTGCGCGCTGTCTTTGGAAGGCTTGCTCGTTTCAGAAGCGGTGAAGGTGCGTAGCGCAGCTGGCATCGTGCTGCTTCATGGGGCCGAGGATAGCTCCTGGTTCGATGCAGGCCGCGCCTTCTACAGATTCTGGCTGGACCTCACCCGCGCCGGCTTGTGCGCCGTTCCGATGTCAGCACTGGCCGATTCCGAACATCATGCCGCGCTGCTGCGCCAGGCCTTCCCCTTGCCAAGGGGTCAGCGACTGGTTGCGATTCTGCGTGTGGGCAAGATGCCCGCCGCACGCATACCACGTAGCGCCCGACTCAAAGCGGCAGAACTCATGCTGCCACCTCAGGCCTAAAGCAGTTTCAAATACTCCAGCAGCGCATCCTTCTGCGCTTCCGACATGTCTTCGAATTCCCGCTCGTGCCCCTGGTTGCTACGCCCCGGCCCTGCCGTGTCATAGGGCACTGGGGTCGACCATGGTTGGTACCCCATGGGATAGGCGATGCCAACCCGCTGGAAATCCAGTGCGTGCCCGCCCACTTCAAAGCGGCCTGGCCGCTCGGACGGATGCATGAAGTGCCAGAGGGTCGGTACCGAACCGTTGTGCATATAAGGAGCGGACGCCCAAATGCCGTTGAGGATGGGCGCAACATAGCCGCGCGCATTGGCGGCATTAAGCTTTCTGGCCACGGGGGTCCGATTGAGCGCTCGCACGGTTTCGTCGGTGATGGCTTGCCAGCGTGCGGGATCGGAACCGATGCGATGCTGTGGAACGAGGCGGTTAGGAAATGACTGCAACCTCGGCTTGTCGATACCTGCCGAATAGCTACCATGGCACGACGCACACTTGGCCGCATAAATGCTGCTGCCCCGCTCAGCCCTCGCTGCATCCACGGGGCCGGGGAACGGCTGTGGCCGGTACGCCTGAACGAAATCGAGAATCTCCCGGACCGGTCTGGCCTGCTTCTCAGAGGCATCCGGCTTGATGCCCATGGTGGGAACGAGGAAGAAGGCAACGATGCTGGCGAGTCGGTCGGCATCCCGCGCATCGGTTTGGCCTGCTGCTCGCTCGACAAAACGAGCATCCGCCTGGAGCGCATACAAACCGTCGTACAGCAGCGAAGTTCTCAACGCGCGGTCGGAGATATCGGGGATGGAGGTATAGCCGTGTTCACCTTGCACGGCGACCAGGTCAGGGCGGGCCTTCAACCGCATCTTCAGCGCCGCGACACCATTGGTCGACCCCACGCCTCCGTGATCGAAGGCAACGAGGATCTCATTGGGGTCGTTCATCCGCTTGGTGATCTGCGGCACCACGTATTTCCGGATGGTCTCGATCTCAACGGCGTCAACGCCGGGAAAGATCTTTGGAATCGTGGCCATGAGTTCAGCAGGACGGTTCTTCACGTAGTTCAGGCTGGCCAGAATTGAGCCCAAATAGCCGTCAAGATCGCGTGAAGTATTGGGGGCACCCAGCCAGACCCGCCCTGTAGGTTTGCCGCGTGAGTCGTAACTCATGCCTGCATGGCATGCCGCGCAACCCATATTCGCCACCTCCAACCGGATGCGGGGAATTCGCTTGTCGATGTAGCCCGAAACCAGCCCCACTGGCTTGTCGAACACCGGTTGCGCCTCTGTAGACCAGTTGTCGATGCCCGTCGCGTTGATCCAACCATTGCGCTGGAACAGTCCCGGCAAGGCTTTTGCATCGAGAGGCGTCCCCTCGCGCGCAGCGCTTTCCATCAACATGGCCGTCGCGACGACCTTCCAAGGCATGGCATTGGTCTCAAGGGTGTCGGTATTCAGCCCTCCCAGATCGTCGAAGAGAAACCGGGACATGGCCAAAGTCATGCGATCTGGCCAAGCCTGCTCAATCTCGACCATGCGGTCGGAGCGAGCCTCGGCGTAGGTTCCCAGTTTGCAACCCACCAGCAGGGCGGCACCTATCAACGGAAGAAGCAACCTATTGATTCGTGAAGTCAATTGCTTTCCTCTTACTAAATCGCTTCCGGATGGAGATCAACGAACCCATGCCATGAGCATAGCCTGGGTAGTAATCGATCAAAGGGACACCAAATATGACGTCCTGCGGAGGATCGCTGTCCTTTTCCAGTCACATGGTCGAAAGGGTTACTGCGCAAAGTCGCCACCATCGGGCCTTGTCGGGTGGAACAGTTATGCTTCCAGCGGCGGAACATTTATGGTTCCGGAGACAAGCAGGCCCTAACTTTTTGCGCTTACCGCCATCCCCAAAGTGAAGAACCGCCGAACTTAGGGCGGTGGACGGATGCATTCGGAGTACTTGTGCCATGCCCATAGACCCGAATACGCTGGCAGAAGCTCGACGACTTGTCCATGCGTTCGGTATGGGCAACTTCGTCCCCAAGTCCGCTGCGCCTGCCGGATCAGGCGAGCTACTTCTTCCCATCGAGCTGATAGACCCTCCTGTTCGTGGAAAGGGTGTTCCCAACTTCAACAAGCCCGACCCCGACCGACCCGGCGTCGTTCGCAGCTCGAGCATTCTTGCCGCGATTCGTGACGACGTGGCGCTGCCGCCATTGCTTGTCTACCGTCGGGAGGGACACCAACGCTATGAACTCAGGGACGGCTTTCACCGCCTACACATGGCCGCTGCTCTCGGTTTCACCCATGTACACGCCGATCTCGCTTCGTGGGTCCCCGGTTCATTTGTACCCACTTTGTGACAGAAGACGCTTTTTAAAGTGGGTGTATCGGGGTTTGACGGTTCAGAGCGGCAGCGCTTCTTATTGCTTGAGCGAAAGCAGCGGTCTGCAAAGTTCACATCGCTGCACTATGCCCCTTTAGGGTATGTCGAAAAAACTCTCATTCCCTCTAGACTTGTGTCTGTCCGTGACGAGGTTTTGCAGCTTTTCCGAGAGCGTTCAGTTCACGTAGGATGAACCGCGACTGCTTCTGTTTCTACTGGTGGAGCAACAGAATTCGTCTTTCCGTTAGCCACGAGATGCGCGACGTCAGTCGATGCGGTGGCTTGAACCGAATAGAGGGGGGGCGACAGCAATGTCTGCACTGTTCCAATATCAGTTGTTAGGCTCATCGCCAGCGTTTCGGAAAGTCCGACTCCAAATTGAACGAATTGCCGGCATCGACGCGACAGTCCTTATCGAGGGAGAGACGGGGACCGGCAAGGAAATGGCGGCCCGCGCCATCCACTACTTGGGGCAACGCAAAGACTGCCCTTTTGTACCGATCAACTGTGGAGCGCTCACCGAACACCTGATCGAAAGTGAGTTGTTCGGACATGAACGCGGCGCCTTCACGGATGCCAAGACCATGTCCGGCGGGTTGATCCAAGCAGCCCACGGCGGCACCCTCTTCCTGGACGAAATTGACTCATTGGGGCACAAGGCACAAGCGGCCTTGCTGCGCTTCCTGCAGGATGGCATGTACCGCCGCGTTGGCAGCGGCAAGATCCAGCAAGCGAACGTGCGAGTTCTGGTTGCCAGCAATGCCAATTTGCTGCAACTCGCCGAAGATAAAAAATTTCGCAAAGACCTTTACTTTCGCATCAGCGTGTTGAGCTTGCGCATGCCCAGCCTCCGAGAACGCACGGGCGATGCCGTGGAACTGGCCGAGATATTCGTGTCGCGTTTTGCCCGTCACTACGGCCGGGACAAGGCCAAACTTGCACCGGAATCCGTGGCTTACATCAACAGCCACGAGTGGCCCGGCAATGTCCGAGAGTTGGAGAACGCGGTCCACCGTGCTTTCCTGCTCAGCGACAGCCCGCGCATCGTCCTGCCCGACGTTGCTGAAACGGCCGAAGCAGACTCGCCCCGAGCGGTCCAAGGCTTCCGCGCCGCCAAGGTCGAGGCCGTGCGCCAATTTGAACGCAGCTACGTACTACAAATCATGAACGAGACGGGAGGCAACATCACCAAGGCCGCCCGGCTGGCCAATCAAGATCCCAGCGCCTTCGGCAAGCTGGTGCGCAAGTACCGATCAGACTTGCAAGCCTGAGCCCCGCTTAAGCTGCCAATCGGCACGGTCCACGAAGACAGCTCATTCGAGCGTCCGTTTGGCGCCCCACACCATGGCGCCATCTTGTTGTCGGGACACCTCCACCTCACCCAGTCTCTGCAACCTCTCCAGGGCCCGTATCGTGACCGAGATGAGCGGTCGCGGCTCCTCCCACGGAACCCAAAACTCGTGCACGCCCTTGGCAGTGTCCTTGACCAAGGGAGAACGCGTCAGGGTCTCTCGTATCGCAGTCATCGCAAAAAGTATGTCTGCTTCACGCATGTGTTGGGATCAGCAGTTCGTTAAGAAGTCTTCTTGGCCGTGGAACTCGGCGCCGATGTGCTCTTGGCGGCTTGCTTGCGTGCCCGCAAGGCCAACTTTGCTGTCACTTTGTCACCCAAGAGCCCTCCGATACGAGGGGTCACGCTGAGCTTGAACTTCCCGGGCTTTGCTTTGCTGGCGCCACCTGATTTCGCACCGGTGGCCGAATGCTTCCCGCCGTCATTGCCTACTTTTTTCATGGCGCGTTGCGCCAGTTTTGCAGTAACGATTTCGCCAAAGACACCACCAATCTTGGCCGGACCAATACTGGGCCTGAACTTGCCACGGGCAGCTCCATGCTCCGCTGCATTGCCCGCTTTCGAAGTTGTTGTCGTGTGATCGGCATGAGAACGGCCTTCGAATCCGAGGTGGTCGATGCCATAGTGCCTGGCAACCTCGGGCGACACGTTTCCAATGACTGAAAACTTGAACGGCCCCATGTGCACCGGTGTCTTGAACTCGTGTTCTCTGCCCGTAAAACCCAGAAAATCCTTGTGCTCAGTGGCATGGCTGGCGGACGCCGATTGGCCAGGCTCCGCGACCTGTGTCTGCGCGTCTCCAGTCTTTGACCCCCCCGGCGCTGGCGCCTCACCAACCCGCTTCATGGCCCGCTTGGCCAGCCTGGCCATGACGATCTCGCCAAAAACACCGCCCACGATGGGTGTGCCAAACCCCAGTTTCGTCTTGCCTTGTGAAGCCGGTGACACCACGGCTTCATGCTTAGAAGCATCATGCGCAGCGCGGCCAGGCACGTGATCTCCGGCCTCGGCTTGGTCCAATCCATGTTGACGAGCCACTTCAGGGGCGATGCTGCCGACGACAGAGAATGTGAATGGCCCCGCCCTTACGGGTGTCTTGAATTCGTGATCGCGCCCTGTGTAACCAAAAAAATCGGGGTTCTGCATGCGTTCATGGTGCGCGATTGCATCTTCCCTCGACCGCCCTTGATGGGCATCCGCCCCCGTCGTCTCAAGGCCATAGAGACGCGCGATGTCGGGAGAAATTTGGCCCACGACGGAAAACTTGAATGGCCCGGCCCTCACCGGCGTCTTGAACTGGTGCTCGTGGCCGGTATACCCCAGGAAATCCGGATGCTCCACCGACAGGCCAGAATCCACAGGCTCCTGCTTGGCGGGAACGGTTGCAAGGGGGAAGTCAGGCAGGTTAGATCGCTGCTGGGTTGACAGTTGCGTGAACGAATGCGCGCGCTGCCGCCCTCCGGGGGAGGATGCTGAGGCGATTGTGCTCACAGGCCCCACGGTCATGGCCCTTTTGCGGGTTGCAATTGGCTGCACAGCAGAAGTTCCATCCGTCATGCTGGTACCAGCCGACTGAATCGATGGGAGATCAGGGTTGCTCATGACAAAACTCCAGGAAACATATCTGGCTTCCCCCGACTCAAGGAAACGCCACGAAACGGGTGTTTAAGATGAAGCTGCGCCTTTGGTGGCGGCTTCGACCCCCAACACTTCAAAGATGTTGAGGTTCCCGCCAAAACGCACAAACATCTCGTGGTACAGCTCCGCCGTGTTCATGTTCCCCCACTCGCCGGCGCGCTGAAGCAGGTAAGGCACGGGGCTGTGGGGTTCCAGTGCGGCGAGGTAGTCGGCGATCAAGGCCAACCTGCGGTAGGCGTCCGCGCGATTGCGTATCGGGCCATCGCCGCCTTGGCCGTCGCTGGCGTCATCGGGTCCACTGCCACCCGACCCAGCGCCATCACCTGCGGATGGCGCCGCCGCTACCTGTGCTGCCACTGCGTTCAATCTGACCCCGCGTTTGTAGAGTTCACCCGCCAGCAGCGCCTGGATCTGCTCCAACAAGCCCGCTAAGGAATTCAAGCTGGGCGCGGCGTCACCCCAAAGCGTCTCCAGCGTCTGGGTGGCCGCGTCCACGCCCGCCAACGCATCGGCGAGCACGCGATAACGTTCCAGGTGGTGTTCCGTGGGCGTGGAGGAAAGCGCGGTTTGCAGCTCCTGCAAGGTCACGCCATCGGCAGCTGCGGCCTGGGCCGCGGGTCTGGACTGCTTGGCCCGCGCCTGCTCGGTGCGACGCGCCTGCTCGTAGTCGGCCCAGCAATAGCTGCGACCGGAACGGGCATCGGTGATCGGAAGCAAGCGCAGGGGCGGCAGCAACTTTTCATTGATCCAGCGCAGGACATTGACGCGGTACTCCTCGTCGCCCTCGTCGATACGCGGGTACAGCTCATTCCAGTACCGATCGCACAAGGCGGCGATGAACAGCATGCAGGGTGCAATCGCCTCGAAACCATGTTGCGCGATCTGTGCCTCCATCAACCACGCGGCCAGCTGCAAGTCCTTGGTCTTGCTCAGCAGCGCATGCGCAGCAATGTCCGTGACCTTGTCCCACTCCGCCTGCTTCAGTTCGTAAGCCCAAGCGCCTTGCGGCAAGCTGGCATCGTCCTCGCGTCGCGCCTCACGGATGGCGTTGTAAACACCGTTGCCACGCACGGATTTGCCCGCAGGGCTGTCGGGCGTGATGGGCTGCAGCAACTCATCCAGGTCCACGCCGACGCTCTGCTGAAAATATCGCTGAGCGCGCGACAGCAACTCTGCTTGATCCGGGGTGGGAGTCATCTTTGCTTGCATGAGGATTCTCTCCGTCAATGTCACTGCCGAGGCGCGAACAAGGGCCAGCTGACCGGCCATGCAAGGCTCTGCGCCGTCTGTCCTTTCGCGTCGATCGCGTTGAAGCCCAATTCCAAGTACAACCGCGCTTCGCCCATGCGCCCCTTGTCGTCGCGCACCGGCACGCCAAACTCCAGCACAGGCGCGCGCTTGCCCCCCCGGGGATCGCTGGACGAGCTGATTTGGTGCTGCTCAAGCCAGCGCAGCAAGGCCCAATCGCCTACTTCGTGGAACTTGGCCGTCGCGCCAATGACGCTCATGGACGCCACATCGGCGGGCCTGCGGACTGGTCGCCAGACCGACTGGGTCGCCCATGTCAGGGACGATTCCACAGGCTCCCCCCAACTGAAGTCCAACACCTGGTTCGGGTCGCGGTCGTTGAGCTTTCGGTCGGCCGCGCGCAAACCCCACTCAATGATTTCTTCGGCCCCCAGTTCCTGTTTTCTGCGCGCGCGGAAGTTGACCTTCATGCGCAGAGGGCGGGGCTCTTCGGACACCACCCCCGTGCTCTCCAGCAAAAGTGTGACGGCATCCAACTGATCCAAGAACGCACTGATGGGGCGCCACCGGCTGTCTTTCAGACCATTGATCTTCTGCCTCAAGACCTCGCGCCTCTTGGCATAGTCTTGAAAGAACTCCCTGACCACGGACAAGGAAACATCTGGGGATCGAAGGTCCGCGAAGGGGTAACGACCCGACAATTCGTTGTTGAATCTCCGGGCAATCTCAAGATACGCCAGCAAAGCATCCGCCTCGCTTTGATTCTTGCAACGCAACAGGGATGTGTCGTGAATCTCACGGCGCCACTGGCCGAAGAAATCTGTTCCTGCGGAGTCCGTGCTGGCCTTGTCCAAGGCTCTGCTGCAATCGCCATAGCTCAGGGTGGCCAAGGTGCTCTGGAAAAAATTCTCAAGGCTGCCCAGGCTCCCTGTCAGATCCTTTCCGCTTTGGTATCGGTAAAGCTCGGCCTCGGTACCGCGCCAACGACGCAGACTCGGACTCGAGGAGGCTCCCGTGCCCCCAGGTCGGCTCGAAGAACCCGCCGATTCGAAGTTTTCCTCCAAGAATTTCATGAAGGGCGCCGCGTAACCCACCAGCACGCCCACACGGTCACGCTGGTGCATCAAGTAGCTGGTCAATTGGTGAGCATCACCGAGCTGAAAGACGGTGTCTGTCGCCACCATGTCGCGCACATCCCTGGGTTTCGGTTCGTACAGTTTTCCAGATTCAGTGAGTTGGTCAATGCGTCTCAACATGTCGTTCGCGTAGTTCTTCACACATTCGGAGAACGCGCTGGAGAAAGCCGCAGAACCCAACTCTGGAATGACCGCGAGCACGCGCTTCAATGCTTCTCGCTGCTTGTCGAAACTCGTGCTCTGGTCGGAAAAGCGAGCGTCCAAACTGGCATCCAGTTGCGGCGGGAGTGACGTCCTCTGGGCTTCGTTCAATCGTTCCGACACCACGGCGCGCAACTGGGCGCGGATCAGAAGGTCGGTCAAAGGTGTCTTGACAGGGTCGAGCTGGATGATCGATCTGATCTTTGCGTAGTCAGCAAGGTGCTGATCGACTTCCTTGAGCTGAGGGTCCAGCCAACCGTTCAAAGCGGGTTGACATGAAAAAACACCCCGAGGTTTGAGTTTCATGTAGGGCAGATGCTCGATCCCCGTGAGACCTCGCTCGTCACGCGCCAGGGCGGCGTTGATCTGATAGCCGCCCTCGACCTGACTTACCAAGGAACCATAGGGGGCGACAGGGCTGGCCGCCAACTGTGCAAGCGCAAGCGTCCGGCACTGCTGCGGGTCAAACTCGCGCCGCAGCTGAGCAAAGTCTCCCGCATAACCGTGTTCAGCCTGCAATGCGTCGAGGGTGCCCAAAACTGTTTCTCGAACACGGCCGCAAGGGTTTTTATCGCTGTTGTCCGAAACCCAGGTCGAATCCACCCAACGGACCCAATCCTTCAAAAGCGCCAAATCGCCGGGTATGTCCATGTCCGGTTCATCCGACAACAGCCTGGGAATCAGCTTGCGCCCCAAAGCCAGGCGTTCATGCATTTCTTGGTAGAGAAACTCCCCGGCTTGTTGCAGCTTTTGTCCGATCTTGTCGCGGTAGTCCTGATCAATCGACGGCCCTCTGGAGTAGCTGATGGCGGACAGCGATTTGACGTACGAGACTCTCTCGGCAGGCGTGCGCTTCTCTGGCTTCACTTGATAGAGCTCCGAAAGCAAGTGATCCAACAAGCTCGCTCTCTCCAGTGCCGTCGTGCCGGACCCGCCTTTCGCCACCTTCGAAAAGGCCGCGATGTTCGCTTCAAGACGCCCCACACGCCGTCCATAGTCGTCATATTGCTGAACCATCCTGTCCACGGTCTGAGTGGTGTTAAGACTGTCATCGAGGGTGAAAATTTCGGCGCTGGCCAGCGCCGACGCCTCCTTCTCCAAGCGGCACTGCAAGCTGGGCATCACGTACTGCTCAAACATCTTCTGCGCCAGCCAATCTCCGACTTCGGTGTTCAAGCGATGATCGAACCACGAAATCGGAATGGAGAGATAGCTACCGTCCGAGTTCAGCTCTCCCATTTGGAGCAGAACTTTTGAGATGGCCGAATAACTCAGGCAGTTGTCAGCCTGCTTCAGGTTTCCGGTCTTGGCATGGATCTGCGCAACGGAATGCTTGATGTCATCCACTTGCCGCAGCAGAGAATTCACGTCGTAGAACAAGGCAGCGCACAACACCAAAGCCGCACCGACGAGTCCATACTGCAGCTTGCGCAAGAGGCGATTGCGTGACCAGACGCTTCTTTGCAGCGGCCGTGCCAGACCGGGTTCCGCGAACACTTTGTCTTGCAGCAACGGCTGCGCGAAATCAACCGCCTTGCACACGCCTTTAAGGTTCTGTCCGTCGCAGGCTTCGCTGCCACAGAAGTAGACCCCCCGGAAGTAGAAGTTCGCGTGGTGCACGCTGGGCTTGAGCAAGGTCTCCAGAAAGGCGGTCAGCCCGGGCTGCAGCTTGGCAAAAAACTGCGGAAAGAGAAAGAATCTGTCGGGAGACTCAATTTCGGCACCGCTGGCCGCCAGCGCGATCTGCAACTCACGCAGGCCGCCCACCACCTCGCCGCACACCGCGCGGGCCACTTCCGCGGCAGGTTCATGATCGATCAGCGAGGGATTGGACCAGCCCCACAGACCGTCACGCATGCGGGGCGGAAGATTGCGCCAGAACTCGGCATAGCCCTCGATGGCGTCGGCTTGGGTCACCACCACGTAAACGGGCAACACAAACTCGAAGGACTTTTGCACCTGCCAAAGTTGCCGATGGCACAGCTGTGCGACGTCTCTCAGCTGATCGCCATGGCTTTTCAACAAGGTGCGCGCAGATACGGCGAGGACGATCCCGTCCAATCCGCGCTCAGGACGTCGCGCATCGATGGCCGTCAACAGCTGCTGCCAACGCTGGTCCTCGCTCGAGCCCGAATCGGAGCAAGACAAAGCACCGTCGGGATCGATCAAAACGCCCCCGGAGCAGAAGTGCCATTCCGCTCCATCGGCGCTCAGCTGCTGCTCCCGCAAGATCAGCGCCTCGCGACGGCCATCGGTGATGGAGGCCGCGATGCTCGACTTACCCGCCCTGCGCTCGCCCAATAGCATGATCCAAGGACTGGCATACCGCCATTCACGCCGAGTGCTGAGGTAGCGCAGGGCTTGCATCAAGAGGTCCACGCCGTCGCGCAGTTTGCCGGCCCAAGGCCATCGGGGAGTGCGGCCTGCTCCTTTCTTGTCCTTGCCCAAGCGAGGCCGCCGCCAACGCAACAGGAGCCACAGCGCCAACAAGGCAAGCACCGACAGCGCCGCGATCCAGATCGCGGTCGCATGCTTGAGGACGAAGGCTTCCAGCGTCGTCATTTCAGAGGAACGCGGACTTCAAACCGCTCACGAAGGGGACCAAGTAGCCCAGCCAAAGCACGCTGGTGAGCAAGAGGTAGATGAGCAAGCTGATGGCGGTGTATCGGTACCAGGGCTTGATGGGCGCCAGCCTCTCGTCGTGGCGCTCGGACAGCGTGTAGCTGCCCGCCTGGGAGAAAGGTTCCAGATCAGCAACATCGGCGCCACCACGACGCCGGTCACTCAGCAATTGAATGAGCTGCTCACGGTATCGCTCCAATGCCGCGGCTCCGCTTTTCCCTCGGCATTCGCCCTTGAATCCCAGTTGCAAAGCCAACAGGTGCACGGCCGCCAGATCGCGCAAGGTGGATGGACCGCAGCCAAGCCGAGGAAGGCTCTCGATTTGACGAAAGAAAAGGCGGCCCGCCAAGCGACTCCCAAACAGTGCGTCTTCGAGTGTCAGGGTCAACCAGTGTTGAGCACCGGGCCAGTCCAGTTCCAGCAAGAAGACTTCATCGCTCAGGGACGCCATGACGTATTGCGCCCGGCGATAGATGCGCGCGTCCAACTTGGCGCCGCCGCGTTCCAAGGACAGCTGTTGCCGCTTCAGGTAGTTGAGCAAACGCCGACGAACTGCGTTCGTGATCTCTTCCATCGTTGGGTTCTCGGACAGCTCGCCCTGAAGCAATTGCTGCAGCTTGCCTTCGCGGATGGCAAGCTTGTACTCCGACAGCTCGCTGTAGTAGTCAGCGAAGCTGGACACCAGTCTGCTGTCTGACCAAGCTGCTTCACTCATTGCCGTTCTTCCCTTGGAACTGATTCACGGCCTGGTGCCACACGATTTCACTGGGACCTTGTGCCTGAGCGGCGTGCTCGATGACCCACCGCCCTCCCGCAGATAGCCCTGTCCCGGTTTGACCTTCGACATCCAGTGAATTGATGCGGATGCGAAAGAGCTGCGCATCGTCCGGCACGTTCAAGCCTGGCAGTTCTCGGGCACTGACAGGCACGCAGGTCGCGCCCGGCAAGCGCCGACGCTGCAACTCCATCAACATGTCTTCACGGCCAATGGTGCATTGACCCAGCCAGCGTGCGAGCGCCTGCGCATCTTGACCGGGCCGTGGACGCAGCTCGACGATGAACTGTTCGACCGTGGTCCCCTGGGCCATGAGACGGGAAAAGCGAAACTCCGATTCACGCTCAAAGAACATCGCTTCGTACATCGGACTGATCAGGGCCAGTCGGCCTTCCAAAAAATCCAGCATTTGCTCAATTCCTGGGCGAACGTCCTCGTGCTGATAAGGCTTCAGTACCGGAGGCGTCGGGTTGGTCGCCAAGACCGCCATCTGCCCCACCATGCGACTCAACTCCAGGTAAAGCGCATGCGGGTGCGTGGCGGGATTGGCGACCATCAACTCCATGCTGGGCAACATCACTGCAAGCCCGCGCGCCACCATCAGGGTGCGCTGGGCGTCCTCCGTCAAGCGACTGGCGTTGTCCTCGGGACGCCGACTGCCCGCGAGATCGCGCAGCTTGACGCGCACCGTGTCGATCAGCCTGCGCACCCGCCGCATGGGGTCCTTGTCGTCAAGAAACTCCCCCGCGTCCAAGCGCAAGGCAGGCGGAACGTACACCCCGAGCCGTAGGCTACCGACTGGATCGCGAAACACGTCCAAGAGCGGGACAGCGGCATACCGCGGCGGAACGGGCCCTGCCAACAACTCCAGTCGGGGCCTCAGACGACTCACCTCCACCTTGCTGTCCGGCAGGGTTTCATCCGACTCCAGAGTTCCTGGCACCGGATCGAAGCGCTGGATCGCGCTGCCGGGGGTGGCGGCGCCACGCTCGCGCCGGGGGACCGCCAGCGACACGCGCTGCAGGCTCTCCTGGGTCCAATCCAGTTTCGCCAGATTCAGCTCAAGTGACGATTCATGGTGGCCAGGAAACTGCACCACCAAGCCATCAGGAGTCACCGCATGCAGACGGATGACCCTCAGGACATGCTGGGCCAAGGCAGCCGGATCGAACTCCAACGACACCAGGCCCCAACCATGGGGTTGTTGCAAAGCCAGAAGGTGCTGCAACTGGGATTGCCAGTAAATGTCCTGTTGCTGGAAATGTTGGGGGGACAAGAGCATGCCCTCGGTCCACTGGACCGCCTCTGGCAGCGAGTCAATCAGTTGCATGGTCATGGCTCCGTGATCTTGGCAACAAGTGTGTTCTGTACATGCAAGGTGACGCGGCAAGGACTCGAGATATCGATCGCCTTGTGTTCCCCTGGCCCACGCAGATCCACATAGGCGCGCACACTCCACGCCCTCGCGACGTCGCGAGGCAAGTGGACGTCCTTGAGCAGCCTGCCGGTCGGGATCTCGAAAGACCGAACCGCGATGGCGTCGGCCAAGCTGCCCTTGAGCGCCTGTCTTTGTTCGAACCACGCACCTGATGACTCTGGCAGCGCCAGCGCAGCGGGCCTGTCGTGAACGGCCACGATGTCGATGCGCACCGCGCTGCTGTCATTCGCATCGTGGTCCGTCACCAAAGTCAAATGCCGCAAGGCGGCCCTGGGAGGTTCCAGACCGATCCAGGTTTTGACGGTATCGACCGTGGTGCGCACCGTCGAGCAGCCCGTCAAGCCGAGTAGGCAGGCCAGCAAAAGAAAAGGCGCCGAACAACGCATGTGCAGGACCATGGTCAGCCCAATAAGAGGACGCGGATTTGCGCGGGAGTCAGCGATATCCCGGGTGCGTTGTCCAAGTTCTGGATGTTCAAGGTGGTCATCCGGGTGGCGGGGCAGACGCCGAAAATGGTCTTGAAACTCCCGAGCAAGGGATGGTCTGGCCCGGCCATCATGCCGCTGGCGACGCCAGCCCCAACGTCACCCAGACTCAAGGTACCTTGCGTCAGCAGGTTCTCCGCCAGGCCGCAATCGAGTAGCACGTTGAAGACGGAAGGAATGTGCGTCAACGACATCGCGATGTTTGGAAACGGCACGGGTATGGCCAGTGGCGGCGTCAGGCAGACGTCCGGGAACCCCATGTTCAGCACGCCGAGATTGGTATTGGCAAACATGCTGATCACCCCATGCTGATGCGTTCAGCGTCGGCGCGCAGATCGTGCTGCGCGCTCAGCAACATCTGTTGGGCGTGCAGACGGGCCAGGCCCTTGGCTTCCAGCAACAGGTTGTCGTACTGGCCCAGACACTGAGCGGCCGACTGAATCAGGTGGTCCAGCGCGGTCATGTTGATGGTCGACGCAAAGGCCGATAGCTGCCCTGCGCTGGCGCAGAGTTCCAGGTTCTGCAGGGAGATCAGCCGGATCAAACTCTCCGCCTGCAGGCACAGACGCGGCGCGTCCAAGGTCAGCTCGTCGGCACCCGGCACGCTCAGGCGTGCCTGTGATCCCGCCGGGCGCACCAGGATCGACACGATGTAGCACGCGCCATCGTCATCTTCCCAGACCAAAACTTGGTCCTGCTTTTGCGGTTGCAGCAGGCAGGACGCGCTGCGGCACGCCTGACGGCCGTCGTAGAGACGGTAGCTGTCTGGCCCACCCACCTCGGCCACGGTTGCCCTGGCGAGACCGAGAGAGGACTGCGAAACAGAAGCGAGGGGTTCAACGGAAATCGTCATGCGGATTGCTCCAAAACAAGGCTGCGTTGTTCGGCCTCAAGTAACTCGCGATCGGTACCTTTCGCATGTTTGAGCTTCGCCCCACGGAAGGTGCTGCGCTCGAACAAGGCACCGTGCAACTTGGCGTTGCGAAACTCGCAGCCGGAAAAATCAAGGTGATCGCCGCGTGCGTGCTGCCACTGGGAGGTGTTCAGATCGGCGTTCTCGTATGTGCTGCGCAGGACCACGGCGTGATCCCACACCGAATACGCCAAAACGGCTTGTTCGAACTTGCACCCCGTGACCTTGGCACGCACGAACAAGGCACAGTCCAGGTGCGCGCGCTCAAAGTTGCAGCTTTCGAGGTCCGCCTTCATCCACAGGGTGTGACTGGCCTTGACGCGCTGCAGCGACGCGCCGTGCATCTTGCTTTGATGGAAGTTGCTGCCACTCAGGTCGGCTTCATCGAACAGGGCTTCGGAAAAATCCACCCCATCGAAGTTGCAGCGCCGCAAGCTCAAGCCCGAGAGGTCTTGCGCAAGGAAGACCGAACCCTGAAACACGCAGGTGTCGGCCTCGAACCCCGTCAACACGGAGCGACTGAGGTTCAGTCCCGTCAGCGCACTGTGCCCGACCTTCGCGCCCTGCAGATGGATGCCATCGGCTTGGCAGGACAGCATGGCTCCGCGTTGGAGCGCCACGCCGCGCCAGTCCGCACCTGATAAGTCGGCCTTCGTCCAGGTGATGCGCTGCATGCGCGCCGAATGCCAAGCGCTGTTGACCAGCGAACTTTGCACCCAGTGTGCGTCACTGCAGCTGACGCCCGAGAAATTCGCGCCATCGAGTTTGCAGCGGCTGAACAGCGCGCCATCCAAGCGACAGCCCGTGAAATCGGTTTGCCGCAGATCGCAGTTCACCCAGCGGCTGTGGCTCAGGTCGGCGCCCGCCAGTACCGATTGCGGCAAGGAGGACTCCATGAACGTCAGACCGCTGAGGTCGCGTCCTAACGCGTTCCAGCGCGGGCGGTTCTCTCCGGTCAGGGGATGGCCCAAGCGGCGCGCACGCGCCAAAGCCTGTTCCATGGACTGCTCTGGTGTGGTCTGCGTCACAGCGTCACCTTGTCGTTCTCGCGCTGGATCTTGCGACGCGCTGTCTTTTCCAGCCGCGCCCCGCGCAAGTCCGCGTCCTCGAAACGGGCCAGGCCCAGAGCGGCCTGGCGAAAGTTGCTGCCCTGCAAATCGCTGCCGCCAAAATCCGCGCGTCGGCACAGGGCACGCATGAAATCCGCGTCGCGGCCCCGCACCTCGTGCAACTTCGCGCCTTGCAACACGCATTTGGCGAAGACGGCCTCTTGCAAGTTCGCTCCGCTGAAATCGACGTTGCCGAAATCGCTGCTCAGGCATTGCGCGCCGCTCATGTCGGCGCCCGTCCAGACGCTGCCACGCCAGCCGCTGCCCAGGCTGCGCAGACCGCACGCACGCGCCTGCTCGAAGGAAGCGCCGATGGCCAGGCATTTTTCCAGCGTGGCCTCCGACAAGTCAGCGTGCGCCAGCCGTGCATCCAAGAGCACGCAGCGCTTCAACCGGGCCCCTCTCCACGACGTGCCGTTCAACTGAGCTTTCAAAAGATTGCCGGTCGAGAGCTGAGCACCATCCCAGCGACTGCCTTCGCCCTGCAACTCCAGCAGCAGGGCGCGATCCGCGCTCACGCGACGCAGGCTCGCGCCGTGCAGCACGAGCTTTTGCGCCAACAACTCATCCAGCACCGCATCGTCCAGCACGCACTCACGGAGGTCAGCCGCCATGGCCCAGGCCTTGCGCAGATCGGCGCCTGCAAAGCGGGCGCCCTGGGCGTCGCAAGCGCTCAAGTTCGCGCCTTCCATGCGCGCTTGAGAAAAATCGGCCTGCGCGATCCGAGCCCCCACCAAACTCGCGCTCCGCAAATCCGCGGCGCTGAACTTGGCGCCCCGCAGATCGCAAGCCTCGAAAATGGTTTCGCGCAAATCGGCGCCCGAGAAGTCCACCCCCCGCAGATCGGCTCCGGCCAGATCACGTCCCGTCAAGGCCAGGCCGCTGCCGCGCCAATGACGCACCAAGTTCCCGAGCCAGGCACTGAGCTCTGTCGGCAGGGCAGGCGATGAAGGCTTGAGCACGGCGCGGCGGGCCTGGCGCTGCAGCACCTGCACCCGACTGAATTCGGCGCGCGCCTTGCTCAGGTCCTGCGGATCAACGCCCTGGATGAACTGCTGGTCGTCCGTGGACGTGAGCGCCTGCGCATCCAGCAAATCCCAGGCAGGTTTGCTCGCGGTCTCGTACAGGCGTTGCTTCTCCTTGGCCAGATCCACCGGCTGGGCATGCGCAACCGCCACGGACAAGACCTCGCGGGCCGACTGCTGAGCTTGCTCCCGCATGTCACCCGTCTTGGCCTTGAGGTTGGCCAGCCAAGCGGCCATATCGATGTCACCGCTGCGCACGGCCTCAAGGTCCAAAGGCCCGCCCAGGGCATCCGCCATGGGCGACGTCGGCGCAACCGCTGTTGCACCTGCTGGCGCCGCTTCCGCTTTGGCTGCCTGCGTCTTCTGCGTCGTGTGAGCAGAGCCACCCAGCTCCTGCGTGTGCGCTTCGCGCCGCTGGCGTTGGGCTTCTTCGGCGGCGGCGCGCTTCGCTTGTCGGGTCTTTTGGCGCAGGGCACGGGCCTGCGCAGACTCCACGGGGATCAGCGGCGCATCGCTCATGGCGTGCAACACGGCTGTCTCTGGGTCCGTGCGGTCAGCCAGAGCTTGCAGGTAGTGGGACAGCGACCGTGTCGCCGAAGGATGCTCGTAGGCCGCCAGCACCGCATCCACATCCAGGGCGTCGGGATCACTGACCGCGACCTTGCCGTGGTAGACCACCACGCCCAGCAAGTGGTCGGGGAAGAACCAGACCGTGTCCATCGCCATGTCCACTGCCCGCACGGCTCCGGTGTCCTTGGTACGCGCCAGCACGCGCGCCCGCGCGTCGGGAAGTAGCCCTTCGATCACAGGTCTTTGGGGGTGCAGATGCTCCAATCGGTAGCGCTCACCGCCCTGCCAGGGACCGCTGGCCCACTGGTCCTCGGGCGCGGTCTGGAAGAAGCGTGGGTCCATGTTCAACCCCATGCCCTGCAGCTTGCGTTCTTGCCAGCGCCGACCAAAGTTGCCCGCATGGCGGCGGCGCGGGGGTTTGCTCGGGTCCAGCGGCCCCAAGCCCACAGGCTCGCCCTTGCGCACATGGCCCCGCACGGGCCGCTCCGGGCGTTCGATGTTGGGCAACGCGCCCTCGTTGCGGCCGATCCAGCCCGCGAGCGGATTGCCGGTGTAGCCACAGCCTTCGGGGTTGGCGGGATGGCGCGGCCCGCCATAGGCCCGCTCCAGAGTCAGGGGCATACTGAGGAACTGCAGCGCCTCGGTTTGGCGATACCAAGGCCCGTAGTACCAGCGGCGGTCTCCCCGCACACGCAGGGTCTTGCTCACGTCACCAACGCGGATGCTCACGTCCAGACTCTGCACCGGCTTGCCCTCGGGCGCGTAGGCGCTGCCTGCAAGCAGCCACTCGCCGCGCGTCTTGGGAAACACTTCATCCAGCGGCTTGTTCTTGGGCAGTGCTTTCAGGGCTTTCGGCCATTGCTCCGCTTCGTCCAGGAACAAGAGCGAGGGACGCCCCAAGGGAAAGAAGCCAATGACGGCGACCGCCAGCCAACTCTGTTCGTCCTGGTTGAAAGGCCGCGTCAAAACACACAGCTGCGAAGGTTTGATGACTTTCATGGAAGGCTCACATCACCAACTTCAACGTGACGGGCAACTCGATGCTCAGCAGAACAGCCTCTGTCTTGAGTACCGCGCCTGAGAGGGATAGCGTGATACCTGCACCCAATAGAGCGATGTCATTGGTCTCAAGTGTCGCGCGCAGAGAATTGCTGTTGCCCAACACTTGCATGGAGGAGTCCGAACCTGAAAGGTTGAGGGAGTTGCTGCTCCCAGTCATATTCATTGAATTAACGACTCCCGCTTTCATGTGGTTGGTCTGGGTTCCAATGGTGGTGTTATGCGAAGTGCTGTCACCATTGACGGTGGTCGTGTTTGAGGTACTGCCGTTGTAGGTGACCGACGTCGAATCCGTTCCGTTGACGGTGGTGGTGTTTTCGTTATTGCCATTGGTGACGGAAACATTGCTCACATTGCCGTTGTGCGTGCTGTTATTGGTCTCATCGCCATCGACGGTCGACGTGCTGGAGTTCGTTCCGTTGATGGTGGACGTGTTGCTCACGTTCCCCCTATGCGTGCTGACCGACGTCTCGTTTCCCTCCACGTGTGTGGTGGAGGTGTTATTGGCTTTCATGATCGTGGTGTTAGTGACATCGCCCTTGTACAGCGACACCGAAACACTGGTGTGCTTCACCGTGTTGTCGGCATAACTCCAACCCACCGTGGAAATATTGGACTGGACCTCCCCGCTGCTGCGACTGAAGGACGAACCAAACGATTCGCTCACGCTCAGCAGGTCGTTGGCCTGCGCGTACAAGCCGCTCTGATTCAACGTAGCCTTCAGATCTTGCCGCGATTCGGTGGCCGAGGTTTCGGAGGTGGAATAGTTGTAGCTCGCGCCCTGGGTATAGCTCGCGTCCTTGAAGTAGGGGGCGGGGCTCACCGAAGTGCAGTTGTACGCCCTGTTGACGATCCTGGTCGCTTCCTTCAGATTGGGAATCGACTTACTACCAAAGCTTAGGCTGTTGCCATCCCCATAGTGGGTGCTGTAGGCATTGCCGATGGCGGTGTTGGACGTCCAACCATCGGGTGTCACCGTCTCATTGCCCACCGCGTGCACCACCTGCTGAAGCTCCGGCAATTCAGTTTCATCGTTGGCACGCCCCACCAACACCAGCGATCCGATGGATGGTACGGATTGCATGTATGCGCCCAGTTTGACAAATATCTGCGGTCCGTCCGGCCAGGCGTTGGCCAATACGACGTACACGCCGCTCAATGCCTGATTTGAAGCGGCATCGGGCGCTTCGCAGTTTTCCGTGGTCGGCGCGAAGTCGGAGGCTTGCTGGTAGTCATAGCCACTGGCATGGCTGTTGGCCTTGCCATCGACCACCACGGCCAGCACCGAGCCCTGCTGGGTTTCCTCCAAGCTGAAACCGCAGACCAAGCCCTCCACCATGCTGGCCTCGAAGTTGTTGCTGTACTCCCCGTCCTGATGGGCTTGGTGTTCCACCTTGGTCAGCACGAACTGCCGATCATCGAGATCCGGGCGGACCATGGTCTGGATCCCCCCCGCCCAAGTCTGTGCGCCAATCTGGAAGGTGTACCCCGCGCGGAACATCGAGCAATACGCCGTCCCCGACAGGCGCCTGCTGGCTGCATTGCTCGCACTCAGCGTTTTCTGGGTGAACTCATCCGCCGTTTCCTGCAGGTAGGCATATTGGTACACCTTGTACAGATCAACCGCCGCCACGCCGCCCGTGCCATCGGTCGCCGAGCCTGAGTAGGTGTTGATCGGCTGGTTGTACATGACCGCGTCCCCCTGCCAAGCCTCGTTCTGGGTGACGAAACTCCCCTTGACCGTGGTCGCAGCCAGGTCCTGCTCGTAGTTCAAATTGCTGATGGTGTTCCACGCTTGCTGACCCAGCGGGGTCTCGTCCACATGCACGTACTGCAGGGGGCCGATGTAGGGCACGGCATCGGGGTAGCTCGGCGTGTTCAGAAACACCAGCTGATGGCTGGTAGGCGTATGGCGGAAGTAATACAGCAGGTGGGCCTTGCCCATCAGGCGTTTGACGAATTGATAGTCCGACTCGCCCGCTTGCAGCCAGTCCTGCGTCTGGCCCGTGGCCGTGTTGTCCAGTGCGGAATAGTCGGCCTCGATGCTGTTGTAGTTTGAAAGGGCCGAGGCGATCGCACCCTGGATGGAGCATTGGGGGTGCAAGGCATAGCGGTTCGACAGCGTCAACAACCACAGCGACGGACGCACCGTGACGTGGTAGATGCCAGGCCCCCCCATGGCCATGCCCGCCACGATGCCGTTGAAGAAGGACATGTTGTAGCCGCTGGCCGGAGCCGGTTGCGAGCCCGAGGCAATCGCTTGCGCGAACACCTGGCTGGATGTCTGGACATCCGTGGGAGGTTCACCCGCCGTGGAAGCTGCAGCCGCCGTGCTGGATGATGCCGTGTTAGACGCCGTCGTGGTGGTGGGCACGGCATGCGGCGTGCTGATGGCGAAGGTGATCGAGCGCCCCAGCACGGCGTCGAAGGTCCATCCCCCTTGAGTCGAAAAGTTGTTGGCGGTGTAAATGGCGTCGCTTTGTTCCCATTGGTCGTTGGCGTGCAGCTCCAGCTTGAATTCAAAGGGCTCAGACACCGACTCTTGCCCCTGCACCGACACCACCCTGAAAAGGCTGTCACTGAGCACCGTGTTGTTCTTGTCCGCGAGAAAGATGGCCACGTGCAGGAACAGCGCCGGGCCCTCCCCGCTGGAGTCCAGCACCGGGACGATGGGCGCGGTGCCGATGGGCAGGGGGGCGTTCATGCTCGACTCTCCCTCAGGGCTCGCACCCAAAAGCTCGTTTGTCTTGGGCCACGCGGGGGACCGTTCAGCCAGGCGGTCTGCCCCAAACGCAGGCCCGCGCGCTTGCGGGCGCTGGGTTCAGACGACGTGGGGTTGGACAAGGGTTCCACAACCTCCTCGCCTTCGGCCAAGAGCAATACCACGTGGGCGTCGTGGCGCCAGTTCAACAAGGTTCGGACCATCCAGCACAGCGTGTTGTGCCAAGGCTTGGTCTCTTGCGCCTGCCCCGGAAGAAAACCGCAGTAAGCGTCGTAAGGCAGAGGGCCCAAGGTCAGTTGCACTGCCGCGCTGGGCCGCCAGGCGGATTTGCCCGCACGGGCCGTCGCGCCCAGCACCTGCGAACTGCCCTGCACTCCCAGGCGGGTCCACGCTGCGGGCGTGACGCCGCGCCAGGAGCCTGTCAGCGGTTGCACCTGCACGGGTGCCGCGATCCATCGGCGCAGAACACGGGCGATCACCGTCGCGCTGCGGCGCGGGTTCACCAACAATCCGGCCAAGCCCACCCAGGCGCGCGGCGGCACGGGCAGTTGCGCCACCGCGGCAGGCTCGGCCAGCCCCGTGAGGGACAGGTACATGCGCGCCGTGTCCGTTTGATCGGGCGGCAGCAGGTCCAGGGCCGTGCGCGCCTTCGCCTTGAGCGCATAGCGCAAGGCGTTGAGCCGGTGGTTGAAAATGTCGAGGAAGGCCATCCACACCTCATCGCCATCGCGGGCCCGCGCCATCAGTTGGTCCACCAGCGCCTCGGGCAAGGGCCCCAGCAGGCCTGCCAGCGTGTAATTGCGCATTTCGACGGCGGTGGGAAGCTGCTCGCCCAGCGAACCGCGCGGATCCCGCAACACCTTGGCTTCGTGCGCGGGGAAGGCCTGGCCCAGGTGGGCCCGGAAACGCACGCCTTGGTCCAGCTGGCGCACGTTCAAGCCACGCTCCGCCAAGAGCAAGCGGACCATTTGATAGAAATCGAACCGCCCCGTCTCTGCCCGCAGGCTGAGACTCAGAGGACGATCTGAGCGCCAGCCATGGGAGGCCATGTTTTCACCTTTCCTTTGGTGTCGGAGGTTTCCAGCGCCAGTTCAACCAAGGTGTTGATGCTGGCGTAGTGGACGAAAAACTGCCGCAACACTTCGGCAAACAACAGTGGGCTGCCCCCGGTGAAGAGGCTGGCGTCGATGCGCAGCACGAGGCTCAAGCATTCCACGAGGCTGTGACGGCCTGACACGACCCAGGGGGACAAGGTGGTGCCAACCTCCAGGGCCATGATGGAATCGATCTGCTTGCCTCCCACGCGATGGCCCTGACCCAGATGGGTGCGCAACAGTTGCTTGAGTGCGGCCACCGCCTGCGGACCGGTCGACAAGGACAAATGGTTCAAAGACAGCTGCGACACCAATGACCACGGCTGACCCGCCAGCAACACGGGGGTCTGGTGGGCCGTGGGCTTGGACACGACGGTGAGGTGCCGCACGGGCCCAGGGCCGTCGAGCCGCAGTCGATTGCCCACATGCAATTGCTCCACCAGCCGCCGGTTGGTGCACCAGGCGCGGCCGCCGATCACGTCGTTGGCGGGGCTCTGGGGCCGCAGATCCATGTCGACGAAGGAGACATGAACATCGGTGCCAGGCACGCCACGAAACTGGCTGTGCACCCGCCGCGTGGTGTAGAAGTAGCTGGGGCTGTCTTGCTCAAAATCCTCGAAACCAAAGTACGGCGCCAGGGGCCGCGTCGCCTGCCCCGGCGCGGCGGCCTCCAGATGGTCGATGGCGTAGATCTCGGTGTAGTCGTGCTGGCTGTAATCGCCGCTGAGCCGATATTCATGCCGCGTCTGGTCCAGCGCCACCGGGTCCAGGCGCTGGGGAAAGAGGTTGATCAGCGGCGCGCAATTCAAGCGCAGCGTGCTGGGCGTGAGCACCATGGACTTGTCCACGCCACTGCGCAGGAGCAGCAGCAAGTCCATCTCGGCCTCGCACTCGCTCCAGTCCAGGCCCGAGACCTCGAAAAAGAGGAACTTCTCGGGAAAGGCGAAGTACTCTTGAACCAAGCTCAGCCCAGGGTGGGTGGCCAAGGAGGTCTTGAGCGCGGCCTCCTGCTCGGCAAACCCCAGCCAGCGGATCTCGCCCCCGCGCCGCAGCGTGCCCTTGCCCGCGTCCACCGCGAGCCCGGCGACCTGGGTCCTCAGCAAGTCGTACAGCTTCCAGACCTGCAGGTGCTCAATGTCCAGATAGCACAGCAGCTTTTCCACCGGCTTGTTGTAGAGCGGCTCCGTTCCCAGGTTGTCGAGGCGCAGCTTGAGCACGGAGTGCACGCCAGACACTGCGGCCAGCCCATCGTAGGCCGTCACCGCCACATGCTCCAGGTTCTGCACCACCAAGGGCGCGAGCGGCACGTCAAAGCAAGTCGCCATGCGGCAACGGACTTTGTGGCCCTGGGGGTTCTGCGCGATGGCATAAAACTCCCGCCCTTGCGCCAGCACGCCCGTGCTTTCGCCCGTCACCGCAAGCTGACCGATCAGCAGGCTGGGAATGGGCGCCGTCAGATGCGGGCACAGGTGGTCCAACATGGCATTGGGCAGCAAGGCCCGGTCCTGCTCCACCTGATGGCTCAAGCGACCTGTGAGGTAAGCAAAGGACTGCAGCAACAACTCCACATGCGGATCACCCGAACGGCCATGGCCCATGCCCAGGGCGTGCGCGGCGGCGGGCTGCTCGCGCGCAAACAATGCGGCGTCCTCGCGCAGCTTGTCCAGCTCCGTCTGGTAATGGTCAAAAAACGTGGTGGCGTCTTGCATGGGCGATTCACCGTTCACTGGCAGAGGCCATCAGGAACCTGTGGCGCGCACTTCTCGCACGTCCCGCGGGCCGGGCTCGTACTCGAAACGCACGTTCTGATCGGCATCGTTCGCGGCCAATTGCCCCGAAACCACCACGGTGAAGGGCGTGAGCGACTGGCCCGTGGCTTGCAGCTCCACCTGCACCTGGGTCAGCCGGGGCTCGTGCCGCTGGATCAGCTGCTTAAGTCGCTCCACATAGCGTTTCAGCTGTGAGCCGCCCTTGCCCAAGGTGGGCAAAGCGGGCAAGGCAATGTCCAGCAAGCCGCGCATTTCTTGTTCGGCGCGCCAGTCGCGTGAGCCGACAAGCCATTGGATCTGGCTGCGAACGGCCTCGCGCAACTGCTCCCCCGACTCTGTCGGGCGCGCGCGCCCGTGCCCCTGCGCGTTGAGGCGCTCGAACAAGTACTGCATGAGGCCCCCGCAATCAGGTGAACTGACCGATGGGCGCGTTGCGCGCCAGACTCCACCCCGAGGACATGACCCCACCCGCCGTGGTGTCGGCGTTCTGCACGGTGTAAGTCCAAAGAATCTCCGTGAAGTTGATCTTGAACTGCTCGGTCGGCATGTCGTTGGGATTGGTCTGGAACTGGATCTCACTGATCATGGCGTCACGCAGGGCCATGGTGATGATGTTGGCCGTGGTGGTGCCGGAGTTGCGCAACACATACAGCATGGTGGGCGCCGCTGCACCCGCCCCCAAGGGCAGCGCGCGCAGGCAGCGGTCAAACAGCAAGACCGAACTCTTGTCCACGTACTTCACGCAAGTGAATTCCGTGATGACAGGCCGTCCAGATGTGCGCGCCGAGTTAGAGACATCGGTGGTCATCTGCTGTTTCATGCCCTGATGCACGGACACCAGCTCAATGTAGCCACCGGGGCGTAGCGCAACGCCAATGTTGGCGCCTCCAGCAAACACAGGATCTGGCGGACCTGGCCAGACATTTCCTGGTTTGACACTGTTGCTCGGATCCAGCAGGCTGCCGCCCGTGGTCCAGCTGTTGGTCGACAACATCTTATCGTCGCCCGGCTGCAAGATGATCAAATCCATGTTGAATAACCTTTAAGAAATTTGCTTCGTTGGATGGAACGCGAAACGGCCGATCAACCCGGTAGTTCCGCCACCAGACGGATGGACGTGGTCAACTCTTCCAGCTGAAAGTGGGGGCGCAGGAACATCGTGGCCTTGTAGGTGCCGGGCTTGCCCGGCACATCGATGACGTTGACCTTGGCCGCGCTGAGCGGGTAGGCCGCCTTCACGTCCTGGGTAGCCCCTTCGTCCAAGAGCACGTACTGCGACACCCAGGCGTTGAGGTAACTTTCCACGCTGGCCCGCGTCATGAACGAGCCCACTTTTTCGCGCATGATCACCTTCACGTAATGGGCAAAGCGCGATGCCGCGAGCACATAGGGCAGCATGGCGGAGATCTGCGCGTTGGCGTTGGCAGGGTCCGACATGAACTTCCTGGGCAAGTTCGTGGTCTGTCCGCCGAAGAAGGCCGCCTTGTTGGTGCCCTTGCAATGGCAGATGGCCATGAAGCCCAAGTCATTGAGTTCTTTTTCGCGGCGGTCCGTGATGGCGACCTGGGTCGGGCAGATCATGGCTACGTCACCGTCGTCACTCTTGTAGGTGTAGACCGGCAAACCCGTCACCAAACCGCCGCCTTCAACGCCACGAATCGCCGCCGTCCAGCCATACACGGCAAATGCATGGGTGATGCGCTCCGCCAAGATGAACGCGGCATTGCCCCAGAGGAATTTGCTCGCGTCGTTCAGACCCACGTCTTCTTGATAGTTCACACCTTCACAGGGCACTTTCTCCGGGTCATAGGGAAGACGCAGCAGCACGCGCGGCAGGGCCAGCGTAACGTAGCGCGAATCCTCGCTTTCTCGGAAGCCCTTCCATGAGGCCAGCTCGACGCTTTCGAAAATCTTCTGCAAGTCGCGCGGGCGGGTCAGCTCTTCAAACGTGCTCAAGTCAAACAGCTTGGCGTAGGCTGCGGAGACAAAGGGCGCATGGCCCGCAGCGGCCACTTCCGAGATCCTGTTCAGCAAGGTAATGTCATCATTGCTGCGCCCAAACTCGTAGTCCCCCACCAGCATGCTGAAGGGCGTGCCGCCGTAGGTGCCGTACTCCGCCTCGTAGATCATCTTGAACAGGCCGCTCTGGTCAAACTCGACCGCCTTGGTCAAGTCGTCCAGCAAGTCCTTCTTGCTGGCGTTGAGCACGCGCAACTTCAGCAAGGGCCCGGTCTCGGTGCGCATGACCAGATAGTTGAAACCACGCCAGGTGGCTTCCAGGCGCTGGAAGCCGGGTGAATGCATCACCACGTCCAGCTGCAAACCGAGCGCGTGGTCGATCACCGCCACGCGGCTGTCGATCAAGGCGCCAAAGCCGTTCTGATGCGCCTCTTTCAGCTCCGCGGCCACGTCCACGGCGAACTGCCCGAGCAAGCCCATGAAGGTCTTCAAGGCACCGCCTTCAAGGGCCATGCCCTTCTCGCCCGTCAGATCGGCGACCTTGCCAGCGGGGGCCACGTCTTCCCAGGTCTTGGGCTCCGCTTTGGCGTCGAACAGGCCCACCAGCTCCGTGCGAGCGGCGGTACCGTCTTCCGACATGGCGCACACGAGATCGAGGTAACGCGCCAGAGGCTCCGAAATCTCCGCCTTGGACTGCAAGAAGCGCAGCCGCGCGCGGCCGTCGTACATCGAACTCATGACGCCGACTTGGCGGATCACGCGCACGGGCGTGAAGTCGTCCATGTGCTTGAAGGTCAGGGTGCCGGTGAGGTTGCCCTCCCCGCCCGGCATCACGTTGGCGCACCCCGCCAGCTTGAGCTGCGGGCTGATGCTCTCCAACACCTTGTTGAAATTGTCCCGGTCAATCTCGACCAGCTTGCGGTCCTTGAGCGGTGGCAAGGGCTCGGGCAGAAAGTCGCCCGACAGCTCGGCCAAGATGCCGACAATGAAAGCCAGCTCCTTTTTTTCGAGGGCGCCGCCCGTTTCCACGTCGTACGTGATCTTCACTCGCGGGGGTCGCACCCGCGTCAGTTTGTCTTGAATGCTACCCAGCATGTATGCGCTCCTGAGCAAGTAACTCATGCGCCGATGCCAGGCAGTGCCAAGACAAAGGCGCGTCGTCGCTCAAGGGTGGATTGGCAACAAGCCACCTTTGAGGTTGGCTTGATTACTCAAGACGCGTGCCAGCTCTGGATATTCACTTATGTCATTGATTTTTCTCAAAAAATTTCCGACGCCTTTTCACACAAGGAGTATTTTTTCCTACCGTTTCATATGTACTGTTATCCGAAAAATTCACTACCAAGAATGATGCTTTTTTGCTTTGAAGAACAGGAGTTTTTTTTCTTGGATGGATTTATTTTTCCGGGGGTTCTTCATGTGAAAAAAAAACGTCTTTCGACTTAGCATTTATCCATATTCATGGAACAGCATTTCCATGGGCCCAAGCCGGAAGCAACGTCGAATGGACAATAACCATGACCATCGACGTCTGCGGAATGACATTGAGATTGGCCGGGAACCCGGCGTGCAAGGAGGCAATGCGCCATGAGTCAGGTACGACGCGGCAAGCCCGCAGCCGCAGCCGCAGCGGCAACGGCAACGGCAGCGGCAGCAGAGTCGGTCCCGAAGGACGTTCGGGCTGAGGTGGACGATCTGTTCGCCTCACTCAACCAAAAACATAGGCCGGCCACCAGCTACACCGTGAAGGTGGCCGATCGAGGACGCTTCGGCCCCTTGCTGGCGCCGCCTAGTCAACACAAGCCTGGCCCCCTCACGAGCGGGGACTACGAGTCCGGTTACCTCTCCGACGAGGGCGAGAAACTGCGTAGCGCCATCCGGAAAGTCGCCAAGGACACCCAGCCACCCAACCCTAAAAAAGGCAAGGCTCCGCGTGGGGGCACCGATGAGCCACCGCCCGCCAAGCGGCAAGCAACAAAGCGCAGTCGTAGCGGCAAGGAAATTGTGACAGGAGCGGAACAGGAGACCAGCTATTACGGCACTCCTGTGAACTTCCGGGTGGACTTCACCCAGTCGGGCAGTGGTGAGTACGTGCCCCATGCCCGCATTCTGGTCGGCAGCAGTGACATCAGTACTAAGGATGCCGCCCAGGTCGCCACGGATATAGCGCGGGAAAATACCTCCGGGGCGAAGGATTTCGTCCTAGGATTCAACCCGGTTTTTTCCTTTGGCAGCGTCTCGACTCCCGCACGCAGGGGACGTAAACCCCACCGGACGGAAACGCCACCTGAGCGCACGCGGAGCGCCTCTCATAGCGCAGGCCTGCAGATGCGCGCCCTCGTGCGCGGCAGCAACGTCTTCAGCCCCAACGATGCGCCAGTGCTGGATGGTTACCAGATGTCCCAGGTGCGCACGCCCCAGGATGTGTCCTTGCTGTTCCACGACCCTGCCTTCAACACCGGGCGCATGGGCAGCCAAAATTCATCGCAAGCGGCCACGGCCGAATTCAACGCCTTCGAGGAGTTCGTCGCAACCCGCAAGACCAGCGCCAGCCACAAAACCCGCGCCGGCACGGATCTGGACCAGGTGCCCGCCATCCGCAAGGCAAGCGCCATCAACGCGTCTTTCCCAAAAGAAACGCCATTATTCGACATCGAAAAATTGCGGCCAAAAAAGAATTAACCCCCTTCGATTAAACCCAACCCATGATGCAAAACCGTGCCTATGAATTCGCCGATGTGCCGGTCGACTTCATGCAGCAGCACACCAAGGCGGCGGATTTTTCCAAGGAGCTGCGCGATCACTTCGCCCTCCCCTGCCCGCAAGACACGCCCCATTTCCTCGAGTTGATGTAGGACACGGACATGCACAGGCACCCTGATTCCCGCTGTGACCGCCTACCAGGCCAAGTACGTGCAAAAAACCCGGTAAATACAGCAAGCTGCACTGTGCAAGCCGCTTCAGCGCTGCATGCCGCTCCGCCACTGGGCCACTTGCCATCGCCGGAGGCGCGTAGCGCCTACCTTTCGGTGCTGAACGCGGCTTTGGCACAACGTGGGGAAATGCGCTCCTCTGCTGAAATTTTGGAAGCTTTGTTCCACGACAGCCTGACAGTGCGCCATTGGCCCCTGGCACGCCGCGTCGGTGCAGCCCTGGCGATGCGGCGGCACTTGAGCATGGATCAGCGCCTGGGTCTGGCCCAGGCCTATCTGCAAGGAGGTGATCCGTCCGGAGCGTCGGCGCTGTTGGTGGCGGGCATGTTGGCCGTGCCAGCGGACGCGGCTCTGGCTACGGCCCACGCTCACTTGGCGAACCTGGTTCGCTGGCGAGCCGAGGCCGGTGCCGTGCTGGGGGCGCATTGGGGTGAGGACGAATTAAACCTGGAACCCCTGGCCCACCACCACGCCGAGGATTTCGCTTGGCAGTACCACGACCCGCAAATCGCCGAACGCTGCTGCCTGCCACACTTCCAGTCGGCAGACCAATGGCATGCTTGGCTGCGCGATTGCTACGCCTGGGGTGACCAGTGGCTAGGCGCGGTGGTGCACCGGGATTGGGGCTTCATCGGCAGCGTGAGCCTGATCCGTCACTGCGACCTAGGATTCTTCTACTACTGGCTGGGGCCGTATTTCCAGGGCCGGGGCTACGGCGTGCGCGCAGTGGCGTTGCTGCTGCGCTGGGCCGCTGCGCGTCATGGCCTGTCCGCCTGCTACGCCAAGGTTTATGCCGACAACATCGCCTCCCGGCGCGCTCTGGGAAAACTTGGCTTCGATGACATCCAGGTGGCCGTGGCGGGTTCGGCGCGAGAGGAAATGTTCTATCGATGCGGTGCGCCAGTGGCGCGGGCGACTCTGGCCGAGGAACTGCACGGCCTGCTCGACGCCATGGCTTCAGAGGCCCGCCCCGCACTGCTGTTGCAGCCACGCCATGGTTTGCTTTGGTCATAAGGAGGTCGCCATGAACAATTCCCGCCCCACGACGCCCGGTGAATTTCGTGCCCTGGAATGGCAGGCCGAAGCCCAGCGCCTGAAGTCGGCAGCTTTGCCGGGCAGCCTAGACACGGCCAATGATGCCCCCGGAAATTGGGGGGGGGGGCAGAAGAGAGCGCGGCTGCTACTCGCGAGAAGATCCACCAGCGAGCCCGTGAGAAGAGCCCTGCAGGCCGGCGATAGCGAGCCAAATGACATCTTCAAATGGGGGCATTACAACGAGGCTATTGGCCTCGACGAGATGCACACCAGCGGCGTTTTCCAGCTCAGCGCCGGGCAGACACCCACAGACGTTTCTGCCATGTACCACCGCCCTTTCAATTCTCACGAGCACGTCCGTTACTCCCAACAGGAACGCGACAGGTTCAGCCGTAAGGCCGATGGCATCACCACCCGCCAAGGCAGCGGCCAGACTTCCTATCTGGAGATCAAAAGCGGCAGGAATGTGCCAGATCGGGACGTGGATGAAATTCACGATTACGCCCATTCCAATCCGAATAAGGGGCGCCACCTTACCCTGATGTCCATGTCCACCTACAGAGAGACCGAGCCGAAGTTGTTCGAGCTGGGCCGGAAAGTACAGGGCGATTTTTCCCGGCAGCGCGAACAGGCCATCGACCAGCGCCTGGGGCGTAACCAGAACATCAACCAAGCGGTGCGGGGCTTGCAGACACGCCAAGTGTTCGCCCGTAGCGACGATATGCCGCAGGGTCACGTGGCGCCGATAAAGCTGATGCCCTACGCCCTCGCGCGCAATCCAGAGCCTCTCAACGAGATGATCAAGGGTCACCTTATTCAGAGTCAGCAGATGGAGCGGGACGAGATGATCAAGGGTCAACTTATTCAGAGCCAGCAGATGGAGCGGGGCCAGGCCAACACCGAGTATTTCAAGAAGTGGATCGGATTCAAACGACTCCAGCCTATGCCTCTAGCCCAGAACGCAGCATTTCAGTTGGCGCGCAAAAACAGCAAGCTTTAATTATTTATTCTTATGGACTGAATCGGAATTCTCTCGATCAACGGAGACAAATTCAGTAGATAAATTCAAGTCGGTATCTCAAAAATAGTTTTTCGGGCAGGCGCTTCTCTCGGATCGAGACTTACACCGAAAAGTCTCTCAACTACCGATGAATCCAATGTCTTTGTCACAAATGAACGTCTGAACAAGTGCACAAATCTTGCGTGCTGATCTCAATCGATCTAAGGAGCAAGAGCGACGAGTGAGATCAGTTTTGCGGACGCGGAGCAAGCGGGCAAGAGAAATATGACGCGGCGCGAGGTGTTTCTGGACGAGATGGAGCTGGTGGTGCCGTGGAAGGACTTGCTCAAAGTGATCGAGCCGCACTACCCGGTGGCGGGCCGTGGACGTTGCCCTTACGCACTGGAATCGATGCTACGGGTGCACCTGATGCAGAACCGGTTCACGCTGAGCGATCCGGGGATGGAAGAAGCCCTGTACGAGATTGCCTCGGTGCGTGTCTTCGCGGGCCTGGACCTTCAGGCGATCCCGGACGAGACGACGATTCTGAACTTTCGCCACCTGCTCCAAGAGAATGACCTGGCCAAGGACATCTTCAAGCAGATCAACGCGCACTTGGCGCGCAAGGGTCTGCTGCTCAAGAAAGGCTCCATCGTGGACGCCACGATCATCGCGGCGCCGAGTTCGACGAAGAATGCCGAGAGGGAGCGCGACCCGCAGATGCCCCAGACGAAGAAGGGCAATCAGTGGCAATTCGGGATGAAGGCGCACATTGGGGTGGATGCGGACTCTGGGCTGGTGCGCACGGTGTCGACGACGGTAGCTAACGAAGCGGGCGCTAATCTACTTAATACTACTTTTTACACGTGAAGGTAACTGCATGATGAACGAAGATGAATTCACTCAAAAAGCACGAGAGATCTATTCGAACAACAGAAGTTATACCGCCGCACGCAATGCCGGAAATGAAGAAGGTATGCGCCATTTTGGGCAACTTCTAGGTATTAATGAAGACCGCCATATGTCGCGTTCTCCTGATTCTTCCAGTACCAGCAATTCCGAATTGAGAGCCGCATTAGCGCCTCTTATTCCGCAACGAGAAATGAACCAAGGAACTCCTGTAAGTAGTCCGAGAAGCAGCATCACGCGTATGCCGCCCGTAGATATTGCGAACAGTCACAAGCGAGATCAAAAACCGGCGTGGAATTACTCGACGCGAGTTGAGCAGCCATTGTCGGCGACAGCGACCGGACTCAACACCCGGGAAAACAGCACGAAATTGACCGGGAAAATCGGATCAAAACACTGGAATTAGGGAAGGTCTGAACAAGTGCACGAATCTTGCGTGTTGATATGAATCGATCCAAGGAGCAAGAGCGATGAGTCAGATCAGTTTTGCCGACGCAAAGCAAACAGGCAAGAGGAAGAAGACACGGCGCGAGGTGTTTCTGGCCGAGATGGAGCTGGTGGCGCCGTGGAGGACCTGCTCAAGGTGATCGAGCCAAACTACCCGGTGGCGGGCCGTGGACGTCGCCTCTACGCGCTGGAATCGATGCTAAGGGCACACCTGATGCAGAACTGTTTCACCCTGAGCGATCCTGCGATGGAAGAGGCCCTGTACGAGATTGCCTCCATGAGTGCGTTCGCCGGGCTGGAACTCGAGGCCATCCCTGACGAGACAACGATCCTGAACTTTCGCCACCTGCTCGAAGAGAATGCCCTGGCGGAGGACATCTTCAAGCAGGTCAACGCACACCTAGCGCGCAAGGGCTTACTGCTGAAGAAGGGCTTGATCTTGGACGCCACTATGATCGCGGCGACGAGTTCGTCGAAGAATGCCCCGGGGGGAGCGAGACCCGGAAATGCACCAGACGAAGAAGGGCAATCAGTGGCACTTCGGGAAGATGGCGCACATCGGGGTGGATGCGGACTCTGGGCTGGTGCACACGGTGACGACGACGGCGGCCAACGAAGCGGACGTGGAACAAGTAGTTGATCTGCTCCATGGCAAGGAGGAGCAGGTTTGGGCGGATTCGGGCTACCGGGGTGCGCCAGCGAGAGTGCCGCATGTGCAGTGGCACATTGCAGCGCGGCCCAGTGACATGGCCAAGCTGCCCGATGGCAGGCGCAAGGCCAAAGCCAAGAAGCAAGAGCATCGCAAGGCCAGTGTGCGGGCCGAGGTGGAGCACCCGTGTCGGGTGATCAAATGCCAGTTCGGATTGGGCAAGGTGAGATTCAAGGGCTTTGCCAAGAACACGGCGCACGTGATCACGCTGTTTGCGCTGTCCAATCTGTGGATGGCGCGCAAGCAGCTGATAGCGATGATGGGAGTGGTCCGTGTGCAGGGGGCGTAGGCCCTCGCAGCGGGTGCCTGATGGCACCACGGCGACCTTCGACTCGCTGCCCATGCTGGATCGCTTGGCTTGCTGATCGCCCAGCAGTTGATTTTACGACTTGTTCAGACGTTCCTTAGCATCGGCAATTCTTATTTTTTGAATATTATTTTTTTATGCCTCATTCGTCGTCAGGTTTACTTACTGATTCGCCATCAGCTTATACAGGTATCCCATTTGATGACGTTGCAAAAAAATATGGGTATACGCCTTCCAAGAAGGAGGAAGTGGTTAAGCCTCCTCAGCAGTTTCTTACTCATCCTCTGTTTGGGGTTCACCACCATTCATTCCATTGGAACATGCTGTCAAAAGTTTTTGCCGGCTTTCAGAATATGGATGTACCTCCACCTGTTTGGGTTGCGAAACAATATTTAAATTTGCCTGGTCCACCAACAAGCATTAAAGAAGTAGGTTGGACCGCTGCAGCTTACGCTACTGTCTATGCCCATAACTTAATTCACGAGGGCAAATCATCCTCAAAAAAGCCCACCTCATAAATTGTCTGACCTGCAGCCTGCCATCCGTACCAAGGCAATAGAGAAGAAGCCGCGTAACCGAGAGGAAGCGCGATGCACAAATGCAGATTCACAGACGAGCAAGTCATCGTGTCTATCAAGCAGGCCGATGCTGGCATGAGCTTCGCGGATCTTTGCCGCCGAGATGCGGTCCAGTTTTGCGACTTTCTACAAATGGCGGGCCAAGTTCGGTGGCATGGAAGCTAGCGACGTCAAGCGGCTGCGAGAGCTGGAAGCTGAGAACTGCGGCTCAAGAAGTTGCTGGCCGAGGCCGTGCTGGACAGCGAGGCGCTGAAAGTGGCCTTCGGCGTAAAGCGCTGAGCCCACTGGCGAAGCGACACGCGGTGGGCACGATGTTGGAAGGTCCTTCGATGATTGGTAGGGAATCTGGCGGCAGGTCAACCCGCCTCACACCCCACGCCCACGCGCATGCCCCCCATGATGCATCGGCGGCTGCCCACTGACCACCGCCTCCCGATCCGGGCCCAGGTGCAGGCGCGCCTTGACGCCCTGGGCAAGGTCGCGCCGCCCCTGCGGTGTGGCTTCCAACCCGCCGCGCAGCAGGTCGTTGATGAAGGGCGCGAGCAGCGGTTGCAGGGCCGCTTGATGCCTTGGCGGCAGGGGGGCGAACACGGTGCCGCTCATCTCGCGTCGGGGTGAGCATTGGTTCATGGCCCACTGTTCCAGGATGCGTTCACGCGGGTTGCCGTGGCCTGAATACGGCACGCCGATGGCTGTGCGCACGCGGCCCTGGGCGTCGCCTTGGCGGATCAGGCTGACCATGTGGCGCTCGTCGCGCATGGCCATGTGGAACGGCAGTGAACTGAACTGAGGCCTCATGACCCATCTCCGGGGATAAGCACAAACGCGAACCGCGACAAGCGATTCCTTGACCACCCACGTCACCATGCAGTCCAAGGTGGCGAGCGTATACAGGGCATCTGGGCTCTGCCGCATGGTAACGGCTTTTCGGTCACGATTTTTGCCGATGCGCCGCCGCAAGTTCGGGCCATCAAGGCGCTGGCGTAGCCCGCATGAAGCGAACCTGATGAGCACGCTTTTCAGGCGCGCTCAGACGCGTTTCATGCGCGTTTCATGCGTGTTTCAGTCGCGTTGAAGCTGCCGTTCAAACCCGCTCCAAAGCCCAACGATCGCGCGAGGCCCGCACCAGAAAATCGATCACGGCCTTGACCCGGGCCGCATTGCGCCGACCAGGTGAAGCAACCGCGTAGAGGGTGTGCACCGTGCCCGAGGCGAAGGACTCCAGCACCTCCACCAGGCGGCCACGCGCCACGTCGGCCGAGGCCAAGGGCCTGGACAACATGCCGATGCCCGCGCCGTTGACCAGGGCGTGGTGTACGAGCGCCGAGCTGCTGGCGGCCAGCCGGGCTTGGACGGTCAACTCCAGGCGCTTGCCTTGCTTGCGAAAGACCCAGGTGGCCGCCGGACCTTGGGAGGTGTGCGTCACGGTCTGGTGCTGTTGCAATTCGCTGGGGTCGGCGGGCGTGCCGTGCTCCTGCAAATAGGCGGGTGAAGCGTAGAGGCGCCGCTGGAACTGGCCCAACTCCCGGGCCACGACCAATTCGCTGTTGCCCACCGTGGTGCGCAAGGCCACGTCGATGCCTTCGGTCACCAAGTCGGCCACGCGGTCATCGGCCAGCAATTCGATGCGCAAGGCGGGATGGCGCGCTTGCAGGTCCGCCAGATGCGGCAGCACCAGTTCTTCGCAAATCTCCTGGCTGGAAGCCAGCCGCAGGGTGCCGGCCACGCGGCTGCGCTGATCGGTCAGCGATGCGGAGACGTCTTCCAACCGTGCGAGCACGGCGCGTGCCTCTTGCGCGAGTTCGGCGCCTTCGGGGGTGGCGGACAAGCCATGGGTGGAACGGCGCAGCAGCTTGACGCCGTAACCCGCTTCCAGGCGGTCGATGCCGCGCGTCACCACGGACACCACGACGTTCTGTTCGCGCGCGGCGGCTGAGAACGAACGCAAGTCCAGCGAGCGCACCAGCCAGCGCAAATCCGAGGGGTCGGGCAGGAAGTGTTTCGTCATCAGGAAGATCAGGCAATCAGAGCATCCACGGGCCTTTGCGCCGCGCGCAAAAGCGATTATCGCCACGGGTGATTTCCGGCTGGTGATCCCGTTCCTACAGTGAAGGCCTCTTCAACACCCAGGAGCCTTTTCATGCCCATCCTCAACGTACAAGTGTCGGCCCAGCGCAGCGACGCGCTCTCGCAAGGCATCACCGAAACCCTGCTGGATCTGACCTCACGGATACTGGGCAAGCGGCGCGAACTGACGGCGGTGGTGATCCACTACGTGGACCCGCGCGACTGGTTCGTCGCGGGTCAGTCGCTGGCGCAATTGAAGAAGGCCAGCGTCTACTTCGACGTCAAAGTGACTGACGAGACCAACACCAAGGACGAGAAGGCGCGCTACATCGCCGAGGCGTTTGCAGCGTTCCAGAGGCTGCTGGGAGACCTGCACCCCGAGAGCTATGTCTATGTGCAAGATGTACGCGCCACCGCCTATGGCTACGGCGGGCTGACGCAGGAACACCGCTACCAACACCCGAATCCGTGAATGGTGTCAAGCGAGCGGGATGCGCCGCCACCCTGCTCGCTCGATGCAGCAACTCAACACGGCAATTCAACATGGGAGTGCAAAGCGGCGATTCCACTCAGCAGTTCAACGGGGCAGTTCAATGCAGGCGCTCTATGATGGCGGCGGTACCGAGGCTTCGCACCCATCCGTCCAACCCCTCCCTCGTCAGGCTCCCCTTGAACACGCCCCTGCCCCTCACGGAAGACTCGGAAGCGAACGAGTACACGACCGCGGAACGTGCCGCGGCAGCGGCGCGCAGCACCTGGGTCAGCGTGATCGTTAACGTCGTGCTGACGTCGACCCAGATCGTCGCGGGCGTGCTGACCAAATCCCAGGCCTTGGTGGCCGATGGCTTGCATTCGCTGTCCGACCTGATCGCCGATTTCGTGGTGCTGCTGGCCAACCGCCACAGCCAGAAGGACGCGGACGCGGACCACCCCTACGGCCACCACCGTTATGAGACCGCCGCGTCCCTGGTGCTGGGCTTGCTGTTGCTGGGCGTGGGTGTGGGCATGCTGTGGTCGGCCATCGTCAAGCTGGAGCAGCCGGAGGCCATCCCGCAAGTCCATGGGGTCGCGCTGTGGGTGGCGCTGGGTGCGCTCGTGGCCAAGGAATCGCTGTTCCGCTATATGCTGGCCGTGGCCAAGCGGGTCAAGTCCAGCATGCTGGTGGCCAACGCCTGGCATGCGCGTTCCGACGCCGCGTCTTCGCTGGTGGTGGGCCTGGGCATTTTGGGCAACCTGGCGGGCTACCCCATCCTCGATCCGATTGCCGCCGCCATCGTCGGCTTCATGGTGGCCAAGATGGGCTGGACGTTTGGCTGGGACGCGCTGCACGACCTGATGGACCGGGCAGTGAACGACGAGGAACTGGCCGCCATTCGCCAGACCCTGACGGAAACGCCCGGCATCCAGGGCGTGCACGACATCCGCACCCGCAAGATGGGCGACATGATCGTGGCGGACGCCCACATCGAAGTCGACGCGACGCTGACGGTCGAAGCGGGGCACGAGATCGCCGTCGAGGCCCGGCGCCGCGTGATGCAACGGCACCGTGTGCTGAACCTCATGACCCATGTGGACCCCTGGCATCGCCCGGACCGGGACCACGACAAGGTCTGAGCTTCCTGCGCCACTCACCCACGCGGTGCTGGCGTCGCCTCGATCGGGACAGACCAGACAGACCAATATGCTTTCAGGCACCTGGCCTGCGCAGGGTCGCTCTGGCGCACGCGAGTGGCATGCCCGAAGGCCCCACCGCCCCCGCGTCATCCTGGCACGCTCACCGCCCCACCATCTGCTCCGGCACCACCCACTGGTCGAACTGCTCAGGCGTGACATGGCCGCTGGCCAAGGCCGCGTCACGCAGCGTCAGCCCTTCCTTGTGTGCCTTCTTGGCAATCTGTGCCGCCTTGTCGTAGCCGATGTGCGGGTTGAGCGCGGTCACCAGCATCAGGGACCGCGCCACCAGTTCGGCGATGCGTTCGCGGTTGGGCGTGATGCCGACGGCGCAGTGGTCGTTGAAGCTCCTCATGCCGTCGGCCAGCAGGCGCACGCTTTGCAGAAAGTTGTGCGCCACCATCGGGCGGAACACGTTCAGTTCAAAATTGCCCGAAGCGCCACCCAGATTGATCGCAACGTCATTGCCGAAAACCTGGCAGCACAGCATGGTCAGTGCCTCGCTCTGCGTGGGGTTGACCTTGCCCGGCATGATGGATGAGCCGGGTTCGTTCTCGGGAATGCTGATCTCGCCGATGCCGCTGCGCGGCCCGCTGGCGAGCCAGCGCACGTCGTTGGCGATCTTCATCAGACTGGCCGCCAGCGTTTTGAGCGCGCCGTGGGCGTGCACCAGCGCGTCAACGGAGGCCAGCGCCTCGAACTTGTTGGGTGCGGTCACGAAGGGCAAGCTCGTCAGACGGGCCAGTTCCACCGCAACCGCCTCGGCGTAGCCTGCGGGCGCGTTCAGCCCCGTGCCCACGGCCGTGCCGCCCAGCGCAAGCTCACACAAATGCGGCAGGGCGGCCCGCACATGGCGGTCGCCATGCGCGAGTTGCGCCACCCACCCTGAGAATTCCTGCCCCAACGTGAGCGGCGTGGCGTCTTGCAAATGGGTGCGCCCAATCTTGACGATGTCGTCGAATTCGCGCGCCTTGGCATCCAGCGTGGCACGCAGCGTTTGCAAGGCGGGCAGCAAGCGCTGCGTGATGCCCTCGACCGCCGCCACATGCATGGCTGTGGGGAACACGTCATTGCTGGATTGACTGCGGTTGACCTCGTCGTTGGGGTGCACCCGGCGCGCCTCGCCGCGCGCACCGCCCAGCAACTCGCTGGCCCGGTTGGCCAGCACCTCGTTGACGTTCATGTTCGTCTGCGTGCCCGAACCGGTTTGCCAGACCACAAGCGGGAACTCGTCGGCATGCTGGCCGCCCAGCACCTCGTCGGCCGCCGCCACGATGGCGTGAGACTTGGCTGCGTCCAGCAAACCCAGGGCCTGGTTCACCGTGGCCGAGGCGCGCTTGACCAGGACCAAGGCACGGATGAGCTCGCTTGGCTGGCGCTCGCCCGAGATGTCGAAGTTGAGCAAGGAGCGCTGGGTCTGCGCACCCCAAAGACGTTCGGCGGGAACGTCGATGGGGCCGAAGGTGTCGCGCTCGATGCGGGTGTTTTCTTTGCGGGTGTTCATGAGTGGGTCCACCTAGAATGAGGATGGGCATCCGGCTGGCTGCACCTTACACCCTTTGGAGGACAGCCGATTCCAAGGAGATCCTGGGGTCACCATGAATCAGCGCCTCATTCCCCCCGGACACCTGCCCACCCCAGACCCGGGCAAGGCGGGCCTGACATCGACGCAAGTCGACGAGCAGCGCCGCGTTTTTGGCTGGAATGACATCGTTCCCCAAACTCAGAGCAGCTGGCGCACGATCGCGCGCGACACAGCACGCGACCCCATGCTGTGGTTCCTGGCACTGACTGCGGGTCTGTTTGCGCTGCTGGGACGCATCAGCGAATCACTGACCTTGCTGCTCGCCATGGTCCCCCTGCTGGGGATGGACGCCTACCTCCATCGTCGAACCTCCGCGTCGTCCGCCAGTCTGGCAAGCCGCCTGGCGACGTCCGCAAGGGTGTTGAGGGACGGCCGCTGGCAAGACCTCGCATCCCAGCAGCTGGTGCCCGGGGATTTGGTGGAGGTCAAACCCGGAGACTACTTCCCCGCCGATGGGATATTGGTGTCGGGCGACGGTCTACAGGCGGACGAGTCGACATTGACAGGCGAGTCCTTGCCGGTGATCAAACGGGTCATCAGCGAAACCGGGGCATGGCCTTCGTCTGTGGCCGACGCCCACTGGGGCGTCGCGGGAACGCGCCTGTTGACGGGAACGGCCTGGCTGCGGATTGTTTGCACAGGCGCTGACACGCGCTACGGCGAGATTGTGCGCACAGCCACCGAAGGACAGCACGGCGCGACGCCCTTGCAGAAAGCCATCGGTGAACTCGTGGGCATGCTGTTGGCCACTGCGCTCATCGTGTGCGCCGTGCTCGCGGCCGTGCGCTTGTGGCAAGGCCATGGATGGATCGATGCCATGCTGAGCGCGGTGACTCTGGCTGTGGCGGCAGTGCCCGAGGAGTTTCCGGTGGTGTACACCTTCTTCCTCGGCGTGGGCGCATTCCGACTGGCGCGCAAGAACGCCCTGGTCCGCCGCGCGGTGGCCGTGGAAAACATCGGGCGCGTGACCTGCATCCTGTCGGACAAAACGGGCACCATCACCGCAGGCACGCTGGTGCTCTCGCACACGACACCGGCGCTCCCCCTCGACGCGGCGGCACTGCTGCGCATGGCGGCTTACGCGGCGCGGCAAGACAGCGGTGATCCCATGGACCAGGCCCTGCACGAGGCCGCGGGACCGCTGCCCGCCGCGCACAGACAAGCGAGTTTCCCGTTCACGGAGGCGCGTCGCCGTGAAACAGCCCTCTGGTCAGGCGACGGCCGCGTTATCGCCTACACCAAGGGCGCCCCCGAGACCGTCTTCGCGGCCTGCGATCTCGCAGCGCCTGAACGCTCGCGCTGGCTGGCACTCGTGGAGGAGCAAGGCAAGTCAGGCCACAAGGTCATCGGCTGCGCCTGGAAGGACATGACAGAGGCCCGGTCGATGGAGCAGGAACCCATCCAGGGGTTCCAGTTCGCGGGTCTGCTGGCTTTCGTCGACCCCGTCCGGGACGGCGTGCGAGAGGCCATCGCCGACTGCATGGCCGCGGGCATGCGCGTCATCATGGTCACCGGAGACCACCCCGCCACGGCCACGGCGATCGCGCGCCAGATCGGCTTGGGCTCTGGGCATCCGAAGGCAGTCGTGCTGGGGCCCGAGGACGACCTCAGCCACATCGTGCGCGTCGCCGGTGGACTGGACGTGGTGGCCCGCGCGACACCCACCCAGAAGCTCGCTCTGGTGCAGGCCCTCCAATCCGAAGGCGAGATCGTCGCGGTCACCGGTGACGGGGTCAATGACGTGCCAGCGCTGCGCCAGGCCGACATCGGTGTGGCCATGGGAGCCCGGGGCACCCGCAGCGCAAGGGAGGTCGCGCCCGTGGTGCTGCTGGACGACAACTTCAGGACCATTGTGGATGCCGTGGCGGAAGGCCGCCAGCTTTTTCTGAACCTGCGCCTTGCTTTTGTCTATCTGCTGCTTGTGCACGTGCCCATCGTGATCGGCGCCGCGGCCATCCCCCTGATGGGCCTGCCCCTGCTGTTTCTGCCCCTCCACATCGTGTGGCTGGAACTCATCATCCATCCCACGGCGATGATGGCTTTCCAGAGCGTGCCTTCGACAGCGCCCCTCGCCAAGGTGCAACGCCAGCGCGCCCCGCGCTTTTTCACGACACGGGGATGGCTTGGCATTGGTCTCATCGGTGGGTTACTCAGTGTGGCCACCATTGGCGGCTACCTGCACGCGCTGGGATCGGACCGTGACGCCGAGCACGCGCGCGCCATGGCACTGGCCGTTCTGCTGGTGGCCAGCGCGGGCATCACGGCGGGACTGACCCGGCTGCGCCATGCGGCGCCACGCTGGCTGGCCTTGGGCACGCTGGCCTCGCTGGTTCTGGTCATGCAGATCCCCGGTCTGGGCCAGATCCTGAACCTGCGGCCACTGCACGCCCAGGACTGGCTCTGGATCGCCCTGACCTTCTGCGCCACCGTCGTGTCAACCTGGGTGCTAGGCGCTCGGGTTTGGCGGCAGCGGGCTTGAGGGCCCGGCTGCGGGCGGCAAGCTCTGCAAACAGATCAAACCAACTCGGACTTGCGCTGGATGATGCGCGACACCAGGCCATAGTCCACCGCCTCCTCGGCGGACAACCAACGGTCGTGCTCGATGTCGGCCAACACCGTTTCGAACGACTTGCCAGTCTCGCGCGCAATGGTGGCGGCGATGCGTTCGCGGGCTTTGACGATTTCGCGGGCCTGGATGGCGATGTGGGTCGCTGGGCCTCCCGCCCCGCCACTGGGCTGGTGAATCAAGAAGCGCGTGTTGGGCAGACAGTACCGCCGTTCGCGTGGCACCGCCAGGTAGAGATGGGTTGCGGCGCTGCCGACCCAGCCGGTGCCGACCATGTTCACCGGCGCGCTGATGAAGCGCACGATGTCGTGGATGGCGTCGCCAGATTCCAGATGGCCGCCGGGTGAGCTCACCAGCAGCTGGATGGGATCGGCGCTTTCCGCGTCCAGCGCGATCAGCCGACGCGTCACGTCGGCGGCCATGGCGTCGGTCACGGTGCCGAAGACGAGCAAGGTGCGGGTCTTGAACGCCTTTTCTTCCAGATAAGAAGCGGTACGGGGTTCCGGGGCGATGGTCGGTGCGGGGCTGTCGGGTGTGTTCATCGTGGTTTCCTTGGGGTTGAACTGCCATGACGAACAAGGCCGCTTCGGCGTGACACCCAGGCGTCTGGCCCAGCCCGTGGCAAGATGGACACATGCCCGACGAACGACTTTCGGACCTGCCAGCCCCGCCCGACTTCCTCCACGCCAACCGCCGGCACCTGGTGCGCGCGGCCACCCGCCTGCTGGGGCCTGCGGAAGCCGAGGATGCGGTGCACGACGCCTATGTGCGCGCGCTGGAAGCCCGGGAACTGAAGCTCAACGTCGCCCAGGCATGGCTGCTCACCGTGATGCGCCACATCGCCATTGATCGCCTGCGGCGGCGACAGTGGATGCAGCAGTGGCTGACGGAAACCACGGACGCGAGCCCCCCACGCACCGAAACTTCGGCCGAGGCGGACGTGGCGCTGTGGCAGGAGAGCACGCGCGCACTGCGCTTGCTCGCCACCCAGTTGGCCGCCGTGGACGGCGCAATGGTCCTGCTGCACGAAGTGTTCGAGGCAGACCATGCGGAGATGGCCCAGGCCCTCGGCAAGACGGAAGCGAGCAGCCGACAGCAGTTGCGGCGCGCGCTCCTGCGGCTACGGCGAGCCGGTGACGCGCCGCCCCAAGCAACCGAGCGGGAAGCGAGGCCTGGCACGGCGCAGGAACAAGCCACGAAGCAAGAGACGCTGTTCCGCGTTTACCTGCAGGCGCTGCGCCTGCGTGATCCGCAGACGCTGTGGGCCCTGCTGCGCCAGCCGCCGGTCAGCGCCTCGGCGACCACGGGCGCCATGGCCCCCCAGGCTGGCACCCGCACACACCCTGCGACGCTGGGAGCCACGTCCACACCGCGCACGCACATCAGCAGCCTGATGCAGGTCGGCGGGCAACTGGGCCTGCTGCTCACGCTGGACGGTGTGACGCTGTGCGTGCTGCCCCTGGGCGCACGGGCGGAACAGGCATCACAGGACTTCGCGTTTTAGTCAGGGCCGATCCAGGCCGTCTGGCCCGCCCCCGTTCAGCGCCGTCCTGCCGGGGCTCCAGGGGAACAATCCGCGCAGACGCCACGCACCGAAAGATTCACGCTGAGCCCGTGGTGACCCACGGACTCAAGCGCCTTCAAGGCAGATCGGGCGGCCTGTTCCAACTGGGTCGCGCCACTGGTCAACTCGAAATTGCGATGGCAGGCCTGGCATTCGAAGCGGGGGTGGGACTCCACCGCGTCGGATACAGCGCGGTAGTGCCGCACCCGTTCCGCGTCCACATGGCAGACCAACAGCCCCACCTGCGTGAGCCGGTCCAGCAGCCGGTAGAGGGTGACGCGGTCGAGCTCGATCCCCCCTGAATCCCGCAGCGCCTCCAGCAACTCGCCGTGGGCCCAGTCCCGGTTCTGGTGCCGGCGCAACCAGCGCAGCACCTCGCGCGCGGCGTGGGTCTTCCTCAAGCCGTGCTCGGCCAGCAGGAGATCGATCGCATCGTCGGATTCGGGCATGGTCGTTGACGGCTGCATTAGTGCAACCGAATTGCGTTAATATATTGCAACCAAGTTGCATTTAATGCAACCCATCCCCTGTTCCGGGGACTGGCATCGATTGTCGGCCATTTGTCGCCACCCCGTGGCGGACCGCCCTTCGTGCGCTTGTCCCGCGGAGCATGGCGTGCTCACCCCCAGACGTTTTCAGGAGCCTTCATGTCCTCAACCCCCAGCCCTTCCTCGCGACTCCCGGTCACCGTGCTGTCCGGTTTCCTGGGCGCCGGCAAGACCACCCTGCTCAACCATGTGCTGGCCAACCGCCAGGGACTGCGCGTGGCCGTGATCGTCAACGACATGAGCGAGGTCAACATCGACGCCTCCCTGGTCGACAAATCCGCCGCCAATGCCGGCGCGGCCTTGTCGCGCACCGATGAAAAACTGGTGGAGATGAGCAACGGCTGCATCTGCTGCACGCTGCGCGAGGACCTGCTGTTGGAAGTGCGTCGGCTCGCCGCCGAGGGACGCTTCGATTGCCTGCTGATCGAATCCACGGGCATCGGCGAACCCATGCCAGTCGCCGCGACCTTCGACTTCCGCGACGAGACCGGCGACAGCCTCAACGATGTGGCGCGCATCGACACCATGGTCACCGTGGTCGACGCGCAGAACCTGCTGCGCGATTACAGCAGCCAGGACCTGCTGGCCCAGCGCGGCGAAGTGGCTGGCGAGGGCGACGAGCGCACCTTGGCCGCGCTGCTGGCGGAGCAGATCGAGTTCGCCGACGTGGTGGTCATCAACAAGGCCGACCTGGTCGACGCCGCGACGCTCGACGAAGTGAGCTGCGCGGTCCGGGCGCTGAACCCCGTGGCGGAGATCGTGCACGCGGACCATGGCCATGTCGCCCTGGACAAGATCCTGAACACCGGCCGCTTCGACCTGGAGCGCGCCAGCGGCATGGCCGGCTGGGCCCGCGCCCTGGAAGGTGATCACACGCCGGAAACCGAGGCCTATGGCATCGACAGCTTCGTGCTGCGCAGCCGCGAACCCCTGCACCCCGAGCGCTTCCACGCCTTCATGGAAAGCCCGCAAGCCGGCTTGCTGCGCGCCAAGGGTTATGTCTGGATGGCCAGCCGCCCGGAATGGGTGATCGCCTACTCGCGCGCGGGCAACACCGCGACCCACGAACCGGTGGGGCAGTGGTGGGCCGCCGTGCCGCGTGAACGCTGGCCCGAGGGCCAGGACGCGCAACGCCGCGCCATCGAGGCGATCTGGCAGGAGCCCTACGGTGACCGCATCAACGAAATCGTGTTCATCGGCCAGGACCTGGACCGCGAGGCGCTCACCGCCGCCTGGCAAGCCTGCCACCTCGACGACCACGAGTTGCGCGGCGGACCGAATGCCTGGCGCCGCCTGCCTGACCCTTTCCCGCGCTGGGTGCGCAACTGAGCCCGCGCTGTTTCCCTGTCCTCTGCTTTCGCCTTCCATGAACCACAAGATGCACACCCGCGCCCGCGCCCGTCCTCCCTTTCGCCCGCGCCTGCTCTGCGGCCTGATCCTGGGCCTGCCCTGGGCAGCGCTGGCCCAGAACGCCAGTCCCGCCACGCTGGCTCAGGTGGTGGTGACCGCCACCACCCAGCCCGTCGACGTGGCAGATGCACCGGCCGCCGTCACCGTGATCGGCCGCGACGAGATCGAGACGCGCAACATCTCGCGCCCCGCCGACGCACTCAAGACCGTGCCCAGCCTCTACACGGGTCCGCAGGCGGACGGCCAGATCAACCGCAGCAGCGGTGGCACGGGCGCGGTCACGCTGCGCGGCATTCCGGGCGCGCGCACCCTGGTGCTGCTCGACGGCCAATCCCTGCTGGGCGCGAACTCGGGTTCGATCAACTGGCGCGCCATCAACGTCGACGAGCTGGAGCGCATCGAGGTCGTGCCCGGACCGTTCTCCTCGCTGTACGGCAGCGGAGCCATCGGCGGCGTGATCAACATGATCAGCAAGCAGCCGGACCGGCAGGAGTTCATCGCCCGCTGGAAACGTGGCTACGCAGACGCGGCCGGTGACGACCTGGGCCTCTTCTATCGGGACAAGATGAGCAATGGCCTGGGTCTGCAAATCAGCGCCAGCCAGATGAAGCGCGACGACTACGTCAATGAAGCGGTGCTGGCGGCGCCCTCGGCGGGTGCCGCAGGCACGCCGGTCAGCGGCGCCCAAGCCACCCAGACCCCAACCGGCGGCAACACCTACCAGGTCGGCACCAAGGGACGCTCACCCTGGCGCCAGGACAACGTGGGCGCGCGCCTGAGCTACGACCTGGACGCCCGCAGCCGCCTGCACGCCAGCGTTGCGCAGTCGGAATTCAGCGAGTCACGCCAACCGTACAAGAGCTGGCTGCGCGATGGCAACGGCAACACGGTCAGCAGCGGCACCCTGAACATCAACGGCCAGCGCGTGGTCCTGCAGGAAAGCGCGTTCGTGAATTCCCGATCGGCGCAGACCAGCCAGCGCTATGAGGTGGGTTATGACGGCATGCTCGGCAGCGAACGCAAGCTGAAGCTGCAGTTGGCGCGCATCAGCGACGATCCGAGTTCCCAGGTCATCACCAGCGGCCAGCCCGTGGCCACCGGCGCGGGTCGACTGACCCTGACGCCCAGCGAGACCACGGACCTGCTGGCCCAGTTCAGCGAAGGACTGGGTGACACGGCCTTCCTGGTCTATGGCCTGGCGGTCCGCGAGGCCGAGGTGGAGCAGCGCCACTGGGGTTTGTCCAACTGGAACGACAAGGGCACGCGCACCACGCTGAACGAAGGGTATGACGGCCGCTCCACCACGACTTCCCTCTACGCGCAGATCGAATGGCAGTTGATGGATCCGTTCACGATTTACCTGGGCGGTCGCTACGACCAGTGGCGCACCAGCGGCAGCTACTTCAAGAACACCGCGCCCACCGTCGACGCGGACTACGCGGAACGCGAAGAGTCCGCCTTCAGCCCCAAGCTCTCTGGCGTCTACAAGCTCGACCCATCACTGTCCCTGCGCGCCTCGATCGGCCAGTCCTTTCTGGCGCCGGGCAATTTGGACCTGTATTCCCGCTCCTTCCACGGCCCCAACACCTTCCTGAATGACCCCGACCTCCAACCGGAGCGCGGCACGACCTGGGAGGTGGGCAGCCTCTGGCAGGCCACGCCCGAACTGGAGACCGGGCTGAGCTATTACGAATCGCGCCTGAGCGACATGATCATCCTCAAGCAGCTCAGCACCTTCGTGCGCCAGTACGTGAACATCGGCGAAGCCAAGGTCCGGGGCATGGAGTGGACGGGCAAGGCCCAGCTCATGCCCGGTCTGCGATTGGACGCGAACTACAGCTGGATCGACGCCACCACGGTGGACAACGACGCGGAACCGGCCAGCGAGGGCAAGCGCCTGCCCTCCGTGCCCAAGAACATGGCCTACGCCGGCTTGAGCGCCGAACGCGGCGGCTGGAGCGGCACGCTGGACTTGCGCTACACCGGCAAGGTCTACGGCAATACCAACAACAGCGACACGGTGGAAGGCGTGCCCGGTGCCTACGACGCCTACTATTGGGCCAACGCCATGGTGGGTTACCAGTTCAGCAAGCGCGTGCGCCTGAACCTGGGCGTGACCAACCTGGGCGACCGCAAGGTCTACCAGTCGATCCAGATGCCCGGCCGCAGCTGGAGCACGGAACTGGTCTATGCCTTGTGAGCGGGGGCCTCATGTCGCCGCCGCTTGACCTCGGTGCCTGGCGCCGCCGCGCCATCCTGGTCCTGAGCCTGCCGCTGATGCTGCTGGCCGGGGCCGCCCAGGCGGGCGAACGCATCGCCCTGCTGTCCACCCGCATCGTGCTGGAACATCGCTACAAACTGATGGAGGCGGACGCGCGGCAGGCTGGTTTGGAGCTGGCCTGGACCCAGGTGGACGTCGAAGGCGAAGCCGGCGTGCGCCGCGTGCTGGAAGACGCCCGCCTGGTACTCATCGACAGCCACCGCGCCGAAGACCGTGCCGTGATCGAGCGCCTCGCCGGCGAATTCCTGCGCCAGCGCGCGCTGCCCAGCGTGAGCGTCAACAACACCCCGCTGTCGCCCACGGGCCAGCGGGGCATCGGCCTGCCCGAGGACCAGGCGCGCCGCATCCATGCCTACTACGTCAGCGGCACGGCCCCCAACCGGGCAGCGCTGTTCCAGTACCTGGCGGCCTTCGCGCGGGGCGGGGACTTGGCCGCCGTGCCCGCGCCACGGCCCCTGCCCGCTTCGGCCATCTACCACCCGCGTCACCCGGACCGCCTGATCACCGATCTGCCCGCCTACCTGGCCTGGTGGCAGCAGACGAACGGACGGAGCTGGCGAGACCGCCCGGTGATCGCCATGGAGATGGCCTCCACCTACGTGGCCGAGAGCCAGAACCGCATGCTCGACGAGACCGTGCAGGCCCTCGAAGCGGCGGGCGCCTTGCCCTTGCTGTTCTACCGCGCGACCCGGCTGAGCCGCGAACGGCCGCCCAGTGGCGCGCCCGTGCAGGTCCCCGAACCCTTGATCACCCACGAGGGGCGCACCCTGCCCCATGTGCTGCTGGTCAACACCTTCCTGGGCATCGCGCCCGACCAGCGGCGGGCCTGGCACCAGAGCCTGGGCATCCCGGCCATCAACGTGCTCGCTTACCGCGAAGGCACGCGCGCCGATTACCTGCGCGACCCGGCGGGCGTGAGCAGCTTTTCCCTGCCCTTCACGCTCACGAACGCCGAGTACATCGGACTGCAGGACCCGGTGGTGCTGACCAGCAACGAAGGTGGCGAACTGGTGCCCATGCCGGAACAGATGCAGTTGCTGGTGGGCAAGGCCACGCGGCTGGCGCAACTGCAGATGAAAGCCAACGCGGACAAGCGAGTGGCCCTGTTCTTCTGGAACCATCCCCCGGGCGAGCGCAACCAGGGCGCGTCCAACCTCAACGTGCCACGCTCGATCGCGCAGGTGGTCACGCATCTGCGCGCCGAGGGTTACGACTTCGCCTCCGTCAACGAGCAGACCGTGATCAACACGGTGGCCCGCATGCTGCGCCCCAGCTACCGCGCCGGGACCTTGCCCGAGCTGATGAACACCGTGCACTGGGACTTCCTGCCCCTGGCCGAGTACCAGCGCTGGTACGCGCAATTGCCCGAGCCGGTGCGCCAACCCATCGAGGCCTACTGGGGAGCCCCCGAAAAAAGCGCCTGGATCGCGCGCCGCCAGGGCGTGACGGGTTTCGTGATCCCCCGCCTGGAACTGAAGCACCTGGTCGTGCTGCCTCAACCTTCGCGCAGCGAGAGCGCGGCCAGCGGCAAGGACGAAAGCCAGCTCTTCCACGACACCAAGGTCCCGGTGCACCACGCCTACCTCGCGACCTACCTCTGGGTGCGCGAGCATTTCCAGGCGGACGCCATCGTGCACTTCGGCACCCATGGCACGCAGGAATGGACGCCTGGCAAGGAACGCGGACTCTGGGCCCATGACGAACCCAATCTGCTGGTCGGCAACACCCCCGTGGTCTACCCCTACATCGTCGACAACATCGGCGAAGCCTTGCACGCCAAGCGCCGCGGCCGCGGCGTGATCGTCAGCCACCAGACGCCGCCCTTCGCGCCCGCCGGCCTGACCGCCGACTTCGTGCGCATCAACGACCTGATCCGCGAATACCAGTCGCTGGACGACGGCCTGGTCAAGGACAACAACCGCCGCCTCATCATCGAGCAGGCGGTGCGGATGAACATCCACCAGGACATGCGCTGGAAGGTGGCGGACCTGGAACGCGAGTTCCCGCGCTTCCTGCGCGAGATCGAGGACTACCTGGAAGAACTCGGCACCGGCATGCAACCCCTGGGCCTGCACACCCTGGGCCAGACGGCCGAGGCCCCGCACCGCGTCAGCACTGTGATGCAGATGCTGGGCCAACCGCTGCTCGATGCCCTGAGGGTGAAGGAAGGCAGCTTCAAGACCGACTACCGCCAGCTCCAGCTCAGCCGTCCTTACCGTTTCGTGCAGGACCATGTGCTGGATGCCCGCGCCGTGGACAGCTGGTCCGACCCGCGACTCAGTGCGCTGGCGGAGCGTGGCCGGGAACACCTGCAAAACCTGGAAGCCGGCGTCGAGCTGCAGGCCCTGAGCCAGGCACTCTCGGCCCGCTGGGTCGACCCCTCCTACGGCGGTGACCCCATCCGCAACCCCGATGCCCTGCCCACCGGGCGCAATCTTTATGGCTTCGACCCCTCGCGCATCCCCACGCGCGCGGCCTACGAGGCGGGCCAGCAGGCCTTGCAACAACTCGTGGCCGACTACCGACGCCAGCACGGCCAGTCGCCGCGCAAACTGGCCTTCACGCTCTGGAGCACGGAGACCCTGCGCCACCTGGGCATGCTGGAGTCGCAGATTCTGTACGCACTGGGCGTGCGGCCACGCTGGGACGAAGGCGGGCGGGTGATCGGTCTGGAAGTGATCCCGGCCCAGGCACTGGGGCGCCCGCGCATCGACACGGTGATCTCGCTGACAGGCCTGTACCGCGACCAGTTCCCGAACGTGATGGAACGGCTCAACGAAGCCGTGACAATGGTCGCCGCGCTGGACGAAGACGCGCAGCAGAACCCCGTCCGCGCCCAGACCGAACGGGTGCGTCAGCACCTGCTGGCCCAGGGCATCGCCGAGACGGACGCGCGGGACTACGCCCTGACACGCCTTTACGGCAACGAAAGCGGCGACTACGGCACGGGCCTGACCGAGGCCACGATGGCCACGGAACGCTGGAACGAGGACGACGGCAAGCTGGCCGGGCTCTACCTCGCGCGCATGTCCTGGGCCTATGGCCCCGATCCCGCGCGCTGGAGCCGCAAGCTCAGCGACGCGCAAGGCCGCGAGGTCAACGTCTACGCCGAGCAGCTGCGCGGCACCAGCGCGGCCGTGTTGTCGCGCTCCTCCCAACTGCGCGGCCTGCTCGACACCGACCACCCCTTCGAATACCTGGGCGGTCTGGCGCTGGCGGTGCGTCAGCTCGACGGTGCCAGCCCCGCGCTCTACGTGGCCAATCTGCGCGATGCCAACCGCGCCCGGCTGGAGCGGGCCGAAACCTTCATCGCCAAGGAACTGCGCAGCATCTACCACCACCCGCGCTGGATCGCCGAAATGCGGCAGGAAGGTTATGCCGGCACGCTGCAACTGCTCAACACGGTCAACAACTTCTGGGGCTGGCAGGTCATGGACCGCCAGACCGTGCGGGCCGATCAATGGCAGGAATTCCACGAGGTCTACGTGCGGGACCGTCACCGCCTGGGCCTGCGCCCCTGGTTCGAGCGCCACAACCCGGACGCCCTGGCCCAGGTCGTCGAACGCATGCTCGAAGCCGTGCGCAAGGACTATTGGCAAGCCGATGCGCGGACGGTGCGCGAGCTGGTCGAGGTCTATCAGCAGTTGCGCCAAGGGCATGACATCCGTTCCTCCAACGCCACCTTCCAGGCCTATGTGGCCGAGTTGGCGGCCGGCTACGGCCTGGGACGCACGACCACGGCCCGGCGCGCCACCGCAGCCTCCCCCCCATCCGCTGCCGCGCCCACGCCCGAACCCACGGTCCGGGGTCAGGAACTGCGCGAAGTTCCCCAGGCGGCCCAGCAGGCCCTGGAAGAACTGGTCTGGATCTACGCCCTGCTGATCGGCCTGGTCGTGCTCGGCGGCGTCGGCTACCAGGCCTGGCGCACCCGGCGCATCTCTTTTTGAACTGTCCCCCCTCCATGAACGCACTCGAAACCCTGCTCTACGAGATCACGCGCCTCTTTCTCAATCCGGTGCTGGTCCTGCTCTGCCTGATGTTCCTCTACGCCCTCTTCACCCTGGGCATGCTGTTGCACGACCTGCTGCGCCGGGCGGTCGGCCGCCCCGCTGGCCAGGCCCTGGTGGCGCATCTGCGCCACCAGCCGGACCTGAGCCAGGACAAGCTGGAATTGCTGGTGCTGCGCAAGCTCGAACTGCAGCGCCTGGTCAGCCGCATCGCGCCCATGCTGGGCCTGGTGGCGACCATGATCCCCATGGGGCCGGCCTTGCTGGCGGTCTCGGCCGGCAACGCCGAAGGCATGGCGCAACACCTGGTCGTGGCCTTCGCCGCGGTGATCGTGGCCCTGCTCGCAGCCGCCATCACCTACGGCGTGCAGACCGTGCGCCGCCGCTGGTTGCTGGAAGAGCTGGCCCAGATCCTGGAGGACCGCGATGCGTCCGCCCCGGCCTGAGCGACTCGCCACGCGCCCCAGCCGCCCGGGAACGCGTCGCCTGCGGCTCAACATCCTGGACGATGACGATGCCGACGATCCCATCCTCAGCGTGGTCAACATCGTCGACGTGTTCCTGGTCATCATCGCCGTGCTGCTGATCGCCATGATCGAGAACCCGCTCAACCTGCTGGCGGCCGATCACGCCATCGTGATCAAGAACCCGGGACAGGCGAACATGAGCATGGTCATCAAGGAAGGCCAGGAGCTGAAGCAATACCAGTCATCCGGCGAAATCGGCGAAGGCCAGGGCCGCAAGGCCGGCACGGCCTACCAGTTGCAGAACGGCACCATGGTGTACGTGCCTGAAGCGGCCGGCAAAAGCAATCCACCCGCCAACGCCAATCCATTGCGCTGAGCATGGGCAGAAAGGTCGGGACCAGACCGAACCCGTCGTTGCTCGCCGCGCCAATAGCGGAAGCGATGGCGCGCGCCAGCCCGATTACGGTCAGCGCCAGCCTCAAGCAGGCCGGCGCATCGTGACGTGGGGGATGCCGTCCTCGTCGTAGACCGGCGACGCCACGGAAAAACCGTGCGCGGCATAGAAGTCGGCCAGATGGGCCTGCGCACCCAATTGGACTTCGCTGCCCGGCCAGCGCAGGAAGAGTTGGTTCAGCGCTTCACGCATCAGCCCATGGCCCAGGCCGGTGCCGCGGTGGGTGGCGGCGACCACCACGCGCCCGATGCTCGGGCCGTCGTAACCCAGTCCGGGCGGCAAGATGCGCGCACTGGCGGCCAGCGTGTCGCCGTCGTAACCGAGCAAGTGCAAGGCTTGGGGGTGGAGATCCTTGCCATCGGGGTCCAGGTAGGCGCAGCGCTGCTCGACCACGAAGATCTCCGAACGCAAACGCAGCAAGGCATAGAGCTGGTGAACGGTCAAGGCATCGAAGCCCAGGGCCCGCCAGTCCACTGCCAAAGAAAGAGAAGTCTGCATGCGCCAAATCATAAGGCGCGCACAACTTGCGCGGCAGCAGGCTGCGCCAGAACTCAGCGCCTAAGCACGAACCTCACGGGCCAGCAACGCAACCAACGCGGCCGCCAGGTCAGCGTGAAAGTCACGGCCAGGGCCGCAGCGGCCAGCGCCATCACCCACACCAACACGGCCATGGAAACATGGTCCACCACCAGGCACAGACCCAACCCCAGCATGAGGCTCAGCACGCCAAGCATGCGCAGGCGGCGCACCTGCTTGGGCGTAAGCGGCTCTTCTTCGCCCTGCACCTGCCCCCAGTGCACATCCATGGCCAATGCCAACCCGGCCAGGCCAACCCCATTGGCCACAAGCGCGGCGAACAGCAAAGCTGCATCAAGCATGCGCGGCCTCCACCGTGGGGGTCTGGCGAGTCGTCTGGCCAGCCGCCTTGCGGCCGAGCTTGCGCGCGGCCCACACGGCCACGCCTGCGCTCACGAGCAGCGACAGATCCAGACCCGCCACGGGCCAGTAGGCCTGCGCTAGGGTTTTGAGCAGATGGTCACCCGTGGTGATCCAGTTCAGCACCACGGCGACCACGGCCAACACCGCGATGGCCCAGCATTGTTCGCGCCAGGCCGGTGCCATGCGTCCTTCCGCCACAGGGCCGGTGCGGAAAAATGCATGCGCCATCGCAAGCACCCAGGTGCCCCAGAAGCAATATTCCTCCAGGTCACCCCGGCCAGGCCAGCCCGTGGGCAAGGTCTGTGGCAACAGGCGGTTGGCGATCAAGATGCCCAGAGCGGCGATGACCATGCCGGTGACCGTGGTGATGGCCAGTGCATCCACCACGCGCGCGCCCTGCGACCCCTGCTTGGCGTGCTGTTTCTTGCGCTTCTCCACGAAGAAGAGAAAACCCGTGGCGATGCACACGCAGCCCAGCAGTCCGCCCAACACATACAACCAGCGCAGCAGCCAATGGCGGAAATGCTGCAGATGCAGGCCCGTCAGGAATTCATTGAGGTTGCTGACAGCGGTGCGTGGTGGCTCCTCATGCAACACCTCTCCGGTTGACGCCTTGAAATGGATGCCCTCGCCGGTGAGCGCGATGCGATCGGTGCCGGCACGGTAGATGCTGACATAGCCGTTAGCATCGCCCACATGCAGGATGTTGAGGAAACCCACCTCCCCCGCCATGCCCCGTTTGGCCCAACGGCGCTGGGCTTCGACCACCATGGCATCCACCGAAGCCATGGGCGCCGCGACACCGGCCCGGTCATGGGGCAGCCCGGTTGCATCCCCTTCCAGTTTCTCATGCAGTTCATGCAACTCGTGCAACTGCGTGTGCGTGACGGGGAAATAGATGCTGGCAAAGATCACCAGGCCCGTGAAGGCAAAGAAGAAATGGAAGGGTAGTCCCACCACGCCGCTGAGGTTGTGCAAGTCCAGCGCGCTGCGCTGGGTACTTTTCTTGGGCCGAAAAGTGAAGAACTCGCGAAAAATCTTGCGATGCATCACCACCCCGCTCACCAACGCGACCAGCATCACCAAGGCGGCCAGCCCCACGATCCAGTAGCCCAAGTTCATCCAGTGCAAGTGCAGGCTGTAATGCAGCGGATAGAAGAACTCGCTGCCGACCTTGAGCCGGTCGTCGGACAAGGCGACGCCGCTGCGCGGATCAATGGTGCGGTTTCCCCAGACGGCCTCGTCCGGGTCCTTGGCATTGGGTACTTCATAACTGGAGAAGACCGACAACACCGGGTCACGGTGGGTCGTGTAGGCCCCCCAGCTGCGCACCATGTCAAAACGTTCGGGCAAGGTCCCGTGGACTCGGTCCCGCATGAAATCCAGGCTTTCCTTGCTGGGCTGCATGCTCTCGAACACCGGACGCAGCACGCGGTCGAAAGATGGCATGGGCTGGGGTTCGAAGCGCGTCTGGGGCAAGGCCCAACGGTCAATCTCCCGATCGAAGACCGAGAGCGCGCCAAAGAAAAAGGCCACCATGAGCACAAAGCCCAGGACGAGGCCAAGCCAGGTGTGCAGCCAAGTCATGGCCTGTCGGAAATTCTGGAACACGAGGTATCTCCGAACTTATGCGGTCGAGGAAATCAGCAGCTGCTGCACCGCAGAAGCCAGCCCTGCCATCAGCCCACCACCCCCCAGCAGCAGTACCCAGGCCCGCAGCAACCTGGGTGTGGCGAAGGCCCACAGAAAAAGGATGAGGTAGAGCAGGAAAGCCAGGATGCTGGCCAACTGCTCGGCATCGTGAAACGGCATGCCCAGAGCGAACAGGCCGGCCACGCCCAGGGCGATGAAGCCCCAGCAAAAGGCGTAGCCGCCCAGAACGGCGGCAGCGATGCGCGCCACCACGATGCGTGGCGTGAGCGTATGGGAAGGCGGCATGAAAATCCTAAGATCGACTTTGACGCGCTACCGATCAGAACTTGTAGTTCATCGTCAGTGTGGTGCTACGACCCTCTCCCCAGGTGTAGGTGCTGTACGAGCTGAAGATGGTGTAGTACTTCTTGTCGAGCAAATTGGTGACATTCAGATTGACCGAGAGGTTCTTGTCGATCTGGTAGCTGGACATCGCGTCGAACAGCCAGTAATCGTCCACGGTGTGCTTGACGGTGTCTCCGTTTTGATCGGCAACATCGTCCCAGGTTTTGTCCTGCCAGCGGGCGCCGCCACCGATGCTCAGGCCGGGGACGAAGTGCGGTTTGTAGGTGCTGCTCAGCGTGAACTGGTTTTCCGGGTTCAGCGTGGCCACCTTGTTGCCCTGCTGGCGGGAAATATTGTGGTTGATCCCCGCATGGATCTGCCAGCGCGGTGTCATCTGCCCGGACATTTCCACCTCGAAGCCCTTGGTGCGAACACCGTTGATCGCCTCGTAAGCGGTACCACCGCTCGGCGTCAGACTGCCCGTCTCCTGGGCGTAGTTGTCCTGTTTGAGGATGAAGTAGGCGGCGCTCGCGTTCAAACGACTTTCGAAGAAGCTGCCCTTGATGCCGGCTTCGTAGTTGAGGCCTTCGAGCGGATCGAGCGTTTTGCCCTGGTCGTCTTGCGCACTCTGCGGCTGGTAGATGCTGGTGTAGCTGCCATAAACGGAGTACAGCTTATTCAGGTCGTAGACCGCGCCCAGATAAGGCGCGACGACGCCGGATTCCTTGACCGTCTCGTTTTCGTAATTGAGTACGCGGCTACCGGTGATCAGCTTCAGGTCGTCGCGCAGGTTGAAGCGGGCGGCGGCATAGATGCCGCTTTCGCGCGTGGTTTCGCGGTCGTTGGTTTTCCAGGCGGCGTTGCTCCAGACCGGTTGCGGGAGATTGCCATTCCAGTTGTAGTAGTCAATGACGCTGGTGCCCGCATCCGAGTAGCCCCGGTTGGTCCACACGCGCTTGGCGTGGCTGGCGCCAAGCACCAGTTCGTGCTTGCGGCCAAGAAGTTCAAATGGGCCGCTGGTGTAGAGATCGACGGCGTCGGCCACCGTCTTGCCGACGTACTTGCCTTGCCAGGTGCTCACGCCCGTGCCGGTCGCCGGGTCGGGGTTGCCGGAGCCTGCCGAGCCGAGCGGCGCGTCGTAGCCGTTGATCTGGTGGTTGAACTGGGCCTTGACCAGCCAGTCGTTGTCGAAGGTGTGTTCCAAGGTCACGAAGCCAGTACGCGTGTACTGCCTCCAACTGCTCCAGTCAGCGCCGTTGTTGAAGGAGCGCGGCATCTTGTTGAAGTCGCCGTTGGCGTCGAAGATCGGAATGCCACCCCAGGTCGAACGCTTCGGGTCGCTGTCCTGATAATCAGCCCCGAGCGTCAGCAGTGTCGATGGCGATAGATCCGCTTCCAGTATTCCGTAGAACACATCGGTCGTCCGCTGGTAGCCTTCCAATTGCGATTTTTTGTCCTGATGCGCGCCAATCACGCGAGCACGAACACTGCCTTCGGCATTGAGCGCACTGCTCAAGTCCAGCATGCCGCGATAGTTATCCCAAGTGCCCGCACTCAGTGAGACCTGGCCCTGAAAGTCCTTGGTGGGTTTCTTGCGGATCAGGTTGATGGTTGCGCCCGGGTCGCCGCTGCCGGTGAGCAGGCCGGTGGCGCCCTTGAGCACTTCGACGCGGTCGTAGATGGCCATGTCGCTGAGCGTGTTGCCAGCCGAGTAGGACGCGTTCCGGGTCATCGGAATGCCGTCGTACTGGAAGTTGTTGATCGGGAATCCACGTGCGTAATAGGCGGTTCGTTCGCTGTCCATGGTGACGATGCTGACGCCGGGTGTGTGGGCCATCACCGCATCGATGGAGGTCAGATTGAAGTCGTTCATTTCCTCGCGGGTGACGACGCTGACGGATTGCGGTGTCTCGCGCGGCGTCAGCACCAATCGGGTGGCGGTGGCGATGCTGCCGGGAGTGTAGGACCCGCTGCCTTCGGTGATCTCGCCAAGCTGGTTGGCGGTGACAGTCATCGCTTTCAAGGTCGTTTCGGTCGTCGGCACGACCCGACCGAGGGTGTAGCCGCTGCCCCCCAGCAGGAGTTCCAGTCCCGTCTCCCTTAGCAAGACCTCAAAGCCCTGCTGCACGGTATAGCGCCCCTTCAAGCCCGGGCTCTGCCGACCTGCCGTCAGCGCCGGGTCAAAGGACAGCACCACGCTGGCCCGGAGGGCAAACTGGTTGAGCACCTGGGTCAAGGAGCCCGCCGGGATGTCATATGCCGATACAGCCGCACTCGACTCCGTGGCCGGGCCCGCAGCCTGGGCGCCAATGCTCGCACCGTACAAAGCGAGGGCCAAGGCCGTGATCAACGGCTGGCGAACCGGGAAAAATTGTCTGCGCATGGAAATACCCTTTGCCTAAGTTGTTCGTTCCTGTCGGCTATGACGATCAGGAAAGGGCAAGGGACAGCGCCGACCCGAAAAAAAATTCAATTGGGGCGTTTCGGACGCCGCCGCCGCGCTTGATCAGTGCGGCTCGACCACGACAAACCAGGTGGCATGGCGACGTATCCGCACCGGCTGGGTCGCGGCGATCACCTCCAGTGCCTGATCCGTATGGCGCAAGGGCAGCACTCCCGAAATGCGCATGCCAGCCAACGCCTGAGGATCGAAGTGGAGAAGGCCTACGCGGTAGCGACTCAGTTCCTCCAGCACCTCATTCAAAGGCCGGTCGTCGATCACCAGGACACCGTGCGCCCAGCCTTCGGCGGCAAATGGCTCGACCGGTGACAGACGCTCCACCTGATGCGCATGAATCCGGGCGCGCTCGCCGGCCCGCAAATCCTGGCATGAATCCAGGGTGTCCGCGCAGACCCGCACGACGGACTCCAGCACCGTCACCTCGGTGCTTCTGGGATGACGGCGCACCAGATAGCGCGTCCCCCGGGCTTGCGCGATGCCCTGCGGCGTCACGACCACGAAGGGCCGCTGCGCGTCCCGAGCCACCTCCACCAGCACCTCCCCCGCCCGCAGCGTGACTCGACGCTCTTTCGGCCCATAGGCCACATCCGCCGCGGAGCTGGAATTCAGCACCAGACGACTGCCGTCGTCCAAGGTCGCATGGCTCTGCTCTCCCACCCCCGTGCGGTAATCGGCGAACAGATGGGTCGGCCACGGCATGCCCTGCGTCAGGTGCATGAAGACCCAACCACTGCCCAAGAACAGACCCAGCGTCGCGGCCACCAACGTTTTGCGTCGGCTCTTGCGCGGCTTCGGTCGCAGTCCCGCCTCCAAGGCGGCCTGCGCGGGCGGGGACTGCAAGTGATCGAAGCGCTGCCACAGTGCCGCGATGCGGTCATAGGCCAGGGCGTGGCGGGGGTCGGCCTCGCGCCAACGGCTCCAGGCCTCGCGCTCGGCGAGCCCGGCCTCGGCGTCACTCAAGCGCTGGTGCCAAGCCACGGCCTGTTCGACCATGGCGCGGGTGGGTTCGGCAGCCGCCATGGGCTCGCACACGATCCGACTCATGCCTCGGGAAGACCGTGAACCACGCTGTAGCACTGCAACATGGCACGGGCGATGTACTGCTTGACCATGCTGACCGACACACCGAGTCGCGCCGCGATCTCAGCCTGCGGCACCTCCTCCAAACGGCTCCACAGAAACGCCTGCCTGACCTTGACCGGCAAATCCTCGAGCAAGGCCACGATGCCCAACAAGGTGTCGATGGCTTCCTGATGTTCCTCGGGCGAACTGGCATGGGCATCCGCCTGAAGCACCGCCCAAGTTTCCAGATAAGCACGCTCGATACGGGCGCGTCGGGCGTGGTCGATCAGCAGGCGGGTGGCGGTTGTGACCAGGAAGGCACGCGGTTCGCGCAAATCGGGCACCGTCGGCATGGCGAGCAGGCGGCAGAACGTGTCGTGGGCAAAGTCGGCCGCGCTGTGCGCGCAACCCAACTTCTTGCGCAGCCAGCCGCGCAGCCAGGCATGGTGATCGTGGTACAGGTCGCCCATCGGATCGGCCGGTCCCGCCATGTTCACGCTGCTCACCTACGATCTCCAATGAGACGGCAATTCGACGCCGCGAAGCTGACCCGCAACCGCAAAAACGGGGGCTAGCCAGTCAAGTTAATGAATGAGAATATTTCTCATTCTATACCGTGCTTGCCAGCTGGATGCCTGGAGGCCGTAACCCAGTGCGGGCGGCAAGAGGCGCTTGCCATCGGGGTCCAGGTAGGTGCAGCGCCGCTCGATCACGAAGATCTCCGAGCGCAAACTCAGCAGGGCGTACAGCTGTTGGACCGTCTAGGCCTCGAAGCCCAGGCCAGTCCAACGCAGACCCGAAGAAACAGGTAATTGCTCGTCCTGATCGTAAAGATGCACCATGCGCCATGACCATCACGGCAACACGGCACGAAGGCCGAAGCATCAGCCCCGGCTCAGCCTGTCAACACCTGTGGGTGGCGGGAGAACAGTTCCGCCGCCCATTCCACGAAGGCCCGCACCTTGGCGCTGAGGTGGCGGTTGGGCGGGTAGACCACGTAGAGCGGAATGACGGGACAAGTCCAATCCTCCAGCACCCGCACCAGCTGACCACGCTGGAGCAAGGGCTCGGCCGTGAACGTGGGGATGTCGGACACCCCCAAGCCCGCCAGCACCGCCGCCGTCAAGGCATTGCTCTCATTCACCGAGAGTTGGTAGCGCCCCGTGACTTCCAGCGTCTTGCCGTCGCGGGTGTATTCGTGCGCGTAAGGGCGACCAGTGCGCGCGGAAAAGAAATTCACCGTGGTGTGCTCACGCTCCAGCTCGGACGGATGCCGAGGCATGCCCCGCGCCTTGACGTAGGCGGGCGAGGCCACGGCCACCAGGGGCACATTGCCCAGGCGACGCGCGACCAAGGATTGTTCCTGCAAGTCACCGCCACGGATCACGCAGTCCACGTTGTCGGTGATCAGGTCCACCGGGCGGTCGGTCACGCCCAGATCGAGCTGAATGTCAGGGAAACGGCGGTAGAAGTCAGCCAACGCCGGAATGAGGATCTGGCCCGCCACCGAGGTGCCCACGTCCACGCGCAGGCGACCGCTGGGCTTGGCCTGCGCATTGGTCATGCTGGCTTCGATGTCGTCCAGGTCCTTGAGCACGCGGGTGGTGCGCTCGTAATAGGCGGCGCCGTCCGGCGTCACGGTCACTCGCCGCGTGGTGCGGTTGAGCAGCTTGACCTTCAGGCGCGCCTCCAACTGCTGGACCAGCTTGGTCACCGTGCCCTTGGGCAGATCCAGCGATTCGGCCGCTTTGGTGAAGGTGCCGGCCTCCACCACCCGGGCAAAGACGCGTATCGATTGAATCTGGTCCATACCTGGGTGTGTGCTGGCTGTGCGTTGAACAGCCCGGATTGTTCATGAACTGGAAACAGACAACTGGTTGCAGCCTGCTTTATCCCCGGAACTCGCATGTCTATAGTCGCGCCCATGGTCAACTCCACCTCCCCTTTTCCGCCCACGCCCACGCGGACGTTGTTCCTGCCCGGCGATCGGCCGCTGGAGCTGCGCGTGCGTGGCGACAAGGTACGCGGCGAGGCCAAGCCACTGGTGCTGCATTTCCACGGAGGCGCTTTTGTTTCCGGCGATCTGGACAGTGGGGCCTGCATGGCCGAGTTGCTGGCGGCCTCCGGCGCCGTGGTGGCGTCACTGGCCTACCCGCTGGCGCCCACGCACAAATTCCCCGAGGCGGTGGAAGCAGGCTACACAGCGATTGAATGGCTGCACAAGCAGCGCGCGCGCCTGGCGGGTACCGGCGCCCCTCTGTTCGTCGCGGGCGAGGAAGCGGGCGGCAATCTCGCCGCCGCCGTGGCGCTGATGGTGCGCGACCGCGCCCACCCCGCGCTGGCCGGTCAGATCCTCGTGTCGCCCATGCTGGACCCGTGCAACGGCACGGCCTCACTGCGCGAAACCCTGGGGCAAACCACTTGCTGCAAATGGATCGATGGCTGGCGCGAGTACCTGCGCGGCCCCATGGACGCCGAGCACCCCTATGCGGTGCCCGCTCACGCGCAACGGCTCGCGGGCCTGCCGCCCACGCTCATCCTCGCGGGCGGCGACGACCCCATGCGCGACGAGGCGCTGGCTTATGCCGACCGCCTGCACGAAGCCGGCATTGCGGTCACCCGCATCCTGCTGCCCGCCAAGACCGGCTGGCCCGACTCCCTGGCCGAGCCCTTGGCCGGAGAAGTGCCGCCCTGCGCGGCCCAGGCGCGTGAGCACCTGCGCAGTTTCTTCCAGGCCGCAGCTCCGCCTGCGGACTGACGGTCACACCGTTCTGACCTAACTCCCCCTGATCCGTTCAACCCGGCTAACAGCCGGGATGGGACGTGCTCGCCCTTTTTTCCCTTTTTGATTTCCCATTTCCTCTTTCTCTTCTTTCTCCTCTCCGTCCTCCCCACTTTCGTCTTCTCCTCATTTCAACTTTTGCTGTTCTTCAAAGGAAACCCCATGTCCCGCTTCCCTCTGCGTTCCCAACGCCGCCTCTGGTGGCCCACCGCAGCCGCGCTGACCGCCGTCACCGTGGCCGTCCTCGTTTTGCTGCACCAGCCCAGCACCGCGCAAGCCAGCGCCGCCAACAACGCGCCGCCGCCCACGCCCGTCTCCGTGGCCACGGTCGCGGAAAGCGATGTGTCTGCTTGGGAGGAGTTCTCGGGCCGGATCGAAGCCATCGACCGCGTGGACATCCGCCCTCGGGTCGCGGGTGTGATCCAGGCCATGCATTTCCGTGAAGGGGCGCTGGTCGCCAAGGGCGACTTGCTGATCTCCATCGACCCGGCCCCCTACGAAGCCGAGGTGGCACGCGCCGCCGCGCAAGCCGCCGCGGCCCAAGCCCGCGTGAGCTTCGCCACCAACGAATATGCCCGCGCGCGCCTGCTCTGGGCCGAAAAGGCGATTGCCCAGCGTGAGCACGACGACCGCCAGAACGCCCTGCGCGAGGCGGAAGCCAACCTCAAGGCCGCCCAGGCACAGTTGCAAGTCGCTCAGCTCAACCTGGACTACACCCAGGTGCGCGCGCCCGTGGCCGGACGCATCGGCAAGCTGGAAACGACCGTGGGCAACCTGGTCGCCGCCGGTCCGGGCGCGCCCGTGCTGACGACCCTGGTCTCGGTGCACCCCATCTACGCGAGCTTTGACGCAGACGAGCGGGTGGTCGCCAGGGCCCTCAAGGGCTTGAGTGGCGCGGGCGGCAACGCACGCCAGAACGTGGAACGCATCCCGGTGCAAATGGGCACGTCCGACACGGAGGACATGCCCTACACCGGCAAACTGCAACTCATCGACAACCAAGTCGACCCCCGCAGCGGCACGGTGCGCGTGCGCGCCGTCTTCGACAACAAGGACGGCCAACTGATGGCCGGGCAGTTCGCCCGCATCCGCATGGGCCAGTCGCAGAGCGCGCGCACCCTGCTGATCAGTGAACGGGCCATCGGGACCGACCAAAACAAGAAGTACGTGCTGGTCGTGGGCGCGGGCAACAAGACCGAGTACCGCGAAATCACGCTGGGCGCGCCGGTCGACGGGCTGCGCACGGTGCGCAGCGGCCTGCGCGCGGGTGAACGCATCGTCGTCAACGGCCTGCAACGCGTGCGCCCCGGTGACGTGGTGCAACCGCAGGACGTGCCCATGAACGCCGCACAACGCGGCAAGGCCAGTGACGCCGCCACGCAAGCCGTGGCCTCGGCCCAGCCCTGAACCGCGAGAACGAAACCAACATCATGAATCTCTCGAAATTCTTCATTGATCGGCCGATCTTCGCGGGCGTGCTCTCGCTGCTGATGCTGATCGCCGGTCTGGTCGCCTTGCGCGGCCTGCCCATCTCCGAATACCCTGAGGTCGCGCCGCCTTCCATCGTGGTGCGCGCGCAGTACCCGGGCGCCAACCCCAAGGTCATCGCCGAGACCGTGGCCACGCCGCTGGAGGAATCCATCAACGGCGTGGAAGGCATGCTCTACATGGGCAGCCAAGCCACCACCGACGGCGTGATGACGCTGACCGTGACCTTCAAGCTCGGCACCGACGTCGACAAAGCGCAGCAAATGGTGCAAAACCGCGTCTCGCAAGCCGAGCCGCGCCTGCCCGAGGAAGTGCGCCGACTGGGCGTGACCACGGTCAAGAGCTCGCCGGACATCACGATGGTGGTGCACCTGGTCTCGCCCAATGACCGCTACGACATCAACTACCTCCGCAACTACGCGGTGCTCAACGTCAAGGACCGGCTCGCGCGCATCGAAGGCGTGGGCCAGGTGCAGATCTTCGGCGGCGGCGACTATTCCATGCGCGTCTGGCTGGACCCGCAGAAGGTCGCGCAACGCGGCCTGTCCGCCAGCGACGTGGTGAACGCCATCCGCGGCCAGAACGTGCAGGCCGCGGCGGGCGTGGTCGGCGCCTCGCCCGGTCTGCCCGGGGTGGACATGCAACTGTCCATCAACGCGCAAGGCCGACTGCAAAGTGAAGAGGAGTTTGGCGACATCATCGTCAAGACCGGCGCCAACGGCGCGGTGACCCGGCTGCGCGACATCGCCCGCCTGGAGATGGGCGCGGCGGACTACTCGCTGCGTTCCTTGCTCAACAACAAGCCCGCCGTGGGCATGGGCGTCTTCCAGGCGCCGGGCTCGAACGCGCTGGAGATCTCGGCCGCCGTGCGCCAGACCATGGACGAGCTGCAAAAGCTCATGCCCGAGGGTGTGGAATACCGCATCGCCTACGACCCCACGCAGTTCGTGCGCGCCTCCATCAAGTCGGTCATTCAGACGCTGCTTGAAGCCATCGCCCTGGTGGTGCTGGTGGTGATCCTGTTCCTGCAAACCTGGCGCGCTTCCATCATTCCGCTGCTGGCCGTTCCGGTGTCGGTGGTGGGCACGTTCGCCGTGCTGCACCTGCTGGGCTTCTCGATCAACGCGCTGTCACTATTCGGGCTGGTGCTGGCCATCGGCATCGTGGTGGACGACGCCATCGTGGTGGTGGAGAACGTGGAACGCAACATCGAGGCCGGGCTCTCGCCGCGCGAGGCCACCTACCGCGCCATGCGCGAGGTCAGCGGGCCCATCATCGCCATCGCCCTGGTGCTGGTCGCCGTGTTCGTGCCGCTGGCCTTCATCAGCGGTCTGACGGGTCAGTTCTACAAGCAGTTCGCCGTGACCATCGCCATCTCGACGGTGATCTCGGCCATCAACTCGCTCACGCTCTCGCCCGCCCTCGCCGCCTTGCTGCTCAAGGGCCACGACGCGCCCAAGGACGCGCTGACGCGCGGCATGGACCGCGTCTTTGGTCGATTCTTTGGCGCCTTCAACCGTTTCTTCCAACGCGGCTCCGAAGCCTACAGCGGCGGAGTCGGACGCGTCATCGCGCGCAAGGGACGGATGATGGGCCTGTACCTCGCGCTCGCGGCGCTGACCGTGCTGCTGTTCAAGGTGGTGCCTGGCGGTTTCGTTCCGGCGCAAGACAAGCAGTACCTGATCGGCTTCGCGCAGCTGCCTGACGGCGCCACGCTGGACCGCACCGAGGACGTGATCCAGCGCATGGGCGAGATCACGCGGCAGAACCCGAACGTGGAAGACGCCATCGCCTTCCCCGGCCTGTCGATCAACGGCTTCACCAACAGCTCCAACTCAGGCATCGTGTTCGCGACGCTCAAGCCCTTCGCCGAGCGCCAGCGCGCCGACCAGAGCGGCGGCGCGGTGGCCGGCCAACTGAACCAGGCTTACGGCCAGATCCAGGACGCCTTCATCGTGATGTTCCCGCCCCCGCCGGTCGCGGGCCTGGGCACCACGGGTGGCTTCAAGCTGCAGCTGGAAGACCGCGGCGGCGTGGGCTACGACGAGATGGACAAGGCCGTGAAAGCCTTCATGGGCAAAGCTTGGCAAACGCCCGAGCTGGCCGGCATGTTTACCAGCTGGCAGGTCAACGTGCCGCAGCTCTACGCCGACATCGACCGCACCAAGGCGCGCCAGTTGGGCGTGCCAGTGACGGACATCTTCGACACCATGCAGATCTACCTCGGCAGCCTGTACGTCAACGACTTCAACCGCTTTGGCCGCACTTACAGCGTGCGCGCCCAGGCCGACGCGCCCTACCGCGCGCGCGCCGAGGACGTGGGCCTGCTCAAGGTGCGCTCCAGCAGTGGTGAGATGGTGCCGCTGTCGGCGCTGATGAAGGTGAACTCCAGCTTCGGCCCCGACCGCGCCATGCGCTACAACGGCTACCTCTCGGCCGACATCAACGGCGGCCCCGCGCCGGGCTATTCCTCGGGCCAGGCGCGCGCCGCGATTGAACGCATCGCCGCCGAAACGCTGCCCAAGGGCGTGGGCTTCGAGTGGACCGAACTCACCTATCAGGAAATCCTGGCGGGCAACTCGGCGCTGTGGGTCTTCCCGCTCGCGATCTTGCTGGTCTTCCTGGTGCTGGCCGCCCAGTACGAAAGTCTGGTGCTGCCCCTGTCCATCATCCTGATCGTGCCCATGGGCTTGCTCGCGGCCATGACGGGCGTGTGGCTCTCGGGCGGTGACAACAATGTGTTCACGCAGATTGGTTTGATCGTGCTGGTGGGGCTGTCAGCGAAGAACGCCATCCTGATCGTCGAGTTCGCACGCGAGCTGGAGTTCGCGGGTCGCACACCGATCCAGGCCGCCATCGAGGCCAGCCGCCTTCGCCTGCGCCCCATCCTGATGACCTCGCTGGCCTTCGTGATGGGCGTGCTGCCCCTGGTGCTGGCCACGGGCGCGGGCGCCGAGATGCGCTCGGCCATGGGCGTGGCCGTCTTCGCCGGGATGATCGGCGTGACCGCCTTCGGCCTCTTCCTCACACCCGTGTTCTACGTGCTGCTGCGCGGCCTGACGGGCAACCGCCCGCTCAAGCAGCACGGCGAGACACCCCATTTCGAGGGCTTCGCCGCCGGTGGACTGCCGTCACCCACGCTGCCCACGGTGGCCCTGCCCCGCTGAAAGACCCTGCCATGAAACGACTGCACTATTCCCTGCTGCCCCTGGCCGCGGCCCTGCTGTTGGCGGGCTGCGCCACCGACGTACCCTCCTCGCCCGCGACGGTGGACACGCCACCGCTGTTCAAGGAAATCCAGGAACACTGGACCACCGCCGAACCAGCGGAAGCGCGCGACCGAGGCACGTGGTGGAAAGCCTTCCAAGACCCCGTGCTCGACGAATTGATCGAAAGTGCGGCGACCCGCAACACCGACATCCAGCTGGCTGCGGCCCGCCTCACCCAAGCGCGCGCCTTGGTGCAAGGCGCTCAGGCCGATCGCATGCCGCAAGTCGGCGCGGGCCTGGGCACCAATCGCGGCGCGGGCACTTACACGACCGGCACGACCGCGCCTGCCACGGTGGTGCAAGCCAATGTCAACGTGTCCTACGAAGTGGACCTGTTCGGCCGCCTGGCACGGGCACGCGACGCTGCGGGCCTGGACGCCCAGGCGCGCGCCGCGCTGCTGCAAAGCACGCAGTTGCTCGTTCAGGCCGAGGTGGCCGAGACCTACCTGGCCTTGCGCGCCGCCGACACCGAGCATGCGCTGGTGCGCGACACGGCCGCCGCCTACGCCGACACGCTGCGTCTGACCCAGCGCCGCTACGAAGCGGGTGACGTGGCCGAGCTGGACGTGATCCGCATCCAGACCGAACTCGCTGCCACCGAGGCCGAGGTGCACGCGGTGCGCCGCAGCCGCGCTGAACTCGAACACGCCTTGGCCGTGCTGGTGGGTGAGGCCGCGTCGAGCTTCACGCTGGCGCCCGCCACCGGCACCACAGCCCTGCCCCTCATCCCCGCCGGTGTGCCGGCCACGGTGCTCGCGCGCCGCCCCGACGTCGCGGCCGCGCAAGCCTCTCTGCTCGCCGCGCAAGCCCGCGTGGGCGTGGCCAAGGCGGCCTGGTTCCCCAGCATCGCTCTGACCGCAGATGCAGGCAACGCCTCGCCCGACCTGGGCGATCTGTTCCGCTGGTCGACCCGCGCCTGGGCCGTCGGCGCCCTGGCCTCGGTGCCGCTGTTGGATGGGGGCCGCCGCGAGGCGGGCGTGCGCAACGCCGAGGGGCAGTTGGACGCCGCCGCGGCGAGCTACCGCCAGCAGGTGCTCAACGCCTTGCGCGAGGTGGAAGACCAACTGTCCTCGCTGCGTTTGCTGCAGGAACAGTCCGCCGCGCAGGGGCGTGCCGTCAGCGCCGCGCAGCGCGCCAGCACCATCTCGGAGACACGCTACCGCAGTGGCTTGGTCGGACAACTGGAACTCCTGGACGCGCGCCGCAACGAACTGATCAACCGCCGACAAGCCCAGCGTGTGGAAGCCAGCCAGCGCCAAGCCACGGTGCGCTTGATCCGCGCGCTCGGCGGCGGCTGGGACGCGGCGCCGCTCAGACCGCTGGAGCCGGTGCAGGTGTCGGCGCGCGGCGAGGTGTCTTAAGCGGTCTCTAAGAGGAGTAGCACCGGGGGGTTGGCGCGGACCGTCAGGTTATTGCGTGGCCTGCCCTGCCGGTGGCCTGATGTTCTGCGCAGAACTCAGGCTTTCCTGTGTCAGCAGGATCGGCAGTTCATCGGCGTGCTCCCATCGTCGCGTTCGACTGAAGCTGCACATGCCTGTCTTGAAATAGAAGGGGACGCCACGCTCACAAGGCGAGGTAGGTAGCGTAGACGAAACCCACAGCGCCAATGATCGAAAAGACGGCGCCAACCACGTTTGCGGCGTAAACGACCTTGGCAGCCCAAGAGCCTCCTGACGAAAGTCCTCTATGGCCGGTGATGGCCGCCAACGGCAGGGACACGCAGAACGCGTATGAAGAGACGATCAGCGACACTGCAATCAACCACTTGATGGTGACCGAGGCGGGTGTGGATGAAAGAAGAGCCCCCACTGCAAGCATGACCAGCGCACCCACCGGGAGGCTGGCATGTGCGACTCGCCAAGCATGGACGATGTGATCGGCCGCTTTTCGATTGATCGCCTTGCCGTAGGGCGCGCCCATCAGAAGACCGAATAACAACACGATTGCGCCGTGGAAGACGAGGTGACGTGCAGCGGTTTCCATGTTTTATCTGAAGCGGCTCGGTTTGGTTAGTGGCTTTCGAACCATTGCGGCCTTACGTCAGCAAGTGGAGAGCGGACACTCGACGTTTCTACTGCAGCGCCGCGTGGATTAGTTGACCCGTGCGTATGACCGTCGAGTTGACAGCAGAGTACGCCGGAGACAGAAGCTTTTCCACTTCTGTAAGGGCGTGATGCCTGTCGCGATACTCAAAAGGAGCAAAGTGCATCGCATACGGTTCTGCTCGGCCCTCCGGGTCCACTTCGAGCACAGGATCCGGGAGGCCGCGATGTTTCCCGTAGTTGACCAGCGCATCCAGAATGGCAAATGCAGGATCTTGTCGCAACTGGTCCAAGCTGTCATGTACCGATGCAAACCCTCTGCCAACTAACAGGCTGGACTTAAGAAGGCTCTTCAGCCCAATGACGTGCTCCCCAAGTTTATGTACCGGGATGTTTAAGCCAGCTGCAAAGTAGGCAACGTGAGCAAGAGCATCTGGCACTGAATGAATTGCCTGCGCGCACGCGATCATGTGCGCCTCAACCTTCACCAGCCCCTCCTGAAGGTCTGACCATCCCTTTGTGCCGGGGAAAGTTAGTTCGTATATGTTGACCGAGGGTAGTTTGGCGTCAATGTTCTCGGTAAGTAGCCTCCTGACCTCGGCAAAGTGATATCCAGCATGAGCGAACCGAACGGTTATCGCGCGCAGTGGGTCAGCAACGCAAGCAAGCTGCGCGGGACCGTAGCGCGCTTTGAGCAGATCACGCGTCGCTTTCAGATCCCATTGCGGCATATTTGGTCTAACGTTTGAAATGTGAGGCTTAGCCCGACTTGCCCGTGTACGTCCTCCCAATGGAAGGGTTCGAACTCACGGTAGCGCGGCCTCCGCCCTTGCTGCGAATGTTTCGTATGCCGTCAAGAATCTGTTGAAGTGCCTATCGTTCACGGTTGAGCCTGTTGGGTACTCGCGCAGATAGCGCCCCACACTTAAGCCTTGACGTTCCGCTGAAGCAATGCCATCAGATTCGAGGAGCTTCACGAAGCGCTCTTGCGCAGTTCCACCGGAATGAGCAATACGGTTCCGAACGGTGTGCGCTGACATTAATGCCTTGTACGTGGGCTCGCCAACCTCATGCATCAGATCTCCAAAAAAGGAATCTGGACCGAAGAGATTACTTCCACGCTCCCTCAGCAACTTTGGGCTTCCCCAGCCAAGCTTGTTGTTCAATCCGCCATCCAGATCGCCCATCACAAAACAGCTTCTTTTCGCGGTTACGCGGAGCTTCGAGCGAACTTCCATTTGGAACATCGTCTTCGCAAAATCTTCAAACTGAGCTGCCACCTCGAAGAAGATGAACTGGGCAACATCCCTGGAATCTGGTACCACTAGCTTTTCGACTTGATGATTCCCAACAGCGGTGTAGCCATGAATCACCAGCTTCTTGTATAGGTCCCCAGCGCGCTCAAGATCTGTTCGAAAGCTGTTGACTGTTGCCTCGACCGCGCTCTTGGAGACTGTCGGTGGTCTTACCATACGTGAGGTCTAACGAATAAAGTTACTTTGGTAGGAAGTCTAGTCGGTTCGACCTAGTTCGCCTACCCCAAAGAATGGGAGATCAATGTCCGCTGTCGGGGAATCGCTCGGGCGTCTGCTCCTGGCCAACAACAGCCGAACAACATCCCCTTCGAACCTTGCAAACCCAAATCAACGCAAGCCCGCAGCGGCCAGTCGCTCTTTGAGCAGCCTGTACTTTTCCGCGGACGTGTCCGCAAGTGCCGCCGCTCGCGTCGAGGGTGTGTCGTCGTACGGTATGGGCTCGGCGAATTGGCTGGCGGTCAGGTCCCACTTCACGCCGTGGATCACGTTGTAGAAGTGCGTGCCGCCCGCAGTCTTGGTGCTGAGTAGGTCGCCGCCAAAACAATCCTGAACGATGAGCGCTGTGATGCTGCAATGGTTCTGCGCCGGATTGGCGGGTGACCATGCACCGGTCGGGCTTGATGTGTCCGCAGACCAGAGGCGCGCGATGGCGCGGTACAGCTCCAGGGGTGTCGTGAAAGAATGCGCCAAGGTTGACATCTGAGGTGCCCGCTGTGTGTGAAGGATGGCTGTGGCCGATGGCGGGCATCCTATCAAGGGGTGGGCGCGTTTTTGCCACGCCTTGCCCCCTTCACAGTTTGCGCGGGCTGCGCTCAGCGAAATAGAACCATTCGTTGCCGACCAGCGCTGCGGGGTTGGGGAAGACGACAAAACCATCTGTGGGCGCGCGCACCGCCGAGCCATCGGCACGCAGGCCGATCACCTCGCCCGCGCCCACCGGGTCGAAGCTGGCCCAGGGTCGGGCCAGTTGGTCGGCCTGGCTGTCACGGTCAATCACATCCACCAGGTGCAGCACTTCGAAGCGCTCGTTCGGGGGCGCCAGGGGCAGAGAGGCCAGCCCCAACAGGGCCACGGTCTGCCGGATCGCCTGGTAAGCGACTTCGGGCGCCTGCGGGTCTTCGTGCTGTCCGCACTCCAGGGTGACGCCGTAGCCGCCTTGCGTGCGCATGTATTCCGAGGTGCCCACGCCGTAACGCGCGTCCAGCAGGCCCTGGGCGCCGCCTCGGCCCGCGGCACGACGGCGCTCCACGCCACGGGCGTAGGTCTCCATCCAGCCCTCGACGACCCGGGTCGGCCCCAGGTGCCGCACCAGTTGAAGTTCTTCGCGCGCATGGGCGAAGGGCTCCAGGGGGCCGGTGTTGTCTTCCGGCCCGATCATCACAAAAGGCTGCCCCGGGGTATGGAAGGAATGCAGGTCGAGCAGGACGTCATGGGCCTGCAGCCAAGGGCACAGCACATTGGCCACGCGGTCCTCGAAGTCCACGGGATTGGGCGTCACGCCCAGATTGCGATTGAGGTTGCGGTCGCCTTGCCGTTGTCCGAGCTGATAGGCCAGGGGATTGGTGACCGGCACCAGGGTCAGCGTGCCGCGCTCGACGGACCAGGCGCCCTGCGCGAGTTCATCCAGCACGCGCAGGATGGCCTGGGTGCCGCAGGTTTCGTTGCCGTGCACGGCCCCGAGCACGATCAGCCGGGGGCCGGGCGCGAGGCCGGCAAATTGGTGGGCGCGCAAGGCAGTGGGGCGTTTCATGGGCATGGGTGTGAGACGTCAGCTTCGTCCGATGGGACTGGGCGTGGCCCGCAATCGTACAGGCCGCTTCCTGACCCAGGCACACCGGCAAGAACGCCAAGGTGGTCCGGCCATACGCCAATCAGGAGGGCGGGTGCCGGGGCATGCGGCGCCCTTCCCGTCCAAGGAGTCCAGAGCGGCGCGCCGCTCTGGGGAACCTCTGCCATCACCCCCGAACAAATACCCCACTAAAACAGTGTGAATTCCAAAATAAATAGAATGAACGTTCATTCAGTCGCCAAGGCCGCTGACTCAGACCCTCTCCCCGCCCATCCTCCTTCAAGGTTCTTCTATGCAAACCCGATTCCAAGCCCGCCCAAGCTACCTGCTCAGCGCCGTCACCGTGGCAACGGCGCTTCTCATTTCTGGATGCTCTCCGAGCCAAGGAGGCCAGCAAGCAGGGCCTGGTGGCGCGCAGGCCCCCGTGGTGGAAGTCCTGACGGTCAAGACCCAAGATGTGGTGCTGACGAGTGAACTCGCCGGGCGCACCGCGCCCTATCTGATCGCCGAGGTGCGCCCGCAGGTATCGGGCGTCATCCAGGCACGCAACTTCAAGGAAGGTGGCGAGGTCGAGGCAGGACAAACCCTCTACCAGATCGAGGCCGCCCGTTATGAATCGGCCCTGGACAGCGCCAAGGCCAGCCTGGCCAAGGCCGAGGCCAACCTGACGTCGACACGACTGCGCGCCATGCGCTACGAGGAACTGGCCGACATCGAAGCCGTGAGCAAGCAGGCCCGGGACGATGCGCAGGCCTCCCTCAAGCAGGCTCAGGCCGATGTCTTGTCCGCCAGCGCCCAGGTGCGCTCCGCCCAGATCGACCTGAACTACACCCGCGTCAACGCACCCATCTCGGGCCGCATCGGCCGCTCCAGCGTGACGCCGGGCGCCTTGGTCACCGCCAACCAAAGCAATACCTTGGTGACCGTGCAACAACTCGACCCCATCTACGTGGACGTGACCCAGTCCAGCACCGAGCTGATGCGTCTGCAAAAAGACCTGGCCGAAGGTCGCGTCAAGGCCCAGGGCCAGGGCAACGTCAAGCTCTTGCTTGAGGACGGCAGCACCTACGCATACGCCGGCAAGTTGCAGTTCTCCGAAGTCTCGGTGGACCCGTCCACCGGCACGGTGACCTTGCGCGCGGTCTTCCCCAACCCCAAACGCGAACTGCTGCCGGGCATGTACGTGCGGGCCGTGATTGAAAAGGGCGTGAGCCAGCAGTCCATCGTGGTCCCTCAAAAGGCCGTGAGCCGTGATGCCAAAGGCAACGCCAGCGTCATGACGGTGACTCAGGACGGCAAAGTGCTGCCCAAGCCGATCGCGATCGGCCAGTCGCTCGGCGACAACTGGCTCGTCACATCGGGCCTCCAGGGCGGGGACAACGTGATCGTCGAGGGCTTGCAAGTGGCTCGCCCCGGCGCGACCGTGCAGGCCACCGCCTGGCAAGACAGCTCTGTGCAAAAAACCGCGCAGGCCTCGCGCTGAGCCCACGAAAGGAACCGGACCATGTCACGACTTTTCATTGACAGACCCATCTTCGCGTGGGTGCTGGCCATCGTCATCATGCTGGCGGGGGGCCTGGCCATCCGCAGCCTGCCTGTCTCGCAATACCCGCAGATCGCGCCGCCGCAGGTCTCCATGAATGCCACCTATCCGGGGGCTTCCGCCAAGACGCTCGAAGACACGGTGACCCAGGTCATCGAGCAAAAGATGAAGGGCATCGATGGCCTGACCTACATCACGTCCACCAGTGATTCCACCGGCAACGCCTCCATCGCGCTGACCTTCGCCGCCGGGACCGACCCCGACATCGCCCAGGTGCAGGTGCAGAACAAGCTGCAGGTGGCCATGCCCCTGCTTCCGCAAGAAGTGCAGCGCCAAGGCGTTCAGGTCACCAAATCGACGATCAACTTCCTGATGGTGCTGGGTTTCGTCTCCGAAGACGGCAGCATGGACCAGACGGATCTCTCCGACTACGTGTCGTCGAACATCGTGGACGCGCTGAGCCGGGTGGAAGGCGTGGGTGAAGTTCAGCTCTTCGGTGCCCAGTACGCCATGCGCATCTGGCTGGACCCGAACAAGCTCAACCAATACAACCTGACGCCGGCCGAGATCGTGGCCGCCATCCAGGCGCAGAACGCCCAGGTGTCGGCGGGCCAGATCGGTGCGGCCCCAGCGGGGATGGGCCAGCAGATCAACGCCACCATCACCGCGCAGACCCGCTTGCAAACGCCCGCCCAGTTCGAGGCCATCCTCGTCAAGAGCCAAAGCGATGGCGCGCATGTGCGCTTGCGCGACGTGGCCCGCGTCGAGATGGGCGCCGAGAGCTATGCCACCGTCTCGCGCTACAACGGCAAGCCCGCCGCGGGCGTGGCCATCAAGCTGGCCGCGGGGGCCAATGCCTTGTCCACCGCCAAGGCCGTGGAAGCGGCGCTGCAGGACCTGCAGAAATTCATGCCCGCGGGCATGAAGGCCGTGATCCCCTACGACACGACGCCCTTCGTCGAAGTCTCGATCCACGAAGTAGTCAAGACCCTGGCGGAAGCCATCCTGCTGGTCTTCCTGGTGATGTACCTCTTCCTGCAGAACTTCCGCGCCACACTGATCCCGACCATCGCCGTGCCCGTCGTGCTGCTCGGCACCTTCGGGGTCATGGCGGTGGCGGGCTTCTCGATCAACACCCTGACGATGTTCGGCCTGGTGCTGGCCATCGGTCTGCTGGTGGACGACGCCATCGTCGTGGTCGAGAACGTCGAACGGGTGATGGCGGAAGAAGGCCTGTCGCCCAAGGAGGCCACGCGCAAGTCCATGGGCCAGATCTCCGGGGCGCTGGTGGGCATCGCCCTGGTGCTGTCCGCCGTGTTCATCCCCATGGCGTTTTTCGGTGGCTCCACGGGCGTGATCTATCGCCAGTTTTCCATCACCATCGTCTCGGCCATGGTGCTGTCGGTGCTCGTGGCCATGGTGTTGACGCCCGCCTTGTGCGCGACCATGCTCAAGCCGGTCGACGCAGCGCACCACGCGCCCCGGACCGGCTTCTTCGGGTGGTTCAACCGCAGCTTCGACAACGCCACGGGCCGTTACCAAGGTTTCGTGGAACGACTGGTGGGCCAGCGCGGACGCTCCATGCTGGTGTACGGCGTGTTGATCGTTGGCATGTGCGTGCTCTTTCTGCGCCTGCCCACCTCCTTCCTGCCCGAGGAAGACCAGGGCATCCTGTTCTCCATGGTGCAGCTGCCGGCCAACGCCACGCAGGAACGCACGCTGAAGGTGGTGGAGCGCGTGGAGCAACACTTCCTCGAAAACGAAAAGGACAACGTCGAATCCGTGTTCTCGGTGGCCGGTTTCAGCTTCGCCGGTCGGGGCGAAAACATGGCCATCGCCTTCGTGCGCCTCAAGGACTGGAGCGAACGCCCCAGCCCCCTGCAAAAAGTGCAGGCGATCGCCGGCCGCGCCATGGGCAGCTTCATGCAGTTCCGCGACGCCAGGGTCTTCGCCTTCGCGCCCCCTGCCGTGATCGAATTGGGCAATGCCACCGGCTTCAGCGTCTTCCTGCAAGATCGCGCGGGCCTCGGTCATGAAGCGCTCACGAACGCGCGCAACCAATTCCTGGGCATGGCGGCACAACACCCCGACCTCGTGGGCGTGCGCCCCAACGGGCTGGAGGACTCGCCGCAGCTGCGTCTGGACATCGACCACGCCAAAGCCTCCGCGCTGGGCGTCTCGGTCGCCGACATCAACGCCATGCTCTCCACGGCTTGGGGCAGCGCCTATGTCAACGACTTCGTGGACCGTGGCCGCGTCAAGCGCGTGTACATCCAAGCCGACGCCAAGTTCCGCATGCAGCCGGAAGACCTGAACACCTGGCGCGTGAAGAACAGCGCCGGTCAGATGGTGCCCTTCTCGGCGTTCGGCAGCGCCCGCTGGGAAACCGGGTCGCCGCGCCTGGAGCGCTACAACGGTCTGCCCGCGATTGAAATCGCCGGTCAGGCCGCGCCGGGCAAAAGCTCGGGCGCTGCCATGCAGGCCGTCGAGGAGATCGCCGCCAAGCTGCCCCCGGGCGTGGGCCTGGCCTGGACAGGTTTGTCCTACCAGGAACGACTCTCCGGCTCGCAGGCCCCCGCGCTGTACGCCTTGTCGCTGCTGGTGGTCTTCCTCTGCCTGGCCGCGCTGTATGAAAGCTGGTCCGTTCCGGTCGCGGTGATGCTGGTCGTGCCGTTGGGCGTGATTGGTGCCTTGCTGGCGGCCAGCCTGCGCGGACTGTCCAACGACGTCTACTTCCAGGTCGGGCTGCTGACCACGATCGGACTCGGGGCGAAGAACGCGATCCTGATCGTCGAGTTCGCCAAAGAGCAAATGGAGCATGGCAAGACCCTGATCAACGCCACCTTGGAAGCCGTGCGCATGCGCCTGCGCCCGATCCTGATGACCTCGCTGGCCTTTGCGCTGGGCGTGCTGCCCCTGGCGCTCGCCAGCGGCGCGGGCGCCGGCAGCCAGAACGCCATTGGCACGGGCGTGCTCGGCGGTGTGATCGCCGCCACCGTGCTGGGCATCTTCTTCGTGCCGGTGTTCTTCGTGGTCGTCAAGACCTTGTTCCCGGGCAAGAAAGCCCTGGAACACAGCCTCCACATCCCCATGCAAAAGTGAAAGAAGCCTGTATGCGCCCCTCTCTCTATCCTTTGCGCCTGCTCACCGCGGTCGCCGCCGCCTCGCTGCTGGCCGCCTGCACCAGCCTCGCGCCCGACTACCAACGACCGACCTCCGCAGTGCCTGACAGCTGGGCCACCCACGTCGAAACCAAGACCAACGGCAACACTGCGACGCCCGCGGCCGATGCACTGGGCTGGAAAGAATTCATCGCCGACGACAAACTGCGCAGCGTGATTGCCCTGGCGCTGAAGAACAACCGCGACCTGCGCGTCTCGACCCTGAACGTGGAGCGCCTGCAGGCCCTCTACCAGGTGCAGCGCGCCGAGCTGATGCCTTCGATCAACGCCAGCGTCGGGCAAAGCGCGCAGCGCACGCCCGGAGACATCAATGGGACCGGGCAATCCATGATCTCGCGCCAGTACAGCGGCACGGTGGGCATCAGCGCTTACGAGCTCGACCTGTTTGGACGCGTGCGCAGCCTCAAGGACGCGGCCCTGTCCCAATACATGGCGACGGAGCAAGCGCAGCGCAGCGCGCAGATCTCTCTGGTCTCGCAAGTGTCGGTGTCCTACATGACACTGGCGGCCGACCGTGAGCGCCTTTCGCTGGCGGAGCAGACGCTGCAAAGCCGCCAGGAAACCCTGCGCCTGACCCAACGCATGCAGGCCCTGGGCGTCTCCTCCGCGCTGGATCTGCGCCAGGTGCAGAGCACCGTGGACTCCGCGCGTGCCGACGTCGCGAGCTACAAAAGCTTGGTGGCTCAAGACATCAATGCCCTGACCCTGCTTGTGGGCGCGCCCGTCGCGGCCGAGTTGCTGCCCAGTGAAATCTCCAGCGCCGCGCTCACGCTCACGCAAGAACTCGACGCGGGTCTTCCTTCGGACGTTCTGTTGCAGCGCCCGGATGTGCAGCAAGCGGAGAAAGCGCTGGAAGCCGCCAACGCCAACATCGGCGCAGCCCGGGCCGCGTTCTTTCCGAGCATCTCGCTCACCGCCAGCACGGGCACGGCCAGCACCGACCTGGGCAACTTGTTCAAGAACGGGCAGGAATCCTGGAGTTTCGTGCCACAACTGAACCTGCCGATCTTCAGCGGTGGCCGCAACCGCGCCAACCTGCGCGTGTCCGAAGTCGATCGCGACATTGCCGTGGCGCAGTACGAAAAAGCGATCCAGTCCGCTTTCAGAGAAGTCTCCGATGCCCTGGCGCAACGCGCCACGGTGGACGAGCAAACTGCGGCACAGGAAGCCCTCGCGGCGTCCACGCTCGACGCGTTCCGTCTGGCGCGCGCAAGGTACGAGAAAGGGATCGACGACTACCTGAGCACGCTCGATGCACAACGCTCCAGCTACTCGGCGCAACAGGCCCTGATCTCCGCGCGCCTGGCCCAGCAGGTCAACCGCGTCACCGTCTACAAGGTGCTGGGCGGGGGAGCAAGCGAAGAGAACGCCGCGTCGCCTGGAACGCCCGGAACGCCGGCTGCGCTCGCAACGCCCGCGACGCCAAAGGGATAATCAAGGGGCGAACCATGAACTCGACCCCAGCAACCCCCAACAAAGACCGCGCGCACGACCGCCGCGAGCAGATCCTCGAAGCCGCGGCGGAGTGCGTGCGACGCAGCGGCTTTCATGGCGCCAGCATGGCCACCATCGCCAAGACGGCGGGCATGAGCCCGGGACACATCTACAACCTGTTCGAGAACAAGGACGAGATCATCGCCGCGCTCGTGGAACGCGATCGCGACGAGATCGTCCGTGACATCGCAGAAAGCGGGCGGTCCGAAGACCTGGCCATCGACGTGATCGGATGGCTGGAACGACGCGTCGAGGAAATCACCCAGATCGGTGACGTTGCCCTGAGCATCGAAGTGCTGGCCGAAGCCTGCCGCAACCCCAAACTGGCCGCGGTGGTACAGGCCAGCGAACGCGTCATCCAGGAACACGCTGCGGTATATGTGCGCAAGGCGTTGAGTGAGAGGTCGATCACCCTGAGCGACGAAGAGATCATGGCCCGCGCCACCGTCATCGGCGCGATGTTCAATGGGCTGATGAACCAAAGCATCTCCATGCCTGGCTTGAACAAGGCGGCCGTGACGAAAGTCATCCGGCAAGTGTTGCGCCAGTTATTGACCACGTGACGCGCGATCGCCGGCCCTACGCCGAGCGCGCCAGGTGGGTCACGGCGTGAACTTCAAGCCGATGGCGATGGAGCGCCGTTCCTGGGTGTAGTTCGACAGGGTCTGCAGCGGCCCCTCGTGGTATCGGGTGTAAATCGTACAGCGGTTCTGGGCGGAGAACAGATAGTCCAAGTCCCAGGAGTCGGTGTCCAAGCCCATGGCTCCGACGGTCCAGGTGATGCTGGCCTCGCCAGCTTCGGGCCCGATCTTGCGCACCCAAGTCAAGCGCAGCAGGTTGTAGTCTGAAATCGTGACGTCTTTCTTCGCCCAGGGCCCCCAGGTGACGTCCGTGTCCTTGTGGAAATAGAACCGGGCCTTGGCATACAGGGAGCCGAAAACATCCTCCGTGGCGCCCAGACGCACCTCCGTGGAAACGAAGTTCATGCCGCGGCTGACCGAGTCGAAGAACTTGTGATCGTCTTCATCGTAGGCTTGCTGTGCGCGAGCCGCCTCCGACGGACTGAGCACCTCGGTCGTCTGTCCATCCGACAGATGCTCCACGCCGAGGTCAAACCAGCGCAAGGCGGTGAACCCGTCCAAGGGTTGCCGCCAGCGGTAGTGCATGCCGGGGTTGCTGATGCGGTTGATGACCGGCCCCGAATCCCGGGTGCCAGCGTAGAAGTCGAACTCTCCGGTGTACTTGAGGTACCAGCCCGCCTCGAACCTGGGCGGGTGAATGCAGGGCTTGCCAGGCTCCGTCTCCACCGCGTCAGCGTCTGGCACGGGCGACAGCAGATAGCGAAAGGAATAGTGGGCACGCAACGCGGGCTCGTCTCCCTCGGCTTTCTGGTACACGGCGTAGCTGGGCTCATGCGGTTGCAGGCGCGAGACGTCGCAAAGCTTGAGCATCGACGCATTCAGAGCGGGCTCCGTGCGCTGAACGGTATCGGCCGGGGGCGCTGGTTCCGTTTGGGCATGCAGCGGCCCCAGCATGGCGCTGGGCAGCGCCGCGCACGCCGCCCACTTACGCCCTTTCTCAAGGTTCAGCATGGCCTGGCTCCTTTCGGTGTTGAGGTGCCATGCATGCTAGGCCAAGGCGCGCCGAGCGCCATCCCATGAACAAGGGAGGTACCGAGCCAGTCCGGAACTCACGCGCAATCGGATGGCCGCGCCGGACTGGGGGCGCTCGCGAGCGCGGCTACTTCAGGAACGAATCTTTGGTCTTCAACGGAACATCAGCGATTGATGCGCGGCCGCGCCCGCCTGGGCGCCATCGCCCACGGCGAAGGCCACGTTGCCAGCCGCACGCGCGGCGTCGCCGCAGGCAAAGACCCCAGGCACAGTGGTTTCCTTGAGCAAATCGGTGCGGATGTAAGTGCCCATCGGACCGGTGTCAAAGTCGCAGCCCAGTTGCTCGGCAAGGGGACTCGCCACCCGGGTTTGGCTCGCGACGAACAGACCGGCCATCACAATGCGAGTGCCGTCGGCCAGCTCCACGGTCGCTTCGTCCGTGATGCGAGCGACGGGTCGTGGCTCCACGCTCACGCCCCGCGCGGCCAGGCGGGCACGTTGCGACTCGTCCAGCGCGCAGGCCCCGTGGTTGGTGAAGAAAGTCACCTGACCCCAGTCGGGCAACATCAATGCCTGGTGCAGCGACATGTCGCCAACGCCCAGCACACCGATGCGCCCCTGCCCCAGCTCGTACCCGTGACAGTACGGGCAGTGAAAGACACTGCGCCCCCAGCGGGAGGCCAGGCCCTCGATGTCGGGCAATTGATCCACCACACCCAGCGCCAGCACGAGCCGCCGCGCCCGCACAAGCAGGCCCTGGCTGGTGCGCACCAGGAAATCCTCCGCTGTCTTTTCCGCCTGGATCACCGTGTCTTCTTGCCATGTCACCGTTGGATACGCCAGCAACTGAGCCTTTCCATCGGCGGCAATGTCACCGGGCGCGCGCCCATCCTGCCCAAGAAAACCGTGGGATGCCGACGCAAAGCGGTTGCGACGCTGACCCGCGTCGATCACCAAGAGGCGCCGCCGGGCTCGGGCCAGCTGCATGGCAGCCGACAAGCCGGCGTAACTGCCGCCAATCACGGCGACATCAAAAACCTGAGGTTGCAAGTCGGTGTTCATGTCCTCGATCCTCTGGGGTTGCCACCCGCCGTTGGGTGGTTTGTGACGAAAATCCTCCCTGAGTCAGTCGGGATGAACCCAAGCTGAACCAGGTGATGCGAGAGGCCGGTTTGCATTTCTATACACACCGCACACAAATGATAATGAATAATTGATAACAACAGCGGATGATGGGCCATCGCGCGATCGGGTGGCAGCCGCCGGATTGGTTGCTCTTCGTCGCCCATCCTTCGCTGTGTTGCAGGCTGGCGTCTCAGCCGTCCTTTCGTCACCCCGATCCTTGTTGCACCAGGAGAATTTCATGTCCGATATCACGCTTCGCCGCGCCTTGAAAGCGCTCCCCGTCCTTGCTGCGCTCTCGGCCTTGCCCGCGCTGGCCCAGCAACATGCCCACACCCACGGCCGCATGACCCTGGATGTCGCTGTGGATGAGAAGACCCTGACTCTGGAAATCGAATCGCCGCTGGACGGATTCCTGGGTTTCGAACGCGCACCGCGCACCGACGCCGAACGCAAGCGCGTCTCGGACATGGTGGCCCGCCTGAACGCGGCACAGCAATTGTTCGTTCCCGACCCGGCCGCTGAATGCACCCTGGCGACCGTCACGATGGAATCGGCCGCGCTCGGTCTGGGCGAACCGAAGAAGGATGGCGAACATGCGAAGGCGCACGACCATGACGACAAGAAGCGACCCGATGGCAAGAAGGGCCACGCCGAGGACGAACACGCCGACATCGACGTGGACATCGTCTTCAACTGCGCCAAGGCGACCCAGGCTCGGTTCATCGACGTGAAGCTGTTCGATGCGTTCAAGCGCATCCGCGCCATCGACGCGCAAATCGCCACGCCCCAAGGCCAATTCAAACGCAGCCTGCGGCCTGACGCCGCCCGTCTCAACCTGGTCCGTTGAACCTTCGCCATGACCACCCCCGTCCTTGAGCTGAAAGACCTTCGGTTCGCCTGGCCGCGCGACCCACGCGACTGCTTGAACATCGCAGAATTCGCTGTCACACCTGGCGAAACTGTGTTCCTGCACGGCCCCAGCGGCTGCGGCAAAAGTACTTTGCTGTCGCTGATGGCCGGTGTGCTGCTGCCTCAGTCCGGGCGCGCTGCGTTGCTCGGCACCGACTGGGGGGCACTGCGTCCCATGGCGCGTGACCGGCACCGCGTGGACCATGTGGGCTACATCTTCCAGCAGTTCAACCTGCTGCCCTACCTGACGGCGCTGGACAACGTGCTGCTGCCTTGCCGTTTCTCCGCGCGGCGTCGCGCGGCGGCCGAGCAGGCGCATGAATCCTTGCTGGCGGCGGCAGAGCATTGGCTCAGCGGGATGGGGCTGAACGCATCGGTCTGGCGTCGAGCGGCGCACACCTTGTCGGTGGGTCAGCAGCAACGCGTGGCCGCAGCGCGCGCGCTGATCGGCCAGCCTGACGTGGTGATCGCCGACGAGCCCACCTCAGCCTTGGACGAGGACCGTCGCGACGCCTTCCTCGACCTGCTGCTGTCGGCCTGCGCCCGCGCGGGCAGCGCCTTGGTGCTGGTCAGCCATGACCGGCGCATCGCGACACGCTTTGGCAGGCAGGTGCTGCTACCCGCGATCAACCGGGCCGCGCGCCCCGAGGAGGCGCTGGCATGACACGCGGTTTTCTGCTGGGCCTGGCCTGGCGCAGCGCCTGGAACCGGCGCTTCACCCTGGCGCTGACGGTCTGCTCCATCGCCCTGTCCACCTTCATGCTCTTGGGCGTGGAGCGCGTGCGCACGGACCTGCGCGGCAGCTTCTCCTCAGCCGTGTCCGGCACCGACCTGATCGTCGGACCGCGCACGGGCTCCGTTCAACTCTTGCTTTATGCGGTCTTCCGCGTGGGTGCGGCGACCAACAACATCCGCTGGAGCAGCGTGGAGGCGCTGCAGCAGTTGCGCGGCGTCGCATGGGTCGTGCCCTTGTCCTTGGGCGACTCGCACCGGGGCTTTCCGGTGCTGGGCACCACCACGGCGTACTTCGATCATTTCCGTCACGGGGAACAGCAAGCCTTGCGCTTGCGGGACGGCACGCGCTTCCAGGACTTGTACGACGCGGTGATCGGCGCGGAGGTCGCGGAGCAATTGGGCTACCACGTCGGCCAGCGCATCACCCTGGCCCATGGCACGGGCGAGATCAACCTGTCCGATCACGCAGACAAGCCCTTCACCGTGGTGGGCGTGCTCGCGCGCACGGGCACCCCTGTGGACCGCACCGTGCACATCAGCCTGGAGGCGATGGAAGCCCTGCACGTGGACTGGATGGCGGGCATGCCGCTGCCGGGCATGCACGTCAGCGCCGACGAGGCACGGCGCATGAACCTACAGCCTCGCAATGTCACCGCCGCACTGGTGGGATTGCAAAACCGCGCCGCGGTGTTCTCGGTGCAGCGCCAGGTGAACAACTTCGGCGGCGAGCCCTTGATGTCCATCTTGCCGGGCGTGGCGCTGGACGAATTGTGGGACGTGGTGGGCGCGGGCGAACGCGCGCTGATGCTGATGTCCGGCCTGGTGGCCCTGGTCAGCATGGCGGGCCTGATGTCGGTCGTGCTGGCGGGCCTGAACGAGCGGCGGCGCGAGCTGGCGGTGCTGCGCGCCGTCGGCGCGAGCCTGCGCCATGTGCTGCTCTTGCTCACGCTCGAAGGCCTGCTGATGACGCTGGTTGGAACGGGCTTGGGCGTCGCGGCCCTGACAGCCTGCGTGTTGGCGCTCGGCCCCTGGTTGCAATCGGATTTCGGACTGACGCTACAGTTGGCGCAGCCCACGCTCACGCAAGCTTGGCTGCTGGCCAGTCTGCTGATCGCGGGTTGGGTGGCCAGCTTGCTGCCAGGATGGCGCGCGTACCGTTTGTCGCTGGCCGACGGCCTATCACCGAGAATCTGACCTCATGTTGCGAGCCACCACCTCCCCATTCATCCAAGGCACGCTGCGCGGCCTGGCCATGGCCTTGCTCGTGCTCGGTGCATGGGGTGCACTGACGCCCAGCGCACGCGCCGCCGACTATGCAGAGTTGAAATGGGAAGAGCTGGTACCGCAAGACTGGAACCCGGCGGACTCCTTCCGCGACCTTCAGCATCTGGCCGGTCTGCCCGATTCCGACGACCGTGTGCAAGAGCTGTACGACCGCATGCGCAAGGTCTGGGATGAGGCGCCGACGGTGCCCACGTTGAAAGGCAAGGCCGTGAAGGTCCCCGGATTCATCGTGCCCTTGGAGCGCAATGCGGATGGACTGCGCGAGTTCCTGCTGGTGCCCTACTTCGGCGCCTGCATCCACACGCCGCCGCCGCCCGCGAACCAGATCATCCACGTGCGCTCGAAGACACCGCTCAAAGGATTCGAGAGCATGAGCGCCGTCTGGGTCAGTGGCACGCTGGGGCTGGAGCGCAAGGGCTCGGACATGGGCGTCAGTGGTTACAGTCTGCAAGCCGCACGTGTCGTCAAATACACCGGCAAATGATCAAGTCCTTGCTCGCACCTGCAGTGCCCTGAAACCCAAGTCTGCACATTGCTGGCAGGTTGGACTCATTCCTCATCCCCGATTGCCACGTACGAACACGCCATGGAACGTTCTACCCGTCAACGCCAAGCGATCCGCACGGCCCTGGAGGCTGCGGGTCGTCCCTTGCTGCCCGTGGAAATTCAGCTCGCCGCTCAGCACGAGGTGCCTGCGCTGGGGTTGGCCACGGTCTACCGCAACCTCAAGCAGCTGGTGGAGTCCGATGAGATTCAGCAGGTGGAACTGCCCGGCGAACCGCCACGCTACGAGCTGAGTGGCCACAAGCACCACCACCATTTCCGCTGCCGCGATTGCCAACGGGTGTTCGACGTGCACGCCTGCCCAGGCAATATGCAGAAACTGGCGCCCCGAGGCTTCGTGGTGGATGACCACGAACTCACTTTGTACGGTTCCTGCAGCGACTGCCGTCAGCAAGCGCGCGCGGCGACACGCGGCGCGGCCCACGCCTGAACCTGTCAGGGCGCTGAGTCACAGCGCCGACTTAGAAGGACTCCCACTCCTCGCTGGCACCGCCTGCGGTGGCGCGCGCGGGGACAGACTCAGCCGCCAAGGAAGGCGGCGGTGCCTGTTTGAGCGCGGCCACGGGCTTGGGGGCCTTGGGCTTGGCAGCAGTCACTGCCGGTGCGGCCTTCATGGATGCGGGCGCATGGGTGCTGGGGGCTGCATGTGCCGCTCGCCCGGCCATCGACGAAGGCGCCGGCGCGCGCAGTTCAACGCCGTGCGCGAGCTTGAACACGGCTACCGCGTCCACCAGCTCTCTGGCCTGGGTCTTGAGGCTATTCGCCGCGGCCGACATCTCCTCCACCAAGGCCGCGTTCTGCTGGGTCACCTGGTCCATCTGCTGCACCGCCTCGCCGATCTGTGCAACGCCTTGGCTTTGCTCGGTGCTCGCCGCGCTGATATCGCCCATCAAGTCCGTCACGCGGCGAATGCTGTGCACCACCTCCTGCATGGTGCTGCCCGCCTGGTCCACTAGCGCGGTGCCGGCATCGACACGGTTGACGCTGTCAGAAATGAGCGCCTTGATCTCCTTCGCCGCCTCAGCGCTGCGTCCGGCAAGACTGCGCACCTCGCTCGCCACCACCGCGAAGCCGCGGCCTTGCTCGCCTGCGCGGGCGGCCTCCACCGCGGCGTTGAGCGCGAGGATGTTGGTCTGGAAGGCGATGCCGTCGATCACGCTGATGATGTCGGAGATCTTTTTGCTCGCCTCGCTGATGCCCTTCATGGTTTCCACCACCTGGGTGACCACCTCTCCGCCCTGCACGGCGACGGACGATGCCTTCTGCGCGAGCTGGTTCGCCTGGCGGGAGTTGTCGGCGTTCTGAGTCACGGTGGACCCGAGCTCTTCCATGGACGCGGCGGTCTCTTCCAGGGAACTGGCTTGGCTCTCGGTGCGCGCGCTCAAATCCTGGTTGCCCTGAGCAATCTGCGCGCTGGCCGTGGCGACCGACTCCGAGCCCTGGCGCACGATGCCCACCACCTTGGCCAGGCTTTGCTGCATGGCACCGAGCGCTTGCAGCAACTGCCCCGTCTCGTCACGCCGCGTGGACTTCACTTCATGGCTCAAGTCGCCGGCGGCGACCGCTTGCGCCAAGTTCACGGCTTCCTCGATGGGACGGGTGATGGAACGGACGATCCACAGCCCCAGGCTGAAGGCGACCACCAGGGCCACCACGATGGCGACTGTCACGGAGACGCGCAAGGTCTCCACCTCGGAAACAGCGGAAACACCAGCATCATGCGAAAGGCTTTTTTGAAATTCGATCTCCTGATCCAAGGTCTTGAGATAGGCCAACTGAACCGGTCTCACATCCGAAAGCAGATAGGCGATGGCGGGGTCGCGCTGACCGCCTTGCAACAGCGCCACGTACCGATCCACGCTGTCGCGGAACTTGGCGCGCTCGTCCGCCGCTTGCTTCAGCAATTCGCGGCCCTTGGGCGACTGAATTCTGGCGTCCAAGCGCGCGACCAGTTCAGTGACCTTGCGGCGCGACTCCGCCAGCTCCGCTATCTCCGCCTTGATTTGATCTGGGTTGGTGAAAAGGGCCATGTTGCGGATGCTGCGCGCCTGTTGATTGACCTCCAGGCGCAAATCGTTCACCTCTTCGATGATGACCATGCGCCGCTCAACGATGTCTTCCAGCCCCTTTTGTATGTCCGCCGAGCGCAAGATGCTCTGCAGACCGACGCCGATCAAAAGCAAGGTCAAGATCGTCAAAGTCAATGCCAGCCGGGTCCCGATCTTCAGGTGATTGAAATAATCCATGGGTTCTCCTCCTGTCTTCTTGCGATTTGCCAGACCCGCAAAGCAAGCGCCTCGCGCATTCATGCCCATAACGGGAACAGTGTCCCGGCACGAGCCGATCGAGACTAGCCAGGTGACCGCGCAAGCGTAAGTCGGTTCAAACTTTGGCAGTCAGGCCGGCGCCAGTCACCCGTGGTCTGGGCTGCCGCTGGATGCTAGGAAGCTTCGAAAGCAAGGGCATTGACTCAGGTCAAGCGCAGCCGCGCCGCGACCAACAGTCCGCGGGTGAGCGTGCGGCGCTCTTGCCGTTCCAATCCTCATTGAAACGGGGAAGGAAGACCAAGCCTGCACGGTGATCTGGCCACGGCAGGCCGTTGAGGGCAGACGACGGGCCCGCCATGCGGGCGGGCCGGTGAGTGGACGCGGCAGCGTTAGAAAGTTTCCCAGCTGCCGTCCTCGGCAGACGCTGCGGTGCCGCCCTTCCCCGCATCCTTGCTCGCCCCGGTCTTGGCCGAAAGCGGCAGAGAGGGCGCAGGGCGGACCGAGGTCCCGGCCGACGCTGATGCGACTGGCGCGGTGCCAGAGCCAGAGACCGGCTTCGCGGCACCCAGGCGAGCCGGTTTGGCACGCGACGTCGTCGTGACCGTGGCGGCCACGGTGGCGGTGACGCGAGGCGCCGAGGTCAGGTTGGCCGACGCGCGCGGCGCCATGGCCTCGGCGCCCACGTTGAACACCGCGACCACATCCGCCAGGCGTTGCGCCTGATCGCGCATGCTCGTGGCCGCGGCGGTGGACTGCTCCACCAAGGCCGCGTTCTGCTGCGTCATTTGGTCCAGGTTGCCGATCGCCTGATTGACCTGGTTGATGCCATCGCGCTGCTCGGCGGAGGCGGCGCTGATTTCACCGATCAAATCGCTGACGCGGCGCACGCCGGAGACGATTTCGTCCATGCGCTCGCCCGCCTCGGCCACCTGCTGAGAACCTGCGTCCACCGTGTGCACGGAGTTGGCGATCAGGCCCTTGATTTCCTTGGCCGCATCGGCGCTGCGCTGCGCCAGGGCACGCACTTCGCCCGCGACCACGGCAAAGCCGCGGCCTTGCTCGCCCGCGCGGGCAGCCTCGACGGCCGCGTTCAAGGCCAGGATGTTGGTCTGGAAAGCGATGCCATCGATCACGCCGATGATGTCGCCAATCTTGCGTGACGATTCAGTGATCTGGGCCATGCTGGCCACGACCTGCTGCACCACCTCGCCGCCACGCTGAGCGGCCTGGGCGGCGCTGCTGGCCAGCTGATTGGCCTGGATGGCCGTGTCGGCGGACTGCGTCACCGTGCTGGTGAGTTCTTCCATGCTGGCAGCCGTCTCTTCGAGACTGGCCGCGGTTTGCTCGGTGCGGGCCGACAGATCTTGATTACCGGAGGCGATTTCGCCCGAGGCCGAGGAGACGGACTCCACGCCGCTGCGCACTTCGGACACGACCTTGCGCAGACGCTCGCTCATGGCGCCCAGGGCACGCAGCAGCTGCCCCGTTTCATCTCGCGCGCTCGACTCCAGTCGCTGGCTCAGGTCGCCCGCGGCCACGGCATCAGCCAAACGCGCGGCTTCGGCAATCGGCTTGGTGATGCTGCGGGTGATCGTCAGTCCCAGGGCGACGCCCGCACTCAAGGCAATCGCGCTGCAGAGCAGCAGTAGCACGCGGCTGCGCTCCCAGGTGGCGCGAGCCGTCGCGGTCGCATCTTCTGCCTCGGCTTGCGAGAAGTCGCTGAGCTTTTGCACCTCAGCGGAATACGCGCGCAAGCCGGGGCTGAGCCGCTGCTCATTGAGGGTGTGCATGAGGTACAAGTCCTCGGTGCTGTTGCGCTGCTTCAAAGCGGTCAGCTCGTTGCGCGCTTCGCGATAGGCCTGAGCGACCACGTTGATGCGATCCAGGATCTCCCGCCCCTGCGGCGAGGCGATCTCTTGCAGGGCTTTCTGCAACTCCACCGCGCGTTTGGTGTGATTCGCCATCAGCCCTTCCAGGCGCTGGTTCTCCACCGGGTTGTAGGTACGCACATAGGCCGTGATCACCTCCTGATGGACCTCGATCGTGCGAACCCAATCGGTTGCCATGGCCACGCGTTTTTGGGCCAGATACCCCGCGTAGGACGCCTCGTTCATCTTCATGAGGCTGACAAAGCCCACCAGGGCCATGGCCACCATCAGAAGGAGTTGGATACCGATGGTGACACTCAAACGCGTGCCTATCTTCAAATCGGAGAATTTCATCTTGTCTTCCTGGCCGATGCCTCTTTGTTTGTGATCTGCGCCCCAACGCGAAAAACGCCTGCGTGTGAGCAAGAGTCACTGGATCACAGCAGCCCCTGCACCCGCATCCGGGTATGTCCTCGGGCCTCCCAGCCCGCCCGAAAATCCGGGTAGACATTCTCTCAAATCAGCGGCAACCTCAATGGCTTGCGGTTTCAAGCGCTTGAAGTTCCGCCTCGGAAAAACCCGCGGCACGGCGAGCATCCAGGTTGAAGGGCCGCTTCAGGCGCGGCGCTTGGTACCGCATCGTCAGTTCAGCGTAGGTGCCCACGGGGTCCAGGCCGCGCTGCGCGCAGGCCCAGGCATACCAGCGGTTGCCCGTGGCGACGTGGCCGATTTCCTCGCGCAGGATGAGGTCCAGGATTTCGCCGCCGCGCGTGTCACCAATGGACACAAGTTTGGCCTTCACGGCGGGCGAAGCGTCCAGGCCGCGGGCCTCCAGGGTGCGAGGCACCAAGGCCACGCGTGCCAGCAGATCATCGCGAGTGCGCTCGGCCATCTCCCACAGGCCGTTGTGGGCCGGGAAGTCGCCGTAGTCGAATCCCAGCGTCCGCAGATGCGCGCGCAGCAGGGTGAAGTGGTTGGCCTCTTCCCGCGCGACCTGCAGCCAGTCGCGGTAGAAGGCCTCGGGCAGCCCCGGAAAACGCCAGCAAATGTCGAGCGCCAAGTCGATGGCGTTGCGTTCGATGTGAACGATGGAATGCACCAGGGCTGCGTGACCACGCGGTGTGTTGAGGGCGCCGGGCTTGATCTGGGTGTGGGACAGCAAGACCGGCTTTTCACCGCGGCCAGGCTGGATCTCATGGCCTGGGCTGCTGAGCACGGCGTCAAGGTCGAGGCGGCCAGCGCGAACGTCGAGCGTCAGTACCTCGGCGGCTTTGGCGACGGGGTTCGCCAGGGTGAGCAGGCGCAGGCAGCTGGCGCGGAGTTCGGGGACGCTGTTCATGGCTGCAAATGGTAGCGATGCGCAAGCAAGGGGACGATGCGGGTCAGGCTAGCAAGCAGACAGGCTGCGGTCCGTCCGCCTCATGGAGCGCTGCGCGCTCCGAAATCGGCGGCGCGGTCCGCAGCCTGTCTGCTTGCTCGGGAGTCGAAGCACATGGAAAGCACGCGCTCGGCCAAATTTTCATCCTCGCGGGTGGTGCTGGGCATGCAAGGTCTTGAGCCGTTCGCGCGCCACGTGGGTGTAGATCGTGGTGGTGGAGATGTCCGCGTGTCCCAACAGCATCTGCACAGCGCGCAGATCGGCGCCGTGGTTCAGCAGGTGCGTGGCGAAGGCGTGGCGCAAGGTGTGGGGCGACAGGGGCGAGGTGACGCCTGCGATCACGGCGTATTTCTTCACCAGTGACCAGAACATCACGCGGGTCATGGCCTCCCCCGCTCGGCTGCCGCGCAAGGTCACGAACAGGTCGTCGGTCTGCTTGGCCGCGCGCGGCGTCGGCCCGACTTGCCCTAGCAACTCCGGTCGTGCCTCGTGCAGGTATCGGCGCAACCAGTCCGCGGCGATCTCGCCAAAGGGCACCAGGCGCTCCTTGCTGCCCTTGCCGGTCACCCGCAGCACGTGCTCGTTCAGGCCCACGTTGAAGGTTTTGAGACCCACCAACTCGCTCACCCGCAGACCGCTGGCATACATCAACTCCAGCATGGCGCGGTCGCGCAAGCCCAGGGGCGTGCTCAGGTCCGGCGCGGCGAGCAAGGCCTCGACCTGCGCCTCGCTCAAGGTCTTGGGCACGCGCAGCGGCTGCTTGGCACTGAGCAGACGCAAGGTCGGGTCGGCTTGAATGCGGCGCTCGCGCACGGCCCAGCGAAAGTAACGCTTGAAGACGGTCAGGCGCCGGTTGGCCGTGGTCGCGCGGGTCTCGGCGTGCCGGGCGGCGAAGTAAGCGTTCAGATCGGGCTCGCCGCTGGCATCCAAGGTTTGGGACGCCCGCCCTTCACCAGGCTCCGCCAACCAGCGGGCGTACAAAGCGAGATCGCGTTGGTAGGCGTCGAGGGTGTTGCGCGACAGCCCTTCCTCAAGCCAGAGCGCGTCGATGAAGGCCTGCACGGCGTCGAGGGAAGCAGCAAGCGGCTCGGGGTTCATGGGCACGATCATAAAAAAACGCCGCGCTGCAAGCGGCAGCGCGGCGTTTGCGTGGACGCAAAGGTGATCAGTCCAGCGTGAGCTTCTGGGTCTCCACGACCTTCTTGTAAACCGCCAGCTCGGCCTTGATCTGGTCCGCGAACTGCGCGGGCGAATTGCCGATGACGAAGGAGCCGGTTTCCTCGATGCGCTTGCGCACGGCCGGGTCTTGCAAGGCCTTGAGGGTGGCGGCGTTGATCTTGTTGACGATGGCGGCAGGCGTGCCCTTGGGGGCCAGCAGGCCATAGTAGGCCGGGCGATTGACACCTTCGAAACCGACTTCCTTGAAGGTCGGCACGTTGGGGAGGCTGGCCACGCGCTGGGGCGAGGCCACGGCGATGGCAACCAGGCGGCCGCTCAGGATGTGTGGCAAGGCCGAAGGCAGGTTGTCGAACATGATCGGCACGTGGCCAGCCAGGATGTCATTGAGCGCCGGGCCCGCGCCGGTGTAGGGGATGTGCACCAAATCCAGGCCAGTCAGGCTCTTGAACAGCTCGGTCTGCAAATGTCCGATGCCGCCCGTGCCCGAGGACGCGTAGGAATACTTGCCCGGGTTCTTCTTCACCTCGTCCATGAAGCCCTTGAAGTCCTTGGCCGGGAAACTCGGGTGCACCATGATCACGTTGGGCGTGGCCGCGATGTTCACGATGGGCACGAAGTCCGTCAAGGGGTTGTACTGGATCTTGGTGTTGATGGCCGGGTTGGCCGCCGTGGTGGACACGGTGGCCATGCCGATCAGGTAGCCATCTGGCGCGGCGCGCGACAGCTCGGTGGCGCCAACGACGCCGCCGCCGCCCGCCTTGTTCAAGACCACCACGCTCTGGCCCAGCTCTTTGCCCAGAGGTTCGGCGATGACGCGCGCGATGATGTCGGTCGTGCCACCGGGCGCGAAAGGCACCTGCAAGGTCACGGGCTTGGCCGGCCAAGCCTGGGCATGGGCTGCCGGACCATAGGCCAGGGCAGCCAAGGCGGCGGCGCACGAAAGGGCGGTGACGAAGGAACGTCGCAGCAGCATGATCAGGTCTCCTGAAAACTAGGATGGAAGAGGAGCGGGCATTCTAGGTGGGGGGTTGACATCACGCACTCCGCAAAAACGCGCGCTTCAAAGGGAATTGCTGGAGTTGTCGCAGTGCCCCGCGCATGCTTGACACCGTGCGCTTTTGAACTTTGACGATTAAGTCTGACGGCTGCCTGACAAGCTGCGCATCGGTCCGGTGCAGGCCTCGCTCAAGCGATACGTGGCAAGAGGCAAGAGGCAAGAGGCAAGAGGGTCGAGGATGGCGACTGCTATCCTCGCGCGCGTGAATTACGCTGTCTTGCTCTTCCCCGACTTCTCCATGATCCTGTGCGGCTGGCTGCTGTGCCGCTACACCGCCTTGGACCGACGGGTCTGGGAGCCGGTCGAAAGCCTGGTCTACTACTTTTTGTTTCCGGTGCTGCTGTTCCACAGCATCGTCAAGAGCCCGATCCATCTCGATGCCGACGCCAGCCTGGTGCTTGGCGGTTTGCTGATGACGCTCGCGGGCGTGCTGCTGACCCACGCCTTGCCCTGGCTCATGCGCTCTTGGCCCGGCGCGCGCGAGGGTTTCAACGCGCGCGACCACGCGGCCAGCGCGCAGGTGGCTTTCCGCTTCAACTCCTTCATCGCATTGGGCTTGGCGGAGCGGCTGGCCACTCACGCGCAGGACGGCCGCGGCCCGCTGCTGATGGCCCTGCTGATCGGCGTCTGCGTGCCACTCGTGAACGTGGCCGCGGTCTGGCCGATGGCGCGGCATGCGGGGCGCGGCGTGTTGCGGGAACTGGTACGCAACCCACTGATCATCGCCACCGTCTCGGGTCTGGCCTGCAACCTGCTGGGCCTGCGCGTGCCCGACTGGATCACCCCCAGCCTCTCACGCATCGGTGCGGCCTCGCTGGCGCTGGGCTTGATGGCGGCGGGCGCGGGCATGCAGTTCGGCACGTTGGCCCGCAGCAAGGCCTTGGCTGCGGGCGTGTTGACGGTGCGTCACCTGCTGCTGCCCCTAGTGGCGCTGGGCCTGTGCATCGTGCTGCGACTGGACACAGCGCAGGCCGCGACCTTGTTGTTGTTCTCGGCCCTGCCCACGGCCTCCAGCGCTTATGTGCTGGCGGCGCGCATGGGCTACAACGGAGCGCTGGTGGCGAGCATGGTCACCCTGTCAACCGCACTGGGCGTGCTGAGCCTGCCTTACGCGCTCAGCCTGCAGCGCCAATTTCTATAAGGCGCAGGAGCGAAAGCCACAGAAGAGGTGATCTGCCTCGGGCGCGGCGTGGTGGCGGAACTTCGGGTGCTCCAAGCGCAGGCGCGTGGCCAGCGACGCGCCGCGCAGCACCTTGTGCCGCCCGAAAAAGGGCTCGGAATACGCGCGCCAAGGGCCCGAGGCAAATCCCGGGTAGCCCTCGAAGGTGGTGGCCGTCCACTCCCAGACATCGCCCCAGCGGAAACCACGGCCAGCGCCTTGATGCGCGGCCAGTTCCCACTCGACCTCGGTCGGCAGGCGACGCCCCGCCCAGCGGCACCAGGCATCGGCTTCCCACCAGGACAGGTGCATGACGGGCGACCACAGGGCCATGCGCAGGGTCTGGCCGAACCAGGACTGGAAGACGCCGCCATTGAGCGCATCCCCTCGCACGGCACCGATTTGCTGCACGTGACGCGGCGCGCGCCGGCCTTCATCCTGCTTCTGCTGCACCTGCAGCCATTCCCAGCCTTCGGGCAGCCAGAACTCGGGATGGTCGTAACCACCATCCATGACGAACTCGACGTACTGACTCCACCCCACGGGCTGGGCGTCGATCTCGAACTCGGGCACGGACACCTCGTGGGCCGGCATCTCGTTGTCGAAGGCGAAGAAGCCGCTTGCAGTCTTGCGGCTATCGTCCCAACCCAACTTCCAGCGGGTCGCGGGCAGCGTGATCGGATCAAGCACGAGACCCGGCTTGGGCAAGGGCACGCGCAGCGGCCAGCCCAAGGTTTGCGCCATGTTGACCAAGACCTCACCGCGCATGTCTTCGTGGAACAGGGCGAGGCGATAGAAATACAGCGCGTCGGCTTCGTCCGGCGTCATGGCCAACAAATCCAGCGTGCTCTCCAACGTGGACAGCAGATAGGCCTTGATGTCGTCCATGGGCGGCAAGGTGGCTTCCCAGCGGCGCGCGGGCGGCAGGCCGGGCTCGCCCCAGAGCGCATCACCACGCGGAAACACCGAAGCAAGGGGCGGCGCCTGCGGGTCCGCGCGCGGCCCCTGGTGACGCTGCAGATTGCGGCCTATCCAGCGCTCCTGAAACCAGCCAATGCGGCCCAGTTCCCACAGAGGCGGGTTGAGCACAGGGGCGAGACCCGGCGCATGCAAGCCCGGCACGTTCGGCAACTCCAGCTCTTCCCCGCCCTCCTCCATGGCCTTCTGAAACTCGCCCATCAGGAAGAGCGTGTGATTGCGCGCGTCCATCAGCGCAAGACTGAGCACATCCCGTCCGGCTCGACGCAGATCGGCCCGGCTCAAGTTTGAGCTGGAAGACGGCAGGGGAAGTTCTTGCGCCATGCGAATCATTATGGGCCGATTCATGTCCGCCGCGCCAGGCTGCCTATCCAGGCTGTTCTTGGTAAATAAAGTCGAAAACAAGCCCCTAACATTGGCGTGACTTCGCACGCAGTTGATTTCAGGGTCCGTCATTGCAAAGTCGAAAACAATTCTTACAGGGCACCTCGCTTGATCTAAATGAACCAGTTCTGCATCAGGTGTATCCGTAACATCGATTCCAGAGCGTAGGGCTGCCGCCCGCGGCCGGCCACCGGATAGTGCGGCTCGATCACATTGAGCTAGGCCTTCCACGGAATCACCAGTTCCATCTTGGACAGAAACACCTCGCGCCGCGTCGTCGTCCTCTTGCCCGCCTGCTCGGCGTGAGCAAAACTGATCCGGTTCATCGCTCTTGCTCCATTGAGCGGTTCAGACCACCGCGCAAAAATCGTGCCCTTGTTCAGATTTTCCTTAGTTCTAATGAACCGGGTGGTCCAGCTGCAGGGGTTCACTCCAAATTTCCATCCAAAGTTGACCCACGTAGACCCTACCCTCCGAGCTTTAAACGCGGGGGGAAATTTGGAGTGATAGACGTGGCGACATTGAATGTCATCAGGCGGTGGGCACTGCGAGAACAGATGTCCATTCGCGAGATCTCCAGGCGCACAGGCCTGGCTCGCAACACAGTGAAGAAGTACCTGCGGTCCGATGAGACCGAGCCCACCTACGCAAGGCGGGTCAGCCCAAGCAAGCTCGATCCCTATGCCGAGAAGCTGGCCACCTGGCTAGGAATCGAGGCAACAAAATCGCGGAAACAGCGGCGCAATCTGAAGCAGATCTACACACGAAAACAGCTCGCCAGCGGTGGCGTGGCTTGGCGCCCCATAGATTTTGGGGGCGGTGCTGAAAAGTCGAAAACAACTTTGACATCAGAGCGGCCCTCACGATCCGAGTTATTTTCTGGGAGCGATCATCCACATTGCCCCACATCACCGCAGGTGGTGCAGAAATCACAGCCATCCTTACGGATGACAGTGGCGTTTCCACATTCTGGGCAGGCGCGTCCGGCGAGCGGAGCAGGTTCGTCGCGATGGGCGGGCGCCTCGAGTACCCCCATTTCGCGCAGTGGGTGGCCTGCTTCGTCGAGGATGCCTAGCATGGCGTAGCGATGGATGATGAGACGCGCTATGTAGGCCACGGTGGAAGGCCAGACCTGTTGGCGCCGTTCGCCGTGCGGCAAGCCCGGCACGAAGGCCATGAAGTGCCCCAGAGGTTCGGCGTAGTTGAGCAGTTTGCGCAATTTCATTCCAATCCAGGCGGGGTCCAAGACGCGCATGTCCAGCGAGAGCAGGCGCGCCAAGCCGTCGAGCGCACGTGGGTAGTTGCCCGACAGGCCCAAGGCGCAGGGACGGTGCACCGGCGTGCCATCGGGGCCGGGCAGACTCACCTCCTTGAGCGTCAACGTGAACGCTTCACCGGTGGCCGGGTTGTCGATGTCCACGGCCCAGGCCAGGGTGCCTGAGGGGCCGGTCAACGGTTCCTCGCGTGCGAACATGGCATCAAGTACGGGCGTGGCCAACGCAGGTGCGCGCCACAGGCCGAGTTGTTCGCAGCGCCAACGTATCACGGTCGCCACGGCGGCCACCACGCCGGGGAAGAGGCGTTTCTCACCATGAGGGGGGAAAGGCATGTCGAAAGACCGTTCCTCGGCAACCGTGGCGAGCGCATCGAGCTTGAGTCGCAGCCACGCCGGGTCATTGGCGCGCAGGTCCATCGAGAGCGTCTTGGCCAGGGCGCCCAGGCCGCGTGGCTGTTCTGTGCCGTTCACCCAGACTTCGAATGCCTGGGCCGCGTTGCCTTCCTCGCCGGGAAGCTCACCCACGAAAAGCGCGAATTCGCCGTGGGGATGACGCACCATGAAACACCAGGCCAGGTTACCGCCAGGCAGCTCGGGACGGCCGGGCCAGCGCAGCGATGAAAGCACGGGCGCGGGGAGGCGATCCAGCGCGAGACGCCGATTGGCGTCAACAATCTGCAGCGGTGAGGTCGCGGGTGGGGCGCTGAGTACCGAGCCCAGCACTGCGTTGGGCCGGTAGGTGGCCAGGCCCTTCAGGCCGGATTTCCAAGCCTGCAGGTACAAATCCTGGAAGTCAGCGTAGGGGTAGTTGGCCGGTACATTGACCGTCTTGGAGATGGCGGTGTCGATCATCGGGGCCACGGCGGCCACCATGGCGACATGGTCTTGCGCGCTCATCTCCAGCGCGGTGACGAAGGACGGTGTCAGCGCCGCGTCTTCACCCTTGAGGTGACGGTACAGGCGCCAGGCATGGTCTTCCACCAGGTATTCCTTGAGCGTTCCGTCAGGCATGCGCTTCTTGCGCGTGTAGTGCCAGCTGAAAGCCGGTTCGATGCCATTGCTGGCGTTGTCAGCGAAGGCCAGGCTGATGGTGCCCGTGGGGGCAACGGACAGCAGATGGGAGTTGCGCAGGCCGTGTTGACGGATCTTCTCCTTGAGCGCTTGTGGCAGGCGTGAGGCAAAGCGCGGACTGCTCAGATACAGGTCCGGGTTGAAGAGCGGGAACGCCCCGCGTTCACGGGCGAGTTCGCACGAAGCGTCGTAGGCCGTGTCGCGCAGGGTCTCGGCGATGCTTCGCGCCATGTCGCGCGCGGGCTGGGTGTCGTAGCGCAGCCCGAGCATGACCAACGCGTCGCCCAAGCCGGTGAACCCGAGGCCCACGCGACGCTTGCTGCGTGCCTCTTCCTGTTGTGGTGGTAAAGGCCACATGGTCACGTCCAGCACGTTGTCCAGCATGCGCACCGCAGTGCGGGCCAAATCGGTCATGCCCTCGAAATCGAAGCAAGCCTGCGGTTCGAAGGGATGCCGCACGAAGCGGGTCAGGTCGATCGAACCGAGGCAGCAGCACCCGTAGGGTGGCAGCGGCTGCTCGGCACAGGGGTTGGTGCTCGCGATGGTTTCGCAGTAGGACAGGTTGTTGTCACGATTGATCGTGTCGATGAAGAGCACGCCGGGCTCGGCATGGTCATAAGTGGAGCGCATGATTTGCTCCCACAGATCACGTGCGCGCAGCTTGCGGTACACCCATACGCCGCGTGCGGCGTCATGGTAGGCGCCTTCGTTCTTCCGCACGGGGCCAGGTTCGGCACGGTGCACGAGTTCAAAGTCGGTGTCCTGGATGACGGCTTGCATGAAGGCGTCGCTCACTCCGACTGAAATGTTGAAGTTCTTAAGATCGCCTTCATCCTTGGCGTGGATGAAGGCCTCCACGTCCGGATGATCGCAACGCAGGACGCCCATCTGCGCGCCACGCCGGCTGCCCGCTGATTCCACGGTTTCGCATGAACGGTCGAAAACGCGCATGTAGCTCACTGGGCCCGAAGCACTGCTTTGCGTGCTTCCGACCCAAGCGCCGAGAGGACGAATCCGCGAGAAGTCGTAGCCCACGCCGCCGCCGCGACGCATGGTTTCGGCTGCCTCCAGCAACGCAAGGTAGATACCGGGATGACCTTCTTCCACATGCGCGATCGCGTCGCCAATGGGCTGCACAAAGCAATTGATCAGCGTGGCGGTGAGTTCCGTGCCCGCAGCGGATTGGATGCGGCCAGCGGGCAAGAAGCCCTGCTGCAGGGCATGGAAAAAACGACTCTCCCATTGCGCGCGATGCGCGGGTGCTTCGGCTGCGGCCAAGGCACGCGCCACGCGCAGGTTCACGTCTGTGCAGGTGCATTCGTCGTTCTTGGCGTACTTTTCCAGCAACACATCGGCACAGATGGCCTGCAATCCAGGCGCTGGCGACGGTGTCACGGCTGGGGCTGCGGGCTGGGATTGGACTCTATCGGCCATGTTGACTCCTGTCTGCGCAAAGGCAAAGTGCATGGTGGCCGCACCCTGCCCGTGGGGTTTTGATCTGGCGCAAACTTGCGTCGCGGGTCAACCAGTGTGTTTCACAGCATGTGGTCGGGTGTTTCCGACCCTGGGCGGATGCCGGAGTGTTCAGCGCTGGACGCGGGGACGAACCGACCGCTGGGGATGTCGAGGATATGGACCTCCCCGTCTTCGATGACGTAGTGCCAGCCGTGCAACGTCAAATGACCCGCTTCAACCCGCGACCGCACCATGGGGTAAGACATGAGGCGTTCGAGCTGGAGCATCACCGCGCGTTGTTCGGTGCGGCGCAGGACTTCCTGACGCAGTCCATCGCTGGGTGAGTGGCGAGCCGCGCCTGCGTTTTTGCCATCGAGAGTGGCAAGGTGTGGTGACGCCTCGGGGGCGAAGAGACGCACAGGCAAAACCGCTTCGCGCCCCAGGTCCAGCCAGGCCTTGAGATTGATGGCCTCCACGGGAACACCCTCGTACAGCGCGCGGATACCGCCGCAGTGGCTGTGACCACAGACAACGATGCGCGTGACCTGCAGGTTCAGGACTGCAAACTCTATCGCGGCGGCCGTACCGTGGTAGCCTGTCCAGCGGCGCGCCGTGCCCAGGTAAGACCCTTCTTGGGGAGGGTCGTTGCAGGTGTCGGACAGCATGCCATCGTGCGGCGGAACGAACGCGGCCACGTTGCGCACGATGAACAGTTCGCCTGGCCCGGTGCCGGTGAGCAAATAAGGAACGAGTCGCGAATCTGAACAACCAATGAACAGGATTGTGGGATGCTGGCCATGCTCCACCAGCGCCTGGAAGCGTTCCTGGATGCCGGGGAATGTCTGGTCATGGAAACGCCGTAGACGTTCCAGCAGTTCGTCAGGCATGTGAACCTTGGTTTATTGAACGAGTGGCGTATCCGCAGTGTCGAGTTCCACGCCCTCCAGTTCCGCCTGTCCAGCCAGCACAGTCAGGTACTGGCGCAGCGCTGTCACATAGCTCTGCTGGCGCAGGGTTGCGGCAATGGCGCCGTGTACAGACTCGAATGGCTGATCGGTGCCGACCTCGCGCTGGAGTACTTCCACCACATGCAGGCCGAATCGACTGTGCACCAGTCGCGGTAGAACGCCGACGTCGTTCTGTCCGAATATCTCGCGGGCGAACTCGGGGGCGCAGTCGGCGGCCGTGAGCCAGCCCAGCATGCCACCTTCCTGTCCACTGGGGCAGTTGGACATCGTGCTTGCTGCCTGCACAAAAGGATCCTCGGTGCCGTCATGGCTGCGCACTTCCAGCAAAGCGCCCTCGGCGCGTTTGCGCAAGGCCACCACATCCACACCCGGTGTCACGGCGAAAAGGATGTGACGTACCCGCGCGCGTTCACCCAGGCGGTAGTGGGCCGCATGGGCCGCATGGTGGCGTCGACAGGCTTGCTCGGAAGGCTCGGGTGTTTGCAAGCTCTGCTCCAGCAACTGTTCGATGGCATCGGCCGCGGCTTCGCTGGGAACGCCGTCCACCGGTACATCGTCCTGCGCCAACATGCCAGCGCGCAGCGCGGCCTGGCGCAGCAGTTCGGTACAGGCACGTTGTCGCAACTGTTCATTACTCAGCGTTTCGACGGGGTCGTGCAGCGCCACGCCGTTGACGCGTGCGATGGTGTTCTCCGAGCCGGCACAGCCGCAGGTGGGGGAGCAGGGGGTGTTCATGGGCGAGCTCCAGACTGGGAGTGACCAGATGGTAGGTTGAGCCGGCGGCTGCGAACGAGCTGATAGGGGCGAATCAGATAGGCCATGGCGGCGAAGCCACTCCAGACATGCACCAGACGCGTGAAGGGAAAAATCAGAAAAATGCTCATGCCCAAGACCATGTGTGCCTTGAAGACCCAGCCGGCTTCGAGCAACAGTTCGGCAGCGCCGCCACGGAAAGTGACGATGCGTTGTGCCCACTCGGCCAATACCAACATCATGCTGCCGTCCAGATGCTGGGCCGAGAGAGGGATCGTGGCCAGGCCCAGCCCGAACTGCAACCAAAGCAGAAGCAACAGCACGATGTCGCTGGTCTTGCTGGTGGCGCGGATGCGCGGTTCGAAGAGGCGGCGGTGCAGCAACAGGGTGACGCCGATGAAGCCCAGGACGCCGAAGAGGCCGCCCGAAACCATGGCCAGCAACTGCTTGGTGCCGGCCGTCATGAAGGGCTCGTAGACGAAGTGCGGCGTGAGCATGCCCACGCTATGGCCGAAGAAGAGAAAGAGGATGCCGATGTGGAACAGGTTGCTGCCCCAGCGCAGCTGACCTGCTTTCAGCAGCTGCGAGGAATCGCTTTTCCAGGTGTATTGGTCACGGTCGAAACGGATCAGGCTGCCCAGAAAGAAGACCGTGAGGCAGATGTATGGGTAGATGCCGAACACGAACTGGTTGAAGTAGCTCATTTCACGCTCCTTGCGCCGCGCCTGCGGCGGTCTTCCTGACAATGCGCACGGGCTGGGACTGACCGGGCTTGGCCTGGCCTTCGGTGGAGCAGCCACCGAAGACGGCGGGCTCCTCCCAACTTTCATCGAGCGGTGGCTCCTCGGCCACCTTGACGGCCTGTGCCTTCTCGCCCGCGATCTCTAGAAGCGCGCCCAGCACGCTGGCGTAGGCACTGTCCTGCTTGACCAAGGCGCTGAAGATGGCGTTCAGGATGTGCGGCATCTCACCGAGGAAGGCGCCTGCCTCTTTCGCCGGCTGAGTGGAGACGAACTCCAGCACCACAGGCAGGTAGTCGGGCAATTCGCCCTCGGCCAAGTAGAGCCCGGCCTTTTCGTAGGTCTGGGCCAGGTCGATCATGGCCGGTCCGCGGTCGCGGCTGTCGCCGTGCACATGCTCGAAGAGGTGCAAGGAGGTGCTGCGGCCGCGGTCGAAGAGCTGCACATAGTCGGCTTCGACCAGCAGCGGGTCGCGCGTGGCAAGACTACGGATCAGGGCATCGAGTTCGGCCCGCCGAGCCTTGCCCAAGGCTTGTTCCTTTGCCAGGGCCGCCTGCATTTCGCCCAGATGGTCGCGCAGCTCGGCGTCGGGATAGCTCAGCAGGCGCGCGAGCACGCGCAGGGTCAGGGTGGCGTGGTTGCTCATGGTCAGACTCCTGCCTTGATGGGGATGGTTCGGCGTTTGCCGCTGCCGAAGAGGCTGGTCTCCGTGCTGCCTTCCGAGCAGCCGTTGCCAAAGGAGAAGCCACAGCCGCCGCGCATATCGAAGGTGTTCTCGGCGTACTCTCGGTGGGTGCTGGGAATGACGAAACGATCTTCGTAGTTCGCGATGGCCATGATCTGGTACATCTCCTCGACCTCGGCCTGACTCATCTGAACCTGTTGCAGAACACGGGTATCGATGCGGCCTTCCACATGCTTTTCACGCTGGTAGGCGCGCATGGCCAGCATGCGTTCCAGGGCGCGCTCCACGGGCAAGGTATCGCCAGCGGTCAACAGGTTGGCCAGGTACTTGACCGGGATGCGCAATTGCTTGACGTCGGGAATCTGGCCGTTGACACCCACATGGCCCGCGTTGGCTGCTGCCGTGATGGGTGAGAGCGGCGGCACGTACCAGACCATCGGAAGGGTGCGGTATTCCGGGTGTAGGGGCAGGGCCACCTTCCACTCCACCGCCATCTTGTAGACCGGGCTCTTGCGCGCGGCTTCCATCCAGGCATCGGGAATGCCGTCCTTGCGCGCCTGTTCAATCACCTGCGGGTCGTTGGGGTCCAGAAAAATTTCGAATTGCGCCTGGTAGAGATCACGGTCATGCTCCACGCTGGCCGCTTCCTCGATGCGGTCTGCGTCATACAGCAGAACGCCCAGGTAGCGGATGCGACCCACGCAGGTCTCGGAGCAGACCGTGGGCTGGCCAGCCTCGATGCGCGGGTAGCAGAAGATGCACTTCTCCGCCTTTCCCGATTCCCAGTTGTAGTAGATTTTCTTGTAGGGGCATCCGCTGACGCACATGCGCCAGCCGCGACACTTGTCCTGGTCAATCAGCACGATGCCGTCTTCTTCGCGCTTGTAGATCGATCCGCTGGGACACGAGGCGACGCAGGCGGGATTCAGGCAGTGCTCGCACAAGCGCGGCAGGTACATCATGAAGGTGTTCTCGAACTGCCCGTAGATGTCCTTTTGCACATCCTCGAAGTTCTGGTCCTTGCTGCGCTTGCTGAATTCACCACCGAGAATTTCTTCCCAGTTCGGACCCCACTCGATCTTCTCCATGCGTTGACCGGTGATCAGGCTGCGCGGGCGTGCGGTAGGCGCCGCCTTCATCTCGGGGGCCGACTGCAAGTGGTCGTAGTCGAAGGTGAAGGGTTCGTAGTAGTCGTCGATCTGCGGCAGATTGGGATTGGCGAAGATCTTCATCAGCAGCTTCCACTTGGCCCCCTGACGCGGTTCGATGCTGCCGTTGGCCTTGCGGACCCACCCACCGTTCCACTTCTCCTGGTTCTCCCACTCCTTGGGGTAACCGATGCCAGGTTTGGTCTCGACATTGTTGAACCAGGCGTATTCGACGCCCTTGCGGTTGGTCCAAACATTCTTGCAGGTGACCGAACAGGTGTGACAGCCGATGCACTTGTCCAGGTTCAGAACCATGCCAATTTGCGCGCGAATTTTCATGATCTTCTCCTTCAGACGGTGCTGCGGGCCGTGATGGCGGGCTCGTCATCGAGCCAATCCACCTTGTTCATCTTGCGCACCACGACAAATTCGTCACGGTTGGTGCCGATGGTTCCGTAGTAGTTGAAGCCGTAGCTGAACTGCGCGTAGCCACCGATCATGTGGGTAGGCTTCAACACAATGCGCGTGACGGAGTTGTGGATGCCGCCACGCGTTCCCGTGATTTCCGACCCAGGCGTGTTGATGATTTTTTCCTGGGCGTGGTACATCATGACCATGCCTGGTTTCACGCGCTGGCTCACCACCGCGCGCGCGGCGATGGCGCCGTTGATATTGAAAAGCTCTACCCAGTCGTTGTCCACGACACCGGCTTTCCTGGCATCGTCCTCGCTGAGCCAGATCACCGGTCCCCCACGATTGAGCGTGAGCATCAGCAAGTTGTCGCTGTAGGTGCTGTGGATGCCCCACTTCTGGTGTGGCGTGATGAAATTCAGCAGGATCTCCGTGTTGCCATTCGATCTCACGCCGTGGATGCCCACGGTGGTCTTCAGATCCACCGGTGGCTTGTAGCTGGACAGGTTCTCGCCAAAAGCCGATATCCAGGGGTGGTCCAGGTAGAACTGCTGGCGGCCAGTCAGGGTGCGCCACGGAATCAGCTCGTGGACGTTGGTGTAGCCCGCGTTGTAGGACACGGTTTCGCTTTCGATGCCGCTCCAGGTTGGGCTCGAGATGATCTTGCGTGGTTGGGCCTGGATGTCGCGGAAGCGGATTTTTTCGTCCTCGCGGTGCAGGGCCAGATGCACATGGCTACGCCCCGTCTGCTTGCTCAATGCCTCCCAGGCTTTCACGGCGACGTGGCCATTGGTCTCGGGGGCCAGCTGCAGAACAACCTCGCAGGCATCGATGTCGCTTTCGATCCTGGGCATGCCACGGGTGGTGCCTTCGGCCGTGACGGTGCCGTTGAGCTCGCCGAGCTGCTTGACCTCGTCCTGCGTGTTCCATGCGATGCCCTTGCCACCATTGCCCACCTTGTTCATCAACGGGCCCAGGGCCGTGAATCGCTTGTAGAGGTTGGGGTAGTCGCGTTCCACGACGGCGATGTTGGGGGCCGTCTTGCCAGGGATGAGATCGCACTCGCCTTTTTTCCACTCCTTCACGCCGAAGGGTTGAGCCAGTTCCGCTGGACTGTCGTGCATGAGAGGAGAGAGGACCATTTCGCGCTCCACGCCCAGCTGACCCACGCAGAGCTCGCTGAATTTCTTCGCGAATCCCTTGTAGATGTCCCAGTCACTTCTTGATTGCCATGCCGGGTCCACCGCCGTTGACAGCGGGTGGATGAAGGGGTGCATGTCGCTGGTGTTGAGGTCGTTCTTCTCGTACCAGGTGGCCGTTGGCAGCACGATGTCCGAGTACAGGCAGGTGGTGCTCATGCGAAAGTCCAGCGTGACTAGAAGGTCCAACTTGCCCTCGGGCGCCTTGGCATGCCAGACCACTTCCTCGGGCTTGGCTTCATCTTGTCCAAGGTCCTTGCCTTGCACGCCATGGGCCGTCCCCAGCAAGTGCTTGAGGAAGTACTCATGGCCCTTGCCGCTCGACCCCAGTAGATTGGAGCGCCAGACGAACATATTGCGCGGCCAGTTGGCTGGGTGGTCCGGATCTTCGCAGCTCATCTTCAGGCTGCCGTCCTTGAGGCTCTTGACCGTGTAGTCCTTGGGGTCCAGACCTGCAGCGGCCGCGTCTTTGACTACCTGCAAAGGATTGGTCTGCAATTGCGGGGCGCTGGGTAGCCAGCCCATGCGCTCGGCGCGCACGTTGTAGTCGATCATGCTGCCGCCAAATGCCGATCTGTCGGCCAGTGGAGAAAGCACTTCTTCCATGGTCAGTCGCTCGTAGCGCCACTGGTCGGTGTGAGCGTAGAAGAAGCTGGTGCTGTTCTGTTGGCGCGGCGGGCGGATCCAGTCCAACGCGAAGGCCAGGGCCGTCCAGCCGGTCTGCGGACGCAGCTTCTCCTGCCCCACGTAGTGCGCCCAGCCGCCGCCGCTCTTGCCGATGCAGCCGCAGAGCATCAGCATGTTGATGATGCCTCGGTAGTTCATATCACTGTGGTACCAGTGGTTCATGGCCGCGCCGATGATGACCATGGACTTGCCCTGGGTCTTGTCGGCGTTCTCGGCGAACTGGCGTGCCACCGTGAGCAATTGCTGGCGCGGCACGCCGGTGATCTTTTCCTGCCAGGCCGGGGTGTAGGGCGTGTTCTCGTCGTAGTTCTGTGCGGCGTTCTCGCCGGGCAGACCGCGGGCCACGCCCAGGTTGGCGGCTTGCAGATCGAACACCGTGGCGACCAGGGCCTTACGTTCCTCACCTTCCTTGCCCAGGCTGATGCGCGTCACGGGCACGGTGCGCAGCATCACGCCGCTGCCGCCAGCGCCGCCGGTGTTGTTGGGGAAGTGTTCGTGCTCGATGCCGCCGAAGTAGGGAAAGGCCACTTGCACCGTCTGTGGCGTGGAGGAGTCCTCCATGGCAGAAAGGCGCAGTTTCACCGTGCCGCCATGGCGGGCTTCCTTGTCTTCCAGGTTCCACTTGCCGGCATCGTCCCGTCCCTCGGAGCCCCAGCGAAATCCGATCGAGCCCTGGGGTAGCACGACCTTGCCGTCCTCCCTGAAGGCCACGGTCTTCCACTCGGGGTTATTGGCCTGGCCCAGCTTGCCGTTGAAATCGCTGGCGCGCACATACCGATCGGGCACGAGAACGGTCTTGCCATCCGGTGTCTGCTGTTCTTTCAGCATGACCAGCATGGGTAGGTCGGTGTAGCGGCGCGCGTAGTCGTCGAAGTAGGCGCTGCGCCTGTCGAAGTAGAACTCTTTGAGGATCACATGGCACATCGCCACGGCCATTGCCGCATCCGTGCCTTGCTTGGGGTGCATCCAGATGTCGGCCAGCTTGGAGATCTCAGCGTAGTCTGGTGTGATGGCCACAGTCTTGGCGCCCTTGTAACGCACCTCGGTGAAGAAGTGGGCGTCGGGCGTGCGCGTCTGCGGCACGTTGCTGCCCCAGGCAATGATGTAGGTGGAGTTGTACCAGTCGGCTGATTCGGGAACGTCGGTCTGCTCGCCCCAGATCTGTGGACTGGCCGGCGGCAGGTCGCAGTACCAGTCGTAGAAGCTCATGCACACACCACCGAGCAACGACAGGTAGCGCGATCCGGCGGCGTAGCTCACCATGGACATGGCGGGAATCGGCGAGAAGCCGATCACCCGGTCCGGGCCATGTTTCTTGATGGTGTGGATGTTCGCGGCGGCCACCATCTCGTTGACTTCATCCCAGCTGGAGCGCACGAAACCGCCCAAGCCACGCACGCTCTGGTACTCCTTGCGCTTGGCGTTGTCCGAGGCGATCGAGGCCCAGGCCTCCACTGGGCCGTGCGTGAGGCGCGCCTCGCGCCAGAGCTTGAGCAAACGACCGCGCACCATGGGGTACTTCACGCGATTGGCGGAATACAAGTACCAGCTGTAGCTGGCACCGCGCGCGCAGCCCCGCGGCTCGTGGTTCGGCATGTCCCAGCGCGTGCGGGGGTAGTCGGTCTGTTGGGTTTCCCAGGTGACGATGCCGCCCTTGACGTAGATCTTCCACGAGCAGGAGCCTGTGCAGTTGACGCCGTGGGTGGAACGCACGATCTTGTCGTGGGCCCATCGGTCGCGATAGGCATCCTCCCAGGTTCGGTCTTCACCGTTGGTTTGGCCGTGGTTCTTGGAGAAGTTTTCGCGCGGCAGCGAGAAATAGCTCAGGCGGTCGAGAAAATGGCTCATGTTGGGCCTCCTAGAATTTTGTTGTGGCGTTCAAGGGTTCTTCACGTAGGCGTTCTTGCGCAGGTAGAACCACCAGTTCAGCATCAGGCAAAGGGCGTAGAAGACAGAGAAGCCATAGAAGGCGAACTGAGGCGATCCGGTCTTGATCTGGTCTCCGATCACCACGGGCGCGACGAAGGCACCGTAAGCCGCCACGGCAGAGGACCAACCCAGCACTGGACCGGCTTGCTGTCGGTCGAAGATGACGGCGATGGTTCGAAAGGTCGAGCCGTTGCCGATGCCCGAGGCGGTGAACAACAGCACGAAGAGCAGCATGAAGGTCAGGAAGTGCTGCTCTGGCGTGGCCGATTGATAGGCCTGGAGCATGACGTACCCCACTGCCGCCGAGGCGAAGACCATCACCGCCGAGATCAGCTGCGTGACGATGGAGCCGCCCACTTTGTCAGAGATCCAGCCACCAATGGGGCGCACGGCCGCGCCGACGAAGGGGCCGATCCAGGCATAGGTCAGAGCACTGGGCGCGTTGGGGTTCTTGGCGTGCAACCAGGTGTTGGTGGCGACGTCGAAAGTGTGCGTGCTGCCGAAGATCACTGTGATGGACAGGGGCAGCGCCATTGAGAAACCGATGAAACTGCCGAAGGTCACGATGTAGAGCGCCGTCATGGACCAGGTGTGCTTGTCCTTGAAGATGGCAAACTGCTTGGCGATGTTGTCCTTCATCGGGCCGAAAGCCGCTAATTTCATGGTGAACAGCGTGGCCACGATGATCAGCGGCATGGCCACCCACATATTGAGCAAGCCCAACCCCGTGGGCGCGGGCAGGTAGAGGTAGAGCCCGATGCCGGCCGGCAGGAAGGACAGGGTGTAGAGCCAGATGATCTTGAGGAAAGCGCTGATCGTGCTGCCCAAACTGCTGTTCACATCTGGCGTCACCGTCTTGAGGTTGTTCATGCCGAACCAGCACAGCACGGACAGCGGCACCAGCGAGAGCAGCCAAGCAAAACCGGCGTTCTGGACCCAGGTGGGGGTCCCTGCGGCGATCTTGCCGAAGATCCAGCCGCTGTCCTTGACCAGCGTCATCGGCGCACCGGCGTAGGCGCCGAAGAGGCTGACCGTCATCACCAGTGGGATCACGATCTGCATGGTGGTCACGCCGAAGTTGCCCAGGCCAGCATTCAGGCCCAGGGCTGTGCCCTGCAGGCGCTTGGGAAAGAAGGTGCCGATGTTGGACATGGAACTGGCGAAATTGCCGCCACCCACGCCCGACCACAGTGCCATGAGCTGGAAGACCCACAACGGCCACTCTGGGTGCTGCAGCGCGATGCCTGTGCCGATGGCCGGCGCCAGCAACATGGAGGTGGTGAGGAAGATGGTGTTGCGTCCACCCGCCAAGCGAATCAGGAAGCTGGCCGGTATTCGCATGGTGGCGCCAGCTAGGCCGGCGATGGCCGTCAGCGTGAAGAGTTCTGCCTGGCTGAAGGGAAAGCCCAGGTTGAGCATCTGCACGGTGATGATGCCCCACATGCCCCAGACCGCGAAGCCGCAGAGCAGCGCGGGCACCGAGATCCAGAGGTTGCGGTAGGCTGTTCTCTTGCCCGTGCTTTCCCAGAACTGCTCGTCTTCGGGGCGCCAGTCGGTGAGTGTGGCTCCCGACGCCTTGCCGGTGTTCATGGTGTTTCCTTTGAAATGGTCGGTGATCTGCGCTCAGCCCTTGAGGCTGAAAGCGGTGGCCTGCGGGCCCATGACCTCGGTGCGGCGCACCTCGGTCCAGTACATCCAGATCAACGAGACCCAGACGACGCCGTACATCAGCATGAAGGCGCTGGAGCGGATGCCTGTGTAGTCCAGCAGTGCACCGAACAGGATGGGCAGCACGAAACCTCCCAGGCCACCGGCCAAACCCACGATGCCGCTGATGGTGCCGATGTTGCCGCTGTAGTCGTCGCTGATGTACTTGAAGACGCTGGCCTTACCGAAGGCAAAGGCGATGCCGAGGACGAACATTAATGCCGTGAAGGCATGGACATTCAGGCCAATGTGGAAGGTCCGAAGGCCATTGAGGGTGGTGACAGTGAAGTCGAACTGTGGGTAGCTCAGCAGGAAGAGGCAGATCCAGCTCACCCACATGACCCACCAAGTCACGGAGTGGGCACCGTATTTGTCAGATAGCCAGCCACCAATGGCGCGCAGCACGCCGCCGGGCAGAGAAAAGCAGGCCGCCAGCAAGGCCGCGGCGCGGATGTCCAAGCCGTACTCGCCCACGTAGTACTGCACCATCCAAAGCGAGAGCGCAACGTAGCCGCCGAAGACGATGCTGTAGTACTGGCAGTACTTGAGCACCTTGGGGTCCTTGAGCGCCTTGAGCTGGTCCGTGAACTTCACGTTGCTTGGCACCCGGTGAGTCGGGTCGCTGTGGCTAAAGAGCCAGAAGATGATGACCGTGCCCAGCATGATGGCCGCGTAGACCTGCGGCACCATGGTCCAGCCGAAGGCCACCACCAGCGCTGGCGCGATGAACTTGTTCACCGCCGCGCCCGAGTTCCCGGCGCCGTAGACCCCCATGGCGAAACCCTGGCGGTTCTTGGGGTACCAGCGCGCCACATAAGGCGTACCCACCGAGAAAGAGCCACCAGCCAGTCCGACGAAGAGACCGATGACCAGGAAGTGCCAATACTCGCTGGCATAGGCCATGAGGAAGATGGCCGGCACGGTACTGGCCATGAGGATGGCCATGACGATGCGCCCGCCGTACCGATCCGTCCAGATGCCCAGTGGCACTCGCACCAGCGAACCCGTGAGCACCGGCATGGCCGTGAGCAGGCCGAATTCCGTGGCATTCAGGCCCAACTGCTTTTTGATCGGGATGCCGATCACGCCGAACATCATCCATATCATGAAGCACATGGTGAAGGCCAGCGTGCTGACGATCAGCACCGAGAGCGCTTGTCTGTTTTTGTCCATCTCACAACTCCTGAGGGTTTGGATGGACTTTAGGAACTGCGATGCCAGGAGGCCATCCTCCGAAGGGATGGGTGTTGGACCTGGGCGTACTACGAAAGAACTAGTCGGCGGTTCTAAGTGGCTGGTGGTTGAGGTGGATCAAATGCGGCGGTGTTGGAACTCGACGAAGGGCGTCCCTCAGTTAACCCCCGCGTTCGCCGCCATCACCGCCGCCTGCACGCGCGTATTCACGGCCAGTTTGCGAAGCACGTGTTGCACATGGATCTTGACCGTGGTTTCGGCGATGCCAAGTTCGGCACCAATCTCTTTGTTGCTGGCACCGCGTGCGATGCCGCGCAAGATGTCACGTTCTCGCCGAGAGAGCTGCTCCAGCAATGCAACGGCCGGATTGGGTGGGGTGGTGGGTGCGTCGCCGCGCAGGGCGGAGACGAGCTTGCCTGTCATATCGGTGGCGATGACGTGCTCGCCTTGCATGACGCGTTGGACGGCAGCAGCCAGCGCATCACCTTCGATGGTCTTGAGCAGGTAGCCGGCGGCGCCGGACTTGAGCGCGGCCGCGAGGTCTTGTTCGTCCTCGCTGACGGTGAGCATCAGCACGCGGGCATGGGGAGCGGCTTCGCGCAGGGCGGGTAGTGCGTCCACGCCTCGCACGCCGGGCAAGTGGTTGTCGAGCAGGATGAGATCAGGCTGCAGCTCCTTCGCGCGGCGTTGGGCTTGGCCGGCATCGGCAGCATCACCCACTACTTCGAAGGAGTCCTCTCGCGCGAGCAGGGCAGAAAGACCGCGTCGAAAGAGTGTGTGGTCGTCCACGACCAGGATGCGGATGCGTTCAAGCAGCATTGTGTTCAGGCACGAAGCGTGGCGCGGGAGTCGATATCTGCTGGGGCAAGGTGAGTACCATGGAGGAGCCATCGCCCAGGGTGGAAATGAACTCAATACGCGCACCGATGCGGGCCGCGCGCTCTTGCATGATGCGCAGGCCCACATGGCTTTCGTCCGCGCCGACACTGGGGTCGAATCCGCAGCCGTCATCGCGTACTTCGAAGCGCCATTCAGGCTGCTGCCGGACCTGGAGCCGAACTTGCCTGGCCCGGGCATGCTTGCGCACGTTGGAGAGCGCCTCCTGGATGATGTGCAATATCTGAATCTGAAGGTCTGGCGCGAGGGGTAGGCTCTGACCGTGCATTTCCAGTACTGTCTGGAGACCGCTCTGCAACTCGAATTTGTGCAGGGTCGTGGTCAAGGCCGTTTCAATGTTTTCGTGGTTGGTTCGTGTGCGGAAATGAACGAGCAATTCGCGCACGTCGCTGTAACTTTCGCGCACACCGACTTCGATCTCGTCGAGTGCTCTCGCCATGGCAATTCGATCGTTGCTTGCCACGGCGTCATGCATGAGCTGAACCTGGATCTTGAGGAAGGCAAGCGACTGAGCGATGGAGTCGTGCAGCTCACCGGCAAGTAGCTGGCGTTCCTGCGATACCGCCGCCTCCTTCTCGAGTGAATTCAGACGCAGGTTCTCCATCGCTCCAGCGAGATGGCTGGCCAGCGCCTCTAGCAGCGAGCTCATGGCCGGCGAGACATGTGTCTGCGCGTGGTAAAAAAGGTTGACCTCACCCATGATTCGGTCGTGCAGGCGTATGGGCAATTTGACCAGGGATGCATAGCCCGCTTGATTGCACAGGTGTTCTGGTGCATCGGCTGTGCTCTGTATGGAGATGACCCGAGCGCCGGCAGGTGCGTTCGCGCTGGATCCGCAATGACAGTTTCCATGGAGGATGCAATGCTCAGCCTCCACGATTTCGGAAGGCAGGTCCTGCGTCGCCAGCAGCAGATACCGTTGATTGGCTTCGTCTGACCAGCGAAAGGCCACTCCATCGGCACGCGCGACGCGTTGGATGCTGCGCACAAATCCTCGAGCCAATTCATCCAGCGTCTTGGCGCGCGCCACAAGAGCCGTGACTTCGTACAGACTTTCGAGTCGTTCGCGCTTTTCCTCGAGTTCCGCCGTTTTTTCCGCTACCTTGAACTCGAGACCGCGATACATCGATTGCAGGTGGTCTGCCATGTCGTTGAATCCCCTGGCCAGGGTTCCAAACTCGTCGGTGCTGCGCCGTTCGACACGCGCGCTCAGGTCACCACCCTGAAGCTTCTCTATCGCACGCTTGAGCTGAGTCACCGGCCCCACCACCATGGAATAACCGGTTGCGAGCAACACCACGGTACCCAGTATCACGATGCCAAGGAGCGCGGTTTGGAGCAGGTGTAGGATGGCCGTCCAATGGGAGATGTGCGTCTCGATGCTTTGCACATAGGCGTCGAGATGCTTGACGAAGGTACCGGCTTGTTCACGCAACTGTGGCGGTGGTAACAGGGAATCGAATCCTTCTCGAAAGACCAACCAACTCCGTTCGATCTCGATGAACCGGGTTCGTATGTTGTCGTCCCAGGGAACGAGCAGCGGGCGTTCAGGGTCGCCGTGGCGCAAAAGTTCCAAGCTGGTTTCGAACTCTTGCGCGTGTTGCACGAGTGTCTGGCGCTCGCCCGTGCTCAGCGCCAGTGCGATGCGGTAGGTTTGCATGCGCATGCGCCCGGCCTCATTGACTGCCGCAGCGCCTCCATCCAACTGCCAAGACACCCATAGGGTGGCGACCGTGACCATCAGGGCCAGCAACAGAAATGGCGTGCCTGCGAGTGCCAGCTTGGTGCTCAGGCTGTATTGGGGTTGCGCATTCATGGGTCAGTGGTTTGATCCCAAGCGTCGAAGGTGGCGGGCATGCTACGCGCAAAATGGGCCTGGGTCAAAAGCCTGTGGGCGCTGTTTTGGTCGCCTGTCCATTTCATTGGTTCACCAGCGAAGATGGAACATGGCCTTGGCCAGCAGCACGATGACAAGAACATGATAGAACACGCTCAGATGCAAGCGTCTTGAGCGACGACCGCTCAACACGCCATGCCATCGCCACACCATCGCCGTTACGAAATGACCGAAAACACTCAACGCTAAGGCGATCTTGAGCGAGAGCAGCAGACCGAAGCTGCTGTTCATTGCCTGCGACAGTGCGGCGCGGTGCTGCCAAGCCAAGCCCACGCCAGTGGCATACAGGGTTAGCAGAACCCAAGGCATCACAGCGGTGGCGCGATTACCGATGGCATGCTCCAGAGCACGCATCGTTTCGTGGGTTAGCTTCTTTCGCACCCCTTCGAGCATGACGACTTCAAAGAACACGGTACCGGCAAACGCCATGGCGGCCAGCAAGTGCAACGCAAGCAAGACGCCGTAATTCATGACGTTTTCTCACGCTTCACTGTCATGCGACGGATCACCAAAGCCGATCTGTTCGTTCGAGGGCGAATATCTGCCAAGGAAAATTCGTCCAGATGGGCCATGAAGCTCTGCAGGGCCCCATCCATCACCTTGGCGAGTTGGCATTTGTTTGTCAGGGCGCACTGGGACTCCGTGGAAAAGCACTCGACCAGTGCGAAGTCTGACTCGATGCCGCGCACCACGGCCCCTAGGTTGATGTCACTCGGTGGCCGAGCCAGACGCATACCGCCGCCTTTTCCGCGCACCGTTTCTATCCAGCCCAGCAGGCCGAGCTGGTGAGTTACCTTCATCACATGGGCCTCGGATATGTCATGGACTCGGGCCACCTCCGATATCGTGCACAGGCGTTCGGGCTGCTGCGCCACATACATGAGCAAGCGCAGCGCGTAGTCGGTCATTGTGGTCAGGCGCATGGAGAGTTTTCTTCAACGAGGCGAGCGTGGTCGCACGGGAATCTTGTCGGTATTGAGGATAGGCGTTCCCGCCGAATTCATGCGGGGGCGGATCAGCATGGGGACGAAGCGCCACAGGTAGAGTGCAAAAGCCGGAATCCATGCACTGGCCGAAGCGTGCAGCGCGACCAGTGTCAGACTGGTGGGTAGCAGCGCCACGAGGCGCAGTGCCGCGGCGATCATCACCAGCAGATAGCACGCGACCATGAGACGATCCGCACGCAGCGGCCGCCCCAGATGGCCCAAGGCCGTGCGCGTCACCATGCCGATGATCAGCACCGAGAAGCCAGCCACGCCGATCACATGCGCTGGCCAGGCCGCGCGTGGAACCAGTTCAGCCGCGTGGCCAGCAGCCACTAGCAAGCCCAATCCCAGCGAGGCGTAGCCGACATAAAGAATCCAGAGCAGAGGCACGCGACGCACAGACCATGGTTTCCAACTCACAAGCTGCACCAGAGCGATCGTGCCAGCGACGGAGAGGAACAGGGCCATCGCCTGAGTCCAGCCCAGAAGTCCGCAGCCGATCGCGAGGCACCCAGCAGTCAGCTGAACGTGGCCGCTGCGTGTGTGCATCGGCAATTTGAGTCCTGTCACAGCACGCATCGCGAAGAATGGAATCACCCGGCGAGCCACGAGCAGCGTGACGATCGCCATGCACAGCAGACCGGTGTTGAAGCGTTCCATGAGCAGGAGGTAGTCGCCTCCCCGCGCGGCCAACAGGAACAAGCCTTCGGCGACGCCCAGCGCCGCCATCAAGAGAGGCACGCCATAGTTACGTTGATTCCGCGTGCTGTAGATGGCGCGGCCCAGCGCCACGGCCGCCCAGGCAAAGAACAGCAGCGTGCTTCCAGAAGCCAGAACGAAGGCGGTTGTGCCAGGCACGAGAAAGCCCAGTCGGGCCAGGACCCAGAGCAGAACCAAGACGCCCAAGGCCTTGCCCTTGAGTGGATTGACACCTGTCCAATTGTTGCCAGCCGTGAGCAGGAAGCCAACCGCGATGGTTGCGATGAATCCCCAAAGAATTTCGTGCGCATGCCAGATCACGCCGGTGAGCTGCCCGTGCAGCCAGTTGGGTGCGAACACCCACAGTGCCACTGACACGGCTGCCCAGAGGCAACCCGCCATATACAAAGGCCGGAATCCCAGTTCAAGGAATGCACCCCACTGAGGTACTTCCGACGGAGTCCTTCCGGGCTCCTCAATCTGAAGCAGATTAGCCATGTGCAAGCACCGTGGGCACGGTGTCCGGGTCTCGGCTGATCTGGTAACCCATCCACAGGCTCTGCGCAATGCGCTCAGCCATGGCGCAGGCCTGCTCACCCAAGGGCCGGTTGGCCTGGTCTGCGGCGTTCTCCCGGAACAGTCGCAGCCAGCGCTGGAACAGCGCCGCGGTCAGACCTGGTAGCGCGGCATGCTTGGGCATGGGTGCGCCCGAGAACCGGCCTGTGCGCAGAAGAATGGACGACCAGAAATCCACTAGTTTGACCAAGTGTTGATTCCAATCGTCGATATGCGATTCGCAGATCGGCCCCAATACCTCGTCCTTGCGCACGCGTGCATAGAAGGTATGCACGAGGCTTTCCACCTCGGCCTCCGTGCAGAGTTCGTTCCTCGATAGAAGGCTTTTGATCATCGGTGTCTGTGCCGCATCCATAAGATTCACATTAAATATATCTTATGATGACTGCACAATGGCGGTGCCTCTGCATTTGTCTGATCTATGTCAAACTGAAGCGCCATGGCTCTGAAACATGCCCAACCTTTGGAGGTCATTGATCTCCATTTGACCGACGCGATAGCCGAGCAGGCTTTCAGCAGCAGCCTGCTGAAGACACCCCGCCTGCAATTGATGCGGGTGATCTTGGCTGAGGGTCAGTCACTGCCTGAACACCGTGTGCCCGGCGAAATCACGGTACAGTGCCTCTCGGGAGAAGTTGATGTCGGAGCGCCCTCACGAACCTGCAGATTGGTTGCTGGTTCCTTGGTGATGCTGCCCGCTGCTGAGCCTCACTGGGTCCGGGCGATCGTGAGTAGCGTGTTATTAGTCACCGTTCTTCATCCTTGATTCGACCCTTGAGCTGGGAAGGTTCTATGGTCATCGACGTCGGGCATGCGATGCATGTCTTCACGCGGGTTCGTGTCGAAGGATCGCGACATGGACCGTCGAACGAACTTCGAACCCCAGACCCTCGTACAGGGCAATCGCGGCCTTGTTCGTCGTCCAGGCATGCAGGAATGGCAGAGCTCCGCGGCGCTGAACGTCCGCCGCCACTGCGGCTGAAAGCCGCCGCGCCAAACCGCGGCCGCGGAAATCGGGGTGAGTACAGACTCCACTCACCTCGACATGCCCTGAAAAGCGCATGCGCTCGCCCGCCATCGCGGCCAGTCGGCCATCGATGCGCAAGCCGATGAAGCGGCCCATGGTGTGCGTGCGCGCGAGGAAGGGTCCGGGCTCGGTCAGCTTGGCGAGTGCGAGCATTTCGGCCGCATCGGCATCGCCCAACACTTGAACGCCGTCGTCATCCGCATCCAGCCGGCGCGTCGCAACCATCTGCACGCCCGCGGCTGCCTTCACCACTTCCAAGCCGGGCGGCACCACGATCGGCGGTACCTGCAGTACATAGACGCTGTCGTCGCCCGGTGGCACCAGGGCAGCCAGTGCCGCCAGGTTGCCGAGGGTTTCGTCGGGTGTCGCCGCGAAGCGGTTGATGTCGGGCAGAAACCGCCGCGCGCGCTCGTCACCCAGGCCCCAATGCGGCTGGTCTCGCAAGCTGGCCCAAACAGGTCGGTCGAGGTCGGACATGCTCATGCCTCCCGCGCCCGTTGCAGCAATGGCCTCTCTGCCAGCGCCTTTTCAAGCGCGGTGAGCTGGGCGAGCAGATCACCCTTCAGGCCCGAGCAGGCTTGGGCTACCGATGCCTCGATGGCCGGCCATGCCGCGCTCTTGGCGCGCTGCACAAGGACACGTCCCTTGCGGCTGAGGCCCACCCGCCGCACTCGCCGGTCATCCTCGCTCGTCTCCGACTGCACGACGCCATCGCCCTCCAGTCCGCCCAATGAGCGCGTGACGACGGGTTGGCTAACACCCACCGCTTGACTTAGATCGCCCACGCTCAATGGGCCCAGCCGGTCCAGCGCAGCAAGCAGCGGGAAGTGGGCTGCTGGCTGGTCGAAGCCATGCGCTGCGAGCACCGCTTGCGTCTGAGCCTGCAGCGTCTCGCCAATACGCTTCAAGCGCGTTCCGAGGCTCAAATGCCCGAGTTCCTTGACGACATCTTCGATCACGACGATTTCTTTCAGCAATATGCATAGCATGATATGTATATTAAAAGACTACGTCAATTACTGCTTGCTCGATGGAATTGGGCGCCGGGCAGCAAATCGGCAGAAGGTAATGGTCGAGATGGACGGTTCTCAGTTGAGTCTGAGAACGTTGTCCTCACATCCCCGCGATTTCAGACGCTCCGCGCGTTCCGCGCCACCCGGTCCGCCAGTGAGCCATCCGTTGCTGCCTTCAACAGACGCCTGAACGATGGGCATTCCATATGGCTAGGAGCCGGGCAATTGGCGGCATGCCGCAGTCCCCGACTCATCGCTCGCAGCTTGATGACCAACGCGTCTATCTGATTGGCCTTGGATTCCAGCATTGTCCGTTTGATGTCGGGTCGCCGGTCCGGCGTGAACATCCGGGCGATCTCGTCCAGTGAAAAACCCGCCACCTGTCCAAGCGAAATCAGCGCCAGCTGCTCCAGCACGCGTGGCTCGAACGTGCGCCGCAGTCCGTTGCGTCCCACGGAGGCGATCAGGCCTTTCTCCTCGTAGTAACGCAGGGTCGAAGCCGGAAGGCCCGACCGCTTGGCAACTTCCGCAATGTCCATGATCACAAAATGCCTTGACTTCAAGTTGACTTGAATTTCTATAGTGCCTGGACCGCTTCATCAAGTCAACCTGAAAGGCGCTCCATGACATTCCTCGAATTCCCCCTTCTGCGCGCAGTGACCATGGGCATCTGCGCCACTGTGCTGATGGACATGTGGTTATGGCTGCTCAAGGCGTGTGGCGTTCCGGCCCTCAATTTCAGACTGCTCGGTCGCTGGGTCGGGCATATGCCGCGAGGGCGTTGGGTGCACGACAGCATCGCCAAGGCAATCCCTGTGCGCGGTGAATTGACACTGGGCTGGCTCGCCCACTATCTCACCGGCATCTCCTTTGCGCTGCTGTTCACCGGGTTGTGTGGTCCGGCGTGGCTGAGCGCGCCGACGTTCTTGCCCGCCCTGACCTTTGGGATCGGCACCGTGGTGTTGCCGCTGTTTGTCATGCAGCCGGCCATGGGCGCCGGCTTCGCCTCGGCACGCACACCTACACCAGTTCTCAATCGCCTCAAGAGCCTGGCCAACCACACCGTTTTCGGGCTCGGCCTGTATGCGGCAGCGTTTGCTGCAGCTGTCCTGGACCAGGCCTGACACATCACTCCCAATTCCTTCATTTCATCCCAAGGAGCCATCATGAAAAAGATCGCCGTCATCTTCCACAGCGGGCAAGGCAATACAGAGCAATTTGCCAAGCACGTCGTCGCGGGTGCCCAGAGCGTGGCCGGTACCGAAGTCGGCCTGCTCAAAGCGGAAGATCTGACCCGAGATCCCGACAGCTTGACCGCGTTCGACGGTTGCATCTTCGGTTCGCCCACTTACCTGGGCGGTGTCAGTGGTCCGTTCAAGTCCTTCATGGACGCCACCGGCGGTTTGTGGCGCACGCAGCAACTCAAGGGCAAGCTCGCGTCGGGCTTCACCGTCTCGGCCTTACCCTCCGGTGACAAGCAGACCACGCTACTTTCTATGTTCACTTTCGCCATGCAGCACGGCATGATCTGGGTGGGCAATCCCTTCCTGCCGGAACAGAATAGCGGTGTGCCCTACGAACAGGCGATCAATCGCTTGGGCTCATGGACAGGCTTGATGGCGCAGGCCGGCCATTCGACCCCAGGGCAGTCCTATGCACCGGGCGACCTGCGCAGCGCCGAGGCCTTTGGCCGGAACTTTGCCAGCGTGCTGGTCCGCATGGTAATGCCCAGCGAGGAGGCAATCTGATGCTGCCCGCCCGCTACGCCCCCATCCTCTTCGGCCTTATCCTTTCAGGGCTGATGTCATTGCTGGTTTCGGCCATCTCGACCTTGCGCGCGGTTGGACCGAAGGCCGACTTCCTGGATTTTTGGGTCGGTGCCTGGCTAACGGCTTGGCTGATTGCCTTTCCAGTCGTGCTGCTGGTGGCTCCGCTCACGCGACGGGTGGCTCAGCACCTCGTGGGCAAGTCGGGGCTTGACTGAATCAACTCTAGTGGGGAACCCATGCGCTGTTGCCACTCAATTCCGGGGGGACGTCGCGTCGTTGCAAAGTCGAAAACAATCCTTGCAGAGCGCCCGACTCGATCTGAGAGGCTGCACCGCAGCGATTGCTGCCGGTCGTCTCGGAACCCTGGAGGTCTGGTTTCGACCAGTAAGCCGCCGCTAGGCTTCATACGTGGCGAGCCTCATATCCATAGACGAAAACCACTTCTCTCTCTCTTCGGTGAGCTTCTTGGCACGATCAAGCAGCTCTACTGAAATCCCGTTCACGACCTCTTTTAGCTTCTTCCCGGGATAGGAAATGTGTGGGATCACCCAGTCGCGAAAGGCTTTGACATCCTCCCCGTAGAAGAGCTCCCAGGCCCCGCAATGAAACCCGGTGCTTGCACCTTCGGAGGAAACTCTTACACGGGTGTAACCGTCCTGCCATAGGCAGGCGGCAAGTAGCTGGAGGATTTCATTGCTTGGGCGACCTTCATCGAGCTCGGGTAGGAGGAGATGTTCGTACGCCAGACAATCTGCGATAAAAACGTTGGCAATCAGCGGAATGCGGATGCCCTTTTGAAATGTTGTGGTGGTCACGAGATGAATCTCGCGAAATGGTGATGCGATCAGCCTCTTACGCGGAAACAAGGGCTGAAAAATCTTGTAGAACCGTTCGCCGGATTCGTGATGAAACAGGTGCGACTGATCTGTGATGATGAGATCAGCTTCATTGCAGCTCTGCTGGTACTCTGGAAATTTGCTCTCCTTCTCAGCGATTCGCTGAAGTAGCAGATTCATAGTTTCTGCAGGAGAGCGAAATTTCTGAACGATGCCGGTTACCTTGTCTACGATCGAGCCATCTGCATTAAGAATCGTTAGTTCATCGACTCGAAGGGTTCTCATATCCGCTTGGTGAACTGGTCTAGACCTGCTCAAAAGGGAATCGGAATAGCCGGGCAAGCGCTTTAACTTTGCGTCAGACTCACTGGAGTAGAGGTTAGTCACTTCTATGCCGAGCAAAGAGTTGTCCGGCGTCTTGAGCAGAAAGTCTGGACGTTCAAAGTCTTGAGCGGAAGTGGCGTCCGAGCCGAACACCCGCTGAAGCTGGAGGCGCTCCTCTGCTTTTTGCATTCTGGAATCTATGAAGCCTAGCGTTCGACATAAGGGACCTGTCGAAGGCAGGTCCCCTTGACGGAGGGGCTAAGCGCACGAGTGGATGAACTAGGCATTCGGTAGCCCCAAGGCGGTGAGCTCTTGCTCGCTCAGCTTCAATTGAACTGCTACCCACCGAAGCTGGTTCCAAAACTGGGAGTCTCGAAAGGAAGTGGGAGCGCATTGTTGGCCTAGGCCAGCCAAGTATTCAAGTGCGAGTCCAGTCTCACCAACGTATCGCAGCTGCAAGTAGTTTGCCAATTCGGCGAGTAGTTGCTTCGCCACGTTGGGACTCTCTTCGCCTCTCATCACCAACGCATCGGTGAGAAGACTGCAAGCAAAGTCCAGTCCATCTTCGACCGATGAGGTTGCTATCTGCGGTTGTTCTGTGGGATTCGACATGTGAAAGACTGGGGTGCCTAACGTTTGACATGAGTGGCTCACTCGTTGGCCTTGAAGTACTTCTCAAAGAGACGTGCACTCCATTGAACTGATGGATCGCGGTTTAAGCTTATTTCGAAGAAGTCTTTAAGGTCATCTTTGAGGCGATCGATCGAATTCTCGAAGAAGAAATTCTTTGCCCGCGCATCGGCGATCTCTCGATCGCTATTCTGAACTCCCGTATCAGCCATGAGTGCTGGTGTTGCCTTGTTGTGCACCACGACGTTTCGAATGGATCTGCATTGCAGCGCAGAGTTCCTGAAGCGATCTGGTATTTCAACTTCCAACAAAGGCAAGATAACATCCAGTTTTGTATCAAAGCTCGTTCCCTTCAGGGCATCCGTGATCTTGCTGCTCGAGAAGTCGCGGACTCTCATCAGTAGCCTGATCAACGAGTTGACCTCAGCCTCAAAGAGCGTAAACAGCAGGACAACAGCTGAGCTGAACCTTTCTTGTGAAATGCAGTGCGCAACAAGAGGGATCTCTTCTTCAATCTGGGTGAGATAAATCTCGAAAGCGTCGTCGCGCGTGTTTCCGAGTGAAGTCAGAGCCTTTGCGAGTTCGGCGCGAGTGACCGTCTCTGGATCAAACTCTCCCAAGTAGACCATCCGAGCGATTGGCAACCCAATGCTCGCGAAAAGCATCTGATTCCGTTCCTCAAGTGAAACCAGGTCTTCGGGGTCTTCGAATTCTTCCGAAGTCATTTGTGATGCCTAACGTAGAAATGCCCGGTGGAAAGTAGGCGGGCGAACGCCCGCCGATAAGACGTCCATGTCGATGGAAGGGTTAGGCGCCGCTTTCATTGCTATGGAACATAGATCATTTGGATCTTGAAGGCGAAAGCGGAACCATCTTCTGTGACCTGCGCGGCAAGTACCAGATCGCTTTGACCTTCCTCTCTTGTCCATAGATCAATCAGAACATCCCAATGGCCACCGGACCAGATGCAAACAGAAGTGTGCCAAGTGTCTTCCGGAAGTTCTGCCAGTGTGGCTCCGTAGTCTCGGATGTTATTCTGGATATGTTGTGCTGTCTCTACTGAAACTGGTGACACGGCTGGGATGCCGCAATTGATCTGATAGTCGTGCACGGCGAATGCTTGGACGACATCTCGAAGGGCAGCTCTCCATTCCGTTGGGATCGGTCTTTGGTGCTTCCCATCTTTGAGAGCGAGAACGGGACCGCTGAAACTATTGTCTTCCATGCTTCGCGATTGGTTTCTGCGGCGCCTTGCCGGTATGTGTCCGCGTTGAACGACCTGTTAGCCCGCACGGCGCCCTGCCGCTAGTTCTTCCGGAGTCATGCTCTTCGTCTGTCGGTAGCCATCCAAGTAGTGTGCCAACATCGCCGTAGCTTCGCGAAAGCACTCCAGAACTTCAATCCAGCTGAACTCGGGAAACCTGAGATCAGTCTCAGAGATCTCGATCTCCATGGTTCGGTTGTCGCCAAAGCGGGCGACGGCGCTCGTGATATGCGAGCCGGAGAAGTGGATGTAGCCCGAGAGGTTCGCATACACGTCTGGCAGCCACGGGTAGTCCGGCGCCCTCGTCGCAACCAAGTACGCGTCGGTCAGACGTTCTCCGCTCCGACTCTTCATGCGGTCAATGCGCTCTCCTTTAAGAATGTTCGTCGCGAAGTCGTGAGGCTTTTCGACGAGCCACGCTGAAGAGAATCGGAGCGATGTGTCGATGTGAGTTCGAAGAAGCGTTCTGGCGCAAACCATGTTCCAGGCCTTGACCATCATGACCATTGCGGATGCTGTACTGATACTTCGCTTCAGAGCACCAAAAGCCATGAGATCGAGAGGAAAGAAGGCCCCTTCGCCGAGTCCAAGCTTCAGCAGAGACTGCCTATCATCGGTCACCGCCGTTAGCAGTGCCTGGACACGCGGGCCTTGTTCGGGAAGCTGATCCTGCATTTCGCGAGGGCTAATGTTGGAATTCAGCGGCCAGCACGGCTTTTCGCGCAGGTCCGGTGGAATGATGGGTTGAGCCTCCGATGTTCATCGCCTTGCGTTCCCCCTTGCACGCACGCCCTTTTGGGGTGCCGCGATACCGGACAGCCTCTGAAAATCTTTTGCCTTCAGTTTCGGAAAGCCGAGTTCCCTCTTCTTTTCACGGATGTTTGCGACACTGCTATCGATGAGTTCGTGAATCTTGCGAATGTGATCGTTGACTAAATCCCAAAGTTCGGGGGGGACTTGTCGATGTTGGTGATATGAGGTCGCACACCAGAATGCGACCAAAGAACGCTTTTCTTCAAACTCAGCATCGTTCGTACATTTCTTGCGGAGGTACTCCTCGAACGGTTGGTCTCGCCTTTCGTGGCAATTGCAGCGCGTGCACGATGGGATTCGATTTGCAATGCAGTTGATTCCGTTCTTAGAGCGTGGAACAACATGATCGAGAGTGAAGTCTTCTTTCAGAGAAATAAATTCCTTCCCGCAATAGAAGCACTCGTATCCGAAATAGCCAAGCATTTCGTCGATTTCGTTCCATGTGGGTTCGAAGTCAACAAGCGACAAGAGCATGCGCTTCACAGAATTCTTGCTTATGGAAGGGCTAGTAGCCATGAGAGGCCCAACTTGATATAGACGTCAAACCTGTCTGTATAACAAGTCCGACTGACAAATAACAAAGTCCGAAAATTCAAGAGAATTTTATTGCAACTCAATGAGTTACGAAGATTTCGAGTCAATTCAATAGTAATAACAAACCGGGCAACTCCGTCAGCCCTGGGTGTCGGCTTTAGGCCAGATCGGCCCTTCGGAAGACTGAAGTTAACCGACCGCAACCAGCCTAAACCGGACCTCGCCTGGTGGGCGGCGGCTGTGCAGCGATATTGGACCGCAGAACATGCGAAAGCAAAGACTGCAATCTATAGCCAGCGGACACTCGGAGTGGTCTAATTTGTCGTAAGAAGCGGATCAGGCTAGGGTTGAGCTGAGGGAGGGTCAAGCTCAAGGCACATGTAGCTCGGTTCGCGTCTCAATCCTTCTGCTGGAGACGTGTGCACCAGTCGCCGGTTCTCTGGGTCAAAGGTCATGCCGTCCACCAAGCACGCCGCAGCGACGCGTGGGTTGTACCCGTGCAGCCAAACATAGTTTTTCCTCGTCCAGGCTAGCACGGCCCTTTGGAGGGCCCGACTGTCCTTGTCGTAGTCGCCCCGATTGACCGTGAGTCCCATGACGTTCAGACAGAAGCCCAGAATCTTTGCTCCCCTGAAGTTAGGAGTACGCTTCATTTTGACAATCTCGTCGTACAGGAGCCTCCGCACCTTGAATTTCACCACCTTACCGGCCGGGTCATCCAGGCGATTAGAGTTGAACAGTTCGCTCCACACACAGTTGTGCTGGATCCACCAGCATTCCCGCTTCGGCGATCGGACCGCTGATGCGTGGAAGATCACTTCGAAAATCATGCTGGCTATTTGATCGTAGAAAGACTCGCGCGGGTGTCCGTATCTCTCCCTCACACGAATTCGGACATAGTCAGGTACTCCCTTCTCGCCAAGAATCGTGATCGAATTCTTGATGAACTCGACGACGACGCGAAGACGACGGGTCGAGTCGTTGTCCCAAGTGCTGGTGAGTCCGTCCAACTTGTAGAGATCTGAGGCGGCGTTCTCGATGTGATCTTTGGCGCGAAGCAGCACAGAAGAATGGTTTCCGAAATCCCCGGTGACGAAGCTGCGGAGGGTCATCAAGACCACCCTACAGTAAGCCTCCCATTGCTCGGCATCCAATTTCCTCTCGCCAACAACGTCAGGATCAAGGAGGGTCCCGATCGCTTCGACCATTGGATAGTTGGCGAACATGGCCTGACTAAGAGGCTTGTGATAGCCGATCAGACCCGACTCATAGCCCTCGGCCTCGTGGTAGAGAAAAGAGTCCTTATTTGCTAGTGCCTCGTTTACTATGTTTTTGGAGAAGGTCTCTACCTGGATGCCGTGCTTCCTCATGTTGGCCATCGCGTGGAACACTGCCAGTGCGGTGCCCGGCGACGACTCAACGATTGCCCGGCACAGCCGCTTGTCGGCGATGAGCAGAAGTAGATCGTTGGCGTATCCCTCAACTTTCGGAGGTGGCTTCTTGTTCTTGCCTTCCCGCTCTAGCCGATACTTCCTCAGTCTGCCTCTGTCCGTGGCGTAGCGAACTAGCGGACGAGCCGAGTAGGCTAGTTCGTCAGCTATGACGGCAAGCTCGGCCGGCGAGCCTTTAATGATGAATCGATACAGGGTCTGCGCGAAGCGCTCAGCGTTGTGCCGGCCGTATGTGGGTGGCCGGATGAAAGCGAACCATGTCCAGGTGAGGAACGTCAGCAGGAATAGTCCGCCCAGAACCGCTTGCCACGACGCAGGCGTCAGGAGGTCGCCCTTTGGCACGAGCCACTGCTCGGCGCGCCAGAGGTCCGTCAGTAACGTGAGCATACCAACGATGGCGACGACCGAGAACGTGATACCCAGCAGAGGTAGAGGCGCAGTTCGGACCCGGAACCGATAGCGAACGTCGGCGATCGTCCAGGCCAACACCATGAGCGCAAGGCCTGCGAGGAACTCCGAGTAGCCGAAGAATTTCTGCCCGCTGCTATCGAGAGGGATGAAGCAAACGCTGAGGAAGCACTGCTCAACGGCCACCAGAAAATCCTCCTTAATCCGCTTTCTCGAAATGTAATACCTGCAGTGTAATTATTCCTACCCCGACGCCCCTGGCAGCTCATACTTCTCTCGCGAAGTCAAGAAGGGCATCGTATTCGCCGCGTCATTCATCAAGAGAGAAGAACTTCTTCGCGAACTCTTCAACGCTTAGCATGGGTATAGTCCGATGGATTGCGCGATGGCAACTAGGACACAGAACAGCCAGGTCCCTCACGTGGGTCTTGGTCGGTGACTCCAGTTCTGAAAGGGGGACTCTGTGATGAACCTCCCAGACGGCGGGGCCAAGGCCAGGATATTTGAGCGCTGAGTATGAACCGCACGCCTCGCACTTCAGCCCGTTCGTTGTCATCGCCAATCGACGCTTTTCGTCAGCAAGTAACGGATTACGTTCGCGCCGTAGATGGGAGATGAGATTCTTCTGTCCTTCAATCGCCCCTGCATCGACGTCCGTTCCAAGCGTCGGCCCTAGCCCCGCAACAAAGTTTGCAAGCTCAAACGGCATGACTTCTTGCCGCAGCCTCTCCCATGCAGCTCGATTTCCTAATCCTTGAAGCGCATCCAGGCCTCGCTCGATTGCGTCATAGTCATCACTCGAGAACTTCCAACCCCGTGACTGCTGAATGATTGCATCACGGACCGTTGATGTAATTCCGGGACCCGACCACGCTTTAGGGTTGACTTCCCCAGAACTCGCCAGCACAGCGGTGAGAGCAAGCAGAGGTTTGCGTGAGTAGGCTGCTGCGGCATCTAGCAAGTCGCACATCTGGGCCACAGCGCGAGCATCCTCCCTAGGGCGCCCGATTTGCTCTGCCATGCTCGCATATGTCAGTGGTTTATCCCCAGTCCTATCAGTCCTCAGAACCGCCAGTATCTTCCGGGCCCCCTCATGTTGCACCGATGCACTCATTGCTATTCTCCCGAAGACTAGGCGTAAAACAACGCCCAATCGATGTGAATTGAATGATAGGCGGGGTTCGCGTGCTGGCCTATGGGTCACTCAATGACTGTTGCCGCAGGAAGTTACCCATGGTGCTTGGAAACCAAGGTACTGCAATCAGCTCGAACCAGATACGCCTATTGGATAGCGGTTGTGCAGCGATTGTGGCCGGTCGATCCCGAGCCGACACGTTCCGTGTGTAGTGCACACAGCGGTCATCCGCGTGCCCACGCCCTTGGTCGACACGACGGCTGGTATCAGGTGAAGATCCGACATGAGCGGCACGCCAAATCTCCATTGCGACTTGTAGGCCCGCTGTCGGGGAGTGCGAATAGGTGCTTCCGACCCGTTGCGGACGATCGCTAGTCAAGGAAGCGGACATTCAACGTAGAGCTAAGGGGGCGGAGACGGCAAGCGAAGCTTGCTGGCGTAGCGTCCCACTTCAGCGCCATGTTATGCCTCTCGCGCCGAAAGCGACCAACGACTACTTGGGGCCAACACAATACTGTGTATATTTGCCCCACTGCGTACTTGCCATGCCACCACATGCCTGATCCTTCGGCCCCCAGAGAATATGGCCTTCAAGAATATTCCCGTGGCCTACGCAACCGCAAACTGTGAGACTCGAAGCTGAAACGCATTGATCTTTGTAGGTGCCCCAATCTGGGATGCCACCACAAGCACTGCCTTTAGGTCCCCAAAGACGTACCCCCTTCGGGCCTCCATGCCCAGTACATGAGCAGACTTCTGTGGGTGCAGGCACTGAAGAATCTGCTAGGTACTTGCCCCAGGGCGCGATACCGTTGCAGTCTGCACCTTCTGGGCCCCAAAAATGTACCCCGTTAAGTCCCCCTCGACCGATACACGAACCCAGTTTGACCGGCCTGACTGTAGTGGGTACTGACATTGGCGTCGCTGCAATTTTCAGTGTTTGGCTAGATCCGCCTTCCGGCGTGAACGTCATTAGAAGATCTCGCGATGGATCACGAGAGAAGTGCCAATCACGAGTGGTGTTTGGGTCGATCGATTGTGGACTTAATGTTTTTCCATCTGCGTGGACATTAACTTGCCGCTTTTTGGCTGCTCCTTCTGGACGCCATGAGCAACTAACAGCAATATTTTTTTCGGTGAATTCAGCAACGTCGCAGACGAAACCTTGTTGACTCTTTATGCATTGTCGTTTGCATGCGCCCCAATCAGTAGTGCGAACGGTACTGAACAGGAGGCTTTCAGACTGTTCTGCATTTAGTGAGAAGTTGGTGCTTGAAATGTAGCTGCGCCTCTTTTCACTGAAATCGCTATAGTTCGCGGTACCACTCACAAAATCAATGATGTCAGCTCCAGCAGAACCATCTCTCTTGATCTTCTCGTATTGCTTCTCGTCAATTTGCTGGATAAATGCCAGTTTTACTTGGCTGCTCGAAGAATATTTCACCAGTTCCGGCGCCAGGCCCGCATTGCATCCACATGGATCGTTCAGTGCCGCCTGAGCAGATAGCACCCAGAAAAGGAGCAATAGGGCGGAAACACTCCTCGCCAATGGAATAAAGATTGTGTTCATCTGATCGACTCCTTTTGAGAGGAACATTGGGGCATAACGCAGAGTTAACCGGCTCGCGGAGGCAAGGCGCACTGGCCGCGAAGCGCATGATGAGCCTGGGCGCCTCGCGGCCAGTGTGCCTTGCCGTAGCGACGACGTCCCCCCCCAGAGTTGAGCAGCGGTTGAGCTTGGAGTCCAATCCCAAACGAAACGCGATCACGCGCGCGTGACTACGTCGCGTTCGGCAAGGCCCACACGGCGCCGACCGAAGCGCCAGGCATCACGATGCAGGCGTTCCCGCGCGGACCGTCGGTGCCGAGCGATAGGATGAGTTCGCTCGAGTCGAACGTGGTGCCGACGATGTACATGAGCGGCACGTAGACGAAGTCGACGATCGTCGTCGCGACGCCGGCCGCCGTGACGTACGCGACGCTAGCGTCGCTGAGCACTTGAACAGCGGTCGCATCGGTGTTGTTGGTTAAGCGCGCGGGGCCGAACGCTCTGAGCGGGACCGGATTGAAATAGGTCGAGCCTGTGGCCGTGTACCCAGCCACGGTACCCGAGACGTTCGCCAGCGTGCCCTTAGCCGGATCGAAGCCGCGTGAAAACGTCAGCTGCAACGCGACGCCTGGGGCGAAGTTCGGAGCCGAAAGCACGCCTGTTTCCGGGTCGAAACTCATCGACGTATCGAACCACGCGCTCGTCGAGGTGACGCCGTCCAATGAGTACGCGATCCCCACCGAATAGGTGAGCGCGCCGTTCATGCACAGATACTGTCCCCCGAGCGATACGAAGGCGCCGCTCGCGATGGAGGGGAGCGCGTAGTAGCCGCTGAACTCCGCCAGAGCCTGCGCGTTCGGTGCGGTGATGGGCGTGGGCGTAGGGGCCGGACCACCGCCGGGGATCGAGAAGAGATTGCGCGACAACGAGGCGGCTGCCGGATCGACGTCGTTGCACGCGAAGCCCTGGCCCGTTGCCGTTCCCATGATCAGCTTCGGCGGCACGGCCGCTGGGCCGGAGGGACCGATCAGGTTGAAGTAGTACATATTGCAGTTGTACGTGAAGCCTGAGACTGCGCTCAATACGCCTTTGCCATTGCCCCAGTCGTACAGAATCGATACCTGTCCGGTCGCGTCCGCGCTGATCGTGGCGACCTTGATGGGGTCGCCTCCACCGGATGCAGGCAGAAAGTAGTCGCCAGCGAACAAGGCCATCGGAATCGGATTGTTGTAGGTCGATCCGGCGTACTCGATCTTGACCTTGCGGCGCTGCGTCAAGTGGTAAACCAAGGCGATCGACACGGTTGCCGTGATGCCGAAACCCTTCGAGGGCCGCGCGAACACCATGTCGATCTCGAAGTGGTGGCCCACCTGTTGGACAAGCCGTGTGCCGTCGAAGCTGCCATCGAACGGCAGGGTGAATGAGTTCTTGCCGTCCAGGCAGAAGATCAGATTCACGGCGAGCGCCGCGGAGTAAGGGCTGGCGACAACGGTGATATTGCCATCGACCGCGAAGAAGGCACCTCGCGCGCCTTCGAGAGCGTAGTAGCCGTTGAAAGCGAGCAGTCGTTCCGCATCAGGCGTAGCGGCAAGGCCTGCGTTCGCGCGGGCGTCGGTGCTTGTATCTGGCATGTCCGTCCCCTTCTCCATTCGATCCGACCGGTAAATGATAGGAACTGTGACCCCGGCGCATGCCGTAGCTTTCTGCCCATCTCCTCGTCAAATAGTAGGCAGCGCTGTCGCAGATAGATATCCCCCAGAATGGGGATAGAGAAAAAGAACTTAGAACTCAATCTTGAACTGCCTCGGATTTCGGAGAGGCCATGTGGTTTGAGTCACGCCTTCGCAACCGGAATCTCGGAGATCTTTGTCGTGTACCTGGGCGTTCTCCTCTCTTGCTTCATCGCCCAGTTCCGAGGCATGTCGCCAGTTCCAGCGCTTCCGATGATTACTGTCCCCCGGCCGAAGCGGCGATTGAGTCCATCCATCGCCGTCATCAGCCGTCCCCGGTTCTCGCAAAGTTCCGGCTCTAGATCCAACTCACCTTGCAGCACGCTTGCGTCTGACAGATCAATCAGCATGACGCCGGCCTTGGCAAACTTGAAGCCTGGCCGATAGATCGCTCTCAGACCGATCAACGCAGTCTCGACCAAGGCCGCTGTGTCAGCCGTCGGGCGGCGGAGCGGAACGATGATCGAGCGCGAGTACTGCTTGTCTGGCCGAAACGGGCTGGTCCGAACAAACGTAAGAACTTGGCCCGCATGACTGCCCTGCGCGCGGAGTTTCTCAGCGCCACGACTCGCAAAGGTTGATACCGCTTCTTCCAGCTCATCGAGATCCATCACTGCACGGCCAAACGAACGGGTGCACGCGATTTCTTTCTTGGCCGCTGGGGCGTCATCCATGTCGATGCAAGAGGTGCCCTGCAACTCGCGCACTGTGCGTTCCAGTACGACTGACCATCGTCGGCGAACGGTAGCGGGATCAAGCCGGGTGAGTTCTAGTACGGTCTTGATGCCCTCGTCTTCGAGTTGTTGCCCGATGCGCGGACCGACCCCCCAAACCTCTCGCACTCCGGTCGTTGAGAGCACCTGTTCTAACGCTTCGCGGTTCATTGCCGCAAGGTCGCATACCGAGCTGAGCTCAGCCGGGTAGCTACCCGGCTTGCGCTCTGCCGTCTTGGCAATGTGGTTCGCCAACTTGGCCAAGGTCTTGGTCTGCCCAATCCCCACGCAGGTCGGCAAGCCTGTCCATTCCAGGATACGTTGCCGCAGGCGCCGACTACGTTCGGCCAAGTTGCCTCGGATTCCGGAGAGGTCAACGAACGACTCGTCAATCGAGTAGACCTCCTGCCGGTGACCAAGACCACCGACCAGGCTCATCATCCGGTCAGACATGTCGCCGTACAGACCGAAGTTAGCCGAGAGCGCGACGAGTCCTGCGTCCTCCTCCATGTGCCTGATCTCAAACCAGGGCGCCCCCATCTTGATGCCAAGTGCTTTCGCTTCGTTGCTACGCGCAATGGCGCAGCCGTCGTTGTTGGACAGGACGATGACTGGCCGCCCGTTCAGATCGGGACGGAACACTCGCTCGCACGAGACGTAGAAATTGTTGCCGTCAACCAGCGCGTACACAGAAGTTCCCCTCGCGTGCTCACTTGCGGTACTGATTGATGCCGGCAGTCACCACACCCCAGATCTCCAGCGTCTGTCCGTCTTTCGGGGTGATGTCAGGGAAGGTAGGGTTCGCGGCTTTGAGCTTGGGCCTCCCTCCACGCTTGTAGAGGTGTTTGATGGTGAACTCCCCGTCGACGATAGCGACGACGATGTCCATGTGCTGGGGTTTGAGCGCGCGATCCACGACAAGGATTGCGTTGTCGTGGATGCCTGCGTCAATCATGGAGTTGCCGCGGGCTCGGATCAGAAAGGTCGCTTGGGGATGGGTGACGAGAACCTGGCCGAGATCGATCGCTCGTTCCTGCAAGTCCTCGGCTGGTGAGGGAAAGCCGGCCCTGGCGCTGCCCATTTCGGGCAGCACCACAGGGGTGGAGCTCAACAAGACTGGCGTGCCTTGTAGCGGTATACTGTACATAGATACAGTATAATAATGCACCTTCTTAGAATCAAGGCATGTGCAGCAATTACCTGGCGCCGCCACTTGCCGCGATCTACAGGGAGAAATTTCGGGCCGAGCCACCATCGGGACCGGGAGCCCTCCATGTCTGGCCAGGGTACGAGGCAGGGTTTGTCAGAAAAGAAGCTGATGGCCGGCGAGTCGCCCGATTGGGCCGATTTGGGATGGTGGCTCCTTGGGTCAAGGAACTGAAACAGGTTCGCAGCACCTACAACGCCAGGTCGGAGACTGTTTCGGAGAAGCCAAGCTTTCGCAACGCATGGAACAAGGGACAGCACTGCATCATCCCGGCCATGTCGTTTTTTGAGCCCGACTGGCGCACTGGCAAATCTGTCCCGACCCGGATCGAGCGCAGGGATGGAACGCCCATGGGGATTGCCGGTCTGTGGGACCGTTGGACATCACCTGACGACGAATTGATCTACAGCTTCACGATGCTGACCATCAATGCGACAGACCACGCCGTCATGAACCAGTTCCATCGGCCAGAGGACGAGAAGCGGATGGTCGTGATACTGCCGGAAGACCAGTACGAAACCTGGCTCGATGCCAAGCCGCAGGAGAGCATGGATTTCATGCAGGCATATCCCGCTGAAGCGATGTCTGCCATCGCGACCGCTGAGAACCTCCAGTTGTTTTGACGCAAGGCAGCGTGCGTGAATACTGATGTCAGTTTGACGGTCATGCAAACGCCTGTTTCACACAAGATCGATGCAGCCATGCTGGAGGGGTTGCCACGCACCTCGGGCGTCTACTTTTTCTGGGGCAGCAGCAGCACGCTGCCTTTGTACATAGGCAAGAGCGTGGATATCCGCAGCCGAGTCCTTTCCCACATCAGGGCAGAAGACGAGGCGGAGATGATTGCCCAGACCAAGCGCATTGACTTCATTGAAACGGCCGGTGAGATTGGCGCGCTGTTGCTGGAAGCGCATCTCATCAAGAAGCACGTCCCGCTCTACAACATCCGACTGCGGCGTCAAAAAACGCTGTGCTCGATCCGCTTGGACGAATCTGGCTCTGCCCTCAATCCGGAGATCGTTTCGGGCAACGATAGGGACATTGCTGGGGCGGACGATCTCTACGGTCTGTTTGGTTCCGTTCGTGCGGCGAAGGAAAAGCTGCGGGAGCTGGCCGAGCAACATCGCCTGTGCATGGGCTTGCTGGGACTGGAGAAGATCAGTCGACGCGGTTGCTTTGGGCTTCAGCTCAAGACCTGTCTGGGCGCTTGCGTGGGCAAGGAGGATCGCCTTGCGCATGACCAGCGTTTGCTCTCAGCGCTGCTGGATCTCAAGGTGCAAGCCTGGCCTTATGCAGGTGCGGTCGATTTGGTAGAAGAGTCTGAAGGATGGACTCAGCGGCATCGGATCCAGGACTGGCGGTTTCTGGGTACCTGGTGCTCGAAGACGGCTACCTTCGCTGAGCATGAACGCCATGGCTTTGACCTGGACACCTACAAGATCCTGGTGCGTCCCATCATGCTGGGGACCGTCAAGATCGAGCCGGTATGAAGCATCAGCTGGCGCTTTTTCCAGCTCCAACTTGGCCAAAGGGCTGATCGTCAAACCGGCCCCGGCTTGGTTTTCAGGGCCATTCAAAAGTCAAAGACGCCGGTGCAACTGAGATCCGGACCAAATCTATAAACGACGCATTGGGAAAGAATTCATATGAAAAACCGCACTCCCTCATTGATCGACTATCACGCAACCTTGGTGCTCGACACAGGTGAGCTGGTAAATATCAAGTGTCCGGACACGGCGCAGGACGAGCTTTTGGATTCCTTGGAGAGCGCACTGAAGCTCGGCGCATGGTGGGTCGCCAGCCGTATTGAGGGGTGCTCGGTCGACTACCTCGGAACCGCTATGGAGCGAGTCAACATGCGTCGTGTGGTGGGAATGGCTTGACAACCAGTGCACGCTCGCCTGGTGGCGACGCTGCGCGAGCATCCGAATCAGCTTGGTGCGACGCAGTTCTTTCCGTTCCCGATTCTCACCCGGGAGTCAATCCGGTGACTGTCCATCTCCGGGCTCATCGGTTGAAGATCGTTGTGCGATCACTCGGGATCATGAGTGTCATTGCACACCTCTATTGGCGTGTAGCCAAGCAAGCAACTCGCGCTGAACACGTTCATCCGAAACTCCCTTGCGGCCATCGCAGAGGATCAGCTCGGCTGGAGCAGGGTTGGGGAACTCGAAGGCTTGGTCATCCAGGATGCGGAACGATTCGACCCACGATCGATTGCGCCTGAGCCAGTCCTGGATCGAGACCCATCGGTCCAATGTGGGCAGTGTGACTCCCAAGAAGACGTCCTTGCCGAGACCAAGGCGCTCACGAAGATACTCAGGTTTATGGGTTCGCCGATAGGAAGAATGGATAACGATCTTGCAGTCATCCCGATTTGAGATCAGGTCTTTGAGGATGGGGAGCCAGACGAACTCCCGCATGGATGCACCTTTCCCTATCGTGGCATGCAGCACGCCGTCAAAGTCCAGGAATATCACTTTGACCTTTACCATTCCCTTTTCCTCCGTTGTTTTAAATCGACCAGAGTTTGCTGTAGTGCGCTGTGGTCCTGACTATGAGGTAGTTCAACAGGACACAGGGGTGGCTCTCGTCCTCTCTTTGAGATCAGGTGGTCTCGATTTCCTATTCGAGAATCAAAGTTCGCCGCAAGGTTTCGAGACAGTTCCCGTCTATAAATCGACTCCTCCAATGCCCCGCAGTGTGGAGATGACATAAGCCTGCGGCCTCCTCGGCTTCGGCCTGTGTGAGACCAAGGCAAGATGCCGTAAGAGATTTTTTGTGCATTTCATGAAACGGGTAGCAAGTTCTTTTCGAATCCAGTCTCTGCATGTTGGTGCGGTCGAACCCGAAGCCAAGAAAGCAAACGGCTTCTGCTTCCAGCAGTAGGCGCTGTGCCTTCAGCAAAGACGGCTCATCTTCTCTGGCCTCAGGGATCACTTTCAGCCGCGCGGCACCGTCACGTACTCGTCTGTAAGTCACGGTCTTTCCATAAATTTGATAGCCAGGTGACTGAGGAAGTGGAGAACCAATGTCTCCATAAACATGGACGACTTGCAACTGCTCAAGCTTCTCTGCCGCCTGCTCTATTGATTTGTCATACGTACCCATCATCGCCAGCAAAAGAAAATGCTCGAATGATCGGTCGTAGTTGAAAGTCACGACTGCAAGGTTGTCGAACGAAAGATCATCCCAGTTGCGGCCCGACGCGAGACGATTCCAAAGGTAGTCGTACCAATCCTGCTCGTTGGCGCTGAGTTTCGAAAGGGTATCCCGCTCGAAAGACAACAGAATGCCTGCGATGGTCATCTTTCCGATTTCCACCATCTCTGGCCGGGCGGCCAGAAACGCGTCTATGGAGTACAGACGTGAGTTCCTGAAGGCTTGCTTGAAGTTCTCAAAGTCCACCTCGGAAATCTGACCTTCAGCATGCAATATGTCTGAGCTGGCGTCCAGGATCCTTAGGCGAAGTTCAGAGCCCAAAGGGAACCCATACGGAGCGCTAGATCCAGCACCCAGTACCAGAGTCGTCTTTTTCTTGATCATGGATGGACTAGATTTCGATCAGTAGCTTGGGGTTCCACGCCGGATTCTCAAACACAGCGATGCTCATGTCACCAGGCTTCTGAATATCAGGGCCGTTCTGGATGTACCCGGTCGGGTTGGATACCACCCTGCATCGGCCAACTCGATAGTCAAAGCTGTCATGGCAATGCCCGTGCAGCCAAAAGTCCGTTTGAAACAGGAGTGGCGTGAGGTCACTCACAAAGCATGCGTTGAGTAGATCGCCGACAAAGCGTCTATGCACACTGAGCGGGTGCGGAGCGTGATGCGTGATCACGACCGTCTTGCCTTGAAATGGCTTGGCCAGCTCCGTTTCCAGCCACTTGCGGCTAGTCAGATGGGCTTCCAGCGTCTGTTGCGGCGTGAGCTGACCCGTCTTGGTCTCAATCCGATAGAAATCGGCGAGGCGCAGGCTGCCCGCGAGCATGCTCTGTTCACGGGTAAGTCCGCGCAGTTGAAAGTCAGTCCAGAGTGTGGATCCCAGAAAGCGTACCCCGTCGAGCACGAGTTCGTTGTCATCGAGGAAATGAATGCCGACTTCTTCACAGGTGTGACGGAGCTCCAGACGGGTTTGCTCCCACTTCCGAGAATAGAACTCGTGGTTGCCGGCGACGTAGATCACGGGTACAGGCCAATCACCGAACAGCTTCACAGCCTGCGTGCCGCGATGGATGTCCCCAGCCAGTACCAATATGTCAGCACCAGGTTCAGGATGAACGATCGTCTCAAGACCGAGCGCGCTTTTATCTCCCCCAGACTGCTTGACCAGGACCTCTAGATGCAGATCGGACGCCAGTTGAATCTTCATGTCGTGTGACGGTGTCGGTAGGTGAACAGATTTCCTGGAAATCGCTTGAAAACGCAGGTATCTTCCTCAGGGAACTCTCACGGGAGTCCGAACCTCCGTAAACCGGGGCGATTCACAATTGTCTTTGCGCGAGCCAGGTTCGGGAGAATGCCAAGAGGTCCTTGTGCCTCGAGTCGATGTGAGCAAGCAACTCACCAGTATTCGGTGAGCCATTCACCTCGCGCGTGATAAGCGCACGATGAATGCCAACATCCACGCCCACGAAGTAGGGCAAATAGTCGTCGACGAACGCTACCGGCCTGAGCGCGTTCAGAGTGCCAGCCTTTGGACTCATTGGCGTTTCGACGTTGTCCGTCGCGTGGACCATTTCGATTGGAAACCCATGGGCATGCAGGTTGCGCTCGCGTGCCGTTCGGAACTCGTCCGGCAGCGCCGTCACGCAGACCAACTCGAATCCTGCGCTTGCGAGCGACTGACACGCTTCGACGGCTCCTGGCACCGGTGGGATAGACGCCCAGAAGTTCGAGTCGAAGGCGCTGCGGAACTGGGCCAGCCGATCACCTTCCAGGCGCTCCACCTGCCAGCGATCTATTGGCCAGTAGGCCAATGGATCCCGTTCCAGGGGATACACGCCAAAGGCTTTCTGCCAGGCACTGGCATATGCCAGACCGTAGTCAAGAAGCACGCCATCGGCGTCGAGTGCGATGATGCCCCTGCTCATGTCTTGGAGTTTTTCAGAGGTGTCTGTTCAGACTGGTGCCCAACTCAGTCCCGTCCCTTCTCAATCAAGCCCCTGAGTTCGGCATCTGATACGGGCAATGAGGGCGTGCGATCTCGCATGTACCGCCGAACTCTTTGGACTGCTTGAGTTGGTTCCAGCAAGTCCGCCTTGTCTTGCGCGGTCAGAAGCAAGCGCTTCACATCGGCCATTCCCACTGTGGCTGGGCCGATCAGTAGCGTCCAGTCCTCGAAGCCACCTCCATCCAAGCCCAGGTTACCCAATGAATGTTCCTTGTTCACGAGGAACTTGGGCGAGGCACGCCTAGCGTCGTGGACCAGGCCTGCTGCCGGGTACACATTCAACGACGTGCCGACGACGATAAAGACGTCGGCCTTGGTAACGATCTCTTGTGCTATCGGCATCAGTGGGACCTCTTCCCCGAACCACACGATGAATGGCCGCAGTTGGCCTCCGGTAGGTCCCAGGTCACCGATCTTCAGAGGTTTTGCGTAGGGGTAGGTCGCGCCCTTGTCGTGCTGCTCGCAGACTTTCATCAGTTCGCCGTGCAGGTGAACGATCTTTGAGGAGCCGGCGCGCTCATGCAAATCATCCACGTTCTGGGTGATGACGGTCACATCGTAGGCCTGCTCCAGCTCCGCAATGGCGTAGTGGGCGGTGTTGGGCTGGACCGTCTGGAGTTGTGCCCAGCGCTGGTTGTAGAACTCGAGCACCAGCGCTGGATCGCGTCTCCACGCCTGGATGCTGGCGAGGTCTTCGGGCCGGTGGTTGTTCCAAAGGCCGTTCGCATCCCGGAAAGTGGCCAGACCACTTTCGGCAGAGATGCCTGCTCCGGTGAAAACAACGAGCGACGGCTTGCGTGGGGTCTCCATCACGGAAATCCTTCCTGGATCTTATCCAGAACGTCTCTGACCCACTTGCGACCTTCAGGAGTACTCATCAGGTCGATGGGCCTGGTGTTTCCCAAGGCAACTACCACGGTACGCATCCACTCCTGGGATTTCTCTTTGGTCCCGAAAACTTCCTCGGCAAAGGCAAACAGCTGGTCTACATCCCAGCCATCGCAGGTGCCGGAGAAATCTTTCATGATCGAGAGATGAGTTGAAGCGTGATCTTGCTCACGAGCTGTGCGCCAGGGTAGGTTTCGCTGAGGCGCTTTGATGGCCAATTGCGTGAGTGCGATGCCGCATAAAGCTGCGCGGCCAAGATGTGCTCAGCTGTCAGGAATGGATAGGCTGCATACAGACGCTTCACGTCCACGCCTTGCTCCAAAGAACCAAGAACGTTGTCGATGGGTACTCGCGTTCCGGCGAAACAGGGTAGTCCGCCCATCACATCAGGATCAATACAGATCATTGCTGTGATGCTCCATTTGAAGTCGATGCCAGAGACATCAGAACTTGATCCTTCGAATTCTCCACGTCATGTGCGATAGCCATCAAAGTTCACCGCCTCCAAAAACTAGTGCAATTTGGTGCCGTAAATGCCATCAAGAACTTGCGGTGCACGCATGCGCAGCAGACGTAGGAAAGGTTCTGTGATCTCCACGGCTTTGCCTTGGATTCCCTCCAGCCAGACGCCAAAGACATAAGCGGCGTCACCATCATGCCTGTTGGGACCGTAGACATGGTAGACCCTGCCCGAGCTCGTCGTAAACGTGAAAGCGCTGAAGTCAACGCACTTGATCGCTGAGCAAACCCTGCCTTCATCGGTACGAGTATTGCGCCCGATCATGTGCCGAGTGCGTCTGCCATCAGGCCAGGCAACTCGGAAAAGTCGCCAGTTCATAAGGACCGTCGCTGGTTCCTGGCTGACCGGTGGGATCCCATGCACGCCGCCGCGAGTCAAATAGAGAACTAAGGCATGAAGTTCATCATCACGGCTGCGCTGTGAATCCTTCTCGTTGCTCATGCGAAACCTCCATATTCAAGGTGGATGGAGCGTGACGATTGCGCCTTGGGGACCTGACTGAGGGGTGAGGCCAGATGTACACCATGAGTCAGCAAGTAGAGCGCGACCGCCCTGACGTATGCCTCGTCCTTGGTGGATTGCTGACCATTCTTCTCGTCCATACGAACCTCCGATTTCAAGGTCGGCTTCTGGATTGGGCAGGTTATGTGCATCTCCTGCCGATCACGCTAACGCGTCACCTCCAAGGTAGAGCATTTTTGAGTCGGTGAGACCAGAGATTTCGTCGTGAACTCAAAAATCGTGCTGTACCGCTAATAGTTGCCCTTGCTTCATCGCTTGTGATTGGATGAAATCAAGCGCGACGCCGAAGACGTCGAATGGGTTCTGCTTTGCCGCGCCGAATGTGATTGCGTGAAGGCGGCCGTCATTGACACGGAAGGCGCATTTATTCGGGCGATTCCGTCTTCAGTCAGCACGGTCAAATCAATCCAACAACTTGCTTCGCCTGGAGCCAGCGTCTGAGCGGCATTGAAGAGTGTCGTTAGAGCCGCTTCAACAGACCAAGCCACATTTCGCGATGGAGAGAAAGGAACCAGCATGAAACCGTAGCCGCAAAAAGAAACGACGTGAGGTCTTGCAGGACCGCACGTCGCTTCGCTGGGGGGAACCCAGACTTTTTGGTTGACGCCTGTAAGTCTACGGACCTGAATCGGGTCCGTCAATCCCCCTTTTCGTCAATTTTTTGATCGATCGCGTCGACCGCGGGCGAGGGAATCGCGCGCGCTGACGCAGGGGGAAAACGATGCGTACGGAGAAGAGATTCACTCCCAAGCTCTTGGAGCGCTACGAGCGAGAGGGTCGGGGAACGGGGACTTTTGAGGACTATGTGCCGTGGCACCGAGTTGGCCGGGGGGATCCATCCAGCCTGGGGCGCTCTCACCTCACGATTTGGCGTAACCGCCAACGCGAGTTCTTGTCCGACATCGAGCGAGACGGGGCGCACTTCTCCATGATGCTGCCCAACATCCTGGACCTGCGGGAGCAATTCAAGCTTTCCCTCCACGCCGGTCCCAATGAGCTGGCCGATTACGACTTGAGATTTGCCGGGCAGCATCTGCCGGGCACGCTTGAGATCGCAGCCCAGCTGAAGTTCAAGCATCCGCAGGTGCATGGGGATGGAAGGACATCCTCTTGGGTAATGACCACGGACCAGCTGCTGCTGCTCCAGGCGCCGGATGCTCGACACGAACTGTTGGCCCTGTCGTTCAAGCCAAGTCAGCTGAAGCTGACTGACCGCAATCTGGAGTTGCTCGCCATTGAGCGTGAGTATTGGGCAGTGCGCTCGGTCAACTGGCTGTTGATCACCACGGATCTCTACGAAAAGTCAGTAGCCCTGACACTGCGTAGGACCGCACCTTGGGCGCTCGGGAAAGCGGTTGAAACGTCGGCGATTTCAGTCGCAGTCGATATTGTCGAGAGCACCCTGGGGCACAGCTATACCTACACGCTCAATGCGTTGGCTGATCAACTAGGCGACGTTGAAACTGCCCAACGTAATTTCTGGCAGGCCGTCTGGGCTGGAGCTATCCCTCTCGACTTGCGTCGCGGTTGGAGGCCGCATCTCCCCATTGGACTACTCAGCCAAGAGCAATTCACTGCACTCAATCCTGTTGCCTCGAGGAGGTCAGCATGGAACTGATTCACAACCAAGTTTTCCGGCTCTTGGACGACAGCCGAAAGGGCGGGTACCGGGCTGGACTTTACCGCGTCATTTTCGATGAGCCAGCGCTGCAGAAAGTCGTGTGCGTCTGCATCCAGCCTGCTGACTCAGACCAAATCAATCGAGGTGGACGAACAAAGCTGGAGACACCAAAGAATCTCCGCAAGAAGCCGCTGGCCAAGCTCATCGGAGAACTTCTCTGGATGGACCGGGATGATCTGTTTCGTTGGAAGAAAGAAGGCTCGCTGAAGCTGATTGATATTGATCGGGAGGCGCTTTACTACTCAGCTATCAAGTCTGCCAAGGACCAAGAAATCTACGAGCACAGGCGCTCGGTGATGGCAAGCATTCTCGACTTTCATAAGCTTCACGAAGGAATACTGGTCCATGGAAGTATGGGAGGGCTTGTTCGCGAAGCAGTCGAAAAAACGGGGGTCAGCCGCTCCTTTGTCTACAAGCAATGGTCAACACTTTGCCGTCTAGGCATCAATGAAATCAGCCTGTATCCCCGTCACGACCGCTGCGGCGCTCCCGGGGTGTCTCGACCATGCGAACCCAATGGCCGCAAGAAGGCAGGAAGAAAAACGCTGCTTCAGAGGATGGAGAGTCTTTACGGGCCGATGCCAGATCCAGAACAGCCCGGCATGAGTTCTGAATGGCAAGCGGCGATCATTGCAGCGGACAAGCGCATCAAGACGCCCGTTAAGCCCAACATGCGGCAACGCTACGACTTGATCCTGAAAAGTGACTTCGTGCGGCGGTACAGGCAGAACGGGGACCAACTTGAGCCTGTGCTGCCTAGCAGAGGTCAGTACCCGAATTTTCGGCAAGTCCGACGTGTCCTGGAGCGCGAAATCCCCAAGCTCCAGCGTATTCTTGAGAAGACCACGATGGGTCATTTCAAGCGGACACTGCGAGGTCTAACTGCGAGGAATTGGCAGGATGTTGAGGGACCCGGCCACACCTGGGCCATCGATTCGACCATAGCTGATGTCTACCTGCGCTCATCTATCAACCGCTCGTGGATCGTCGGCCGCCCCATTGTCTACATCGTCGTGGATGTCTGGTCCACCGCGATCGTCGGGTTCTATGTTTGCTTGGCAGGGCCTAGTTGGAACACGGCCAAGATAAGCATCTTCAACAGTGCATCTGACCCGGCACTAATTGGGGATCTGTGGGGATACCAGCCGGTCTTGAGTTTGAATCCGTATCCAACACTGTGCTATCTGCTGTTGTGTGACCGCGGTGAGTACCTGTCGAGGGGCGCAAGCCAAACAGCAATCAAGCTTTTACTCGACATGGACTACACACCTCCCTATCGTCCCGATTTGAAGGGGTTGGTCGAAGTTCTTCACCGCATCTCAAAGGACGAGCAGTTTCAATTTCTCCCAGGAGCCATCAATGCGCGGCGGGCCGAGTTCGACCTCCGCAAATCGCACCCTGAGCAAAGTGCGTTGACAGTGCGTGGATACGTTCAGTACCTGCACGAGATTTTCGCGAGCTACAACCTCACCGCCGACAGGTCAAACCGGCTTGACGCTCATATGGTTGCCGCGGGCGTTTTCCCCAGTCCTGCAGGCCTCTGGCGCTGGGGTCATGAAATGGGGATTGGGTTCCGTCGAGTGATGTCGCAGGCTGATCTGATTGCTACTCTGCTTGTTTCAGACAGCGCCCGGGTTGGTCGTAGTTCAGTGATCTATGGAGGAAACGACTACAGCTGTGACATTGCTGGCGCTGATCTCTGGACAACCGTTGCACGCAGCCACGGTGGTTGGAACATTCCAGTTTTCAGGTATCCGGGCTCGGTAAGTCGAATCTGGACACCACGTACAGGAGATGACGGCCTATTGGAGTTACGTATCTCCGACCAGGCCAATACCTCCCCAGAGACAACCTATGAGGAGTTGCTCGATGTCATCTCGATGAAAACTCTCCAACGTCCTGAGATCGAACACGCTCGGACTGAGTTGCGACTGAAGAGCTTGCTCAAAGTCGACGAACTCATCAACCGAGAAAAGCGCCTGACTGCCGAGGCCGACGCCGCCACGTCGGGAACTGCCCCGACCATATCAGAGGCTCGGCTCATGGAAGTCGCCTCGTCGAATCCTAGAGGGGCATCTGAAAGTAAAACGAAGGAGGTTCTTCGTGACGACGCGATGGAGGAGTACGAGCGCATGATGAATGACATCCTCCGATCGGCGGACGACGGGGATGCCACACATGGCTAGATCCGCGCCACTGGACCCCTACGATGGAAACATCCTGATCCAAGGCCTGGGGCCAATCCGTTCACGCGAGCAGGTGGCGACATGCTTGACTGAGCTCCCAAGGGTTCCTCCGGACATGAACGGTGTTCCACCCCATGTTGCTCTCCATCTGCTGATGGATCTGCGCGATTTCCACATTCCGAGCTTGGAGGAGTGCCGACTTCATCAGACCATTGATCTGATGATACGGCCTCACTACCGATACCTCAATCCGGTCGAGGCCGGTACATGGGCCTTCGTCGGTGGGGAATCTCCGCCCCGGAAAAGATCTGGCGCTCCCTCCTTTGGCGCAGCAGTGGTCGGACACTCAGGTACAGGGAAAACCGAGGCCATCACGCGGTGCTTAAGCTCCTACCCTCAGATCGTTCGTCACCAGGCGTTCCCACGCCTGGTCGGAGAACATATCCAAGTGATTTGGTTGTCCGCGGAAGTTCCGGCCAGTGGTCGAACCACTGACCTTGCTGCGGCGCTGATGCGGTCCTTTGACTCGGCGACCGGTTTCGGCAGATTTACAAGGTCACTGGAAAAAGAACGCCGCGATGGGATGAAGATGCTCGACGAATGGACCCAGGTGGCCAGCTCGCATTTCCTTGGAATCCTGCACCTCGATGAGGTTCAGAATTTCTTCAAGCTGTCCACGCTAGAGAAACGTCGTAAGCGCAAAGGTGTAAATGATCTAAAGGAGCTGAGCATCGTGGAGGATCAGTGCCTGAAGGGGATCCTGAACATGATGAACATGGGACGGTTTTCCGTGCTGCTATCCGGCACGCCAGATGGCATCTCAGCGCTCATGCGCAGGCTCAGCAACACAGAACGCATCGCAATGTCCGGCTATCACTTGTTGCGTCCATTTGAGAGTGCTAAGGACCCAGACTTCCGGGGTATTTTCTTGCGGCAGCTGGGTCGCTACCAGTACGTCAAGAACAAGCTCCCGATCGATGACGCCTTGGCAGAGCTTATCATTGAGCGCACCGGGGGGATTCAGCGCCTGATCATCGCGTTGTGGATCGCTGCGCATCGTGTGGCGCTGGAGCGGAATTCTGGCGATTTGCGGCTGACCGACTTCTCGAAGGCGGCAGACACCTTTCTGGCACCTGTTGCGCCGGCTATCTTGGCGCTCCGAAGTGGAGATCCAAAGCGTATCGCTAGGTATGAAGATTTGCTGCCTGGCTACGGTGCATTTTGGTCACAGTTCTGGGGAGCGGTTTCGCAGTCGTTGTGAGAGTGCTTGTCCACTCATGCATCGCCGTTTCGGTGTCTTCGTACAGCGCACTTCCCAGCAATAAAAAGGGCCAAACTGCTGGGCATTGGTCCGAATTTTCTAACACGTTTAACCAACTGAATATCGGATCTCGGCCATGTCTAGAGAAGTCGCAGCTGATGTGTTCAAGCCAAATCGATGGGAATGTCGATTGAACGATGGCGCAAGTAACTTGGGTTCCTCTTTTTCGGTATACGCGGCACTCGGCGTTGCCTTGTATTGGCAGAAGATTGGCCCGACGTAAAAGAATAGCTGCGATTGATCTGGATGGGAGAGAAGAAGTTCTGTCCATTAGCTCATCTGCCATACTCAAATATCTAAGGATGGCGGCGTGACCGAGTGAGGCATTAACCACCTGATCGGAGATTTTTTCCGCTCGCTCTATCCAACGAGAAGGAGAATCAACGAGAGCTGATGACGGCGCTCGCATCAATGCTGCACCATGTTTTTCGCAAAACACCCGACCTGGGACTTGCAACGATCGTCGCCAGTAGCCCATTCCGTGAAAAGCAATGTCAGCCACCGCGCATTCAGCACAAAAGTACGCATGAGGCCCGATCAGCCGCATAGCTGAGTTATAGAGAACCGCCCGGCGTCGCAGACTGACATGTGAATCGTTCGAACAAAAAATCATCATCGCGCGTCTGAGCGGCATCGTGGTGTGCCTCTGCACGAAATGCTCAGTGCTCATCCTCGCCATCAGACTCAGGGCTTCGGCCGTAGAACGACGATATCTTCCATTCTGTGCCAGGCCGAATTCTCTGTAGAGATGGTCTTGCATGTCGCGTTCAATCTTTACCCCGTTCAGCCGCATGACACGCCCCAGGTATCCACGATCAAGCTCGTCTGGCAGCGGAGCGGGGCAGACAAGCATGCTCGGTCCTAGTTCTGGGTGGAGCCGGGCCGCCCTGGACGACTGCCCAGAGCGGCGAGCGACCTGATCACGGCGGCCAATGCCTTGGAATGTGCAGCTGACCCATCCCAAGTCAGTGCAAGCGCATCAATCAGCTCGTCGTTCTTGCGAACGGCTTCGGCGCTTACCCCGCCGCTGATGCATTCCACGTAGAGACAGACCTCCTCCGCCAACCGGCTGTTGCGGGAAATCTCGCCAGCAAGGATGCGGCTGATCTGCGACTGACTGGCGCCGAGATCCTCAGCGATCTTGGCCTGGGTGATACCCGTCTCCTTGCAGATGGTGCGAGCGCGTTCCAGGCGTGCGATGGTGTCCGGCATGAACATGTATAAAGCATAAAATAATGCATATACGCATGTCAATGCCTGGCGCAGGCTGTGCGATCAGGAGGGAAACAGTTCGCCGTTCGTCCCTTCATCCTTGGGTTTGCGCTGCAAGGCCAGGTCGATCGCCCGGCGCATCAAGGGCAGGCGGTCCAATGCGTAGAGCTTGGGCCTGAGATCGGGCACGGCCTGGCAGATTTGCCACAACTTCGGCTTCTTGGGGCCCAGCGTCGCAGTGAGTTCCAGGACGGCCTTCTCAACTGCCTCACAAAATTCGCGGTCTCGCTCATCCCATCTCACCTTGCTAGCCACAATTAGCGGCTTCACGCGTTCAGGTTTATGGGCTTGCAGCCAATCCCGGTCATGTGCGTAGAGCCAGCTATATGCGGAAGGGTATAGATTGCGCAGATATTTGGTGGCCAGCGTGGGATGGGTCGTTCTGGCGTCCAACCAGACTTGCCGCATCCTGGCTTGAGCCGCGGCATGACGTATGGCCCACCACTGTTCATGCAGGCCTAGCTCGCTGTACAGCAGCGCCTCGATCGATTGGCGCGAAACGCCAGCGCGCGTCGCGACGTCGGTTTTGTCCGCACCGCCTTTCAGTTCGTCAATGGCTCGCAGCCGAAGCGGCTCAATAAAGGTCTTCGGCTTTCGGTTGATTTTGATGCCGGCCGCTTTTGCCCAATAGATCGCGGTGGAGACATCAAGGCCGACTGGCATCGCTGCCTTGTTGACTGACAGATCATGCGTACGCAGTATCGAGAGTAACTGCTCCTTCTTCGCAGGATTGTTGGGTCTGTCTTTGCCGGGTTCGACCCTCTCGCTGGCAGAGGGGCCTCACCCCAGTCCGCTCTGATTCATCACCAGCCGTTGCGCAAGCGGCGTAGCGCTACCGTACAGCCAGTCACAGACGACGATGTGTCTGAGCGGGTGCATTCTGTTGAGGCGTGGTCGCAGGACGTTGCTCAGCTGGGATTCTGCTTCCTGCCAATCCTTGGGAAGCGCTTGCAGTCCAGGAATGGCCCGCAGTGGCCGGATGTGCTCCAGAAAACTCGCCGCCAGTTTCGGCATTCGCAGATTGCCAGTAGCCGTAACCCAGTCTCGCTGGACCACTTCAACCATGTAGTGTTCATGCAACCGGGATACCAGGTCCTTATGCGCCGAACATTGGGCGTGCAAGTCCCGAGCGGTCTGTGTCAAGGACCGGGCGGCGTCGAAGACTTCTTGAGAGTGGCTGGTCTGAGGGGACATCTCGTCCCAGTTCATTTCCGACGGAAGGCACCATAGGTACGGGTGGACGCCGTTGACCTTCATGTCCGCCGCCTGCAGCAGTTGTGCATGTTTCAGGCACACGCAGGCGCCTGGGTACTGATGCTCCAGATGCCAGTACGACCACCCAAACGCCTCACGGTCCTCTTCCATGCACAGGCGGCAAGCCTTCAGGGGATGATGGGCACGAAACCCGTTCTGCTGTAAACCAAGGCCCGACTTGAGGAGAGCCACGCTGCGCCCCGACATCTGGTGCGCCAAACGCCGGGCTTCGGTATTGCTTATGAATGCGCCGTAAAAGGCCATCAGAGTGTGTTCAAGGGCGATTTGCTGGGCATCCCCATACAGCCCATCTGTGCGGGAAGCGAACTCACCAAGGTAAGTCGGAAAGTCGTGTTGGGCTCCGCCTAATGGGTGTCCGAAGAACTGCTCAGAGGTGAACTTCGGTGCAGGGTTTCCACGGAAATAATCATGCCGACTTACCAGGCTGAATAGGGTCTCGCCTGGGAGCCAGGGCAGCAAGGGTGGCCGCGGGAAAAGGTCGTCCATTTCGAGCCGAAAGGGTAGACCTTGTCGGGGGGGATTTCCAGTGCATGAGACAGACGGCTATCTATCCGTTGAGGCCTACTATCCACTGAGGAATGAGATATTGCTGCTGAGGTTGCGTTTCGTCAGCTGACGGTCAAAGTGGGGCGGATATCGGCCAGGAGCAGTCTATCGCTCCGAGGTCCGGATAGCGGACGCTGATCTCCGATTCTGGCGATCGACGAGCTATGCCGAGTCGGCTAGACTCACAGCCACTGTTATTTCATTCGTTATGGCTTACGAGGAGAGGACTTGAGCGACTTCTTTCAACTCGCTGTCGGCCAGAGTATCAAGTCCGAAAGTGGCGTTTGGTACAAGAACGTCCAAGTGCTCGGTCACGGTGGTAACGCCTCCACATTCTTGGCACTTGCCACGTCCGGAACGCACAAAGGTGTGCTCTTTGCGATCAAAGTCTTCAGGAAGCTGTCAAGCAAGACTAGAAGAGATGCTTTCCTTCAGGAGATCGACTATCTGCAGGCAGCCAATCATCCGAGCATCATGAAGGTCTACGACGCGGGGATCTTTACACGCTACTCTGCTCATGGCGATCTTGAATATCCATTTGTTGCGGCCGAGTACCTGCCCAAGACGCTCGCCGATGTTCTGAAGGCCGGCAGTTCAACGATGCCGGAGCGAATCTCATATGCGCTACAGCTGCTTTCGGCTTTGTCCTATCTCGCAGGAAGAAACCCTGCCGTTGTTCACCGCGACATCAAGCCACAGAACATTTTCGTCAAGGGTGGCTCATGCGTCCTCGGGGACTTTGGCCTGATGAAACTAACGGATGCGGCCGATGATGAGGACCGCGAGATACTCAAAGAGAGTGAACTCCCCGGTATGCCGTTCTACTATCGAACGCCAGACCTGATTGCGTATGCGCGAAAGGAGCATGGAATCACGCCCAAGAGCGACGTGTTCCAGCTTGGTCTTGTACTCGCCGAGTTGTTTACTGGACGTAACCCGGCGAAGCGTCCCGCTGACATTCTTGACGACCTTGAGCTGGAGCCACTGGCGCATGTACCCGGCGCTTTGGGGAATGGGGTGGCAGTTCTGCTCAAACGTATGTTGGTGCTTGACCCAGATGTTCGAGAGACTGCGGCGCAACTTACCGACGGATGGCACGGAGTCATGAGCGACGCCATCGACAGGTCGCATGCCCTCGAAGGGCGAGTCTTCTTATAGTCGTAGCACACTGCATCGCTTGCGCGGCGAGGTCTAACAGTTGGGGCAAGCGTGGATTGCCAATGGCATCCGTTAATTTCAAATGTTGGACGTCCGCTATCTCGGTAAGCGAACTTCTGCAACGGGTCGAAAGTGTCTACACAACCCGGTCCGATTAATTTCAATACTAGGGTGGCCGATTTGAGTTCATTCACCCATGTATATGTATATTTTCTGAACACCAGCCAACAGGATCGACATGGCAGATATTACAAGCCTTCTGAAATCAGAAATAACACGTCTTGCTCGAAAAGAGATTCGTTCAGAAGTCGAAAGCCTGAAGAAGGCTGTGGCCCATTACCGTAGTGACATAGCTAAACTAAAGCGAGAACTGGCTGCACAAGAAAAGAAGATTGTCCGCCTTGGCAAGAGCAAGCCATCTCCCGTCCTTGATTCATCGGATGAAAGCCCGAAGTTGCGATTTCGTGCAGCTGGATTCGCGACCCTGCGCAAAAAGCTAGGTCTGTCAGCTGTGGATATGGGAAAAATTCTCGACGTTTCACTTCAAACCGTCTACCACTGGGAGAAGGGGATATCTAAGCCAAGGGCAAGCCAACTACAGCGCATCGCCGAGGTCAGAAAAATGGGGAAACGAGGCGCAGCGGCGAAATTGGCTGAGGTCGAATAGGCCACCCTTGGCGAGTAAAAACCCGGACTTGCCCTTCTGTGTAGGAGGGCGGCTTAGCAGCGAGAGCAGACAATCGCGCCGGTCAATCGCCCTCCCGAAAACTGTCATAGGGGAGCATGCTCGGCCTGTGGCTTCGTCGCGGAAAGATGCCGCAACCAACTGCGTGACAGGCCGGCAGCTTGTTCAAATTCGGCTCCACGGCCAAGTACGTCATGGTTGGCCACTCCAACGCTGCCGCTGCCGAGAAGCTCATCAAGGCCGCGTTCCTTTGCGGTGGCAACTTCGACCTCGACCTGGACCGCCTCCAGCTCATCGTCCCGGACTACCTGGAAGCCTGAGCCGGACCAAGGGCGCGTCTACCAGGGGGCGCTTCGGTGGGTCATTTCACCTTAGCTAACAAGGCAGTACCCGTTCTGAAACGAGAATATCAGTTCGCCATCGCTGCGGGTGGTCAGCACGCGCCGAAGACCCTGGTCGCGGCGGAAACCCGTGATGCCCTGTGCCTTACTGCCGTAGTAGTTGGTCGTCTCCTGCGTCGCGTGCTGCTTATAGTCGTCCGAAATGACCACCAGCTTAGGGCGCCACCCCCAGGTGTCGAACATCTCTTCGCAGATGCCGTTCTCCCTGCCGTGATGCGATGCGACCAGCACGTTCACCTCGCATACGATGGCTCTGAACCGCGCGTTGGTTTTGAGCAGGTTGCGGAAGCCACGCTTCTCCATATCGCCCGGAAACATGAACTTGAAGCCGTAGACGTCAAGGACGACGACTAGGCTCAGGTTGTTCTCATCGTCGAAGAAGGGGTAGGGGTTCCAAAACCACTCTATGCTGACACCGTTGGGCAGAGGGAATTGGTTGCCAGCAACATCCAGCTGCGGGAAGTGCGTCAGGACTCGTACGAGCGCGTCAATGCCTCGGCCCATGCCGTCCTCACTCTTTAGGTGCGCGATAGTCGCGGGAGTCACCGCAGGATTCCGCATAATTCTGTGGACATTGATGCCCTGCTCAATCAAGTTCCTGAAGCCGGAAACGTGGTCTTCGTCGTAGTTGGTGACGACCAGCAACTGCAACTCCGTGACGCCAAGCTGTCTCAGATGAGGCCCGGGATACCACTGCGTCGATGCGTTGTGGCCGCAGTCGATGAGGATGCGGTGGCAGTTGCCCGCCGGTGGCATCGTCAAAAGCGCGCACGCGCCATGCTCTACGTTGAAGATTTGAAGCGCGCCATCATGAAGTGCTAGCACCATTAGGTCTCCTTGCTGTGAGCAAAGGACGTGAACACCTCCACCGCGTAGTGCCTGTAGTACTTCAGGTAGCGGAACGTCATGCCGACGCCGACGGCGGTGGCGGCCAACGACCAATACAACCGCTCGTCAGGTCCGTTGCCCCAGCGGTACGACCAATAGAGTAGCCCAGCGTCCACGAAGGCGACCAGAGCAGTATTTCGGCAAAAACCGTAGAGGTTTAGAAAGTTGTCGAGGCGGCTCATAACGGCAGGCGTTGCACGAGCATTGGCAAACGCTGCCCAGAACAAGCCCTCACCGGGGCTCGTAATGCCGGTTGTCTTGCCCTTATCGAGCGCTGCTTTCCGTGTCTGGTCAGGGAGAGCCGAGAAGTAACCGGGCATTAGCGCCCGCACCCACGTCCATGCTCTCGGTTGGCCGAACAGCACGTTCCGCGGGTAGCCGAGCAGCTTGCCTACAAGGAGGCGCTCAAACACCAAGGAAGACAGGCTTGCGACGAGCTGGCCCACTGCATACGCGGCCGACACGGCTACCGCACCTTGCACGACCGTCCAACTGTCGCGAGCGAGCAGTCCTGTGCCGGCCACTAGGTCAGCGATGAACAGGAATAGGAATCCTGCCGAGAGGTACGCCCAAAAGTCGTAGCTGGTGAATGGAATCCTGTTTTCCATAGCTCCCTCCGTTGTTTATTCATTTTCGCCGATGCATTGGCAAGGGCGTGCGCAGCTCCAAAGCAGCGGCTTCAACCGCCGCGGCCACAGGACCTGCGCCGCATTCGGTTGCAACAAAGCCGTCGTTGACCAGCGTCCGACTTCAGCCTCAAGCCGACTGCACAGTAGGGAACACAACGGGAATGAAGCGGTTGCTGCCCGTCAGTCAACGCTGCGGGGGGACTGCTCACGGAGAAGCGGACATCGGGTCTTGTGATTTAGACGAGATATAGCCTGGTTCCAGAGTCGCAGATAGAATCGGCGCCACCCAAGAATCCGCCGGTTCAGCTTGAGAGGTTGTCGGTTCTCCGACATGTTCGACCTCTCCGCTGCCCTGCAAGGCTTTTTGCTTGCACTTGGCCTTTTCATTTGTCCCGGACCCAAGGATGTCTTCGTTTTTCGCGAAGCTCTTTTGGGACGCTCTCGGACGATGCTCGTCACCATCAGCAGCGGCAGCGACCTTGTCCTGATTGCGGTTGGCGTTCTCGGCGTCTCAGCTGCAATTGATGCGTACCCCGCTCTTCATGTGCTATTGCAGACCGCCGGGGTCGCGTTGCTTCTCGGTCACGCCGTGCACGCGGCGCGCGCTGCAGCCGGAAGGCCTGTCGGCGCACTTACTTCTGCGACCAAGGTCTGCAACAAGAGTTGGGTGCACCGTCTCTTGGTGATGTCTCTTGGCAATCCTGCGTCATGGCTCGACACGGTGGTAATTCTTGGATCAATGGGGGCAGCGCTGCCCGCTGCGGCCAGTGTGGCGTTCTCCGTCGGTGCCGTTCTCGCTTCCATCGTGTGGTTCACCGCATGGGTCTCACTCGCCAGAGGTGCCAGTGCCTTATTGACTTCATCAAGGAGCTGGCGGATGGTGGATGCGATAACGGCGCTAGCTATGCTCGGCATGGCGCTCTGGCTGGCCTCAGACCTCCTTGCTCAGCACTAAGCCTGTGGCACGCCGCAACCGCTTCGTCCTTAAACTCATCGCAGCGCCTGTGGTGAGCAAGCTAAAGACATCTTCTGGATTCGCTATTGCTGGCTATCCGTACGAATCGAGCTTGCCAAGCCGAATAGATGTGACGCCCGTCTGAAAAAGACCCGATTCCAGTTGCCTGAGCATCCCGACCCTTGGGCAGCTACCATGACTGAAGGTCCGCTCGCAGCCTGGAGCTGCCATCGCTTTGGCGAAGAGTCTGGTGGTAGCGATCGCGGCCAGACTTGGTCACCCAGTTTTCCCCGGTTACTGCCCGAAACGGGCAATTCACCCGAAAACCTCCCATTGAGCCGTCGACCAGCAGGCGTCATAAACGCCCGCTAAGCCGCGCCAATGCTAGTGGGCTGTTTTCGACTTATGCAAAAACCCCGCACCTCCCTGCCAGGCCGCATAAAACCTAGGCCCTTGTTTTCGACTTTATTAACCTGTTTTCGACTTTAATTGTCAGGAACACAGGCTCTGACACGCCACCAAGGGCCATTCCCAGCCACGTAACCACCCCGTAAAAACCCGAACAATGTGTCTCGTAGAATCCGACGTTTGCCCGCAGCTCGTTTGACTTTTCACAAAAAAGCGAAGCACGGCCTGCGGTTTTCAGTGACCCCTCACAGTGGGATAACCCATGCAGAAACTCCTGAAGTTCTCCAGGCTCATGGACAGCCTGAGCAGCAAGTTGGGCGGCGTGATCATCTGGTTGATCCTGGCCTCCACGCTGATCAGCGCGGTCAATGCGATCGTCCGTAAAACTTTCGACACCAGCTCCAACGCCTTCCTCGAAATTCAGTGGTACCTGTTCTCGGCCTCCTTTCTTTTGGCCGCTGGCTACACCTTGCTGAACAACGAGCATGTGCGCATCGACGTGGTGTCCAGCCGCTTATCCAGCCGAGCGCGCGCATGGATTGACGTCTTCGGTTTCGCCGTGTTTCTCACCCCCGTGTGCTTGGCCGTTCTGTATTTCAGCCTGCCCTTCTTCATGCAAGCCTTCCGATCCGGTGAGGTATCGGGCAATGCAGGTGGCCTGATCCGCTGGCCCGTTTATCTGATGCTGCCCTTGGGCTTCACTCTGTTGCTGCTGCAAGGCTGGTCGGAGCTGATCAAGCGCGTCGCTTTCCTGCGAGGCCTGATCGACGATCCGATGGTCAAGAAGGGCGAGAAGTCCGCCGAAGAAGCGCTGGCCGAAGCCATCCGCGAGCGCGAGGCCGCCGCCGCCGCCGCGCTCAAGAACTAAAGCGACGGAGCCACATTCATCATGGAATTCTTTGCAAACAACCTGGCCCCCATCATGTTCGCGGGGCTGGTCGCCTTCCTGCTGGTCGGCTTTCCGCTGGCCTTCAGCCTGGGCGCCTGCGGCCTGTTCTTTGGCTTCATCGGTATCGAACTGGGCGTGCTGCCCGAGGCTTTGCTGCAAGCCCTGCCGCTGCGCATCTTCGGCATCATGCAGAACGACACGCTGCTGGCCATTCCGTTCTTCACGCTGATGGGCCTGATCCTGGAACGCTCGGGCATGGCGGAAGACCTGCTGGACACCATTGGACAGGTCTTCGGCCCGGTGCGTGGCGGCTTGGCTTTCGCAGTGATCTTCGTCGGCGCCTTGCTGGCGGCCACCACCGGTGTGGTGGCGGCTTCCGTCATCTCGATGGGCCTGATCTCCCTGCCCATCATGCTGCGCTACGGTTATGACCGCCGCATCGCCTCGGGCACCATCGTGGCCTCGGGCACGCTGGCGCAGATCATCCCGCCGTCGCTGGTGCTCATCGTGCTGGCCGACCAGCTGGGCCGCAGCGTGGGCGACATGTACAAAGGTGCCTTCATTCCCGGCTTCATGCTGATGGGTTTCTACGTGTTGCTGGTGGTCCTACTGGCGCTTTTCAAGCCCAAGATGGTGCCTGCCCTGCCCCCTGAGGCGCGCGTGTTCCGTCAGCCCAACGGCAAGAGCGGCTATACCTCGCTGGCGGTGCTCGCCCTGCTGTGCACCACCGTGGCCCTCGTGTTCGCCGAGAACTACGCCGCCGTCCACAGCTGGTGGAAGGGTGAAGTGGTCGAGCGCGTGGCGCTGGACGAAACCATCGTCGTCTCGCTCTGCGCCGGAGTGGCTCTGGCTTTCGTGCTGGCCTTGATCAACAAAACGACCAAGCTGGGCCTGCTGTCCTTGCTGGCCGAGCGCGTCACCTTCGTGCTGGTGCCACCGCTGCTGCTGATCTTCCTGGTGCTGGGCACCATCTTTCTGGGCGTGGCCACGCCGACGGAAGGTGGCGCGATGGGTGCTGTGGGCGCCCTCATTCTGGCGCTGGTGCGCCGTCGCCTGTCGCTCACCCTGCTGAAACAGGCGCTGAACTCCACGACCAAGCTGTCCTGCTTCGTGCTCTTCATCCTGGTTGGCGCCACGATGTTCAGCCTGACCTTCCAGGGCGTGGACGGCCATCGCTGGGTGGAACACCTGCTGTCCGATCTGCCAGGCGGCCCCGTGGGCTTCCTGATCGTGGTCAACATCATGGTCTTCCTGCTGGCCTTCTTCCTCGACTACTTCGAGCTGGCCTTTATCGTGGTGCCGCTGCTGGCGCCCGTGGCCGATAAGCTGGGCATTGACCTCGTGTGGTTCGGCGTGCTGCTGGCAGTGAACATGCAGACCAGCTTCATGCACCCGCCCTTCGGCTTTGCGCTGTTCTACCTGCGCAGCGTCGCGCCCGACAAGGAATACACCGACAAGGTCACGAAGAAGCGGATCGCGCCGGTCACGACAGGCCAGATCATCATGGGGGCCCTGCCCTTCGTGTTCATCCAACTACTGATGGTGGGCCTGATCATCGCCTTCCCGGGCATCGTCGCGCGCGACAAGCCGCCGGTGCTGGACCTGGAGCACGTGGAGATCAACATCCCGAGCGCCGACTTTGGCAGCACGGGCGGCAGCGACCCGCTGAATCCGGATGCGAGCGCTGGTTCTGACCCTCAGTTCGAAACCCCGAACTTCAACGACGACGCGCCGCTGGAAATCCCCAAGGAATGATCCGGGTTCGGAACGCCCGCCCACTCACGTGGGCGTGGCGATAGCCTCTCCAAAAAGGACGCCGCAGGGCGTCCTTTTTTGTGTCCGACTCCCTCCCGAGTCTGCACCTGTTGAACAACTGTTTTGGGATGTGATGGGGCAGGAAGGTTCGGCTCACACCCATGCAACCGCCGTCCTCGCCATCGGATAGCAAAGTCACTGAAATAAAAAAGCGCCCCGCCGGGATGCCGGCGAGGCGCTTTGACTGACCGAGATCATGGGCCCCGGAAGGCCCAGACCATCAGAAGCCCTTGATGCTCTGCATGAAGCCGTCGAAACGCGCTTCGTTCACACGGAACCAGAACAGCTGATCACGCTGGAACTTGCGGTAGTCGTCGTAAATCTTCTTCCACTGCGGATTCTTGGTGTCCAACTCTGCGTAGACCTCCATCGCCGCCTTGTACGAGGCTTGCAGGACCGTCGTCGGGAACGGCAGCACCTTCACGCCCGACGCGGCGATCTGCTTGAGCGCCGTCGGGTTGAAGGCGTCGTACTTGGCTTGCATGTCCACATGGGCGTAGGTCGAAGCGGCGTCGATCATCGCCTTGAACTCGGCCGGCAGCGCCTCATAGGCCTTGTTGTTGACGAAGAAGTCCACTTCCGGACCACCTTCCCACCAGCCGGGGTAGTGGTAGAAGGGCGCCACCTTACCCAAGCCGAGCTTTTGGTCATCGTAAGGACCCACCCACTCGGCGGCGTCGATCGTGCCCTTTTCCAAGGCTTGGTAGATTTCACCGCCCGGGATGTTCTGCGGCACGCCACCCATGCGCTCGATCACGCGGCCAGCGAAGCCACCCACGCGGAACTTCAGGCCCTTGATGTCGGCCGGGCTCTTGATTTCCTTGCGGTACCAACCGCCCATCTGAGCACCCGTGTTGCCACCCGCAAAGCTGATCAGGTTGTAGCCGGCATAGAACTCGTTCATGAGCTTGCGGCCATTGCCGTGGTACATCCAGGCCGTCATCTGGCGGCTGTTCATGCCGAAGGGAATGGCGGCGCCGATGGCGAAAGCTTCGTTCTTGCCGAAGAAGTAATAAGGCACGGTGTGGCACATCTCCACGGTGCCATTGCCCACGCCGTCCACGACCCCAAAGGCAGGCATCAGTTCACCCGCTGCGTGCACCGAGATCTCGAAGCGCCCACCGGACAATTCCTTGACCTTGCGGGCGAACACTTCAGCGCCGCCGTAGATGGTGTCCAGTGCCTTCGGGAAGCTGGAAGCCAAACGCCAGCGGATGGCGGGCGTCTGCGCCTGCACGGCCGGGGCCACGCCCGCTGCCAGCACGCCAGCGATACCGGCGTTTTTAATGAGGGAACGACGATCCATGCATGTCTCCTTGGAAGCAAAACCAAAAAAAGGATAACCCGGGAAGGTTGCGGGATTCTATCGGCGCAGGGTGCGCACAACACCCGCCTTGTGCTAACTCAGCATTGGGGCTTACCCGTGCCGCTTCTCTCTGCTCGCACCAAAACAGGACTTGCGGATCTCTGACCCAGGGTCAGCCAACAAAAACGCCCCGCTGGGCTGGGCCTGCGAGGCGTTTTTGAGTTGAACGACGCATCACGCCGCTCTGGGTGGCTTCGTTAGAAGCCCTTGATGCTCTGCATGAAGCCGTCGAAACGCGCTTCGTTCACACGGAACCAGAACAACTGATCACGCTGGAACTTGCGGTAGTCGTCGTAAATCTTCTTCCACTGCGGGTTCTTCTTGTCCAGCTCCGCGTAGACCTCCATCGCCGCCTTGTACGAGGCTTGCAGCACCGTCGTCGGGAATGGCAATACCTTCACGCCCGACGCAGCGATCTGCTTGAGCGCCGTCGGGTTGAAGGCGTCGTACTTGGCTTGCATATCCACGTGGGCGTAGCCCGAGGCGGCGTCGATCATCGCCTTGTACTCGGCCGGCAGCGCCTCATAGGCCTTGTTGTTGACGTAGAAGCTCACCTCCAGGCCACCTTCCCACCAGCCGGGGTAGTGGTAGAAGGGCGCCACCTTGCCCAAGCCGAGCTTTTGGTCGTCGTAGGGACCAATCCACTCGGCGGCATCGATCGTGCCCTTTTCCAAGGCTTGGTAGATTTCACCGCCCGGGATGTTCTGCGGCACGCCGCCCATGCGCTCAATCACGCGACCAGCGAAGCCACCCACGCGGAACTTCAGGCCCTTGATGTCGGCTGGACTCTTGATTTCCTTGCGGTACCAGCCGCCCATCTGAGCCCCCGTGTTGCCGCCTTGGAAGCTGACGATGTTGTAGGCAGCGTAGAACTCGTTGACGAGCTTACGACCATTGCCATGGTTCATCCAGGCCGTCATCTGGCGGCTGTTCATGCCGAAGGGAATGGCGCCGCCGATGGCGAAGGCTTCGTTCTTTCCAAAAAAGTAATACGGGGCGGTGTGCGCGATTTCCGTGGTTCCGCTCTGCACGCCGTCCACGACGCCCAGCGCAGGCATCAATTCACCCGCAGCGTGCACCGAGATTTCGAATCGGCCACCGGACATCTCCTTGATCTTTCGGGCGAACACTTCGGCGCCACCGTAGATGGTGTCCAGTGCCTTCGGAAAGCTGGAAGCCAAACGCCACCGGATGGCAGGCGTCTGCGCCTGCACCGCCGGAGCCACGCCCGCCGCCAGCACGCCGGCCAGGCCAGTATTTTTAATAAGAGAACGACGATCCATTCAAACAATCTCCAACGAGATGACACAAAGGGCGCGGATTTTATAAGTGCCCCGCGGTGTCGCGCGCGCCCGATGGGTCGTACCACCTGGGCGCCAAGGGACATGCACGCACGCTTTGACCAGAGTCCGCGCTAAGAGCGCCGACGTCGGTCCCCATGCGCGCCATCAGCGCGCGACCACCTTCAAAGCCGGCTTGTGCGCCGTGGCCGCAGTCAGTTCAGGGTAACGCGCCACGATGGCGCCTTCGATGCCCGCCGCATCCAGCCCTTGCAGCGCGAGCAACTTGGCCGGGTCCCCGTGCTCGATGAAGCGATCAGGCAAGCCCAGCTGCAGCAAGGGCATGGACAAGCCTGCGGCCTGCAGCGCCTCGCTCACGGCGCTGCCCGCGCCGCCCATGACCACGCCCTCTTCCACCGTCACGAGCGCTTCATGTTGCGCCGCCACCTGCAGCAGCAATTCAATGTCCAGCGGCTTGGCCCAGCGCATATTGACCACGGTGGCATCGAGTTTTTCAGCGGCCTCCAGCGCCGGATACAGCAAGGTGCCAAAGGCCAAGATGGCGAGGCCCTTCTTCGTTGCCTCCGACTCACCGCCCGCGCGCCAGCGACGGACTTCGCCCTTGCCGTAAGACAGGGGTTCAAGATCAGACAGCGGCGACACCCCCGCGCCCGCGCCCCGTGGGTAGCGCACCGCCACGGGATGGTTCTGGGCGTAGGCGGTGCTCAACAACTGACGGCACTCGCGCTCATCCGCCGGACAGGCGACGGCCATGTTCGGAACGCAGCGCAAGAAAGGAATGTCAAACGCGCCAGCATGCGTGGCACCATCCGCACCCACCAGGCCCGCGCGGTCCAGCGCGAACACCACAGGCAGGTTCTGCAACGCCACGTCGTGGATGAGCTGGTCATACCCCCGCTGCAGGAAAGTGCTGTAGATCGCCACGACGGGCTTGAGCCCCTCGCAGGCCATCCCAGCAGCGAGCGTGACGGCGTGCTGCTCGGCGATGCCCACGTCGTAGTAGCGACCCGGGAAGCGTTGGTGGAACTCCACCATGCCCGAGCCCTCGCGCATGGCGGGCGTGATGCCCACCAAGCGCATGTCCTGCTCGGCCATGTCGCAAAGCCATTGGCCGAAGACTTGCGTGAAGGTCTGCTTCGGCGGCGTGGCGGGCTTGACCAATCCAACCGCCGGATCAAATTTGCCGGGGCCGTGGTAGGCCACGGGATCGGCCTCGGCCAGCTTGTAGCCTTGGCCTTTTTTCGTCACCACGTGCAGGAACTGCGGCCCACTGAGCTGCTTGATGTTTTCGAGCGTGGGGATCAGGGAATCCAGGTCATGCCCGTCGATAGGACCGATGTAGTTGAAGCCGAACTTCTCAAACAGCGTCGCGGGCACGACCATGCCCTTGGCCTGCTCCTCCAGACGCTTGGCCAACTCGAACAGCGGCGGAGCGGCCTTGAGCACGCTCTTGCCAACCTGCTTCGCGGCCGAATAGAAACGACCGCTCATCAACTGCGCCAGGTAGCGGTTGAGCGCGCCCACGGGCGGGCTGATGCTCATGTCGTTGTCGTTGAGGATGACGAGCAGGCGGCAATCCTCCACGCCACCGTGGTTCAGCGCCTCGAACGCCATGCCGGCCGTCATCGCGCCGTCGCCGATCACGGCGATGGCATGGCGGTCCTCACCTTTCTGACGCGCGGCCAGCGCCATGCCCAGCGCGGCGGAAATCGAGGTGCTGCTGTGCGCAGTGCCAAACACGTCGTACACGCTTTCGCTGCGCAGCGGAAAGCCGCTGATGCCGCCCAGCTGGCGCAGGCTGCCCATGCGCTCGCGCCGCCCCGTCAGGATCTTGTGCGGATAGGTCTGATGCCCCACATCCCACACCAGTCGATCGTTCGGCGTGTTGAAGACGTAGTGCAAGGCCACGGTGAGTTCCACCGTGCCCAGGTTGGAGCTCAGGTGCCCCCCCGTCTTGGAAACGCTTTCGAGCACGAAGGCGCGCAACTCGTCGGCCAGGGGCTTGAGCTGCGAACGTGGCAATTGGCGCAGGTCCGCAGGATCGTTGATGGTGTTCAACAGCGAATGGCTCATGTCCGATACCTCAACTCTCAATGCGCGCGTTCCACCACCAGGTCGGCCAGGGCATGCAAGGCACGGGTCTCATCGACCTCGCTGGACTGGGCGGGGTTCAAGTCACGGAACCGCGCCAACGCGGCCAAGGCCTGCGCGTGCAATTCACGTGCATGGGCCTGGGCGCGCGCCAGGCCCATCAAGGACACATAGGTGGGCTTGTCCTGCACTGCGTCCTTGCCCGCCGTCTTGCCCAGGGTTGCACTGTCGGCCGTGACATCCAGGATGTCATCCACCACCTGGAAGGCCAGGCCGATGGACGCTCCGTAGTCGCTCAGCGAGGCCTGCTGCGCCTGAGTCGGTTGGCCGCAGGCGGCGCCCATCATCACGCTGGCCTGGAGCAATGCACCGGTTTTAAGGCGGTGCATCTGCCGCAGGCGCTCTTCGTCCAGCTTGACGCCCACGCTGGCCAGGTCGATGGCCTGTCCGCCGGCCATGCCCGCACTGCCCGCCGCGCGAGCCAGCAATCGACACAAGCGGGCCTGCATCGTGACGGGCACCGCGGCTTCGTCGTCGGGCGTGAGCAACTCAAACGCCAAGGCCTGCAAGGCATCCCCGGCAAGCAAGGCCTGGGCTTCGCCGAATTTGACGTGCACCGTGGGCTTGCCACGACGCAACACGTCGTTGTCCATGCAGGGCATGTCGTCATGCACGAGGGAGTAAGCGTGGATCAATTCCGTCGCGCAGGCGGCGCGCAAGGACGCAGCCGCGTCGCCGCGCACCGCCTCGCATGCCGCCAGCACCAGCAGGGGGCGCAGGCGCTTCCCGCCGTCAAGCACCGCGTAGCGCATGGCCACGCCCAGCCCCACATCGGCGTGCCCTGGCGTATCGACGCCCACCCACTCCTCCAGAGCGCGTTCGACGCGTGCCAGGCGCTCGTCCATCCAAGCGCGCAAGTTCCAATCCAGCACGGGCTTCACTCGGGTGTCCATGTCTTGAGCATGCCCTCGTCGAGCACCTTGATCTGCGACTCCACCGCGTCAAGCCGGCCTCGACAGAACTGCAAGATCTCAGCGCCCCGCTGGTAGGCGGCCAACAATTGCTCCAAAGGCAACTCTCCAGACTCCAGCCGGACCACCAGTTGCTCGAGCTCACGCATCGCTTCTTCATAGGTGTCCGGCATCGCGGGGGTGCCGGACTCCGTAGCGGCGGGAGATGGGGAAGGTGCCTTCGGCATGGAAACGACTTTTTGTCCAAGAAAAGTGGATTTTAGGCGCTGGGAAGGTGAAGCACTCAATGCCCTGTCGCGTGCCATGCAGGGCATGGGCCACATGCGATCACAGCTCGCAGCTGTGACGAAATGCATCATCCAGTTCGAGCGGCAGTATCAGGGTCCGAATGCTCAAGGCCCGCGATGAAGCGCACATGGCTTGACGGGCCGCGGCGTCGTACCGGTAGCTGTCTGCGTATTCGGCGTTGAACACCGGCTTGCGTTTACTGATGAAGATCTGATAGCCAGCGCACTCATCGTACTCGTGACATTGCTCGTTGACAGCGAAGTCCACGTCGTCCACGAGTTCATTCAACTGGTTCATGTTGTTTTTCAGACCGAAGGCCAAGCCTCGGGCATGGGCTTCGCCCGCGAGAAAGCGGATGTACTCCAGCTGCGAGTCCGCCGTCAATGGAAAGCCGGGGTCATTCTCGTAGGCATCCACGTTGTCAGGCTCGACACCATCACAGCCCTTCGCTTTTGCAAGGTCCAAGCGCTTGAGCATGATTCGCCGAACATTGGCGGAGCGGGTGTCCAGCCACTTTTCACCGACCCAGACACTGTCCAGTGGATTGCCCATGTCGGCGGCGTTGAACTCCGAGAAGTCGGAGCGCCAATTCTCGGAACTGCCGGCGGAGAAATAGCAAACGACCTTCTTCCCCGCCGCGTGCAAGGTAGCGATCGTCACAACTGGGACATCCAACAAGTCGATGTCGTAGATGGCGACGTCATACCCCGTGTTGATGTCGTCCTTGAGCTGCCACTGCCAAGTGTCGGTGACCGCAGGCTGCCACCGAGCAGCGTCACCGTTTGAACCACCAGAACCGCCCGAGCCATCACCACACCCGCCCAGACTCGCGGCGAAGAGCAATACCAGTAGCTTTAGTTTCATTGATCGGCTGAATCTTTTGTGGTCTGGCGCATTATCCAATCCCTTGGCCGCGGGATGGTTCGCAACTATCGTGCGTCTGGCGCAAACAAGCAGCCACGAAGCACTTGCAGCGCACGATGTGCAAAGCCCTTGTACCCTGCTGCGAGATAAAGCTTGCCCCAGACAACCCTGGGGGTACAATCGCGCCTCTTTTTCGCCCCGGTTCGTGGTGCCCTTGGGCTTTTGCTCACTCACGGAGCCCCGAGGATCAAACCGCCGCGGACTTTTCCCTCACTCTCACGCTCCCAAGCGTGCCAACCTCCAGTACCTTCCAACCAGAAGGGGGGAGCTTTAGGTCAGGACACCATGTCTGATTTAAGCCTTCGACTGCAGCAGGCGCACAGCCAACTACCCGTCACCAGCTATTTCGACGAGGCGCTGTTTCAGCGTGAGATGACAGAGCTCTTTGGCCGTGGCCCGCGCTACGTGGGTCACGCTGCCAGCGTTCCCGAGGTCGGGGACTACCACGTGCTGGCCCACGAAGGCAACGGCCGCGTGCTGGTGCGCCAGCGCGATGGCTCCATCACGCTGCAATCCAATGTCTGCCGCCATCGCCAGGCCGTGATGCTACAAGGCCGGGGCAATCTCCAGCACGAAGGCAAGGGCCATGCGGGCGGCAACATCGTCTGCCCACTGCACCGTTGGACCTACTCGGGCGGCGGCCAACTCATCGGGGCCCCGCATTTCGCACAAGACCCTTGTCTACACCTGAGTCAATACCGGCTGCAGGAGTGGAACGGCCTGCTGTTCGAGGATGGGCTGATCGACGGTCCGCATGGTGGCCGGGACATCGCGGCAGATCTGGCGGACATGGGCCCACGCGCAGAACTGGACTTCAGCGGCTACACGCTGGACCGGGTGGAAATGCACCAGTGCAACTACAACTGGAAGACCTTCATCGAGGTCTATCTGGAGGACTACCATGTCGGCCCCTTCCACCCAGGACTGGGCCGCTTCGTGACGTGCGACGACCTGCAATGGGAGTTCAAGGAGCATTACTCCGTGCAGACCGTGGGCGTGTCCGAAGCCTTCGAACGACCCGGATCTCCGACCTACCAGCGCTGGCACGAGGCTCTGCTGAAGTACCGCAACGGACAGAGGCCCGAGCGCGGTGCGATCTGGCTGACCTACTACCCGCACATCATGGTGGAATGGTACCCGCACGTGCTGACCGTCTCGACCCTGCACCCCATCAGCGTGGACAAGACGCTGAACAAGGTGGAGTTCTATTACCCCGAAGAAATCACCGCCTTTGAACGTGAGTTCGTCGAGGCCCAGCAGGCTGCCTACATGGAGACCTGCATCGAAGATGACGAGATCGCCGAGCGCATGGACGCAGGCCGCAAAGCTTTGATGCTGCGCGGACAGAATGAAGTCGGTCCTTACCAAAGCCCGATGGAAGACGGCATGCAGCACTTCCACGAGTGGTACCGCAGGCAATTGGGTCTCTGAGGCTCCGAGGCAAAAGTCGGTACGGCATGCCCGTGCCGACGAAAACCGCAGCCCCAGTTTTGCGGGCGCTTGTCGTTCGGGCACGGGGTGGCATAGTGCGAACCCATTTCCGGGTGTAATACAGGCTTAGCAACTTTGTGGCGCTCTATCGCGGCCCGCTCTCCTATGCAAGCCCTCTGGATGGTTCTGGGTGCTTTCTTCTTCGCCACCATGGGCGTGGCGGTCAAGTACGCGTCCACCTCGTTCAACACCTTTGAACTGGTCTTCTATCGCAGCATCATCAGCATGGTCTTCCTGGGCCTGGTGCTGCGCAGACAGGGGGTGAAGTTGCCCACCCCCGTGCCGGGCATGCACGTCTGGCGCAGCCTGGTCGGCGGGTTCTCGATGATTGCCTGGTTCTACGCCATCGCCCACCTGCCGCTGGCCACGGCCATGACGCTGAACTACATGAGCAGCATCTGGGTAGCCGCCTTCATCATCGGCGGCGCGCTACTGACCACGGTCAGCGTCGCTCAGGCGCAGCGGCAAGGACCCATGCTCTTCATCGTGCTGCTGGGTTTCGGGGGCGTGATCCTCGTGCTGCGCCCCACGATCGACCACGACCAACTTTTGGCTGGCCTGATCGGCCTGCTTTCCGGCATCGGAGGCGCGCTGGCCTACATGCAGGTCACGGCCCTGGGCAAGGTGGGCGAGCCGGAGGGGCGCACGGTGTTCTACTTCGCCGTCGGCACTGTCATCATGGGGTTGATCGGTTGCGCGATCGTTGGATTCACGCCTTGGTCGCAGGTCAGTTGGCAAGCAGCCGCCTGGCTGGTACCCATCGGCATCCTGGCCTCGCTGGGCCAGTGGTGCATGACCCGCGCCTACAGCCGCGGCCATACGCTCACTGTGGCCAGCCTGCAGTATTCCGGCATCGTGTTTGCCTCCATCTACAGCCTGATGCTGTTCGGCGACGAACTGCCACTTTCGGGTTGGATGGGTATCGCGCTCATTCTGGCCACCGGTGTGGCCGCGATCCTGCTGCGCGAGCGCACTGTGCCCAACACCCCCGCTGAAGAACATTGAGACCAAGCCTCCGCCCTAGCTGACCATGCGCTACACGACCCTGATCTCAGCCACAGAACTTCAAGGCCTGCTGCGCGAGCACAAGCCCGTGATGATCTTTGACTGCAGCTTCGACCTGGCCCAGCCCGCGCAAGGCGATGCGCAGTTCGAGCAACTGCGCATCGCTGGCGCCGTGCGTGCCGACTTGGATCGACACCTCAGCGCCAAGGAGGCGGCTCTGACCCATGGCGTCGGCAAAGCCGCGCCCATGGCGGCGTCGGGCGGCCGTCACCCGCTGCCCCAGCGCGAGGTCTTCGCGCAATGGCTGGGCCGCATCGGTTTCCAGAATGACATGCAGGCGGTGGTGTATGACCGACAAGGTTCGAGCTTCTGCGTGCGGCTGTGGTGGATGCTCAAGTGGGCCGGGCACGAAGCCGTGGCCGTGCTAGACGGTGGTTTGCCTGCCTGGCAGGCCATCCAAGGGCCGGTGGCCAGCGGCCCGGCGGCCATGCCAACTTCGGCCAGCCAGCGCCCATTTCAGCCCGGCAAGCCACTGGCGCGCCTGGTCACTGTGGAAGAGGTGCGCGCCAATCTCAACCAATCCAGCTTGCAAACCGTGGTGGATGCGCGCGCTCCCGCCCGATTTCGGGGAGAGGTCGAACCCCTGGACCCGGTCGCGGGCCACATCCCGGGCGCACTCAACCGCCCCTTCGGCGACAACTTCGGTCCAGACGGTCGATTCAAGTCACCCGCGCAATTGCGCGCGGAGTTCGACGCTCTGCTGGGCGGTCGCCCTCCAGCGTCGGTGGTACACCAATGCGGCAGCGGCGTGACCGCCACGCCCAACCTGCTGGCCATGGAACTCGCTGGCTTGGGCCGTGCCGCTTTGTACGCGGGAAGTTGGAGCGAATGGTGCAGTGACCCGACGCGCCCTGTCGCCAAGGGCTGAGGCCCGATGGTGACGGGCTGCCTCGCATCAGCCTGAGGCCTCAAGCGCGATGGCAGCTGGAAGGCTTGGTGGGGCCCTGACTCAGCGCCCCAAGCGATCCGTGGTGGCACTGTCCACTTCGCGTGAATTCACGTCAATGACCTCGGCGCCCGCCGGAGCACCTGAAGGGGCCGATTGAGCATTCGCTCGCCGGAAGAACTGTGCCTGAGCCTGGCGCAGGATGGTGAAAGCCAAGGGCTGCACGGGACGCCCCAGCAAGCGGGCGATCAAAGCGTACAGCCCCCAAGCCACGAGCATGAACAAGCTCAGCGCGAGCACGAAAACCATCACCATCAAACCGACCACCAGCAGGCCCAGGCGAAGGAAAAAACCGAAAACGGAAAAAAACAGGCGTTCGAAACTCATGATGAAAAGCACATGTCCTCAGTGTGCATGGGCCAAGGTACTGGTCAACATGACCAGGCCAATGCCCACGAGCAGCCAGGCGATCTGAGCCAGCGTCGCGGCCAGACTCAGGCGCTTCTGCAGTTGCGGAATCAGATCGGCCAGCGCCACATAGATGAAGCTGCTGGAGGCAATCACAAGGAAATAGGGAAGATAGTCATGCAGCCAATCCACCAACCACCAGCCCAATACGCCGCCCAGGGCAGTGATGGCGCCAGCCAATGACACCTTGAGCAAGGCCGCGCGACGGGTTCCACTGGCGGCACGCAACACCACCAGATCCCCCATGTGATGGGGCACCTCGTGCGCAAGCACGGCCACGGCGGCGATCACACCCAGCCGCAAATCCGCCATGAACGCCGATGCGATCAAGATGCCGTCACCGAAGCAGTGCACGCTGTCACCCGCCAGCACGGTCCAGCCCCCCGAAAGGCTCAGCGGCCGCCCATGGGAGGAGCCATCGGTATCGTGGTGATGATGATGAGAATGACCGTGGTGGGCATGCGCATGCTGATCAGTGCCGGCCGGGGAGTCCACGTGATGTTCATGCCCATGGTGCCAGAGCTCGGCCTTGTCCAACAAAAAGAAGAACACCACACCACCCAACAAGATGATGAACAGCGTGTGAGGCCGGATGCCGTGGTCCAGATCGTTCGCGGTGGGCACGAGCATGCTCACGTGCGCGGCGCTCTCGAAGGCTTCGGGCAACAAGTGCAGGAAAGCGGCGCCCAGCAAAGCCCCCGCCGCCAAGCTGAGCATGTGCTGGGTGTACCGCGCCAAGCTGGAACTGAGCGCCGCAGCCAACCATACGCTGCCAATGCCGGCAGCCAATGTGCCGAGAAGAATCGCGAAAAAGGTCGTCATGCCTGGGATTGTCCCAGACCTGTCAAGCCCCGACGGCGAGGCCCGGCATGCCCCCTGCAGGTCTGAATCAAACCACGCCGTTGAGCTTGAACCAGGCCAAGGCGCGCTTCCAGCCGTCCTCGGCAGCTTCCCTGCGGTAACTGGGTCGGTAGTCCGCATGGAAAGCGTGGGGCGCATCCTTGTAGACCACGAACTGCGAGGCCTTGGCGTTGGCGTTGCCGCCCGCCAGCACCTGCTTCATCTGGGCAATACTTTCCTGAGGAATGCCGGTGTCAGCCTCGCCATAGAGGCCGAGCACGGGGCCGTTCAACTGTGCGGCCACATCCACAGGTTGTTTGGGTGTCAGCTCGCTAGAGGCACCGACGAGCCTGCCGTACCAAGCCACGCCCGCCTTGATGGCGGGATTGTGCGCGGAATAGAGCCAGACCTGCCGGCCGCCCCAGCAGAAGCCAGTGACGCCGACACGCTTGAGGTCGCCTCCATTTGCACCAGCCCAAGCCAGCGTGGCATCAAGGTCCGACATCACCTGGGCGTCAGGCACCTTGCTGATGACCTCGCTCATGAGTTTGCCGATCTCGGTGTAGCCTTTCGCGTCGCCCTGGCGAATGAATAGCTCGGGCGCAATCGCCAGATACCCCGCGTGCGCGAATCGCCGGGTCACATCCGCGATGTGTTCGTGCACGCCAAAAATCTCGGACAGCACCAGCACCACCGGCAAACCTGTCTTGCCCGCAGGCTGCGCCCGGTAGGCAGGGAGCTTGTAGCCTCCCTGCGCCGTGATGGTGATCTCTCCCGCCGTCAGTCCGGCGGCGCTTGTCGTGATCGCGGTCTGCGCCATGATGGGCAGCACCGAGGCGGCATACCCCACCCCCAGTGCGGTCTCGATGACCGTGCGGCGGTTGGCGCCAGCGAGGAAAGACGGATCGGTGGGAACCGACAAAAGGGATTTGAATTCGCTGTCGAGATCGGTATTGAGCATGGAAATCTCCTGCGAGTGAGTGGCATGGGGCGGTCAGTGTAGGGTTCATGCAAACCCATGGACGCCAGAGGGCCAGCGGCACGGCGCACGCGTTCTGCCACGCGAGTACGGCTACCAGTCACGAAAAAGCCCACCACCGTTGCCGGATGGCGGGCTTTCCCTGAGAAGCGTGTTCAGGATATTTTCATATCCTGCGGCCATTCACTTGGCCGGGGCAGCGTCGGTCTTCTTCTCCGTCTTCTTTTCCTTTTTCTCTGCCTTCTTTTCGGCGGGCTTGGCGGCTGGCTTGGCAGCGGGCTTGGCTTCAGCCTTGGCCGGGGCAGCTGCGGGAGCGGCAGCGGGGGCAGCAGTCTGGGCAAACACGGAAGCAGCGAAGAGGCCAGCGATCAGCGTGGCAAGCAGCTTGGACATTTTGGACATTTCAAGGTTCTCCTGGCAGTTGAAATTACTAATTAAAGAGATAAAGAGACGCACATCTCCGATCTCCCTTGATTTCGGGATGCGGAACGAAAATTAACGAGCTTTTGTGAAGCAACGGTAAAGGCAGCGCAGCGGCCTGGTAAAACCTTACAACATATCCGAGTTTTTTCACCCGCCATGTGAAAGCTGCCTGAAGAGGTTGTATACGGCCCGCGATGGGGGATATACGGAGGAAACCCTAGTAGCGGTAGAAAGGTTCGACCGTGCCCTTGAGCTTGAGCAGCAAAGGCTGACCCTTGCGGTCCAAAGTCTTGCCGGCGGGGACTTTGATCCAGCCCTCGCTGATGCAATACTCCTCGACATCGTGCCGCTCCTTGCCATTGAAGCGTATGCCCACATCGCGCTCAAAAACGGCAGCCACGTGGTGAGGGCTGCGCGGATCGATGGAGAGTCGATCGGGCAATGCGGGATGAGTGGCCTGAGACCCGGCCTGGGTTTCGTTGGGGGCGTTCATGCCCATCATTGTGCTTCACTGGAGAGCACGATTTCTTCCTGAGGCAAGGCGCGCATCGCCGCCGCCGCGAGCTCCAAGGAGCGCAGGCGCAGCTCCGGCTCGTACACATCCGACACCAGAATGAATTCATCGGCCTGCGTCAGTCGGGCCAATTGAGCAAGGCCTGAGCTCAGGGTTTGAGGTCCACCGATGACCGCCACGCCCAAGAAATCCGCGATGGCTGCTCGCTCCTGGGGAGCCAAACTGTCCATGTAATGCGAGACGGGACGAGGCAGGAGGCCGCGTCGCCCCGTCACGATGCCGAGCACGCGCTGGAAGGTGCTACTCGCCAAGTAGTCGGCCTCGTCATCGCTGGGTGCGGCCACCACCGGCACGCCAATCGCAGCATAAGGATGATTCAGGACCGCGGAAGGACGGAACAAGCTGCGGTACAGCTCCAAAGCCTGCAACAGATACCGCGGCGCGAAGTGAGATGCAAAGGCATAAGGCAGGCCCAACTCGGCCGCCAGGCGCGCGGAAAACAGGCTGGAGCCCAACAGCCAAATCGGCACGCGAGTGCCTGCGCCCGGAGTAGCGGTCAAGCGCTGCCCTGGCTGCGCAGGCGCCAACAGGCGCTGCAGCTCGGCCACGTCTTGAGGGAAGTCGTCTTCGCGCTCCACGCGGTCGCGCCGCAATGCGCGCATCGTCATGGGGTCGGTGCCTGGTGCTCGGCCCAACCCAAGATCAATGCGGCCAGGGTAAAGCTCCGCCAACGTGCCAAATGCCTCCGCCACTGTCAGCGGGGCATGGTTAGGCAGCATGATGCCGCCTGAACCGACACGAATGCGCCGCGTGGCACCAGCGACATGGCCTATCAGCACGGCAGTGGCAGAACTTGCGATGCCGGGCATGTTGTGATGCTCGGCCAACCAGTAGCGGGTGAAGCCCAGGGACTCGACGTGCTGTGCCGTACGCACAGCCAGATCAAGCGCCTGGCGCACAGTGCCGCCTTCGCGCACGGCAACCAAGTCCAACATGGAATAGGCGGGAATGCGCGATGTGCCACCCAGTGCGATGCCCTGGGGGAAATGATGTTGCATGTGTTCCATGGCCGAAGATTGTCGACCAAGCACTTATTTTTCGCAGCGGCCAGGTCAACAACCCTGCCTGTCGCGTTTCATCCCTGCCAGTCCAGTTGCGCTGCTCTGCGATAGCGGTACAAGAGCACCCGAACCCGCTGGACGTATGCACGCGTCTCGTCATAGGGCGGCACCCCGGCATAGGCCTGGACCGCCTGCGGTCCTGCGTTGTAGGCGGCAGTAGCCAAACTCACATCATTGCGAAAACGCGCAAGCATTTCGGCCAAATAGCGCGCGCCTCCATCGATGTTTTCTCGAGGGTCGTGGGGCCGACGCACACCCAGCGCCCGTGCCGTCGCGGGCATCAATTGCATCAACCCGCGAGCACCTTTAGGCGAACGCGCACCTGCGTTGAAGCTCGATTCGGCATGGATCACAGCGCGAACCAGGGCGGGGTCCAACTGATAACGGCGCGCTGCCGCGTTGATTTCTTTGGCGTACTCACGCTGGAACAGAGGTGTGGTGCGCCAATCGGCACGCTCCAGGCGAGGTACCAAGTCACAGGCATCACAGGCGTAGCGCTGCATCACATGAGGATTGCGAGTGATAACGCGCGCTGGAAACACGGCAACGCCACCTCCGGTGTAGGCATGGACCTTGATCAACGCCTGCGGCGCTGGGCGGACATCCGATTTGGTCAGCTGCGCCTGGGCAGGAGACACCAAGGGAGCCGACACCACAAGCGATGTGCACAGCACCCGCACCGGCCATTGCTGAATACAAGCCACCAAACCGCGAAGCGAGGTAAAGAACAGATGCACGGTGATCTGAACAGACATCGGATAGGCCTGAATCAAAAGAAAAGGGCTTGCCACTGTTGAGCGGCAAGCCCTTGTATCTTGGCGGAGTGGACGGGACTCGAACCCGCGACCCCCGGCGTGACAGGCCGGTATTCTAACCAACTGAACTACCACTCCGCGTTGGTGTGACGTTCGCCCATGGTGCTTGATTGCTCTCGCACAACAGGCCAAGTGCCACAAAACTTGGCGACCCTACGGGGATTCGAACCCCGGTACTCACCGTGAAAGGGTGATGTCCTAGGCCTCTAGACGATAGGGTCAAAACCTTGGACTTCGAAATCCTCACCAGCATCTCGCGACACCTGCAAGAACTTCTTAACCATCTCGCGACGCCTCATATGGTGGAGGTAAGCGGGATCGAACCGCTGACCTCTTGCATGCCATGCAAGCGCTCTCCCAGCTGAGCTATACCCCCGCTTGTTGCTTTTGCCGCATGCCTAACCAGTGATCAGGCATTTGTCATTTTCAGCAACCGCCGAAGCGTCGTGAGCCTCGCATTATAGGGGATAAATCACGCGCTGCGCAAACGAGCCAAAACTTTTTCACGGGGCAGGAGCGACAGCACGGCATCAAGCGACGGAGTCTGCGGCGTGCCCAGCACCAGCACGCGCACCGGCATAGCCAGTTGAGGCATCTTCAGGCCTTGGTCCTTGTGCAGGGCCAGCACATCCTTGATGACTGCGGCGATGGCCGCCTTGTCCCAGGTAGCACCGAGTCCCTCCAATTTTTCCGCCAGTTGCGAGAGTGCCGGGCGAATCGCGTCGGTAAGGTGCTGCGCACGATCTTCGGGGCGTATCTCGACGGTGTCGCCATAGAACTTCTCGGCCCAGTCCGCCAGCGCCACGGTGGTTTCGCACCGGTCCTTGAACAACCCGCAGATGCCGGCTAGGCGCTCGTCCACCACAATGCCGCGCTTGCGGAGTTGCTCCGTAACCAACATAGCCAGCGCATCGTCGGCCATGGCTTTCAAGTGTTGGGCATTGACCCAGCGCAGTTTGGCTTCGTCGAATTGCGCGGCGCTGCGGCCCAGGTGGTCCAGGTTGAACCACTCCAGGAACTGTGCTCGGCTGAAGATCTCGTCATCGCCATGGCTCCAGCCCAAGCGAGCGAGGTAGTTCACCATCGCATCCGGCAGGTAGCCTTCATCCCTGTACTGCGTGACGGGCTTGGCGCCGTTGCGCTTGCTCATCTTCTCGCCCTGCTCGTTGAGCACGGTGGGCAAATGGGCGTAGACCGGGGGCTCCTTGCCCAGCGCGCGGAAGATGTTGATCTGGCGTGGCGTGTTGTTGACGTGATCGTCGCCCCGGATGACGTGGGTGATGGCCATGTCGATGTCGTCGACCACCACGCAGAAGTTGTAGGTCGGCGTGCCATCGGGACGCGCGATCACCAGATCGTCCAGTTCCTCGTTGCTGATCTCGATACGGCCTTTGACCTTGTCGTCCCAGACCACTGAACCGCCCAGGGGGTTCTTGAAGCGCAGCACCGGCTGCACACCCGCTGGCACCGGCGGCAAGGCTTTGCCCGGATCGGGGCGCCAGGTGCCGTCGTACCGCGGCTTCTGCTTGGCCGCCATCTGGCGTTCGCGCAGGGCATCGAGTTCTTCCACGCTCATGTAGCAGGGATAGACATGGCCTGCCGCTTGCAATTCAGCCAGCACCTGCTTGTAGCGGTCCATGCGCTGCATCTGATAGAACGGACCTTCGTCGTGGTCCAGGCCCAACCACTTCATGCCTTCGATGATCACGTCGACGGCGGCCTGAGTGGAACGCTCCAGGTCGGTGTCCTCGATGCGCAGGATGAAGGTGCCTTCGTTGGCGCGCGCGAAGGCCCAGGGGTAGAGCGCGGAACGGATGTTGCCGAGGTGGATGAAGCCCGTCGGTGACGGGGCGAAACGGGTTCTAACTTTTGTCGTCATATCAGGCCAAAGTATTCAGGCCACGGGCGAGGTCGTCCTGCACGTCTTGCGGATGCTCCAGGCCCACGGCCACGCGGATCAAGCCCTGTCCGATGCCCGCGGCCTGGCGCTGGGCTTCTGACAGCTTTCCGTGCGAGGTACTCGCCGGATGGGTCAGCAAAGTCTTGGTGTCACCCAAATTGGTACAGAGCGACAGCAACTGCAGGGAATCCAGCAAGTGGAAAGCACGCACACGTGCTTGTTCGGGGCCATCGGCCTTCACTTCGAAGGACAGCACGGCGCCCCCGAGGCTCATCTGCCGCATCGCCAGCGCATGCTGAGGGTGGCTGGCCAGGCCGGGGTAATAGACGCGCGCCACGGCGGGGTGCTGCTCCAGCCACTGCGCGAGTTCCAGCGTCAGCGCGCTTTGCGCCTTCATTCGGATGTCCAGCGTCTCCATGCCCTTGAGCACGACCCAGGCATTGAATGGCGAGAGCACCATACCGCTGTTCTTCTGCACCGGCAGGAACTTCTCGATCACCATTTTTTCTGGTGCGCAGAGCGCGCCGGCCATCACCCGGCCCTGCCCGTCCAGGTACTTGGTCCCGGAGTGCATGACGATGTCCGCCCCCAAATCGATGGGACGCTGCAAGGCGGGGGTGGCGAAGCAGTTGTCGACGGCGAGCCAGGCACCTGCGTTGTGCGCTAGATCGGCCAGGGCGGCGATGTCGCAGACTTCGGTCAGCGGGTTGGTCGGAGTCTCGGCGAACAGGAGCTTGGTGTTAGAACGGATGGCCGCTTTCCAGGCGGCCAGATCGGTCTGCGGCACCGTGGTGGACTCCACGCCGAAGCGGGCAAACTCGGAACCAATCAGCTTGAGGGTCGAGCCAAACATGGACTGCGAAAGCACGACATGATCGCCCGCTTTGAGCAAGGCAAAGCACATCAGCATGATGGCGGACATGCCGGAGGAAGTGGCCATGGTCGCCTCGCTGCCTTCCAGCGCGGAGAGTCGCTGCTCGAAACTGGTCACTGTGGGATTGCCCGAGCGCCCGTAGGTGTAGCCCTCCTCCGCGCCCGCGAAACGCCGCGCCGACACCTCGGCGCTGGGCTGCACGTATCCGCTGGTGAGGTAAAGCGCCTCGGAGTTCTCGCCATACTGGCTGCGCTCGACGGCGGCGCGCACCGCCAACGTCTGCAGGCGCAGCCCCTCGTGTCGTTTGCCGCTCATCTAGTCGCCCCGATGATTGGGCAAGGCCAGCCGCGAAGTATCCACATCGTCCTCTTCAGCCTTGACTCGGTTGGAATTCATGCGCTCAATGTCCTCGGCCTGAATGTCGCCGGTGACGTAGACGCCATCGAAGCAGGACGCCTCGAAACTCGCCAGGTTGGTGCCGAGCTTGCCGATGGCCTGCTTCATGCCATCCACATCCTGATAGATCAAGGCGTCGGCACCAATGATCTGGCGCACGTCTTCGACCGTGCGGCCATGGGCCACCAGTTCTTCCACCGTCGGCATGTCGATGCCGTAGACGTTGGGGTAGCGCACGGGCGGCGCCGCGCTGGCCATGTAGACCTTGTTCGCCCCAGCTTCTCGAGCCATCTGCACGATCTCGCGGCTGGTGGTGCCACGCACGATGCTGTCGTCCACCAGCAGCACGTTGCGGCCCTTGAACTCACTGGTGATGACGTTGAGTTTCTGACGCACGCTTTTCTTGCGCACGCCTTGGCCGGGCATGATGAAGGTGCGGCCGACGTAGCGGTTCTTCACGAAGCCCTCGCGGTAAGGCAGGCCGAGCAATTGCGCCAGCTGCATGGCGCTGGGGCGGCTCGACTCGGGGATTGGGATCACCACGTCAATTTCGCTGGGCGGGACGGTCGAGATCACGCGCTTGGCCAGCGATTCACCCAGGTTCAGGCGCGCCTGATAGACCGAGATGCCATCCATCACCGAGTCGGGGCGGGCGAGATAAACGAACTCAAAGATACAGGGGTTGAGACGTGGCAGATCCCCACACTGCTGTGCGCTGATCTGGCCGTCCAGATTGACGAAGATCGCTTCGCCGGGCGCGACGTCGCGCTCCAGAGTATGACCCGTGCCGTCCAAGGCCACGGATTCGCTGGCGATCATCACCCCTCCCTCCGTGTTGCGTCCAAAGCACAGAGGACGAATGCCATAGGGATCGCGAAAAGCCAAGACACCGTGGCCCGCGATGAGGGCGATGACGGCATAGGAACCACGGATGCGTTTGTGCACTTGCCGCACGGCGGCGAACACATCACCCACGCGCAGCGGCTTGCCACGGGTGGCTTTCTCCAGCTCATCGGCCAGCACGTTGAGCAGCACTTCGGTGTCGCTCTCGGTATTGATGTGGCGATGGTCAGTGCTGAACAGTTCAGCCTTGAGCGCCTGCGCGTTCGTCAGATTGCCGTTGTGCACCAGCACGATGCCGAAGGGCGCGTTGACATAGAAGGGCTGGGCCTCTTCCTCGCTGTATGCATTGCCGGCGGTGGGATAGCGGACCTGGCCCAAGCCACAGTTGCCCGGCAGCGCGCGCATGTTGCGTGTTCGGAACACGTCACGTACCATGCCTTTGGCTTTGTGCATGAAGAACTTGCGGTCCTGCTGGGTGACAATGCCCGCAGCATCCTGACCACGATGCTGCAGCAGAAGCAAGGAGTCGTAGATGAGTTGATTGACAGGCGCGTTGCTGACAACGCTGACGATTCCACACATAGTGCATCCCCCTTCAGGGCAACTTTCCCAGCGAAAACACGGAGCCGCGAACGATCACGGCAGATATTGGGCCACACCCACGGGCAACAAGGGTTTGAGTTGTTGGAGTGCCCAAACCGACGCGTGCGCCGTGTAGGACTCCTGCCACCAGGCACTCTGGCGAAAGGACGTCATCAACACCCCTACAGTCAAGGCCAGTATCAAGATCGCGGCGCGCAACACGCCGAAAGCCGCGCCCAGCATGCGGTCCACTGGACGCAAGCCAGCCTGCTCAACCAGCTTCGGGATGGCCCAAACCACCAGCCCCCCAACGAATACCGAAACCACGAAGACGAGCGCATAGCCAACGACGCGCACCAGCGCTTCCGGCTGCCCCTCCAAGGGAAGCCAGCGTCCGACCTCTTCGCCCAACCACTGGGCCAAGAGCAAAGCCAGCAACCAGTTCAGCACGGCCAGCACTTCGTAGATGAATCCGCGCCACAAGCCCAGGCAGACAGACACCAGCAAACCAATCAGGAACAATGTATCGAGCAGGGCCATGGTGAAAGACACTTCCGCGTCGCGGAGTTCACAGGCTCAGAACGTCTGCGGCCATGTCCAGTTGCCGAATCTTGGCGGCGGCACGATCGGCCTCGGCTTTGCTGTCGAACGGACCAGCACGCACACGAATGCGTTGACCCTCCTTGGTTTCGACAACTTGGGTGTAGTGCCTCAGACCTGCACGTTCCAGCTTGCCACGCGCCGCGCGCGCGCGCGCGACGTCGCTGAAAGATCCAACCTGCACCACGTAACGCACGGAACTCTCGGCCGCAGCGGGCGGGGCGACGGAACCAGACGACGAAGATTTCGCACCTTGCGTGGTCACCGGCGCGGGCACGGTGGCGGAAAAAGAATCTTCGGGCGATCGTGGGGCAGACCGCGCATCCGACGCACGCGTCGCGTCAGAGTCCGTGGTTCTGGCGCCCTGGGTGCCCGAACCAGCGGGAACGGCCAGCGGGGGCAATGCATCACGGGCGGGAATCAGGATCGGCAAATCCTGCGCCACGGGCCGCGGCTCCTTGTCGACCAGCAAGGGGAACCCCACAATCCCCGCCACAACCAGAATCACCGAGCCGATGAGACGATTTTTTGCGCGACGGCGCAACGCCTCCACGCTTTCGGGCTGAGCTGCCGGGGCGGGTTGCTCATCGCCGCCCTTGCGGAACTTGAAAAAGGCCATGCGTTCGGGCTAAAGGGCTGGACAGGCTTGCGTGCGGATGGGAGGGAGGTCTGGACTCAGGAAGCGGCATTCAGGTGCTTGGCTTGCAAGCGCGGCACGCCCTCCTTCAGAACGCCGCCCACCGTGTAGAACGATCCGAAGACCACGATTCTATCAGCGGGGTCCGCGGCGGCCATCGCCGCAGTCAACGCCGCCACGGGATCGGCATGCAAGGTCGCACTGGCCTGAGCAGCCAAGCCCAAGCCAACAGAGCGCCCGGTCTTGACGGCTTGCCAGGCGGACTGCAGCTGCGCGGCCGAGGCGGCACGCGGAGTGGGCAGATCGGTGAAGTACCAGTGATCGACCAGAGGCATGACACGGGCGAACATAGGCTGCAGGTCCTTGTCCGCCATCGCGCCAAAGACAGCGTGGGTGCGCGGGTAAAAACCCATGGCGTCGAGATTGGCGGTCAGCGCAGCAACTGCGTGTGGATTGTGCGCCACGTCCAGCACCAAAGTAGGTTGGCCAGGAACGATCTGAAACCGCCCAGGCAAGGCAGCCATGGCCAAGCCGTTGCGCACCGCCTGAGCCGTGACTGGCAACCGGTCACGCAGCGCCGTCAGGGCGGCCAGTACGCCTGCGGCATTGATCAACTGATTGGCGCCACGCAAAGCGGGATAGGCGAGGCCACTGTAGCGGCGATCACGTCCGGCCCAGTTCCATTGCTGCTTGTCCCCCGAATAGTTGAAATCGCGCCCAAAACGCCAGAGCTCAGCGCCCAGATGACGCGCGTGCTCGATCACGCTGTCGGGTGGCACGGGATCGCTCACCACCACCGGACGTCCAGAACGCATGATGCCGGCTTTCTCACGGCCAATGCTCTCGCGATCCGGCCCCAGCAGCTCCATGTGGTCAAGGTCAATGCTGGTGATGACGGCGCAATCTGCGTCGAGGATATTGACTGCGTCCAGCCGACCGCCCAACCCCACCTCCAGAATCGCCACGTCGAGTCGCCCCTCAGCCTGGGCATGCGCCATGCAGTCGAGGATCGCCAACGTGGTGAACTCAAAGTAACTCAGCGCGACCTCGGCGGCACCGCCGATACGGGCCGCTTCGACGCGCGCGAAGGAAGGCAGCAGCATCTCCGCCTGCACGATCTCGCCACCAAGACGCAGTCGCTCCTCGAAATGAACCAGGTGAGGGGAGGTATAGACCCCAGTGCGGTAGCCCGCTTGACCGAGGATGGATTCAAGCATCGCGCAGGTCGACCCCTTGCCATTCGTTCCAGCCACCGTGATCACGGGACAGTCCAGCTTCAGACCCATGCGCTGGGCCACGGTGCGCGGCCGCTCCAGGCCCAAAGTGATGCCATCGACGCCCTTGGGATGCAGGCGCTCGCAATGCGCCAGCCAGTCTTGCAATGTGTTCAATTCAGACATAAGCCAGAATTGTCCCCCATGAAGAAAAGCATCACTCTTTACGGCATTACGAACTGCGACACCGTCAAGAAAGCCCGCGCGTGGCTGGAGGGGCAGGCCGTGGAATTCACCTTCCACGACTTCAAGAAACAAGGCGTCCCAGAACAGCGGCTGGATGCTTGGATGGCCGCCGTGGGCTGGGAGAAGATCGTGAATCGCCAAGGCACTACTTGGCGCAAGCTGAGCCAGGCCGATCAAGCAGCCGTGACCAACGCGCAAAGCGCGCGAGCCCTGATGCTGGCCCAACCCAGTGTGATCAAGCGCCCCGTGGTGGAGTGGGGTGGCAAAGACGTGACTGTGGGCTTTGACACCTCAGATTGGCGCCAACGTCTCTGACGCCCCTCGGGGCCAGCGATCCGATGCAGCTCAGAACGTCATGGACGAGCTGATGTTAAGCATGACGCTGCGCGGGTAGGTGTCTCCATCGTACTTGATGGTGTCCAACCCGTAGGCCAGATCCAGGTTGACGCCAAACCAGGTCAAACCGGCGGTCGCGTAGCTGAGTTGCGTGCCGACCAGGTTTTCACGGTAGCCGACGCGGAAACCAGGAATCCAGAACGTGTTCGTGACGTGGGCCGCGTTCACTGCAAGCCATTGGAACTCACGATCAAGCGGGTCACGAACTGAATTGGCATCGTAGTTCAAGCCCAGAACCCATTGCTGGTTTTCAGTATGAACGGCGGTCTCCACCTGAACCTGCGGTTTCATTGTGTAAGTCGCACCAGCCTGAAGGTCTTTCTTGATCGTGGCGTCGGTGTAACTCGTCAAGTCCAGCTTATTGAACTTGAACTGAGGGCTGTTGAGATTGTTGCCCCAAACGCCCGCGCGGTAGTAGCGGCTTGACCACTGCGCCCCCAGGTCCACGCCCACGCCCGTGCTGTCTTTGGACTCTGCATCCTTGAGGGTGTCTTCGGCATCATCGTTGTCCTTGAGCCGGACCGCCGCACGCACCAGTTTCACCTGGTAGTACTTGACCCGACCGCCCACCGTCAACCAGCCCGAACCCCAAGACTCAACAGGCAAGGCGGACTTCCAGACATTGTGGCTATAGCCCAGGCCGTATTGCTGAACCAACGCGGCCTTGACCAACACCGAGCTTTCGTTGGCAGTTGCATCGTCGTAGTTGAAATCCGCAGTGGCCTCGTACACGTCATCAGAGGTCCCAATGGCCGCATCCGGGCCAGGGCCGACGAAAGTGGCGTGGACGGTGATCGCGTTGGCATCCAATGCAGGCAAGGTCTTTGTCACCACGCTGGTATCGGCCAATGCCTGGAAACTGGCGTCAAGCAGCAAACTTCCTCCCCAAGCCTCCACAGCCACCACCAAGGGAGTCAACGGGACCTGCGCCTCACCCATCACTGTCACTCGCCCTTCACGGCGCAAGGAACTCAGCACTGGGTTGACCACATCGATGACTTCATCGTTGACCCGATTAGCGACATAGTTCTTAAGCGCCGCCTCGGCGGCTGCTTGACTTGAGTTGCCGCTCAGTTGAGACGTTAACTCGGACTCGGTGATCGTGAAGCGCTCGAGACGATCACTTGCATCGTCGATCTGATCGTCAATATTGTTCAGGGCGCCAATTTCATAGCCGACACCGAACGACACCAACCCCAAACGGAACTGACCGCCTCGGCCTTGCTTCAGCACTGCAGCGGGTGCCGCGGGATTGCGAGACGAAGCTTGTCCGAAAGGACTGACCAGCGGCCCCGAAACCGGCGAAGGTCGCTCACCGCCATCGACTGTTTTCACTGCTGCCTCGGGCATGGGTGACGGCTTGGCGGCTACGCCCGGTACAGCAGATTCTTGCGCCTTCGGTGCTGCAAGCTGAGCCAAGAGGATGCCAGGTGGCCCGCTTTTTTCTACAGGGTGGGGAGAACGCCCTTGATCGGCCTGCGGATCCGAGAAAGCAGAAACATCGGCATCGGACTGGCCACAAGCCAACCAGCCCTTGCAAGCGGAAGTTTGCGCAGCAGTCTTCACGGTTTTGGGCTCTGGAGCCGCACTCGTTGAGGTGGCGGGACCACAGGCCAGCCAGCCCTTGCAGGCGTTGCCCGACGCATCCACAGCGCCGACTTGGGAGGCGACGGGCTCAGCGGCCAAAGCGTGGCCACCAGCCAACAATGTGGCTGCGGCGAAGGCATGTTTTAGTTTGATCATGGGGTTCATACGTCCTTTATCGGCATCCGGCCAAGTTTGCTTGACCCCTGCAGCGGTCTGTCAACAGTCATGTTTTACCAGTCAATCGAGGTCTTTAGAATCGGGTTCTCGTCTTTTTTTCCTCCCCTGCTTCCGTCGCTCCTGCTTCATCCATGACCACTGCAACCCTCAACAGCGTTTCCGTTACCACCCAAGCCAACGTCTATTTCGACGGCAAATGCGTCAGTCACAGCATCACCCTGGCCGATGGCACAAAAAAATCGGTGGGTGTGATCCTGCCCGCTACCCTGACCTTCAACACCGGCGCGCCTGAAATCATGGAAGGCGTCAAGGGCGCTTGCGAATACAAGCTCAAAGGCAGCGACGCCTGGGTCAAATCCGGCACTGGGGAAAAATTCAGTGTTCCGGGCAACACCTCCTTCGAGATCCGAGTGAGCGGCGAGCCCTATCACTACATCTGCCATTTCGGCTGAGCCCTTGTCCCTCGCCAGCCGCTGACGCATCACGAACAACTCCCCCATGGCCACCATCCTGCAATCCCTCCCCACCGGCCAGAAGGTCGGCATCGCCTTCTCTGGCGGACTGGACACCAGCGCTGCCCTGCTCTGGATGAAGAAAAAGGGCGCCGAGCCCTACGCCTACACGGCCAACCTGGGTCAGCCCGACGAAAGCGACTACGAGGCTATTCCCAAGAAGGCCCATGCCTATGGCGCTAAATTGGCCCGCCTGATCGATTGCCGCCGCCAATTGGCGCACGAAGGCATTGCGGCGCTCCAGGCGAATGCCTTCCACATCAGCACCGGTGGCGTGACTTATTTCAACACCACACCACTGGGCCGCGCCGTCACGGGCACCATGCTGGTGGCCGCGATGAAGGAGGACAACGTCAACATCTGGGGCGACGGTTCGACCTTCAAGGGCAACGACATTGAACGGTTCTACCGCTACGGGCTGCTGACCAACCCCTCGCTCAAAATCTACAAGCCCTGGCTCGACCAGAGCTTCATCGACGAGCTTGGTGGACGCAAGGAGATGAGCGAATTCTTGATAGCCAATGGCTTTGACTACAAGATGAGCGTGGAAAAGGCCTACAGCACCGACAGCAACATGCTGGGCGCGACGCATGAGGCCAAGGACCTGGAGCACCTCAACAGTGGCATCCGCATCGTCAACCCCATCATGGGCGTGGCGTTCTGGAAGGACGACGTGGTCGTCAAAGCCGAGGAGGTGACCGTGCGCTTCGAGGAAGGCCAACCGGTGGCGCTCAACGGCCAAAGCTTCAACGACCCGGTGGCCCTGATCCTCAAGGCCAACGAGATCGGTGGCCGCCACGGTCTGGGCATGAGCGACCAAATCGAGAACCGCATCATCGAAGCCAAGAGCCGCGGCATCTACGAAGCGCCCGGCTTAGCCCTGCTGCACATCGCCTACGAGCGCCTGGTGACCGGCATCCACAACGAGGACACCATCGAACAGTACCGCATCAACGGCATGAAGCTGGGCCGCCTGCTGTACCAAGGTCGCTGGTTCGATCCGCAGGCCATCATGCTGCGCGAGGCCGCGCAGCGCTGGGTCGCGCGTGCGGTCACCGGCGAAGTCACGCTGGAACTGCGCCGCGGCAATGACTACAGCATCCTCAACACCGAGAGCCCCAACCTGACTTACGCCCCTGAGCGCCTGAGCATGGAAAAGGTTGAAGACGCGCCCTTCAGCCCCGCCGACCGGATCGGCCAGCTGACCATGCGCAACCTGGACATCACCGACACGCGCGCCAAGCTGGGCATCTACACCCAGACCGGGCTGCTGTCGGCCGGCGAAGGTGCCGAGCTGTTGTCCTTCAAGGGCCCGAAGGCATGAGCGCGAACGCGAGTCAAGGCGCCAGCATCCGACGCCTGGGCGTCGGACCGCGCCTGAGCGAGGCCGCCATCCACAACGGCGTGGTCTACCTCGCTGGCCAAGTGCCCGACGACGCCACCAAGGACATCCGGGGTCAAACCGCCGAGGTGTTGGCCATGGTGGACAAGCTGCTGGCCGAAGCCGGCAGCGACAAGACGCGTTTGCTACGAGTACAGATTTACTTGGCCGACATGGCGGATTTCGCGGGCATGAACGCGGTGTGGGACACCTGGGTCAGCCCTGGCCACACGCCGCCGCGTGCCACCGTGCAGGCGCGGCTGGGCAATCCGGACTGGCGCATCGAAGTCGTCGCGACGGCCGCGGCGGGAGCCTGAACCGCCTGGCGCTTAGGGCCAGCCGCGCCCGACCACGGCAGCGGCCCTCTCCCAAATCATCCACCCCAACATCCACCCCAAGCCCCAGACTGCGCCACAAACACCAAGGCCCGCGACCTTGCGGTTGCGGGCCTTGGTGCTGAGCGAGGTGGCGAGGAGGCTAACGCTTAGCCTCAGACCATGCGCGGGTCAGGTTCGGACCATGCGCAGCTTGCGCGAGAACTCTTGCAAGGCGGCGATGCCGCTTTCCTCGGCGCGGTGACACCAGGCTTGCAGATTGGCCAGCAGTTGCTCACGGCTCAACGAGGTATTGAGCCAGAGCTGACGCAGTTCTTCGCGCATGGTGACCATCTTGTCCAGCACAGGCGAAGCGGCGCGGGCTTGGGCGAGTTGGGGCGCGGCGGAGGCGGGGGCCTTTTCCGCGTCACGGTGCAGCCAGCGGGCAGCGGCCTTCAGCGCGGCGCTGTCGGTCAAACGGGTCTTGAGCGCGGACAGTTCGCCACGGAAGGCACGGCGCATTCCGTTGGCATATTCCGCCATGATCTCGTAGCGATGCGCGATCAGCGCTTCCAGCGTCTTGTCATCGGCCACGGGCTTGATGTCACCCAGTTCAAGCTTGGGCGGCGTCTTCTTGACCTTGGCCAGGCCTACGGCGCTCAACAGGCGAATGTAGAGCCAGCCGATGTCAAACTCATAGGGCTTGACCGACAGCTTGGCCGAGGTCGGGTAGGTGTGGTGATTGTTGTGCAGTTCCTCACCCCCGATGATGATGCCCCAGGGCGACAGATTGGTGCTGGCATCGGCCGCCTCGAAGTTGCGGTAACCCCAGTAGTGGCCCAGGCCGTTAATGATTCCGGCGGCCGTGATCGGGATCCAGGCCATCTGCAAGGCCCAGACCGCTGCACCCGCCGCGCCGAACAGGGCGAGGTTGATGATCAGCATCAGGCCCACGCCTTGCCAGGAGTAACGGGTGTAGAGGTTGCGCTCGATCCAGTCATCGGGCGTGCCGTGGCCGTAGCGAGCCATGGTTTCCTTGTTCTTGGATTCGGCGCGGTACAGCTCGGCCCCCTCGGTCAGGACCTTGCGGATGCCGTAAATCTGCGGGCTGTGCGGGTCTTCAGCCTGTTCGCACTTGGCGTGGTGCTTGCGGTGGATGGCCGCCCATTCCTTGGTCACCATGCCCGTGGACAGCCACAGCCAGAAGCGGAAGAAGTGGGAGATGATCGGGTGCAGGTCCAGCGCGCGGTGCGCCTGGTGGCGATGCAGGAAGATCGTCACGCTGGCGATCGTGATGTGCGTCGTCGCCAGGGCGTACAGGATGATCTGCCACCAGCTCAGATTCAGCAGGCCGTTCGCCAGCCAATCGACGATGGCGTTGAACACAACCGAGTCAGTTACGAACATAGAATTCTTTCAATATATGGAAATTGGATACGGGGGCAACTTCCCAACCCCCCGTTAGAGTCTCCGACCCTCTTTTGGTTTCATTCTGGATCTATTTGGCGAGCCATTTTAGAAGACCCCACGGGCTCTTTCTGAATTCTCGCCGTTTTAGGGTGGAAAACCTTAACTTAGATCAAATACTTACTTTTTGCGCCAAACAGCGGCGAAAAAGCCGTCTGTATTGTGTTGGTGGGGCCACAAACGGAGGTATTTCCTGCCATTTTCACCCCCTGAACACAGCGTGACCAGGGCATTCTGGGGCAGTGGCGCGAGCAGCCGTTCCAGCAATTCGGCCACCGGCACGGGCTCGAAATTCGGGTGTTCCGCCGAAAACGCCTCGGCCACGGCCTCGTTTTCCTCCCTCAGCAGGCTGCAAGTGGCATAGACCAGGCGCCCATCCGGCTTGAGCAGCCGCGCCGCGCTGGACAGGATCGCTGACTGCTTGGCGACCATTTCCTGCACGGCTTGGGGGCTTTGCCGCCATTTCAGGTCCGGATTGCGGCGCAAGGTGCCCAAACCGGAACAGGGTGCGTCCACCAGCACCCGGTCAATCTTGCCGGCAAGGCGTTTCACCCGCTCATCCCGCTCGTGCGCGATGGCCGCCGGGTGCACATTGGACAGACCGCTGCGCGCCAACCGGGGTTTCAGCGCGTCCAGCCGGTGGGCCGAGGTGTCGAAGGCGTACAGCCGCCCCGTGTTGCGCATGGACGCCCCGAGGGCCAGGGTCTTGCCACCCGCTCCCGCGCAGAAATCCACCACCATCTCGCCGCGCTTGGCCTCCAGCAGCAAGGCCAGCAGTTGCGAGCCCTCGTCCTGCACCTCGATCGCGCCCCGTGTGAAAACATCCAGTTTGTTGAGCGCGGGCTTGTCGGCGATGCGCAAGCCCCACGGGGAATACGGCGTCGGCTGCGCGGCGATGCCCGCCGTCTTCAGTTCGCGTTGCACGTCCTCGCGCTTGTCGTGCAAGGTGTTGACGCGCACATCCAGCCCCGCGTTCTGGTTCAGGCTCTCGGCCAGGGCCCAAAAATCCTTGTCACCCAGTTGCGTTTTCAGCGGCTGAGCCAGCCAGTCAGGCAGGTTGTGGCGGTGCGGGTCCAGCAGTTCATCGGGCTTGACCCCGTCGCAGGCGTCCAGCCACTGTTTTTCCTGCTCGGACAGCACGCTCTTGATGAAATCGCGCGAGCCCGAGAAACCCAGGATGGCGAGGCGCCGCTCCTTCGGCCCGCTGCCCGACAGCGCCAAGCGTTCGAACAGCAACTTCTTGCGCAGCACGGCATAGGCCGTTTCCGCCAGGGTCGCGCGCTCGCGCGGGCCCAGGCCACGGTGATCACGGAAGAAATGTGACACCACGGCATCGGCCGGGTGTTCCAATTTGAGTGTCAGCCGGACCAGCTCAGCGCAGAGGTCCAGCAAGGTTTGAGGGTGCATAGGGGCTGATTGTCCCATGCGCCCCTTGACGGTTCGAGGAGAGCAACAGGGAGGCCACGACTCACTCAGCCTTGTGGTAGACGCGCGGACTCGTCATCAGCGCGAAGCCAGATCGCCTCTCAATCCACCACCGTCAACTTCGCCACCGACAGCGCCAACCACTTGGCCCCATGCCGCGGGAAGTTGATCTGCGCGCGCGCATCGTCGCCCGAGCCTTCGAGCGTCAGCACTTTGCCCTCTCCAAACTTGTTGTGGAAGACGTTCATGCCGATGCGCAGGCCGGTGGCGGCTTCCTGGGCTTGCTCAACGACCTTGCTGGTCGACAAGCCGGTGTCACGACCAAAGCCGCCGCCTGAGCGAGTCGCGCTGGACCAGCCGCTGTTCCAGGCCCCACCACCCCCAGCACCGTTGCCGCGCCCTGGCCCGTAGCTGTTTTGCGGCGTGAAGCCACTGCCGAACCCCTGGTTGCGGGGCGTGACCCACTTCAGCGTTTCCTCGGGCAGTTCGTCCAGGAAGCGGCTTCGGATGTGGTACCGCGTCTGACCATGCAGCATGCGCGTCTGGGCCAGGCTGAGGTACAGGCGCTTGCGCGCGCGCGTGATGGCCACGTACATCAGGCGGCGCTCTTCTTCCAGGCCATCGAAATCGCTCAGGCTGTTCTCGTGCGGGAACAGGCCTTCTTCCAGGCCGGTGATGAACACCACATCGAACTCCAGGCCCTTGCTGGCGTGCACGGTCATGAGTTGCACGGCGTCTTGGCCGTCCTGGGCCTGGTTGTCGCCGGCTTCCAGAGCGGCGTGCGTGAGGAAGGCCGCCAGCGGTGACAGCACCTCGCCGTCCGCGTCGGGGGCCGCGTTCTCCGCCGCTGCCGTGGCCTCCGCGTCGCGACCGAAGCCCTCGATGCTGACGAAGCTCTCGGCCGCAGTCACCAGTTCCTCCAAGTTTTCGATGCGGTCCGCGCCTTCGCGCTCATTGCGGTAATGCTCCACCAGGCCGCTGTGCTCCAGCACGAGTTCGATGATCTCGCGCAGGGTCAGGCCCTGGGTCTGCTCGCGCAGCACGTCGATCTTGGCGACGAAGGCCGAGAGGTTGGCGCCCGCCTTGCCACTCATGGCGTTGACCGCCGCATGCAGCGACGACCCAGCGCCCTGGTTCGCGGCGCGCGCCGCGTCCTGCAATTGCTCGATGCTGCGCGCGCCGATGCCGCGCGGCGGAAAGTTCACCACGCGCAAGAAGCTGGTGTCGTCGTTCGGGTTCTCCAGCAGGCGCAGGTAAGCCAGCGCGTGCTTGATTTCGGCGCGCTCGAAGAAGCGCAGGCCGCCGTAAACCTTGTAGGGAATACCGCTGTTGAAGAGCGCGGTTTCGATGACGCGGCTCTGGGCGTTGCTGCGGTACAGCACCGCCATCTCCTTGCGCGGCACATCGTCGCGGATGAGCTGCTTCATCTCGTCGATCAGCCACTGCGCCTCGGCGAAGTCGCTGCTGGACTCGACCACGCGCACGGGCTCGCCAGCGCCCTGCTCGGTGCGCAGGTTCTTGCCTAGGCGGTGCTTGTTGTGGCTGATCAGCGTGTTGGCGCTGTCCAGAATGTTGCTGTAGCTGCGGTAGTTCTGCTCCAGCTTGATCTGGTGTTGAACGTGGAACTCACGCACGAAGTCCGCCATATTGCCCACGCGCGCGCCGCGGAAGGCGTAGATGCTCTGGTCATCGTCGCCCACGGCGAAGACGGCGTTCTCATGGCTCGTCCCCTGCCCCGCAAGCAATTTGATCCAGGCGTATTGCAGCTTGTTGGTGTCCTGGAACTCGTCGATCAGGATGTGGCGGAAACGCCGCTGGTAATGGTCACGCACGGGGGCGTGGTCGCGCAGCAATTCATAGGAACGCAACAACAGCTCACCAAAATCGACGACGCCCTCGCGCTGGCATTGCTCTTCGTAGAGTTGGTACAGCTCCACCTTCTTGCGCGTGTCGGGGTCATGGGCCTGCACGTCGCCGGGCCGCAGTCCGTCTTCCTTGCAGCCACCGATGAACCATTGCAGCTGTTTGGGCGGGAAGCGCTCCTCGTCCACGTTGAACTGTTTGCAAAGGCGTTTGATCGCGCTTTGTTGGTCCTGGGTATCAAGAATCTGGAAGGTCTGAGGTAAACCCGCCGTCTTGTGGTGCGCGCGCAGCAGCCGGTTGCACAGGCCGTGGAAAGTGCCGATCCACATGCCGCGCACATTCACCGGCAGCATGGACTGCAGGCGCGTCATCATCTCGCGCGCAGCCTTGTTGGTGAAGGTCACGGCCAGCAGACCGCCGGGTGAAATCTGCCCGGTCTGCAGCAGCCAAGCAATGCGCGTGGTGAGTACCCGCGTCTTGCCCGAGCCCGCGCCCGCAAGGATCAGCGCGGGTTCGGCCGGCAAGGTGACGGCAGCGCGCTGCTCGGTGTTGAGGCCCACCAGCAGGGGCATGTCGGAATTGGATGGAAGGGGCGGACGCGGACCGGTTCCGGGCAAATCAAGGGGCATGCCCTGGATTGTAGAAAGCCGCCATGTACCCAACCGTGGCGCCAGTGACACGGCCACACCCCATAGACACGCACTCCTCCCCCTTCACGAGCCATCCGCGACGTAACAGTTGTAGAAATTCCATGCAAATCCATCACAATCATTCACAAGGCAGCGCACGCATGCTGGCAACCGCCGCGCGGCGTCCCCGGGGAAGTGGAACGCCGACGCGGCCTAAATTGAGGGGAAACTGATGAACATCGCCCTGCTGGGCACTGGCCTGATGGGCTACCCGATGGCAGAGCGCCTTTGCGGCCTCTGCAAGGCCGGACACGCGGTCAGCGTCTGGAACCGTACGCGCGCCAAGGCAGACAGCCTCGCCGCGCTGGGTGCGCAAGTGCACGACAGCGCCGCGGCCGCCGCGCGCGACGCCGAATTCGTCATCACCATGCTGACGGATGGCGAAGCGGTGGAGGATGTGCTGTTCTCCCAAGGCGTCGCCCGGGCCATGCACCCGGGTTCAGTCCTGCTGGACATGTCCTCCATCCAGCCCGCGCAGGCACGGGCCCATGCAGAACGTCTGGGCACCATGGGCATCGTGCACATGGACGCCCCCGTCTCAGGCGGAACGCTGGGCGCTGCGGCCGGCACGCTGGTCATCATGGTCGGGGGCAAGGCCACGACCTTTGAACGCGCGCGCCCCGTCTTCGGGCCGCTGGGCCGCGCCACCCTGGTCGGCGGCAGTGGCGCGGGGCAACTCACGAAATTGGCCAACCAGATGATCGTGGGCATCACCATCGGGGCCGTGGCTGAGGCGCTGCTGTTGTGTGAAAAAGGCGGGGCCAACCCGGCCAAGGTGCGGGAGGCCATCACCGGCGGCTTCGCGGACAGTCGCGTCCTGCAAGTGCACGGGCAACGCATGGTGGACCACAGCTACCCGCCTGGCGCCCGCATGAGCGTGCAGCTCAAGGACTTGCGCAACGCGCTGTCGACCGCCCAAGCACTGGAAATGGAGACCCCTATCACCAGCCTGCTGGAACAGCTGTACGCCAGTGGCGTCAGGGCGGGCCTGAGCGATCTGGACCATTCGGCCTTGCACCTGGCGCTCGCACAGCGCAACCGGATGGCCTGACATTCGCGGGCCATCGCGGCCGGCGCACATGCCGCTCAAACGTTTGCGGAAGGTGGTCTGCGGGAGTGCCAAGGCACCCACGCCAGCACGCCGACGAGCAGCAGCATGGCCAATACACCCCACTGCCAGCGCGCCGGTGCCGGCCCCTCGGAGCGAGCAGCATCGTAGGCTGCCTTGAAATCTTCATAGGCGTGGTGCACCGGTCCACAATGCAGTTCCCAAATGCGGAAGCGCGGCGCTGTACCTAGCCCCTGCAAAAACTGCCCTCGCACATAGCCCATGCAGCCGGGCAACTTCCGCAAGGCCGCGTCATCCAGCACGGTGCTGCGCCGCCCTGGCCAGGTCAACGGAACCGGAAACTCCATGCTTTGCTGAGTGTCGTCGGCCAATCGCACGTTCAGAGCGGGCTGGGCGTTCGCCAACCAGGCGATCTTGGCGTCAGGGCCCTCCAGCACATGCAGCACCTCGATCGGCACGATGGGCCAGCGCGCGACGTCCGCCGCGGATTCAGGAACTGGATTGAGCCCTTGCGCTCGCAGCGTGTAGCCGACGTGCAGGCCACACAGCGCAAGCAGCAGCAGGCTTGTGATGCGCAGCAGCCACCGGAGAGGGGAGGCGGCGAGATGGTTGCTCCAGGAGCGGAACAGGTCAGATAACATCGGGCGGCATCATAACGACGCAGGCAAGGGCGGCAGATGGGTGATGGGTCAGCCACGCACCGCAGACAGGCACCGACCGCAAGACGCGCACCACTTCAGGGCGCGAACAATCCATGGGCCTCGACCGTTCGCATCCGGGAATCCCCGCCATGCCGGACACCCCGATGCGCTTGACTTTGTATACATCGGTGTTTTCAATGAGGTTTTCGATCCGGCTTTGAACTGGCATCGTTTTTGCTGATTCACCTTGCTGAAACCTGTTGCCGTTCGACCCGGCGCCATCACTCCCGCGCAGTCCACCGCGCCATTCCTCAACCAGGAGCTCCCTCATCATGCGCAAGCGTTCCTTCCTGCAAGCCTCCGCCGTCCTGGCCGCCACACTGACTTTCGGGTTGGCCCAGGCCCAGACCCCGGTCAAATTCCAGCTCGACTGGCGTTTTGAAGGTCCCTCGGCCCTGTTCCTGCAGCCGGTGGCCAAAGGCCACTTCAAGGCCGCCGGCCTGGACGTCACGGTGGACGCTGGTAACGGTTCGGGCGGCACGGTCACCCGCGTGGCCTCGGGCGCCTACGACATGGGCTTCGCCGACATGGCTTCGCTGATGGAGTTCCATGCCAACAATCCGGACGCGCCCAACAAGCCGGTGGCCGTGATGATGGTCTACAACAGCACGCCCGCCTCCGTGCTGGCCCTCAAGAAGTCGGGCATCAGCAAGCCGGCCGACCTGTCTGGCAAGAAGCTGGGTGCGCCTGTGTTCGACGCCGGCCGCAAAGCCTTCCCGATTTTCGAAGCCGCGAACAAAATCACGGGCGTGACGTGGACGGCCATGGACCCGCCGCTGCGCGAGACCATGCTGGCGCGTGGCGACGTGGATGCCATCACGGGCTTTTCCTTCACCTCGCTGCTCAACCTCGAGGCACGTGGCGTGAAGGCCGAGGACGTGGTCATCCTGCCCTACCCGGAATACGGCGTGAAGCTCTACGCCAACGCCATCATCGTTTCGCCCAAGTTCCTGCAAGAGAAGCCCGAAGCCGTGAAGGCTTTCCTCAAGGCTTTTGCCAAAGGTGCCAAGGAAGTCATCGCCGACCCCGCTGCGTCCGTGGCCTACATCAAGGAGCGCGACGGCATCATTGACGTGGCCCTGGAGACCCGCCGCCTGAAGATGGCGATCGACTCCACCATCGCCACGCCCGACACCTACAAGGAAGGCTTTGGTCAAGTCGATGCCAAGCGCCTCGCGATGATGGCCACCCAGGTGTCCGACGCCTTCAAGACCAAGACGCCGGTCGATGCCAAGGTGGTCTGGAACGGTGCCTTCCTGCCCGCCAAGGCCGATCTGGACATCCTGCCCAAGAAGTAAAGAACACTGGTTTTCTCTTCTGATCTTGCGGCCAGCCAGTTCCCCAGACTGCTGGCCGTTTTTTCAAGCAGCGCACCCGTCATGCCCAACGAAGTTTCCCCCAACGCAGCGCCTTTCGTCGAGTTCAGCGATGTCTGGCTCGCCTACAACGACGAGTTGCTGGCGCAGAACCAGTTCGCCGTGGAAGCGATCAATCTGAAGGTCCGCCAAGGTGAGTTCATCGCCATCGTCGGCCCCTCGGGCTGCGGCAAGTCCACCTTCATGAAGCTGACCACCGGCTTGAAGATGCCCAGCATGGGCCGCATCCGCGTCGATGGACAGCCCGTGACGGGGCCGCTCAAGATTTCGGGCATGGCCTTCCAGGCACCCTCGCTGCTGCCCTGGCGCACCACGCTGGACAATGTGCTGCTGCCACTGGAAATCGTGGAGCCGCATCGGTCTCTGCTCAAGAAGAACCGCAAGCAGTATGAAGAGCGTGCCCGCGGCTTGCTGGCCACCGTGGGGCTGGCCGGCTATGAAAAGAAGTTCCCGTGGGAGCTGTCCGGGGGCATGCAGCAGCGCGCCAGCATCTGCCGGGCGCTGATCCACGAACCCAAGATGCTGTTGCTGGACGAGCCCTTCGGCGCGCTCGACGCGTTCACCCGCGAGGAGCTCTGGTGCACATTGCGCGACCTGCACGCGGCCCAGAAGTTCAATGTGATCCTGGTGACGCACGATCTGCGTGAAAGCGTGTTCCTGGCCGACACGGTGTACGTGATGAGCAAGGGTCCGGGCCGCTTTGTCGTTCAGCGCGACATCGATCTTCCTCGTCCACGTGAACTGGAAGTGACCTACACACCCGAGTTCACCAACATCGTTCACGAGCTGCGCGGGCACATCGGCGCCATGCGCAAGACCGGCACGGTGATCAATCAATAAGCGGGAACCGGAACCATGAACCACCGCAAAGCCGTCGAACGCTGGGCCCCGCTGCTGCTGCTGGCCTTCATCGTCATCCTTTGGCAGATCATCTGCTCGGGTCTGAACGTTTCCGAATTCATCTTCCCCAGCCCCTTGCGCATCTGGGAACAAACACTGGAGCACAAGGCCACCATCGCGGCCCACGCCTGGCGCACCTTCTGGGTCACCATGGCTGGCTTTGGCATCGCCATCGCTGTGGGGGTGCTGCTGGGCTTTTTGATCGGCAGCTCGCGCCTGGCCTATGCCGCCGTTTACCCGCTGATGACGGCCTTCAACGCCCTGCCCAAAGCCGCCTTCGTGCCGGTGTTGGTGGTGTGGTTCGGCATCGGCATCGGCCCGGCCATCCTCACAGCCTTCCTGATCAGCTTCTTCCCCATCATGGTCAACATCGCCACCGGCTTGGCCACGCTGGAACCGGAGCTGGAAGATGTGCTGCGCGTGCTGGGCGCGCGCCGCTGGGACGTGCTGATCAAAGTCGGCCTGCCGCGCAGCCTGCCCTACTTCTTTGGCTCGCTCAAGGTCGCCATCACCCTGGCCTTCGTCGGCACGACGGTGTCAGAAATGACCGCGGCCAACGAGGGCATCGGATACCTGCTGATCTCCGCCGGCTCGGCCATGAAGATGGGCCTGGCTTTTTCGGGCCTGCTGGTCGTGGGCGTGATGGCCATGCTGATGTACGAGCTGTTCAGCTTCATCGAGAAGCACACGACGGCCTGGGCGCATCGCGGCTCCCAGAACCAGTGAAAGAAGACGCGTGAGCCCCGAACAAGTGATCCGCCACCTCAAGCGCGCCAACGACGTGGCACGGCGCGCGCGCGACGAGTTGGGCCGACATCCGTTTGGCGCCATCCTCGTGGCACCCGATGGCGAGACGGTTTTGGCCGAACAGGGCAATGTGGACACGGTGAACCACGCGGAGTCCGTGCTGGCCCGCACGGCTGCGTTGAACTACAAACCCGAATACTTGGGCCAATGCACGCTGGTCACCACGGTGGAACCTTGCGCCATGTGCGCGGGCACGCAGTACTGGGCTGGCATAGGCCAACTCGTTTATGGCTTGAGTGAACGCCGATTGCTCGCGCTCACCGGCAGCCACGACGAAAACCCGACCATGGATCTGCCCTGCCGTACCGTCTTCGCCGCAGGTCAAAAACGCATCCAGGTCATTGGCCCCGTGTCCGACATGGAAGACGAAATCGCCGCCCTCCACCGCGATTTCTGGCAACCCCAGCCCAAGGACCACTGACCCCCAGCCCCACTGCCCCACTGAACCCCCGCCCTTGCGCCATCCACGCAACGGCATGAATTCCGCCCCCCAAATACACACCCCCTTAGCCCACACACAGGAGTCCCGTGATGAACCGACGCCCCTTCCTCCATGCCATCCTTGGCGCAGCAGCGACCACCCTGGCCTTGCTGTGCACCCCGGCCCAAGCGCAAGACGCGCTGAGCCAGGTCATGCAAACCAAGAAGATCAAGATTGCCGTGCCCACCGACTACCCGCCATATGGATTCGTGGGCCTGGACCTGCAACCCCAGGGTCTGGACATTGAAGTCGCCAAGCTGATCGCCAACAAGTTGGGCGTGGCGGTGGAACTCGTGCCCGTGACCAGCGCCAACCGCATCCCTTACCTGCAAACCGGTCAAGTGCAGCTGGTGATCTCCACCCTGGGCAAGAACCCCGATCGCATGAAGGTGATCGACTTCACGCACGCTTACTCGCCCTTCTTCCAGGCGGTCTACGCGCCCAAGGGTCTGGCCATCAAGAACTTCGCGGACCTGGGCGGCAAGACCATCGCCGTCGCCAAGGGTGCGATGGAGGAGCAAGAGTTGGTGAAGGCCGGTCCGGCCAGCATGGTGTTCAAGCGCTATGAAGACCAAGCCGCCAGCACGGCTGCCTTCGTCGCGGGTCAGACGCAGGTCATCGCCACCAGCGTTTCCAACGCCACCTTGATGATGCAGAAGAACCCGCAGCTCGGCGCCGAATTCAAGTTGCTGATCAAGGACAGCCCCAACTTCATCGGCGTCGCCAAGGGGCAAGACGCCCTGCGCGCCAAGGTGAACGAGATCCTGCTGGCAGCACGCAAGGACGGCACCATCGACAAGCTGGCTCAGCAGTGGTTGGGCCGCCCGGCGGGCGATTTGCCGCTGTCCGAGTAAGGCCTACGAAATCTTTTCCCCCAGGCACACCCCCCTCACCGCACCATGGTCACCACCCTCGATTTCAGCTTGCTGCTCGCGCAGTGGCCCTTCCTGTTGCGGGGCGTGGCCTGGACGCTGGGGCTGACGGCGATAGCCATGGCCTTGGGCCTGGTGGTCGGCGTCGCCTGCGCCTGGGCCCGAACAACGAGCTCTCGCAGCCTGCTGTGGCTGCGCGCGGTCACAGGCACCTACGTGGAGCTGATCCGCAACACGCCCTTCATCGTCCAGCTCTTCTTCATCTTCTTTGGCCTGCCCTCGGTGGGGCTGCGGCTTTCACCGGAAGTGGCTTCCATCCTCGCGATGGTGCTCAACCTCGGTGCTTACTCCGCCGAGATCATCCGCGCCGGCGTGCAGGCCACGCCGCGCGGACAGATCGAGGCCGCGCTGAGCTTGGCGCTCAACCGCTGGCAGGTCTACACGCGCGTGGTGCTGCCGCCCGCGCTCCAACGGGTGTGGCCCGCGTTGGTGAGTCAGATCATCATCGTGATGCTGGGCTCCGCCGTGTGCGGACAGATCTCCACCGAAGAACTGAGCTATGCCGCGAACGTCATCTCGGCGGCGAGCTTTCGGACCTTTGAGTCCTACATCGTGGTCACGGCGGTCTACCTGCTGCTGGCCATCGCCCTGCGCCGCCTCCTCCACTGGGTGGGGCCGCGCTTCATTTTTGGACGCTGATCTCAAGGAAACACCATGCCTGAATTCAGCCTCTGGGACATCCTGCGCAATCTTCTGTTGGCGGCGCGCTGGACGGTGGTGCTTTCGTTGATCGCTTTCATCGGCGGCGGTCTGGTGGGAGGGCTGTTGCTGGTGCTGCGCCTGACACGTTTGCGCGGCATGGATCGCGCCGTCGCTCTCTACGTGCAAATCTTTCAGGGCACGCCGCTGCTGATGCAGCTCTTCCTGACCTATTTTGGTTTCGCGCTGCTGGGCTTGCAAACCTCGCCCTGGACGGCGGCTGGCCTGGCCCTCACGCTATACACCAGCGCCTACCTGACAGAGATCTGGCGCGGCTGCGTGGCCGCCATTCCCCGTGGCCAATGGGAAGCCGCGCAGAGCCTCGCGCTGAATTTCGGCGAGCAGCTGCGCCACGTCATCCTCCCTCAAGCGCTGCGCATCGCGGTTCCGCCCACGGTGGGATTCCTCGTGCAGGTGGTCAAGGGCACGGCGCTGGCGTCCGTCATCGGCTTCGTTGAACTCACGCGCGCGGGCAACATGATTTCCAACGTCACCTACCAGCCCTTCACTGTGTTCGCCTGCGTGGCCCTGCTGTACTTTGCACTCTGCTGGCCCATCAGCCTCTACGCCCAAACCCTCGAAAGAAAGCTCCATGCAAACCGCCGCTGAGCCCCCCGCCGTTCACGCGGATCCCATCGTCAGGATCACCGCGCTGCGCAAAAGCTACGGAACCAACGAGGTCCTCAAAGGCATCGACCTTGACGTGGGCCGCGGCGAGGTCATCGCCATCATCGGCAAGAGTGGCTCGGGCAAAAGCACGCTGCTGCGTTGCGTCAACGGCCTGGAAGAGTTTCAGGAGGGCTCGCTGATCGTCGACGGCAAGCAACTGCTGCACGACAGCGCCATGGCCATGCGCGCGCTGCGTCAACGCGTCGGCATGATCTTCCAGAGCTTCAATCTGTTTCCGCACCTCACAGTGGGCCGCAACATCATGCTCGCGCCCACGCTGGTCAAGCAGCGCAACAAGACCGAAGCCGCGGATCAGGCGCGCGCCCTGCTCGCGCGCGTGGGCCTGGCCGAGAAATTCGACGCCATGCCGGACCAGCTCTCCGGCGGCCAACAACAGCGCGTGGCCATCGCCCGAGCCCTGGCCATGGAACCGGCCGTGCTGCTCTGCGACGAAATCACTTCGGCGCTGGACCCCGAACTCGTGGGCGAGGTGCTGCGCGTGGTCGAGTCCTTGGCCCAAGAGGGCATGACGCTGCTCATGGTCACGCACGAGATGAACTTTGCCCGCAAGGTCAGCGACCGGGTGATCTTCATGCACCAAGGCCGCGTGCACGAGTCCGGCCCGCCCGCGCGGATCTTCGGCGATCCGCAGACGCCTGAACTCAAGCAGTTCTTGTCCTCGTTGCACGGCTGAGCACAGGCTGTCTGGCCACGCTCGCGGCTGCGGCGCCAGGAAACATGCGACAATACGCCCCGTCGCGCTCTTCAGTTGGCCGCGACACCAGCAATCCGCTGGGGGCTGTCACCAATCTGGCTGACCCGCCCGCTCTTGTGAACCCATGTCTGCCTTTGACTGATCGGTGTCCGGACTATTCCTCCGGCCGCTGTACAGGCCGATATCCCTGCGCCCCGGACCGGGCGCGATCATCCCAATGAACTTTGAAGAACTGAAACTGGCCCCGGCCATCCTGAAGGCTGTCCGTGAGCAAGGTTATGAAACGCCCACCGCGATCCAGGAACAGGCCATCCCGCTGATCCTGCAGGGCAACGATCTGCTGGGCGGCGCCCAGACGGGCACCGGCAAAACCGCGGCTTTCACCCTGCCCCTGCTGCACAACCTGAGCATGCGCCGCAGCGCGCAGAACAAATGGGGCGGCAATGGTATTCGCGCCCTGGTGCTCACGCCCACGCGGGAACTGGCCGCGCAGGTCGAAGAGTCCGTGCGCAACTACGGCAAGTACCTGCAGCTGTCGTCCACCGTGATCTTCGGCGGCGTGGGCATGAACCCGCAGATCGACCGTGTCAAGAAGGGCGTGGACATCCTGGTCGCGACCCCCGGCCGTCTGTTGGACCTGCAACAACAAGGCTTCATGGACCTGTCTCAGGTGCAGATGCTGGTGCTCGACGAAGCCGACCGCATGCTGGACATGGGCTTCATCCATGACGTGAAGAAGGTGCTGGCCCTTTTACCGAAGGAAAAGCAAAGCCTGCTGTTTTCCGCCACCTTCAGTGACGAGATCCGCGCCCTGGCCGAGGGCCTGCTCAAGAACCCGCAGAGCGTGCAAGTCACGCCGCGCAACACCACGGTCCAGCGCATCACGCAAAGCGTGCACACCGTGGGCCGCAGCAAGAAAAAGGCCCTGCTCGCGCACATCATCAACACGCATGAGTGGAGCCAGGTGCTGGTGTTCACGCGCACCAAGTTCGGCGCCAACCATGTGGCCGAGTACCTGAACAAGAATGGCGTCACCGCCATGGCCCTGCACGGCAACAAGAGCCAGGGTGCCCGCACCCAGGCGCTGGCGGGCTTCAAGAGCGGCGAGATCCGCGCCTTGGTGGCGACCGACATCGCCGCGCGCGGCATCGACATCGACGAGCTGCCGCACGTCGTGAACTACGAAATCCCCAACATCCCCGAAGACTACGTGCACCGCATCGGCCGCACGGGCCGCGCGGGCCGCGAAGGCCAAGCGGTCAACCTGGTCTGCCTGGATGAACAGGGCTTCATGGCCGAGATCGAACGCTTCACCAAGCAGCAGATCGCGGTGGTTGAAACGCCCGTCGAATTCGCACCTGACGCCGACGAGCGCGCCGAACCCATCGCGATGGGCCGCCAGACGCTGTGGGGCGGCCTGGGCAAACCGCCGAGCCGCGAAGTGATGGCCGCCGCCGCCAAGGCCGCGCGTCAGGAAATGGTGCAACGCATCCGCGAGAACAAGGCCGGCCAAGGCGAACGCGGGGCGAGCGGCAATGGAGGTGGCGGTGGCCACCGTGGCAACGGCCAAGGTCGTCAGAGCCAGAACCGTCAAGACCGTCCTGAAGGTCAAGGCCAACGCCAGGGCAGACCCCAAGGTGGTGGCCAGGGCGGCAACCGCAATAACGAACAACGCCGGGCCGGCGGCGGTGGCCGCGGACAAGGCGGCGGCAATGGTGGTGGGTATGGTGGTAGCGGCGGTCAGCCTGATCCGCTGCGCACCCGCACCGACTCCCTGAGCCAAGGCAATCGCCGCCGTGGCGGCGGCGGCGGCAACCGCGGGGGTCAAGGCGGCAAGGGCCAGGGCGGCGGCGGTGTTGACCCGCTGCGCACGAACTTCGGGCGCATCAGCCACTGACGATCAGCCAACGACAGGCTGAACGCACCCCTTCAAAAAACGGCCCGGAATTCCGGGCCGTTTTTTCATGGCCCGCCATGTTGAGGCACAACCGGTATTCCCGGACTCGCCCGCTTGTCCGAAGTCCTTTTCTTTTGCATCCCCTGCGATGTCGCCTTGGCACCACAAACCACAAGGCCATCGATGCCGCGCAAGCTCCGTTTACCGGCTTCTTTTGTCCAAACCCAAATCCCACACTAAAATGAGATCAATTCTCATTTGATTCTGACTGGGCCAAGGTTGGGCCCTCCGCAGGAGAGCAGCGTGTCATTGGCCCCACCTCTGCAGCAAGAAGTCCATGCGCTTTACAGCGAACACCATCCTTGGCTGCAGGGCTGGTTGCGGCGCAAGCTGGGTGGCGACACTTTTGACGCGGCTGATCTGGCGCAAGACGTCTTCATGCGGCTGCTGCTGCGGCGTGAACCTGCTCAGGCCCGCGAGCCTCGCGCTTTTCTCGCCACCATCGCACATGGCCTCGTTGTCGAACACTGGCGGCGGCGCGAACTGGAACTGGCCTGGCTGGAGACCCTGGCTGCCCTGCCCGAGCCACAGGCGCCGTCACCCGAAACCCGGCTCGTCTTGCTCGAGGCGCTGATCGAGATTGACCGGGTACTCGATACCCTCAAGCCCCCGGTGCGCTCGGCCTTCCTGCTGGCGCAGCTGGATGGCCTGACTTGCCCCCAGATCGCCACCCGGCTCGGCGTTTCGCTTGCCACGGTGGAGCGCTACATCGCCAAGGCGCTGCGGGCTTGCTACGCCCTGCACTTCGAAGCATGAGCACGCCGGGCCGCTCTCAAGCGCGAATCGCGGAACGCTCGGCGCGGAGGGTCGTTCAGTGAACGAAGGCGCCGTCTCCAGCTCCGCCTTGCACGGTACCGAAGGCGGCGGGCCGATCCAAGGCCAGGTCCCGGACCAGGGCATTGACCTTCCCAAGTCCGTCATTGACGCCGCCATCATCTGGGCGGTGAAGTTCGACTACAGCGCTCCTACCCCTGAAGTCCGCAGCGCCTTCGAGCATTGGCTTGCGCAAAGCAACCTCCATGCCCTCGCGTGGCAACGGGTGCGTTCACTCAGGACGCCGTTCACCACCATGCCCGCGCATCTGCTGCGCTCCACGCTCGATGCCGCCCAGGCCAGGCACGAGCAAGGGCGACAGAACCGGCGCCGGGGCTTGAAGCTGCTCTCGGTTGCCGGCCTGGCGCTGGCCTCCAGTTGGCTGATGCGCGAGCACACTCCCTGGCAGCGCCTGCTGGCCGACGCCAGCACGGCCGTCGGCGAACAGAAGACGCTGCGCCTGGCCGACGGCAGCGTCGTCGTGCTCAACACCGACAGCGCCGTCAGCACCGACCTGGCTGGCGACCGCCGCCTGATCGTGCTGCGCCGCGGCGAAGCGCTGGTCACCACCGGCGCCGACGCCGACGCGGCCACGCGCCTCGGCGAGAAGCGCCCGTTCTGGGTCTGCACCCCCTTCGGCCGCCTGCAGGCACTCGGCACGCGCTTCACGGTACGACTGGAAGACAGGCGCGCCCGCATCACCGTGCAGGAGGGCGCGGTCGAGGCGCACCCCGTCAACGACGCGGCCAGCCGCGTCATCCACCCCGGCGAAAGCGCCTGGCTGACCGACGACGGGGTGACCACCGCCGACCTGCTCGGCCTCGTGCCCGGCGCCTGGGCCGACGGGGTTTTGGAAGGCCGCAACATCCGCCTGGCCGACCTGCTGGCCGAACTCAACCGCTACCGCAACGGCCGCATCCACTGCGACGAGCGCGTAGCCGACTTGCGGGTCTCGGGCCTCTTCCACGTGCGCAACACCGACCAGGCCCTGCAGTTCCTGCTGCAGACCCAGCCCGTCAGCATCACCTACCGCACGCGGTTCTGGGTGTCGGTGGGGCCGGAACCAGGGGGTTGAAGCGGGGCGGCGACCGCGTCTGCGGCCCGCCCCAGAATTTTTTTCGCGAAAAGTGAGGGGATTTCGATTCTCAAGCGGCTTTCCAGAAGAAAGCACTTCATCAACCCCTTTTCGAGAATCCGATATGCCCCTCACCCGCCAGAAAACAGCGCGACCGCTGCGCCGCAGCGCTGATGCTTCATCCTCCACCGTCTTTGCCCGGCCCACCGTGCTGGCGCTGGCGCTGCACGGCGCTCTGGCCATTGGCGCCGTGGCACTGCCACTGCCCGCGCTCGCCCAGTCTGCGCCCGCCAACGCGCCGCCAGCGGGTGACGCCGTCAAGAACTTCGACGTGCCGGCCGGCCCGATGGTTGCGGCGCTCAACCGCTTTGCGCGCACCGCGGGCGTGAACCTCGCCTACGACCCGGCGCTGCTGGAGGGACTGAGCACGAAGGGGCTGTCGGGTAGCCATTCGGTGGCGACGGGGCTGTCGCTGCTGCTGGACGGCACGGGACTGGAGGCAGTAGCGCAGACCGGCGGCGGGTATCAGGTGCGACGGGCGACTGTGGCGGTTACCCTGGCTAAGGTCAGCGTGATCGGCCAGGCCGATGGCATTGGCGGCCTGAAGGGGACCTATTCGGGTGGCCAACTGGCGCGTGGCGGCAACTTGGGCGTGCTGGGCATCCAGGATCTGATGGACGTTCCGTTCAGCACCACCAACTACACTTCGGAGCTGATCGCGAACCAGCAAGGTCTGACCGTGTCGGACGTCGTGATGAATGACGCGTCCGTGCGCACCCTGCAGGCACGCGGCGGCTATGGCGAGGACTACCAGGTCCGCGGTTTCCCGATCAACGCCCGCGACGTCGGTGTCAACGGCTTGTACGGCCTGTCGCCCAACACCCGTATGCCGCTGGAAATGGTCGAGCGCGTCGAAGTGCTCAAAGGTCCGGGGTCGTTCCTCAGCGGCGTGGGCCCCAGCGGCAGCATCGGCGGAGGCATCAACGTGGTGACCAAGCGCGGAACCGACGTCCCCCTGACGCGCCTGACCGCTACCTACATGGGCAAGGCCCAGTTCGGCACCCACATGGACGTGGGCCGTCGCTTCGGCGAGGACAACGAATGGGGCGTGCGTGTCAACGGCCTGCTGCGCGACGGCGAAGGCAACGTGGATGGCGGCAACCAGCGCGTGGGCCTGGGTTCGCTGGGCGTGGACTACGCCGGTGCCCGCCTGCGCTGGTCGGCCGACCTGCTCTACGTGAACAACGAGACCCAGGAATTCCGTCCCCAGACGGCCTTCCTGGCCGGCATCACGCAGGTGCCGAAAGTGCCGGACGCCCGCAAGAGCTACTACCCTGGCGCCGACATGGAAGACCAGAGCAAGATGGCGATCACCCGTCTGGAATTCGACATCACCCCGGACACCACTGTGTACGGCGGCATCGGTTACACCGACAACACCAGCGAACAGAACTTCCCGACCGCATCGAGTCGCGTGAACAGCGCCGGTGACTTCACGGTGCGCAACGGCTACTACGACGAGTACAACAAGACCCTGTCCGCCGACACCGGCGTGCGCACGCGCTTCAAGACCGGCAGCATCGGCCACACGGCGGTGCTCGCGGCAAGCAAGCTGCAGCGCGAAACCGGCTACTTCTACCAGCTCACGGACGCACCAGGCGTGGCCTCCAACCTCTACGATCCCGCGCCGCTGCCGACCATCAATTTCGCGCGGGGCACGCCGACCAAGAGCGCCGAGTCGGAGCTGTCCAGCCTGGCGCTGGTCGATACGCTGTCATTCGTGGATGACAGCCTTCTGGTGTCGCTGGGCGCGCGCAACCAAAGGATCAATCAGAAGAGCGTCAACGGCTCCACGCCCTATGACGAAAGCGCCGTCACGCCGCTGGTCGGCGTGGTGGTCAAGCCGAACAAGAACACCTCGGTGTACGGCAACTACACCGCCGGCCTGCAGGCGGGAGGCATCGCTGCGCCGGCCAGGGCCAACGCAGGTGAGGTCTTCGCTCCGCAGAAATCCAACCAGATCGAACTGGGCGCAAAGTACGACTGGGGCCGCCTGATGACGCAGGCCTCCATCTACCAGATCGAGCGTCCCAACAGCATGACCGATCCGGTGACCAACATCTACAGCTTCGACGGCGAACAGCGCAACCGCGGCCTGGAGCTGACGGCCTACGGCGAAGTCACGCGCGGCCTGCGCCTGATGGCCAGCGCCGCCTTCAATGACGCCAAGATGACCAAGACGGCTGGTGGCGTCAACCAGGGCAAGGACGCAACGGGCGTGCCGGACCGCACGTTCAACGCCGGTCTCGACTGGGATACGCCGTGGGTGCAGGGCCTGAGCCTAAACGGCCGAGTCATCCACACCTCATCCATGTGGTACGACGCCGCCAACACGCTGCGCATGCCGTCCTGGACGCGCCTGGACCTCGGCGCCCGCTACAAAACCACCGTGGCTGACAAGCCGGTGGTGCTGCGCGCCAATCTCGAGAACGTGACCGACGAGGCTTACTGGGTGACCGCTTCGGGCTACGTTACCGTCGGCGCGCCGCGCACCCTGATGCTGTCCGCCCAGGTGGATTTCTAAGCGAAGCGGTTGATCCCGCCTGCATCGGAGTATTGATATGCAAGTAAACCGCAACGCACTGGCCGCTTTCGCCTTTGCCGCATCGGCGGCGGCCCAGGCTCACCAGATCTGGATCGAGCAGCCTGCTGGCGGCAATGCCGTGATCCGCTTCGGCGAATACAGTGAGAACCTGCGCGAAGCCTCGCCGGGCCTGCTCGACAAGTTCGGTAAGCTGCGGGCCACGCTGGTTTCTTCGCGCGGTGAGAGGCAGGCCGATGCAGCGAAGACCGCCACCGGCTTTAACCTGCCTTTCCAGGCTGTTTCAGGAGAAACGATCGTCGCGGAAGACGCCAGCTACCCGCTCTACACATGGAAACAGGGCGAGCGCCAGATCACCAACTGGTACCGCCCCGCCGCACGCTACATTACCGACTTCAAGGCGCAGCAAGCGCGCCTGACGCTCGACCTGGTGCCCACCGGCAACCCGGGCGAATTCAAGGTGTTGTTCAAGGGGCAGCCCCTGCCCAAGGCCAAGATCAGCCTCGTGGTCCAGTCCGGCTGGGCCAAGGAAGGCCACGCTGACGCCCAGGGCCTGGTGCAGTTCGACATGCCGTGGCAAGGCACCTACGTGGCCGAAGTCAGCCACGATGACCGAGTTGCCGGTGAACGCGTTGGTGCCCATGAGGCCGAGAAGTTCGACGGCATCAGCTACGTGACCAGCCTGACGTTCGTAAAGGCCGACGGGCTGCCTGCCGTGCCAGCCGGCCCGGCGGCGGCGCCGTCCAAGTGAAGACACTGCTGCTGCGGGTCTGGCGGGCGGGTCCGCTGCTCTCGCGCATCGGGGCCGCCATCTTCGGTGGCTACGCGCTGGCGGCGCTCGCCAGCGTGGCGACGCTCGCCCTGCCCATGGACAAGGTGCAGGCCGTGCTCACGGGCCTGCTGGCCAGTTTTCTGGTTTACGCCCTCGCCGTGATCTGGGTATTTGCCGCGCGCAGCGCCTGGCGCGCCTGGGGCGGCTTGCTCGTGATCGCTACCCCCTTGCTGATCGCAGCCTGGACCGTCTGGCCGGCGGGAGCCGCACGATGACTGATTCCATCGAACCCAAGGCCCTCGGCCTGCGCCAGACCATGGCGGACCTACACACCTGGGCCGGTCTGCTGGTTGGATGGTTCCTGTATGCGATGTTCCTCACCGGCACGGTGAGCTACTTCAAGGAAGAGATCTCGCAGTGGATGCGGCCGGAACTGGTTCACCAGACGCAGGTTCCGGATCCAGCGCTGGCCGCCCAGCGTGTCACCGAGGAAGTGCTGCGCCAGGCGCCCGGCACGTCGCAGATCGGCTTGCGTCTGCCCGACGTGCGCAACGCGGTGGTTGATGCGTTCTGGCGCAAGCCCAACGCCGAGGGACGGCGCGGCTTCGACCAGGGCAAGTTCGACCCAAGCAACGGCCAGTCGGTCAGCGCCCGCGACACCACCGGTGGCGACTTCTTCTATCGCTTCCACTTCCAGTTCCACTACATGCCCGCGCTGTGGGGTCGCTGGCTGGCGGGCTTTTGCGCGATGTTCATGCTCGTGGCGATCATCAGCGGCGTGATCACGCACAAGAAGATCTTCACCGACTTCTTCACCTTCCGCTGGGGCAAGGGACAACGTTCCTGGCTCGATGCGCACAACGCGCTGTCGGTGTTCGGGCTGCCGTTCCACGCGATGATCACCTACACCGGTCTGGTGACCCTGATGGCGCTGTACATGCCGTGGGGCGAGCAGGCTGCGTTCAAGACGCCGGCCGAGCGCCAGCAGATGTCGGCGCAGCTCAACGCCTTCATCCAGCCGGACAAGCCCACGGGCCAGAAGGTGCCACTGGCGCCGGTGGACGCCATGGTGCGTCAGGGGCAGGAGCGTTGGGGCCAGTACAACGTCAGTCGCGTGACCATCACGAATCCGGGTGACAGCGCCGCGCGCGTGACGGTGCTGCGCGGCGAGGAAGCTCGCCCGAACATGAGTCCGCAGTACCTGCTGTTCGACGGCGCCAGCGGCAAGCTGCTGGAGGTGAAGGATAGTGTCGGCCCTGCGGCCGAGACGCGCGGCGTGCTGTATGCGCTGCACCTGGGCCGCTTCGGCGACTGGCCCACGCGCTGGCTGTATTTCATCGTCAGCCTGGCGGGCACAGCCATGGTGGGCACGGGCCTCGTGATGTGGACCGTCAAGCGGCGCCAGAAGCTGGTTGACCCGGCTCGGCCGCATTTTGGCTTTGTGCTGGTCGAGCGCCTGAACATCGCCAGCATCGCAGGCCTGTCCATCGCCATGACGGTGTTCCTGTGGGCCAACCGGCTGTTGCCGCAGGGCCTGGCGCAGCGTGCCAACTGGGAGGTCGATGTGTTCTTCGCGGCGTGGGCATTGGCCGTATTGCATGCCGTTGTCCGGCCCGCCAAGCGGGCCTGGATCGAGCAATTCTGGCTTGCCGCGGTGCTATTGGCGCTGCTACCGGTGCTGAGCGCGTTGACCACCGAGCGCCCGCTATGGCACAGCCTGACGCAGGGGGATGCGGCCTACATCGGCTTCGAACTGACACTGTGGTTGCTGGCCACATTGCATGCATGGCTGGCGATCCGCACGGCGCGCCACGTGCCGGCGCAGCGCAAGGCACGCGGTGCAGCCCGCCAGATCGAGGCGGCGGCATGATCCACGCCGTGGCTCTCGTCCTGTGCCTGCTGGCCTTTGCGGCGCTGGCCCTGACCACCGAACGGCAGCAGGCCGACCTGTTCGGCGGCCCGCTCAGCCGCCGCTCGACCTTGCTCTTGCGCCTGGCCGGCTGGATTGCCATGTTCATCGCCCTGGCAAGCCTGGTGACGGCGCAGGGCTGGGGACTGGGGCTGGTCAGCTACAGCGGCCACACCAGTCTGGCGGCCGGCCTGGTGTGGAGCGCGCTGATCGTATACGGCCGGCGCCGCGACCGCCGCTGACACCGCATCAAGGCGCCTGGGGCAACCCGCCCGCCACCTAGAGCAACACGACGACGGCGCTGACCCCGCTTTCGTCGCCGCGCGCCTGCTCTGGCCGTCCTGAGCCTCTCTTCTCCCTGAGCTGGTCCCAGGGCCACCAGCGGCTTGCCCTGGCGGACCGGCTGTGGTGTCTGCACCAAACTTCTTCACGAATCTTGTCCGGGCGGAAACACAAAGCTAAAATGAGAGCAATTCTCATTTAATTCCGACTGGGCAACGATTTGCCCCTCGACAGGAGCGCAGCGTGCCCTTGGCCCCATCTTTGCCGCGAGACGTGTAAGCAGCCGCACTGCGCGCGCCATCATGAGCTCGAACCCCCACACCACCGTCACCGCGCCGCTCGCGCTGACCACGCTCTACGAAGCGCACCACGGCTGGCTGCTCGGCTGGCTGCGTCGGCGCCTGGGCTGCCGCAACAGCGCCGAGGACCTGGCGCACGACGCCTGGCTGCGCATCCTGGCCGGGCGCGACTTCGCCGCCATCGTGGAACCGCGCGCCTACCTCAGCAACGTGGCCCACGGCCTCATGGTCAACTGGCTGCGCCGCCAGGCGCTGGAGCGCGCGTATCTGGACGCCCTGGCCGCACTGCCCGAGGCACTGGCGCCCTCGCCGGAGCACCGCCTGTCCGTGCTGCAGACACTGCACGAGGTGGACGCGATGCTGGACGGCCTGCCCCCGCAGGCGCGCCAGGCCTTTCTGCTGTCGCAACTCGACGGCCTGGGGTATGACGAGATCGCCGCGCGGCTCGGCGTCTCGCTCGCCACCGTCAAGCGCCACATGAAGCGTGCCTTCGTCGGCTGCCTGGCCTTGATGGACGACGAAACGGTGTCCACAACATGAACGCCGCCGCCCTCGACCCACTCATCCTGGACGAAGCCGCCGACTGGCTGATGCGCCAGCAGTCCGGTGACCCGACCGCGGTGGACGCCGAGGCCTTTGCACAGTGGCTCGCGCGCAGTCCGGAACATGCGCGGGCCTGGGCACGCGCCGAGCGGCTGCGCGCGCGGCTCGACGAGTTGCCGCCGCAACTGGCCCAACCAGTTCTGCAGCGCCCGCAGCGCCTGCGCCGACGCAGCGTCCTGTCCGGCCTGGGCCTGCTGCTGGCCGCGCCATCCGCCGCCTGGCTGGCCTGGCGCACCGCCGACGGGCAAGGCTGGACGGCCGACCTGCGCAGTGCCCGTGGCGAGCAGCGCCCCGTCCAGCTGGTCGACGGCAGCCACGTCACGCTCAACACTGTCAGCGCCATCGACGTGCGCTTCGACGCCACGCAGCGCCTCATCGTGCTTCGCGCCGGTGAGGTGCTGGTGGACAGCGCGCCCGATCCGCTGACGCCCGCCCGTCCGCTGCGCGTGCAGACCGCGCAAGCCACACTGCAGGCGCTGGGCACGCGCTTCGTCGTGCGGCATGACGAAACACGGACCCGGCTCACCGTGCTGGAAGGCAGGGTGCGCGTGGCGCCCTCATCGCGCACCGACACGCAGGACGTGCCGGCCGGCTGGCAGATGGACATTGCGGCCGACAGCTTCGGTGAGGTGCAGCGCATCGACCCGGCGCGCGCCGCCTGGACCCACGGCCTGCTGATGGCCGACAACCAGCGGCTGGACGAATTCCTGGACGAACTGTCGCGCTACCGGCACGGCCTGATCGTGTGCGAGCCCGAGGTAGCGGCGTTGCGCGTCTCCGGCGCCTTCCCGGTAGCCGACACCGACCGTGTGCTCCAGATGCTGGTGGACACCTATCCGGTCCAGGCCACGCCGCGGGCGAGGGGCCTGTGGCTCACGGTGCATGCGCCCCAGCCTAAGACCAAGGCGGCAGCGGCGGGCAAATCCGGGAGCTGACACTTTTTTCGCACTCGCTTGGCAAGGGATATGAGGACCGCCATCGCCGGTCCACCCATCACCGAAGGACCTTGCCATGCCCCGTCACTCACGCCCGGCCGAACGCCGGCTCACCCTCGCCATCCGCAGCGCGCTGCTGGCCGTCTCCCTGGTCGCTGCCGTAGCGCCCGCCACGGCCCAGACCCGCGCGCTGGACACCGTGCCCGTCCAGAGCTATGACATCCCCGCCGGCCCGCTGGGCCGCAATCTTTCCGCCTTCGCGGTGCGCGCCGGCATCGCGCTGTCCTTCGAGCCGACCCTGACCGAAGGCCGCAGCAGCCCGGCCCTGAGCGGCAACTACCCCGCGCGCGAAGCGCTCCAGTTGCTGCTGACCGGCAGCGGGCTGGAAATCGTGGCGCGAGAGAACGGGACGTATACCTTGCGCGTGACACCGCAGTCCGGCGCGACCCTGCCGGAGGTGCGGGTGACGGTGGCTGCCGCCAAGGATGGCCCCACCGAAAGGACGGGCAGCTTTACCACCGGCAACACCACGGCAGCCACGGGCCTGAACCTGTCGCTGCGCGAGACGCCGCAGTCGGTCACCGTGATCACCCGTGCGCGCATGGACGAGGCGGGCATCAGCACACTGGGCGACGCCATCGCGCAGGCACCGGGCATCGAGTACCGCCCCATGGGGTCGTCCGTGGGCGGTTATGCCCCCATCTATGCACGCGGCTACACCGTGCAGAGCCTCATATTGGACGGCCTGCCCATTCCGCCATCGGCAGTGACCGGTTGGACGATCCAGGGTCTGGGCTCGCTGAACACGGACGTGTACGACTCGGTGACCATCGTGCGCGGGGCCACGGGCCTGCTGACCGGCGCGGGCGACCCCTCTGCCGCCATTGCCCTCACGCGCAAACGGCCCACGCCCGAATTCCAGGCATCGGTATCGCAGTCGCTCGGATCCTGGCAGCAACGGCGTACCGTGGGCGACGCGGGCGGGGCGCTGAACGAGGCGGGCACCTTGCGTGGCCGCGTAGTGCTTGCCTATGAAAGCGGCGCCGGCTGGCAAGAGGGATATCGCTACGACAACTATGTGGGCTATGGCGTGCTGGAAGCCGATCTTTCAGACCGCACCCTGGCAACGCTGGCGGTGGAACTCAGCGGCGACAACGGTTGGGGCGGCGCCGGGCCGACGACCGGCCACGCCCTGGCGGATTCAGACGGCAACCGCCTGCCCTTTGACCGCCATGACAACGCCTTGGCCAAGTGGAGTGGTTTCGAAGACCGCCGCACCGGCCTGACGGCGGCGGTGGAACACAGCTTCACCGACGACTTGCGGATCAAGGCGGCCTACAACCGCAATCAGATCAAGACAGAGCAACGTTTTGGCGTCACCGAACAGCCCGACGCGAACGGCGACGCTCCTCTGCACCTGCGCGGCTACCGCTTGAACAACGTGGTGGACTCGCTGGGCGTCAAACTGGATGGCACCTACGACCTGTTCGGTCGCAAGCATGAACTGGTTGCAGGCTTCAATGGCACCTGGTCGGAAGAGAAGAACCCGGACTGGTACATGGACTGGGGCAACGCCACCGCGAACGTCTACACCTGGAACCGGGATATCCCCGAGCCGGACTGGGACGCTCTGTATGAGTTCGGCGGACACACCAAAACGGATCAGTACGGCTTCTACGCCGCCACCCGGCTGCGCGCCACCGATCAGTTGTCGGTGCTGCCAGGCGTGCGCGTGAGCAACTGGCGTTCGCGCGACCTCGACGAAGATGGCGACGTGACCTCCGACCGCAAGGAAAAGGGGGTGCTGACGCCGTATCTGGGCCTGGTGTATGACCTTACGTCGAATCTTTCGGTCTACGCCAGCTACACCACCATGTTCAATCCGCAATCCAATCGTGACGTGAACGGCGATGTGCTCGACCCAGAAGAAGGTACCAACCTCGAGACGGGCGTAAAGGGTGAGTGGTTCGGCGGGCGCCTGAACGCCAGCGTCGCAGTTTTCCAGGTGAAGAAAGACAACCTGGCTGTGCAGGACGGCACCAACCAGACGCCCACCGGAGACGACGCCTATCGCGCCGAGGATTTAACCAAGGGCCGCGGCTGGGAAATGGAAGTGGCGGGCGAGCCCATCGCGGGCTGGCGCATTCAAGGTGGCTACACACGCGTGCGCACGGAGAACCGTGATGGCGAGCGTTTGAACGTCGACCAGCCCGAACGCCAGGCCAAGCTGTTCACCACCGTGACGCCTGCGAGCCTGAACCAGCTCACCGTCGGTGGCGGCCTGTTCTACCAAAGCGCCATCACGACCGATGGGGTAGACGCATCCTTGCGGGACCTCTACACCCAGGAGAGCTACGTCGTGATCAACGTGATGGCGCGCTACGTCTTCACCAAGCAGTTGATGCTGACGGCGAACCTGAACAACGTGTTCGACAAGACTTACCGTACCGCACCGGACCAGCACGAGTACGGCGCCCCGCGCAACATGTATGCGACGTTGAACTACAAGTTCTGAAAACAGCCTGCTTCGGGAAGCGGTCATGCAGCGTCGGCATGGTGACGACGCGGCTCTTTCTGGAGAACCTCAATGCCTGCAAGACTGCCTCTCCCCCTGTCGATGCTGTCGCGCTTCGCCGCCGCCCTGCTGGGCGGCTACGCCTTTTGCTGGGGCGTGATCGCCCTGTGCGCGGCGGCGGCGTTTCCGCTGGGCGCAGAATTCCATGACGGGGAAATGCTGGGCTTGATCCTGGCGTTGCTACTCTATCCGGTGGCGTTCCTGTGGGCCTTCGCGGCCCGCAGCCTGTGGCGGGTGGGCGCGGTGCTGGTGGGCGGCGGCGCGCTGATGGCCGTTGCCGCCTCGGTGATCCAGTCCACGCTGACCTGAGAGGGAGAGACATGTTCCAGAGCTTCCGCCATGCCGCAACCTGGGTGCACACCTGGTTCGGACTTGTGCTGGGTTTCGTGCTCATGGCGTGCTTCTTCTTCGGGGCGCTGTCGGTTTTCGACCGCGAGATCGACCGCTGGGCGATTCCCGCCTCGCGCTTCGCGCCCCAACCCATGCCCTCGTTCGACAAGGTGCTGCGCCCTGCTTTCGAGAGCATGCAGCCCAACCAGGAGAGCCTCGATCAAGCCCGCACGCTGGTCGACGGACCCTTGCCCACGCATTGGGACAGTCCCAAATCCTGGGAGGCGTACACCACCCATCGCGACCCGGTGCTCAATCTGTCTGCCCGGTGGAAAACGCCCAATGCCCGGGTGCCAGACGACGTGGTCGGCTACCGCACGATCGACCCGCGCAACGGCAAGGTGTTGGCCGACGACCAGTTGAAGATCGGCAGCCAGTTCTTCTTTCCGCTTCACTACAACCTGACCCTCAACCAGAGCATCACCGCCAATGGGAGGGACCTGGGCGTCTGGATCGTCGGCTTCGCCGGGCTGGTGATGTTGGTGGCGCTGATCTCGGGCGTGGTCATGCATCGCAAGTTCTTCCGAGAATTCTTCACCTTCCGGCCCCGGAAGAACACCCAGCGCAGCGTGCTCGACCTGCACAACATGACCGGCGCGCTGGCGCTTCCCTTCCACTTCTTCTTTGCCTTGACGGGCTTGCTGATCTCCGCGGACACCTATTTCCCCGTCACCGAAACCCAGCTCGAACCGCTGCACGAACTGCACGAGAAGATTGAGGAGCAGGAAACCGGATTGCCGCATGGCCGCGCAGGCGTGGCCGCGCCGCTGGCCTCGGTGGACGCGATGGTGACCGAAGCGCAGCGGCGCTGGACGGCAAAGGGCATGGCCGGCGAGGTCGGCTCGCTGCGCCTCATGCATGTCGGCGATGCCAATGGTTATGTGAGTATCTTACGCGCTGGCACCGACCGCATCGCAAGCGTGAGCGAAGGCATCCACTTCAAGGCCAGCACGGGCGAAGTGCTGCGCGAAGATCCGCCGCAGACCGCCGTGGGCGGGGTCGCCGACTTCCTCGTCGGACTGCATTTGCAGCACTTCCGCCACTGGCTGCTGCGCTGGTTCTATGTGCTGGGTGGCCTGATGGGCGCGGCCTGCATCGCCACCGGCTTCATCTTCTTTGTCGAGAAGCGCAAGAAGCAGCACGCCAAGGTGGGCGGCCAAGGCAGCCGCGCGGTCGATGCGCTGGCCGTCACCACCGTCACCGGCATGCTGCTCGCCACGCTGTCCATCCTGATCGCCAACCGCCTCTTGCCCGAAGCGCTGCCCGCAGGCTGGCCGCCGCGCGACAGTCTGCAGATCTATGTGTTCTGGACCGGCTGGGCGCTGGCCATGCTGCACGCCTTCGTGCGCAGCGCGCCGGTCGCGCTCGGCAAGATCAACCCGGCATGGCGTGGACAGTGCTGGGCCGTGGCGGCCCTGGCGGTCGCGGCCGTGCTGCTCAACTGGATCACGACCGGCGATCATCTCCTGCGCACCCTCGCTACCGGCTACTGGCCGGTCGCCGGAGTGGATCTGTCGCTGCTCGTCACCGCCGGGCTGGCCCTCCTCGCGGCACGCAAGCTGCGGCAGCGAGAGGCGGGCCAGAAGGCGATGGGCACGGATCAGCCTCCACCACGCGCGCTCGTTCAGGAGGCGGTGAATGTCTGACGAACTCCTGCTCGCCGGTGCGTTGCTGCTCAGCACCACCGGCTTCGCATGGCTGGCGCTGGCGATGGACGCGCACTGGCAGCAGGTACACGGCGACGGCAGGCCGACGACGCGCGCACGCACCCTGCTGCGCGTGACGGGAGGCACTGCCTTGCTGCTCTCGCTCGTCCTGTGCAATCTGTCCGACCATGCAACGATCGCGTCGCTGGTCTGGGTCATGGCGCTCACCGCCGGGGCCTTGCTGGTTGCGTTCACGCTGACCTGGCGCCCGCGGATGCTGCGGATGCTGTGGCCCTGGGGTGACTGACTTCGGCACGAAGAGCAGCACAGCTCATCCACACGCAGCGTCGGACACATTCACGGCACTGTCATCGCTCCTGCATATGCTGCACGATTTTGATGTTCCACGGAGTCGTGCCATGTCCTTGCGTTGCGGTGCTCTGCAATTCCCGATCCAACCCCTGCTGCTCGGCCTGATGCTGCTGGGCGGCGTTCATGTCGCCCAGGCCCAGTCGGCTCCACAAGCCGTGACGGCCACACTGGCTGGTCATGCCGCGCTGCCGACGGACACCACCACCCCGGCGCCGCGTGACGCGGGCGCTTTCTTCGCGACCGCGGGCAAGTTCGCCAACGGCGCTCGGACACGCAATGAAAAGCTGGGCAGTGAACCCTCCTACACCACGGCAGGCGGTTCCAAGCCGCGCGCCACCGGTGGCGCTCTGCCCGTCAAGGGCCAAGCGGTTCAAGGCTTTTCTGGCATCGTCGCGCTGGACCGTGACCACTACCTGGTGCTGACCGACAACGGCTTTGGCAGCAAGATCAACTCGCAAGACGCCCTGCTGATGGTGCACACCGTCCAGGTGGATTGGAAGAGCGGCAAGGTCAACTTGCGCAAAACCATCTTCCTGCACGACCCGGATCGCAAGGTGCCCTTCGCCATCCAGAACGAGGCCAGCGACAAGCGCTACCTCACCGGCGCGGATTTCGACGTGGAATCGATCCAGAAGATCGGCAACACGCTGTGGATCGGCGACGAGTTCGGCCCTTACCTCCTGCAGACCGATCTGAACGGCAAGGTGCTGGGCATGACCGAGACCGTGGTGGACGGCAAGAACTTCCGTTCGCCCGATCACTACCTGAACAGCCGCCTGCCGAACCTGCCGAGCGACGCCATGCCGCAATGGGAAGTGCGCCGCTCGGGTGGCTTCGAACCCATGGCCCAGTCCCCGGACGGCAAGACGCTGTACCCCGCCTTCGAATGGCCGCTGTACGACGCTCAGACCAGGACCTTCGAGAAGAGCAACGACCGCATCTACACCCACATCCTCGAATTCGACGTGGCCAGCCGTCGCTACACCGGCAAGCAGTGGAAATACGCCTTCGAGGAAAGCGGCAACGTGATGGCCGACTTCCAGATGCTGAACGCCACCACCGGCCTGGTGATCGAGCGTGACGATGCGTCCGAGGGCATGGCGCCCGCTTGCTCGGGCGAAGAACGTCCGGATTGCTTCGCGCGGCCCGCGAAGTTCAAGCGCGTCTACAAAATCGACCTGAGCAGTACCGACGCCAACGGCTTCGTGCGCAAGGTGGCCTACATCGACCTGCTCAAGATCGCCAACCCCCAGCGCCTCGCCAAGCGCGGCCCGAACGAGGAAGTGTTCAGCCTGCCGCACCTGGGCCCGGAAGGCCTGGCCATTGTCGACGCGCGGCACATCGTCGTCGTCAACGACAACAACTACCCCGGTTCCTCCGGTCGTCAACTGGGCAAACCGGACGATGACGAGCTGACCCTGCTGGACATCCAGGCCCTGATCGACGCAAAGTGATGCGGTGACGTCGGCCCTGGCAACCACCTCGGTCAGTCCAGGGCCGCGTACACCATGTTGCGCAGCAGATTGCGGTAATACACCCGTTGCCCCGGCGCCTGCGCGAGCAGGATGGCAAACAGCTCTTCTTGCGGGTCGACAAAGAAGGTCGTGCCGCCAATGCCGCTCCAGTGGTACATGCCCACGGATCCGGGCGTCGGCGCCAGGCCCGGGGTCGTGCGCACCGCCACGCCGAGTCCGAAGCCATGGCCTGGCGCGAGCAAGTCACCTTCGATCGCGATGCGACCCAGATGGTCGGACGTCATCCACTCGATGGTCTTGCGCGACGCCAGCCGCACGCCTTCCAACTCACCACGGTTGAGCATCAGCTGTAAAAAGCGCGCGTAGTCGGTGGCGGTGGAAACCAAGCCGCCCCCGCCGGATTCGCCAGCAGGCGGATCGCACACATCGATCAGGTTCACCGCCGCACCGCTGTCGGGGTCGGTGGCGAAGGGTTCGGCGATGCGATGCCACTGCGGGTGCGGCACGTGAAAGCCCGTGTCACGCATGCCCAGTGGCTCGAAAATGCGCTGGCGCAGCAGTTCACCCAACGTCATGCCGCTGACGACTTCCAGCACCGCGCCCAGCACGTCCGTGGATCGGCTGTACAGCCAGGCCGATCCTGGCTGCCGGGCCAAGGGCAGTGAGGCCAGCACACGGCACATGTCGCGGTTGCTGCGCGCGCGAGACGCCACGTCCGCCGCGCGGTACTGGCGTTGAACCGCGTCATTGCCGAGGAACTCATAGGTCAGCCCCGAGGTGTGACGCAGCACATCGTGCACCGTCATGCCGCGCTGGGCGGGCTCCAGGCGCAGCGTGTCGCCGTCCTGCGTCGCCACCTGCTGCACGCCAAACTCAGGCAGGTACTGGGCGACCGGATCGCCCAACATCAGCCGCCCCTCCTCCACCAGCATCAGCGCAGCGAGCGACACGATGGGCTTGGTCATGGAGTAGATGCGGAAGATCGAATCCCGCCGCATGGGCAGGCCAGCTTCCACATCTTGCCAGCCCAGGGCGTCGAAGCAGCGGGTTTCACCACGCTGCGCGATGTACAGCACCGCACCGGGCAGACGGCGCGCGGCAATGGCGGCCTCGAAGGCCACACTCAGGCGTTGCAGGGCGATGGCGTTCATCGGGGACCTCCTATGTCAAAGCGTTGGAACATGACAGGCATGCTGACCTTTTTTGGAACGACGGTTTGCCGGACGGCTCGACGCGAACCTGGCCGTGGCGCCTCTCAGCGTCAGGGCCTGTTCATCGCCACCGGCACAAAGAGACTCTGTTTCAAGGTGTCGATGACGACATGCGTGGTCATGCGAACCACCTGCGGGATCTCGGCCATCAACCGCGCCGCCAAGGCGTCGTAGGCCTGCACATCGCGCGCCACGACCACCATCATGAGGTCAAAACTGCCGGTGACGTAGAAGACCTGCTGGACCGCTGGCTCGGCCAAGGCCCACTGTCGAATGCGTGGCAGGGCCTCGTAGTTGTCCTTGATCTCCAGCCCCGACAGAAAACACATGGCATCGCCCACCGCCTGCGGGTTGACCACCGCAACCTCGGCGCGGATGGTCTTGTCCTGGCGCATGCGCCGCAGTCGGCGCTGAACGGCAGAGGCGGACAGCCCCACCGCATCGGCAATCAGCTCTGCACTGAGCTGGCAATCCTTCTGAACCAAGTCCAGGATCTTGCTGTCAAACACATCCAGTTCGCTGTCCATGCGCGGATTCTAGGCAGCGGCTCAGCGCGCAGGCCGCGCGCGACTCCCCACCGATACGCCGTGCGGCCGCGTTCGGTGGCACGTTTTTGCCGCCACGCCGCGTTGCGCGCGACGATACTTGGCCATCCCCTGAGACCACCATGAACACGCCCACCCACCCCTTGCAGCAAGCCTTGGACGAGCAAGGCCTCTTCGTGCTCGACGGCGCGCTGGCCACCGAGCTGGAGCGGCGCGGCGCCGACCTCAAAGACCCACTGTGGTCGGCCAAGCTGCTGATCGAGCAGCCCGAGCTGATCCGGCAAGTGCACCTGGACTACTTTCTCGCGGGTGCCGACGTGTCCACCACGGCCAGCTACCAGGCCACCTTTGAAGCCTTCGCGCAGCGTGGCCTCGGCCATGAGGAGGCGGCGAAGCTAATGCGACGTTCGGTCCAGCTCGCCTGCGAAGCCCGCGATGCCTTCTGGTCTGACCCGAAGCACCGCAGCGGCCGACGCAAACCCCTGGTGGCCGCCTCGGTGGGGCCTTACGGAGCGATGCTGGCCGACGGCTCGGAATACCGTGGCTACCAGGGGGTGTCCCGCGCCGCCCTCGCGGCGTTCCACCGCCCGCGGTTGCAAGTCCTGGCCCACGCAGGCGCCGACCTGCTGGCCTGTGAAACACTGCCGTGCCTCGCGGAAGCACTGGCCATCACAGACCTATTGCCCGAGTTCCCAGGGGTGCAGGCCTGGATCAGCTTTTCCTGCCGCGACGGCGAACACAACAGCCAGGGTGAAGCGCTGGCGGATTGCGTGGCCGCGCTGGACCCCGTGCCCCAGGTGGCGGCGGTGGGGGTGAACTGCACGGCGCCAGAGTTCGTGCCCTCGCTGATCGAACGTGTACGCGCGCGCACGAGCAAACCCATCGTGGTCTACCCCAACTCCGGCGAACACTACGACGCGGTGGGCAAGGTATGGCGAGGCGACGGCCAGGCCCACGATTTCGCCGCCCAGGCCATGCGCTGGCACCAAGGCGGCGCCCGCCTCATCGGCGGGTGCTGCCGCACCGGGCCGGACGACATCCGCGCCCTGCGGCTAGCGGCGCTGGCCTGCGGTGCGTTGGGCCAGCGCTGACCTCATCGACTGCTGACCTGGCTCAGTCCCCCTGCTCCGGCGGCTGGCCCGCGAAGGTGACCACCAGCACATCGCGCCAGGCGGGCTGAGACGGGTCCAAGGGCGTGACAGGCGTGACGCCGTGGAGCACCCGGGCGTCGTCGACGATGGCCGCGTCCAAGGGCTCGGCGAGCGTGAAGCGTGCCAGGGTCTCGCCCGCCTGATCGCGGATGCGCGTCTCGCCCCCTTCGATATTGCGGCGCTGGACCAGCATCATCCAAACGAAATCCACGCCATCACGGTGCACCCCCTCGGGCGTGGGCGTGGCGCCGCTGCGGGCCGCGTCGATGCGGAACTGGTGCACCTCGATGTGCCAGGCCCGCGCGGGGGCGAGCGCGCCGAACAGATCACGGCAGCAGGACAGCACCGCGCCCAGCACTGTGCCTTGCGCGATGTCGGCTTCCACCGGCGCGAAGTGGCGGGCGATGCCACCGTTGAGCGGGTTGTAGGCGCGGCTTTGGTAATGCGGGCGGTGGGGCTCCTGCCGCACCGGCCCCGACGCCGTCGCGCTGAAGGTCGCATGCCGTCGCTCGCGGTAGCGCCCGCCATCGGCCATGTAGCGGTCACGCTCCAAGCGGTTCCAGCTGTCCTGGAACGCCGTCCAATCACGGTCGCTGAAACCCGTGCGCCCCGCCAGCCGCTCGGCGGTTTGCTCGGCAGGCCAGAACACAACGCCCTCGCGCACGAGGGATGCACGCGCCTGGGCCAGGCGGCGCGCTTCAGCGCCCACGTCGGTGTGCGAGGGCGTCCATGAGGACGCCGGTGACGGTGCCGACGAAGGCGCCGACTCGTCGGGCTCCGGGTCCAGGCTCATCCCCGCACGAACAGGGTGTACAGCGGCTGGTCGCCCACTTGGCGGCTCCAATGCCCATGCACCTTGTCGTCAAACGTCGCGCCCGCGGGCAGCACGTCCGCCGAATAGAAATGCTCACCCGGCTTGAAGATGCGCGAGCTGCCGTCTTGCAGGCCAATTTCCATCTGCCCACCGAGGATGAAACACCATTGCGGCGCACCCGTGCAATGGAACGTGCTGCGAAAACCCACCGGGCTCATGCGCAGCTGGTACCCGCCACTGGCGTAAACCTCGGACAGCATGGATTGCGGCGTGCCCTGCGTGAGCGGCACGGATTCTTCGCGGAAACGCGCGCGGCCGTCGGTGTCGGTGAAGAGGATGGTCTTGGTGAAGGTGGACATGCGCTGCTGTGGCCTCTGGCTGAACGGGAAAGAAACTAAAAGGAATGGCTCGGATTATCGCCAGCGCCTGAACAGGCCGCCGCAAGGTGCGACGCCACCCCGCTTCGGAACGCGTGTTTGCGGCATGGAGGTGTCCACGCCATGCACGCCATGGCATTCAGGCCAGCGACTCCAGATCCATGGCGAACTGCCCCACGGGCGCGCGGGCCGTGGCCTGCAGGTGGTACAGAAAAGTCGGGCGCGGTTCGGGCTCCAGCGCCTTGTGGATGGCGCCGAGCTGCTGAAAGGATTCCAGCCGAGCCGACAACATGCGGGGCGTGACCGGGTCCAGCGCCTTGCCGATCTGCTGAAAGCGTTCATGCCCGTAGTGCAGAGCCAGCAGCAGCGGCATGTTCCAGGCCTGGGCCGAGAGGCGCCCCAGGCCCAGGCGTTGCTCCGTGAGTTGCATGGCACGAGCGGCCTCGCGCAGTTGCTCGCCTTGCTCGGTGAGCAGGTACTCGGGCAAGGCCGGGTGGCGGCGCTCCTCGGGCGAAAGGCGGACCAGCAGACCATTGGCCTCCAAGCGCCAAAGGTTGTCGCTCAGGCGCGCGGGCGTGATGCCCAACGCTTTCTGCATGGGCGAGAAACGGCCACGCGCTGGCCCCATGGCCAGCAGCAAGGGCACGGTCCACTGGCCAGACAGGGCCTGCGCCAGTTGTAGTACGGTCTTCTGGGTCTTCAAGGCTGGGTCAGGTCTTCCGACAGCATCAGGTTGTGCCCGTCGGGGTCGGTGAATGTGGCGAGCTTCACCATGTCGGGCACGGTCTCGATCTCACCCTGAAAGCGCACGCCACGGTCTTCCAGGGTCCGGCGCGCCGCCACGACGTCCGATACCTCGAAGACCGTGGACGAGGTCGAGGGCACGACCTCCTGCGCCTCGGAAAAGCCGATCCGCACGCCCGGCGTGTTGGTGTCGACCATGGCCATGCTGGACTCCGGGTCGTGGAAGGTGACGGAGAAACCGAGTTTCTGGGTGTAGAAGTCCAGGGTCTGCTGCAGGTTCTTGACGCTGTACCAGACGGTGATGCCGGGCTTGAACATGGTGGGTGCTCCGAGTTTTGGTAGCGACAATATAGCAGGTATATTTTCGATATCAAAATGCTGACTGCGCGCGCGCCACCCTACTCCACCACGATCAACTTCACTTCACCCTCACCACCACTTTGCCCTTGGCGCGGCCTGTTTCGACATAAGCCAGGGCCTCATTGGTCGATTCGAACGGAAAAACCCGGTCGACCACCGGACGAATGGCCCCGGCCTCGATGAGCTGGGTGAGTTCACCGAGTTGCTGGCCATTCGCCTTCATGAACAGGAATTCGTAAGCCACGCCCAGGCGCTTCGCCCTGCGCCGGACACCGGCGCTCAAAAAACGCACGGCCAGCCGCACGAGCCAGGATGCCCCTGTGTCTCGGCCGAACGCGGGGTCGGGCGGCCCGGACAGGGAGACGAGCTTGCCACCACGTTTGAGCACACGCAGCGATTTGTCGAGTGCCTTGGCATCCTGGCTGTGCAGCACCACGTCCTGGTCGCGCAACACGTCGTCGACCTGCTGCGTCTTGTAGTCGATGAGCAGGTCCGCCCCCAAACGCTGCACGAGTGCGGCGCTGGCCACGCTGGCCGTGGTGGCGACGCTCGCGCCCAAATGCCGGGCCAATTGGATGGCCAAGGTGCCCACGCCACCCGAACCTGCCTGGATGAACACCTTCTGCCCTCGCTGCAGTTGCGCCCTTTCAACCAGCGCCTGCCAGGCGGTGAGCCCGGCCAGGGGAACCGCCGCGGCCTCTTCCATCGAGAGGCCGCGCGGCTTGAGCGCCAGCGAGGACTCCTTGACCGGAATGAACTCCGCCAGGCTGCCGATGCGGAAATCATCGGCGCGCGCATAAACCTCATCGCCCGGCTTGAACCGGCGCACCCGTGGCCCCGTCTTGACCACCACTCCCGCCACGTCATGCCCCAGCACCAGCGGCACGCGATAAGGCAAGATGAGCTTGAACGCCCCACTCCTGATCTTCACGTCCAAGGGGTTCAGGCCAGCCGCGTGGACTTCGACCAGCACCTCGTCGTCGCGCAAGTCGGGTTCGGGCAGATCCGTCGCTCGCAGCAGGCGCCCCGGTCCATAGGCGTCGAGCACCAATGCTTTCATGTTCGCTTCACTCCGCTGTTTCAAACAAGCGCCAAGCGCTCAGGCCGATGATGCCCGAACCATCTGAAGAACTGCGACGCACGGCTCATGCCAGCCACAGGGTCTTGCGCACACAGTTCCCGCGCGGAAGCGCACTACCTGAAAGCCTGCGCCACGCACCAGCCGCCGAATGCCAGCATGGGCAGAAAAGTCAGGATCATGCCCAAGGCTCGAGGCAGGCCCCAACCCTTCAGCACAAGAATGGCCGCGTGCATGATCCGCCCCACCAGCAGGCTGATGCCACCGGCCCACAGCAGCCAGTGGGGTGCGTGCCCCAGCTCAGCCGCAGCCATGGCCAGGAGCACGATGGGCACGTTCTCCGTGTAATTGGCGTGGGCGCGCATTCGGCGCAGCAGCGTCTGATCACCTCCGTCCAGGAACTGGATGTTGGTCTGCACCCTTCGGTAACCAACCATGACGGTGAGCGGTACCTGGATGAGTGCGAACACACCGATGAAAAAAATCGTTGTGGGGATCGTCATGGAACCTCCGAACCAAAGTTGCGTGCGCGCCCTAGGTTTCGACGACGTTCTGACCTATGACCAGACCGTGCCGCGTCAGGTCGCCTCCCACAATTGGAGCCGTTTCGTGCAGTCGATGTCAAACTGCGGAGGCAATTGGTGGGTGGCGCTCCGACGGGCAAACCGGCTTGGCGGTACGGCGGCTTGAGGATGGAAAGAGTCATACGAGCTGCGCCATGCCCAATGACCGCTCTACTCTCTTGCCCGATCCGGACCGGGTCTCCTGACCACACCGCGAAATCAGTTGATCAAAACTTCTTCGAGAACACTCACTCGAGCCCGGCGACCAAGTCGATGTAACGCTGCATCGCCTCCTCTTGAGACAGTCCTTTGCATTCCGTCCAGGCTGTCCACTTCGTGCGCGCCATCATGTCGCCGAACCCGGGTTTTGGAGTGGTGTTATCTCCTGCGGTGCCCTGCTTGTACAGACCGTACAACTTGAGCAGCATGGGGCTGTCGGGCCGGCTCTTCAGCGCTTTTGAACGCTCGATGGCGACGGTGAATTCTTCGATCACGGTAGGCACAGGTCGTCTCCTGGTTCAGGCGAATTGGTTGAACAGTTCTTCTTCGTTTTCCATGGCCGCTATGAAGGCAGGCCGCTCCAGCAGGCGGCCCCAGTAGGCGAGCAAATCGCCCTTCGGCTCCCACAGCCCGCCGCGCAGGGTGAGCATCAGCGCCCAGCCGAAGTAGGCGTCGGCGACCGAGAAGGCATTGCCGGCCAGATAAGGGGTGTGGGAAAGACGCTTGGAAACGAAGGCGAGCTTCGTTCCCAAATTGACCTTCGCCCACGCCTGTACTTCTGCCGGCACGCCTTTCGTGAAGATCGGGTAAAGGCAGTGCTTGTGTAATTCCGAAGCCACGAAGTTCAGCCATTCAAGAGTGGCCTGTCCGTTCTGGCTTGATCGCGCCGGAAGGTGACCGAATTCAGGAGCCATCTCGGCGAGCACCTGCAACACAACGCTGTTTTCGGTGAGGATGCGACCATCGTCGAAACGCAGCACCGGGACCTGGCTCTTGGTCGAGATGGTCTCAAACGCAAGGCCATCGCTTGTCTGCTTTCGCAACAGCGATACAGGCTGCATCGTGATGGGTAACGAGGCCTCGAGAATGATCAAATGCCCCGCGAAAGAGCACGCCATAGGCGAGAAGAAGTAGTCCATGGAGTTCCCGCAGAGTGATTGCCCGGCTCAGGCCGGCGGGGTCAGGCTGCGAATGCGCTCGGCGCCTTCGGCTTCGAATTGCTTCACGATGGACTTGGCAAAGTCCGATGCACTGTCGGGCGTTCCGTTGCCAAAGGGAGGGTCGGGGTAATACTCGATTCCGAGTTGCAGCGTCTTGGCCAACTCCTCGCCGGCCAGCAGACCGGCCAGAAACAGTCCTGCGTCGATGCTGGCGGAGACGCCGGCACCGGTGATGAGCTGGCCATCGCGGATGAACCGGTTTGTGCTGACATTCGCACCATAGTCGGCAACCCTGTCGCGGACCGCCCAGTTCGTGGTGACCTGCTTGCCATACAAGAGCCCAGCCGCGCCGAGCAGCTCAACGCCGTTGCAGATCCCCACCGTCCATTTGGCACTGACGGCCAGTCGCCGGATGGTGTCGAGTACGTCCTGGTCGCTCAAAGCAGGAATGACACCCGGGCCACCAGGTACGTACAGGATGTCGGTGCTGTCGATGTCGGCGAAGCTTCTGTACGCTGTCAACGCTAGGCGTCTTGTATCGGCCCAAACGGGGCCGCATTGCAAAGCTGCAAATTCTGTTTCTACCCCAGGTATGTTGGCCAAGACTTCGTAGCCGCCAACAATGTCCAGCGCGGTGAATCCATCAAAAAGAACAATCGTCAATCGCATAACAAGGCCTTTGCTCAGTGGTTGAGTGAGGCTTTATCTTGTTCGTTCCCAGCGTGATCAGCCAGTGTCGTTTCAGACTATATTTTGTGCATTTAAGACATTCGGACGAATAAATGATCAAGGAGATCGCCATCCTCATCTACCCGGGCTGCATGGGCATGGAAGTGTTTGCCTTGACGGACCTGGTGCTCATGGCCAATCACCTGGCCAAGAACATGCACCCGGGAAAATTCTCTGCGCTGCGGGTCAGGCTCGTCACACTCCGGCCAAACCCTGTGGCCATCGCAGGCGGGTTCAAGGTGGCGGCGCAGCGCCTGCGGGGCAAGCCGGATCTGATCGTGGTTCCCGGCTTGGAGGTCTCCCGGTTCGGTGAGTGGGACGAGCGCTTTGCTCGGCTAAGCCAGGAACTGAAGGCAATTCGCCGCTTCCATGGGCAAGGCACAAAGCTGGCCTCGGTCTGCATCGGCAGCTTCGTCCTGGCGGAGGCGGGCGTACTCCAGGGTCGGCGCGCCGCCACCGCCTGGCCTTTTGTGAGTGAGTTCCAAGACAGGTATCCCGACGTACAGATTGAGAAGGATGCTGTGATCCTGTCAGACGGTGGTGTCACCACCACCGGAGCTGTGAGCAGCGTGATGGATCTGGGCCTGCACCTGATCCGTGAGAGCATGGGCTCCGCTGTGGCCCGCGCGGTGAGCAAGCTGGCGCTGATCGATGGGGGGCGCGTCAGTCAGCGGGCCTACGTTGACACGGCGTTGATTCCACAGAACCGCGCGCCGTTTTCAACGCAGGTCAATCGGTGGCTGGCACAACGCCTCAGTGAAACGTACAACCTCTGCGCTCTGGCCGACGCCTTCAACGTCACTTCACGTACGGTACTTCGGCGTTACCGCCAGGAAACCTGCATGACACCTCTTCAGTGGCTGCAGAAGGCCCGTATCGAAAAGGCCAAGCACTTGCTGGAACTCAGCTCCATGTCCGTCGCTGAAGTCGTGGTTGCCGTTGGCTACCAAGACCTGGCGACATTCTCCAGGTTGTTTGCGCGCGAGACGGGTCAAACGCCGGGGCACTACAAACGGTGGTTCCAGGGAAAACGGGTTGCGACGTTTCCCCGTGGGTGAGGCATCGACGCATCGGCATTTGAGCAGGTTGACGTGTCTTAACACGAAGTTGACAAACCGAACAGCCGCTTCGTGGGAACAGGGTGAGCCTACCTGACCTCGCCCTACGGCAGCAACCGCTGCATAGCAGTCCCTTGCAGCCACGCCTCCATAGCCAACAGGCTAACCCCCAGCTCCTACCCTCCTATCCCCTCCGCGCTATGCTCCGCCCCTGGCTTTTTGGCATCAACTCCAGGGAATTCTTCTCATGCGCGTCCTTCACACCATGCTGCGCGTCGGCGACTTGCAGCGCTCCATCGATTTCTATACCAAGGTGCTGGGCATGAACCTGCTGCGCACCTCCGAGAACCCTGAGTACAAGTACTCCTTGGCGTTCATTGGCTACGGCAAGGGCAACCCGGACCAGGCCGAAATCGAACTCACCTACAACTGGGGGGTGGACAAGTACGAGATGGGCGGGGCTTACGGGCACATCGCCATCGGCGTGCCGGACGCCTACGCGGCCTGCGAGAAGATCAAGGCGGCGGGCGGCAACGTGACGCGCGAGCCGGGCCCGGTGAAGGGCGGCACGACGGTGATCGCCTTCGTGACGGACCCGGATGGCTACAAGGTGGAGCTGATTCAGCGCGCCGAGTACGCCGAGGGCGCGGGCCTGCGCTGAACACCGGCCCGCGGAGCTTGGCCTGCGGCTTGCGCGCGCAGACTACCCGCCAGGCCTGACTCCCGCTAGGATGAGGTCTGGCCTGCGAATCGCGCGGGCCAGCCCCTTGCGAGGTTCCGCCCCTTGAAAGCGACCACCCTGTTTGAGCACGCCTTGGCCCCGACCGTGTCCGAGCCGGAGGTGCTGCACGACTGGCGTGCGCGCATCCTCTCCACCATCCTGGCCTTTGTCGCGGTGTTGGGCGTGCTCACGGCGGTGCCCGGCATCTGGCTGGCCTCGCAACAAGGGCTGTGGGGCATCGCCTGGGTGGATTTGGCCGCGCTCATTTGGGTGCTGGTGCTGTGGAAACACCCGCGCCTCACCTACAAGACACGCACCTGGAACCTGCTGGCCCTGATCTACCTCATCGGGGTCTGGTTCCTGTTCTACGTCGGTCCCGTCAGCCAGATCTACCTGATCGCCTTTCCGGTCATGGCGGCGCTGCTGCTGGGCTTGCGCCCGGCCTCGTTCGCGCTGGCCGTCAACGCGGTCACGCTGATGACGCTCGGCTACCTGGGCAACACTGACCTGCATGTCGCGGGCTTTGATGACCGCCCCTTCATCGAGTGGGTCGTCATCACCATCAATTTCCTGTTCGTCAACGCCGTCATCACCCTCTCCTGCGCGGTGCTGCTGCAGCAGCTGGAACGCTCGCTGGAGCGGCAGCGCCACATCGCCACGTCGCTGGAGGAAGGCCAGGACGATTTGCGGCGCGTGAACACCGAGCTGCAGCACACGGCCCAGGCCCTGAACCGGCTGGCCTACTACGACGAACTCACCGGCTTGCCCAATCGCCGACTGCTGATTGACCGGCTCAACCAGGCCCAGGCCAGCGCGCGGCGCGGCACCCAGGGCGGCACCCTGCTCTATCTGGACTTGGACCGCTTCAAGAACATCAATGACGCGCGCGGTCACGCCGCCGGGGACGCCTTGTTGGTCGCGGTGGCGCGGCGCCTGAGCGGCCTGCTGCGCGAGGAAGACACGGTGGCGCGCCTGGGCGGCGATGAGTTCGTCATCCTCTCGCCGCACAGCCCGATGGACGCGCAAGGCGAAGCGCGCGCTGCTCGCGTGGTGGCGGACAAGGTGAGGGAGTCCTTTGCGCAGCCCTTCATGCTGGACGGTCAACCCTACAGCACCCAGGCCAGCATCGGCGTGGTGGTGCTGGGCGGCGTGGCTCAGGGCGCCGAGGAACTGCTGCGCGACGCGGACACGGCGATGTACCGCGCCAAGGCGGCCGGCCGCAACCACGTCGCCTACTTTGAGGCGGCGATGCAGCAGGAGGTGGAGAACAAGCTCAAGCTGGAGAACGACCTGATCCATGCGGTCGAGCAAGACCAACTGGCCCTGCACCTGCAATCCCAGGTGGACGCGGCGGGCGCGATCGTGGGGGTGGAGTTGTTGCTGCGCTGGACGCACCCGACGCTGGGCCCCATTCCGCCCTCGCGCTTCATCCCCATCGCCGAGGAAAGCAACTTGATCCTGAGCCTGGGGGATTGGGTGCTGGAACAAGGTTGCCGCATCCAGCGCCAGTTGCGCGAGGCGGGCCACGCGGTGCCGGTGTCCATCAACGTCAGCCCGCAGCAGTTCCACCAGCCTGATTTCGTGAAGCACGCCTTGGGTCTGCTGGACCGGTCGCAGGCCGACCCGACGCAGCTGATCTTTGAAGTCACCGAAGGCCTGCTGCTGGATGATCTGGAACACACCATCGAGTGCATGGAGGCGCTGGCCGAACGTGGCATCCGTTTCTCCATCGACGACTTTGGCACCGGGTATTCGAGCTTGGCTTACCTGAAGCGTCTGCCCCTGCATGAGCTGAAGATCGACCGCAGCTTCATCACCGACACGCCGCACGACCCGGGAGACACGGCCATCGTGGAGATGATCTTGTCCATGGCGCGCCACCTCGAACTCAAGGTGGTCGCCGAGGGCGTGGAAACGCCTGCACAGTCGGAGTTTCTCTCCGCTCACGGTTGCACGGCGCAACAAGGCTACCTGCACGCCAAACCGCAAGCACTGGACCGGTGGTTGGCCAACGGCGGCCGACTGGGCCCGAACTGAAGTGGGACCGACCTGAACTCGCCCCCATCTGACCCAGAGTGCGCGCGCATGACTGCCACCCGGCCCCGCCCGCTGCGTGACCCGGCCCCCTTGCTGGCGCGAGCGCTGCGCGAATGGCAGGAACATCACCCCGCGCAAGGGCACCACCACGGGGACTTCTGGTTGTTCGGTTACGGTTCGCTGATCTGGCGCCCAGACTTCGACTACACCGAGCGCCGCATGGCGCGGGTGCGCGGCTGGCACCGCGCGCTCAAGATGTGGAGTCGCATCAACCGTGGCACGGTGGAGGTGCCAGGCTTGGTCTTCGCGCTGCTCTCCGGCGGCAGTTGCCAGGGCGTGGTCTACCGCATCGCGCGCGCGCAAGCGCCCGCCACACTGACCCAGCTCTGGCAGCGCGAGATGCCCACCGGCGTCTACGACCCCCGGTGGTTGCGCTGCGACACGCCGCAAGGCCCGGTGCAGGCGCTGGCCTTCACCTTGTCACGCCGCAGCCCCAACTACACCGGCAACCTGAGCGCCGGGCAATACGAACACATCTTTCGCAACGCGCGCGGCATCTACGGCAGCACCAGCGACTACGCGCGGCAAACGCTGGAGAGCCTGCGCGCGCACGGCATACGGGACCGGGCGCTGGAGGCGCTGCTCAAGCACGCGCCCTGACTGGCGAGCAAGTTGGGGTTCAGGCCCTTCAGGCCCGCGACCGCAGCAGGCGCTGCGCACGCAGCAGATCCTCCACCGTGTCGATGTCGGTGACGCAGCCCGCGTCATCCACTTCGATCGTTTGCGGCGGGCCGTGGCGGCGTACCACCGATACCGCACCCGCATCCCCTTGGAGCGCCAGCAGGTCGTGCGTGCAATCGTTGGTGAAGCGCACCGGGTGCCCTGCCTCGCCTTGGTAAACGGGCCGCACGACCTGCCACTCGGCAGGTGCCTCGGCCACGCGACGCAAGGTGTCAGGATGGATCAGCGGCAGATCAGCAGGCAGGATGAGCCACCCCCGCGCGTGAGGATGGGTGACGCAGGCCGCGCGCACGGCGGCGGCGATGCTGTCGCCCATGCCGGGATGGTTGTCGTGTTCGAGATGCCAGGGCAATCCGCTGGCGCGCACGGCATCGAGGGTGCGCTGCAGCACCGTCTGGCCTTCCAGCGATGCTTGCAGTTTGTGCGGGGCCAGCGCGGCGCCGCCCGAGGCCAAGAAACGTTCACCCCGACCCGAGGCGAGCACCAGGACGACAAAGCTCATCGCAAGCGCACGCTCAGCGCTCGACCGCGCAAGTGGATGCGGCAAGGCCCGACAGGGAACTCGCCCTGTCGGTCACCGTGTTGTCCGAAGCAGCCTCGGAGGCGACCGAGGCGATGGCGGCCTCGCGCCGTGCGCGCAGGTAGGCCGCGTTGCGCACTTGCACGATCTCGGCCAGGATGGACACGGCGATCTCCGCTGGGGTGCGCGCCCCCAAGTCCAGCCCCACCGGGCCGTGCAAGCGGGCCAGTTCCTCGGCGCTGAGGTCAAAGTGCTCGGCCAGGCGTTGCTTGCGCGCGCCCTGATTGCGCCGCGAACCGAGCGCGCCGACGTAGAAGGCGGCGGACTTGAGCGCTTCCAGCAAGGCCATGTCGTCGAGCTTGGGGTCGTGCGTGAGCGCGACGATGGCGGTGTGCGCGTCAGGCATCAGTTCGCGCACCACATCGTCCGGCATGCCCCGCAGACGTTGCACGGTCGCGCCATCGAAGTGGCCGGCGTATTCCTCGCGCGGGTCGCAGACCAGCACCTCGAAATCCAGCAAAGCCGCCATCTGCGCCACGGCTTGGGAGAGCTGCCCCGCGCCAATCAGCAGCAGGCGCCAACGCGGGCCGAAGAGCGTGGTGAGTTGCCGCCCGTCGAAAACCAGCTCCTGCCCGCGCAGGGCCGGGGCCAAAGTGACCTCGCCTGTTGTCAAGTCCAGGGTACGGGCCACCAGTTGGTGCGCTGCCGTGCGGGCCAGCACGTCTTCGATCCAGTCCACCGACTGCAGCGGCTCATGCACCAAGCGCAGCGTGCCGCCGCAGGGCAGGCCGAAGCGCGCCGCTTCGTCCTGGTTCACGCCGTAGACGATGAGTTCGGGGCGCGCTGTTCCCACCACCGCGGCTCCAGTCGCCAAAGCGGCCTTCGCGCGGGTGATCAAGTCATCCTCGACGCAGCCGCCCGACACCGAGCCACTGACCTGCCCATCTCCGCGCACGGCCAGCAGCGCGCCCGGGGGGCGCGGCGCGCTGCCCCAGGTCTGCACCACCGTGACCAGAGACACGGCATGACCGGCCCGCTTCCACGCCAGCGCATCGGCCAGCACGCGCAAGTCCAGACTGTCCATGAGCTACTCCTCGTCCTTGAGTTGCCGTGCGTCGGTGTCGTTCGCGCGTCCTGAAGCTCAGGCCGCGTCCAGCTGGAAGGGCAACTGGCGCGGCGTCTTGCCCGTCAGCCGTGCGATGGCGTTGGCGAAGGCGGGTGCGAGCGGCGGCAAGCCAGGCTCGCCCATGCCCGTGGGCGCGTCGGCGCTGGGCACGATGTGCACGGCGATCCGCGGCATGTCGGTGATGCGGGCCACGGTGTAATCGTGGAAGTTGCTTTGCTCGACCACGCCGTCCTTGAGCGTGATGGCCGCGCCAGGCAAGCACATGCCCAGGCCCATCAGTGCGGCGCCCTGGACCTGCGCTTCCACGCTCTTGGGGTTGACGGCGAGGTTGCAATGCACGCCCACGGTCACGGTGTGCAGCTTGGGCATGCCGTCCTTCACCGAGGCCTCGACCACGTAAGCCACCACGGTGTTGAAGGATTCGTGCACGGCCACGCCCCAGGCACGCCCGGCAGCGAGTTTTTTCTTGCCGTAGCCGGACTTATCGACCGCCAGCTGCAGCGCCGCCTGGTGGCGCGGATGCTTGCCTTCCATCAGCTTGAGGCGGTAGGCCACCGGGTCCTGTTTAGTCGCCCGGGCGATCTCGTCGACCAAGGTCTCCATCACGTAGGCCGTGTGGGTGGAGCCCACGCTGCGCCACCAGAGCACCGGCACGTTCTGCTGCGGGTGATGGACCGTGAGCTTCATGGGCACGTCATAGGGCTCCTTCATGCCTTCGACCATGGTGGCGTCGACGCCGTTCTGGACCATGAAGGCCTCGAACGGCGAACCCTTGAGGATGGACTGGCCGACGATCACGTGGTTCCAACCCAGCACCTTGCCCTGCGCGTCGAAACCGATCTCGGCACGGTGCAGGTGCATGGGACGGTAGTACCCGCCTTTGATGTCATCCTCTCGGCTCCAGAGCGTGCGCACCGGGGCCTCCAGGCCCGCCGTGCGTGCGGCCTTGGCCACCGCGCAGGCATGGACAACGAACTCGCTGCTCGGCACGGCGCGGCGACCGAACCCGCCCCCCGCCATCTGCACATTCATCTTGACGTTCTGCGGCGTGACGCCCAACGCGGCCGCGGCGGCCAAGGTGTCGAGGCCCGGCATCTGCGTGCCGGTCCACAGCTCGGCCTGGGCGTTCGCGCCCTGCCCCTTGATCTGCACCGTGCAGTTCAGAGGCTCCATCGGTGCGTGGGCCAAGTACGGAAACACGAACTCGGCGCTGATCTTGCGGGGTGCGCCCGCCAGCTTGGAGAGGTCAGCGTCGTACTTCAAGGCGCCGGGCTTCGTCGCCAGTTCGCGGTAGGCGGCGAGCTGGCGGGCGCTGTCCACCTTGTCGACCGCGTTGGTGTTCCATTGCACCTTGAGCGCGTCGCGCCCCTGCTTGGCAGCCCAGTAGCCCTCTGCGACCACCGCGACACCCTCGGCGCCCCGGTCCAGCGGCACGCGCAGCACGGCGCGCACACCTGGCACGGACTTGGCCGCCGCGTCATCCACCGATTGCAGCTTGGCGCCAAAGACGGGCGGGTAGGCCACCACGGCGGTCAGCAGGCCCGGCAGCTTCAAATCGATGCCGAAGTTCTGCTGGCCGCTGGACTTGGCGCGGGCGTCCAGTCGACCCGTGGGTTGGCCAATCAGGCGGAATTGTTTCGGGTCCTTGAGGCTGACCTGTTCCGGAACGGGCAGCTGCATCGCGGCCTCGGCCAGTTCGCCATAGCCCAGCTTGCGGCCGCCGGGGCCGATCACCTGGCCACCTTGAGTGCGCAGCGAGGACGGCGCGACCTTCCACTGCTCGGCGGCCGCAGCCACCAGCATGGCGCGGGTGCGCGCGCCCAGTTCGCGGTACTGGGTAAAAGAGTTCTTGAGGGCGTTGGAGCCGCCCGTGAGGTGAATGCCGAAAGCCGGATCGACGTAGGCCGGATTGGCGTCGCCGTGCACGGCGCGGACCCGGGCCCAATCGGCGTCCAGCTCCTCGGCAAGCACCATGGCCAAACCGGTGTGGGAGCCCTGGCCGAACTCCAGGCGGTTGACCGTCACGGTGACGACACCGTCACGCGTGATGCGCACGAAAGCCGCGGGCAGCTGCGTGGGCTTGAGGCCGCTGGCCGCCGCACCGGACGCGCCCTGCGCCGATGCGACCAGGGGGAAAGCGCCCAGGGCGAAGCCCGAGCCCGCCGCCAGCTTGAGGAAGGAGCGTCGGGGCAGGCCGTCGCTCGATTCGTGGGCTGCATCGCTCTGACGCTGGGCCAAGGCCTGGAGGCCCTTGGGCAGAGCGCCGATCAGTTGGGCGTCGATCAGGCGGGAGTGAAAGGGGGTGTGGGTGGTCATGGTGTTGCTCCCTTCTTCAGGCCAGTGCGCGGGCCGCGTCGTGGATGGCGGCGCGGATGCGCGCGTAGGTGCCGCAGCGGCACACGTTGCCGGCCATGGCGGCGTCGATGTCCGCGTCACTCGGCTTCTTGTTGCTGGCCAGCAGCGCGGTGGCGCTCATGATCTGGCCGCTTTGGCAGTAGCCGCACTGGGCGACGTCATGCTTGACCCAGGCGTCCTCGACCGCGCGACCGACCTTGTCGTTGACCAGCGCTTCGATGGTGGTGATGCGCTGGCCCTCGGCCGAGGCCACCGGGGTGACGCAGGAGCGGATGGCCGCGCCGTTGAGGTGCACGGTGCAGGCGCCACACATCGCCATGCCGCAGCCGAACTTGGTGCCGGTCATGCCCAGGGTGTCGCGCAGCGTCCAGAGGATGGGGGTGCCCGGGTCCACGTTGACCGAGGCAGGCTTGCCGTTGAGGGTGAATGAGACTGCCATGGAGGCTCCTTGTGCTGAGGGGGTCTGCGATGAAAGTGGGCCAGGCGCGACGTCCGAGTGAGGAACTGGCCACGAACGCGAGAAACGGCGGCAGTGTGCCGCAGCGCGTCGCAAAGAGAAATACCAAGTGTCTATCTAGGTTATCAACTTCCACTTAACAATCGCCCCCCATGCAATCCGACGTCCTGGCCGCGCTGGCGGCCTTTGAGCAAGTGGCCGCCCACCGCAGCCTCACCCAAGCCGCCCATGCGCTGGGCGTGACCCCGGCGGCCTTGTCCCAAACCATCAAGAAGCTGGAAACCCGCCTGGGCGTGCGCTTGTTCGAGCGCACCACCCGCAGCGTCAACCTCAGCGAGGCCGGCCACGCCTACCTGGCCCGCGTCGCGCCCGCGCTGGCCAGTTTGAAGGCGGCCACGGAAGACCTGCAGTCCAGCGCGGGCGTCGAGGGGGGCACCCTGCGCCTGACGCTGGGCTACATGACCGGCAACTTTCTGATCGAGCCCCTGTTGCCCGAGTTCTTCGCCCGGCACCCGCACATCGGCTTGGAGCTGGTGTACGACGACGGTTTCGTGGACATCGTGCGCGACGGCCTGGACCTGGGCATGCGCATCGGCGAATCGCTGGAACGCGACATGGTCGCCGTGCCGCTGACGCGCGAGTTCCGCATGCGCTGCGTGGCCTCGCCTGCTTACCTGCAGGCCCATGGCACGCCACAACACCCGCAGGACTTGGCGGCGCACCGCTGCATCAACTACCGCATGCGCAGCAGCGGCGCCATCTACAAATGGGAGTTTCTTGTCGACGGCGCCATCACCGAGTACGCGGTGCGCGGCCCGCTGGTCATCAGCCATTGGCAAACCGGCATGAACGCGGCCATCGCGGGCTTGGGAATCACGATGGGGTGGGACCTGACCCTGGCCGAGCCGCTGCGCTCCGGCGCGCTGGTCGAGGTGTTGGCCGACTACAGCGCGGGATTTCCCGGCTTCTACGCCTACCACCCCCAGCAGGCGCATCTGCCGCTCAAAACCCGCGTGTTCCTGGACTTCCTGCGTGAGCGTCTACCTACAATCTCGCCATGAGCTCCACCCAACCTGCCACGCCCGTGAACGCCACCGAATTGGCTGCACTGCGCAAAAGCTACGAACGCGCTGAACTCAGCGAAGACGCCTCGCAGGCGGACCCCCTGCGCCAGTTCGCCCTGTGGCTGAACGAGGCGGTGCAGGCTCAATTGCCCGAACCCAACGCGATGACGCTGGCCACGGTCGGCAGTGACCTGCGGCCTTCGTCGCGCGTCGTGCTGATCAAAGGCTATGACGAGCGTGGCATCGTCTGGTACAGCAACTACGAGAGCCGCAAGGGCCGCGAACTCGCGGGCAACCCCTACGCGGCGCTGCAGTTCCATTGGGTCGAGTTGGAACGCGTGGTGCGCATCGAAGGCCGTGTGGGCCGCGTCAGCGCCGAAGAGAGCGACGCTTACTACCAGAGCCGGCCACTGGACTCACGCATTGGCGCCTGGGCCAGCCCGCAAAGCCAAGTGATCGGCGGGCGCGGCGTGCTGGTCGCCAATGCGGCCCGCTACGGCGCGCAATACCTGCTGAACCCGCCCCGCCCCCCGCATTGGGGCGGCTTCCGCTTGGTCCCTGATCGCTGGGAGTTCTGGCAGGGGCGCCCCAGCCGCTTGCATGACCGGCTGCGCTACCGGCTGGAGCGAGACGCGACAGGCGAGACCTGGGTTCGGGAGCGGCTAGCGCCTTGAGCATCCGATTCTTACCAACTCTCTCAAGTCAGCGGCGCGCGCATCTAAGCTGCAGCCTCCTCGACAATCGATCACGCAAAGGCGACGACTACGAAGGCTGGTTTTGACGTCGACTGGCAGGCGGATGTGCGCCTGCTTGACTCAGAATGCGAACAATCTGACCCTCCGTAAGATTGTGTTGCATCGCCAGTTCACGCGCGGTTTTAGTCCTGTAGTCGTTCACGATGCGCGCATTTCGCACAGCCAGCAAAGCACGCTCCGCTTTGGGAAACTGGAAATGGGGCATGCTTCCGTAGCAGTCAGCCAGCTTGCTCAAATTTCCCGGCCCGATCAATTGCGAAATCGCATGCTTTTCAGTGCATCGTTCTGGGGATGGAATATAGATTCTCCGGCCCCCATAGTTCTGCACAAGGAGCATGGTTGCGGGGATCCCTATCAAACGGACAAAGTCTTGAAGGAGCGGGGGAAGCAGCTTAACTTCGACTTCAGTGATTGCGATCATGCGCCCCCCCACAGCTCACGCGCGATGGACTTTTTAAAGAGCGCAAAGCAGGTGCCTGTATGCAAGGCACGCCCAAGCGTCCTGCCTCTCTTGAGAGCAAGCGACTCCCGATTCGTCTTAACGTGCACTTGCGCGCGTTTACCGAGTTGACTGCGTTTCATTGCAAAATGAACAAGAAAGGTTCGTGTTTGAATGACGCAGATTATTTCTCAATCTTGAGAATTTCTCAACCCTGAGAATTTAACCCCGGAATTTACTCAACCATGCCAAAGAACCTGCTCTCCACGGAAGACCAAGTGCTGCGCGAAAGGCTGGGAGCCGCAATTCGAGCAATCTCAGGAGAGCTTGGATGCAAACCGGCCGAACTCGCAGCCCTTGCTGGCATTGGCCTGGCAAGTCAGTACCGAATCGAAGCAGGAGAAACGACTCCTGATGTGCTTTACCTCGTCAAGATCACCAACCGCTTGGGTATCTCGATCGACGAGCTCTTGAAGCGGGCATGGGAAAAAGATGAACGATCCATTGCTGATGAAACGCGGCAGAAGAGGTCGTCAGAGGCGAGCCAGATTACCCAAATCAATAAGGGTAGAGGCGCTCGCCAAATCGTTGGGAATGTTGTGATCGCCAAGAGAAAAGGAGGCTAATTCGATGGCGAGCCAAGTATTCCAGGTCAATAGCGGTGACTACGCCTTGCAAATCACTGGCGACGTTACGCTCCATGTGACGTCCGAGGCTGCCGCTACATTTGCGTTTGCGCTGGCCATTAGCGGCTCTTTTAAAAAACCTTCTTGGATTGAGCTTGGGCATACGTAGTCCCGTCGAGCAGCGTAAGGCACTCCGCCGAGATGGAAACGAGCAAAAGATGCCCATTGCTGGAATGCGTAACTAAGCACTCATGCGCGGTGGCCGAAGCTTTCATGTAGCTTTCAATCCTCATCGCAATCTCGGCGCCTCATGTCTGCCCTGGGTTGCACCTTCCCAACATGAAAAGCCAAGGCCAGCGTTTGCTGGCCTTATCTGTTTCGCCTGCAGCGACCAACATTGCGGGCATGCAGGACGACCTCCAGCTCTCTCAGCATTTCCGTCTCAGTGAATTTACCGTGTCGCAAGCCGCGACACGGGCTGGTCTACGCAACTCCCCCAGCAACAGCCAACTGGGCAATCTCCGACGTTTGGCCGAAGTCCTTGAACAAGTAAGGCAACTGTTAGGCAAGCCAGTTTTCATCAGCAGCGGCTACCGCAGCCCTGTGGTGAACGCCATCGTGGGTGGATCGGCGACATCGGCGCACATGCAGGGATTGGCAGCCGACTTCACCTGCCCGGGGTTTGGCTCGCCACTGACTATTTGCCGTTTCTTGGCAAATAGCGCCCTGGCGTTCAACCAATTGATCTATGAGGGCACATGGGTTCACCTGGGAATTGGCCATGAGACGCAGGACTCTTGGCGAAGAGAAATCCTCACTGCGGTGTTTGAAACGGGCGCAAAAACTCGCTACATGAAAGGAATCATTGGATGACGTTCGGACCCATCTCCATCTCCCTTGTCACCGATTGGCGTCAAGCGCCCAAATTTCACAGTTTGTGGGCAGCGGGTGCACTGTTGATCTTCTCGATGATGCAATACATGTTTGCGCCATTTTCTCAGGGGCAAGCAGCCCTCGGGGCGGGAGCATTGGTCCTGCTCTTCATTGGGCTTCGGTACTACAAGGCTAGCAATCAACGGGTTCTATGGCGCGCCTCCTCCGTGATCGCCTCTGCGCTGCTAGCAGTTCTCTCGATGTTGCAAAGTGAGATCCTTCCACTTGCCCAACCACTGGTTCCTGCTGAGTACTGGCCTCACGTCCTACTGGCGTTTGGGATCGCTATCCCAGTACTTCGGATGGTGAAGCAGGCGACTTTGCATGCATACACCGACGAATCAAGGGAGCCTAACCCGTGACAGAGATTCTCTTTCGCCTAGCTGCGCTCTCCTTGGCACTGATTCTGGTTGCAGGAAGCTCTTGGTGGGCAGGCGTAAAGCAAGCAGATGGCCAGTGGCTTAGGCGACAGGCAAAAGCAGCTCAAGACGCAGCAGCAGCGATCCAACAAGAACGGGAACGCGGAGAAAAATCAGCTCATGAGCTCAACACGCAACTTGCAGAACAACGAAATCAGTTCAAGCTGCTCGAAGGAAGATACCTTGCCTACACTCGCTCCAACCCGATTGTTCTCGCTCAGAACGTTGGCTCTGCTCCAGATCCTGCTATCACTGCAGGTGCTGCATGGCTGTGGAACGAAATCCTCGAGCAACACGACGAACTCGATATTAGTGCCTGCGGAACTTCTGCAGGAACCGACACCACCTGTCAAACTGAATCGGAATTCACGCTCAGTGATGCCTGGAACAATCATTTCGAAAACGCCCGCATCTGCACTGAAAACAGAATCAGACATCAGAAACTGATTGATTACATCAAGCAGGTACAAAACCCTTAGCGCAACACCGATTGACGCCATTCATTCGTCAGCGTTCCCACTCATCAAGAGTCTAGAGCAAGGCGCAACATTTTTTGGTGGGTCATGCATCCAGCCTCCATGTAAGTTGACTGCATGGAATATCTTTTTCCTCTCGAACGCAGAGCTCGAGTGGGATGCGAATTGTCTGACCAGAACATGGTTTCAGACAGACGATTCAAAAGGAAAATTTGACAACTGCAGTCAATCAACGGCTGTACTTGCTCAAAGTTTATTTAGCCAAAACTCAGCAAAAAGATCGGTGATTGCCCAGATGCAGTTCGATTGACATGACAAGAGTTCTGATTGGCAAATGGCTTGACCGATCCACGCAACTACATATCGGTCTGCCGCCACTTGAAGGGGCCAACCGCCTTTCTCGAAGGAGGTCCTTCTTAAACATGTCCTATCTTTAACACGAATTGCTTATTAGCAACATTTAATTCGTGCGGCAACTCAATCGTCCCGAGGGCGCAGTTGCTTGATCGGCCTCCATTTATCTAGTCCATCTTATGCAGGCCTTACTCTTTTTTCGGAGAACCTGCAAAGTTCGCTCATCGCTTAGAAAACTTTTCATGGAATCAGAAAAGAGATCAGAAAAATCGAATTTTTATCTTATTCAGGATGACATGACGTTCTTCAGAAACAAATCAACGCGAATCTGAATCGACGATTTTTTCCGCGACTCATCAGCAGGATTGAAATTTTCTGGTCTTTACCAATTGGAAAACTCACGACATGAGCACTCTTTCCGAACAACGAGCAGCGATCCTGGCCGCAATGGAGGCGGTCCCAGGCATTGGTCAGGTACATAGCCGTGAGCGCTATTCAACCGACGAGAACCTGCTGCGCCAGTTCTATATGTACTCGCCGCCCACCGGAAGCGCTACTGATGCGATGACCGATCCACATGTACGTGGTTGGTGGTTGCGCCGGTCCGGAACTCAAGAGTGGCAGGCGAATACAGCACGCACTGTCAATTTAACGACTTGGCAAATCCAAGGATTTCTGGCCTTGGATGACGCTGCAAGCAGTGAACTCATCTTAGATGACCTGATTGAGCGCCTGCGTTCAGCCATGCGTACCGATTTGACGTTTGGTGGCATTTTTTCACCTGGTCCTGTGGTCGTTACTGGCGAAGAAGACAACCGAAACACAGGGGTTCAGGTCATCGAAAACAGTCCGAAGCTGTTTGCCGGCGTGCTGTGTCACAGCACCCAACTTCAATTAACCACCTGGAGCCACCTATGAGCATTTTTCTGAAACAAACCGTCATCCTCGCGAAGCTGGAAACCACCAAAGGTACAGACAGCGCACCCACGGGTGCAGCCAACGCGATGCTGGTGAGCAACGTCAGCTTCACCCCCTTGGAAGGTGATGAAGTTGAGCGCGAGGTGATCCGGCCCTACTTCGGTGACAGCGGCAGTGCGATGGTGACCCAGTACTGCAAGCTGAGCTTCGATGTGGAATTTGCTGGAGTCGCGGTCCCCGGCAGCGAGCCGGGATACGCCGATTTGCTCCGTGCCTGTGCATGCGATGTGACAGTCACAGCGGGAACGGATGTCACGTTTGCGCCTATCAGCCAAGATTTGGACAGCGTGACTCTGTACATCAACATCGGCGGCAATCGGCAAAAAATCATGGCAGGCATGGCCAACTGCAAGATTGACGCACCAGCCAAATCATTGCCCAAGCTTCAGTTCGAATTCTGGGGTACTTACCAAGCGGCTGTCTCCGAGCCACTGCCGTCTGTGGATTACACCGCTTTCGAACAACCCTTGGGAGTGAATGCGTCCAACACCAGCCTGACCCTCCATGGCACCACGGTGGCCGCAAGCGCCTTCAGCTTCGACATGGGGCTGACGGTCGTCAAGCGGGATCTCATCAATGTGAACACAGTGGAAATCACAGGGCGCAAAAGCAGCGGTAGCGTGACTTTCGACAACACACTGGTCAGCGAGAAGAACTGGACCGAGCTGGCTCGCACCGCCACGAGTGGCGCACTCACGCTGCGCCACGGCACAGGCGGCTCCAACATCGTTGAACTGAACGCGAACAAAGTTCAACTCGGCAAGCCCGCTTTTGCTGACAGCGACGGCATCCAGCAAATCACTGTGCCGCTGCGCTTCATTCCCACGTCGGGTAACGACGAATGGGAGATCGTCGTTCGCTGACCAGTAACAGAAGGAGTTGGAACATGGCAGTCAAAATCGCAAACGCCCCGGCCCATATCAAGTGCCCGGCTACCTATCACATGCACGGTACGGATGGTCAGATGGTGGCTGTCAAGTTCCACTGCACCTTCCGGCGACTGGGCAAGACCGAACGCACAGAACTCATGAACGCCCTGGGCAAGGGCGAGATCGACGTCTCGGTCCTTCTAGACAAAGTCATGACGGGCTGGGATGGCATGAATGACGAGCATGGTCGGCCTGTGCCCTACAACCGAGACGCTCGCCTGGCAACCGAAGAGGCTTACCCGGAAATCGAGCAAGCGATGGCCGTGAGCTTCTTTGACCATGCCGCCGTGATGCAGCGTGAGGCCGCTGCAAAAAACTCCGTGCCGCCGTCCGCCATCAGTTCAGCGCAGACGGCGGCCTGAACGACCAAGCCAGCGAAGCATCCCTCGAATCAGACTGCGACCTCCTCGGCATTGACTTTTCAAAGCTGCTTCGAAGTCAGCCTGCGAGCAGAGCACCGCAGGACGTTGAGTTGTGGACCGAGCATGCGAGTGCATGGAACGTCTTTCTGTCGTGCAACACGCAATGGCGTGTCATTGCAGGGGCTTCCTCAATGCACTGGATTGGTCTGGACTACATCGCCCTGGACATGGTTCGCCGCGTTTGTGGTGTCGAGGAAGTCGACTGGCCCGACGTGTTCGAACAAGTCCAGATCATGGAAAACGAGGCGTTGACACTTTTCAACAGGTAAGACATGGCGACCAATCAGCAAACCGTGCGCATCAATCCGACCATCGACAGCAGTGCTTTGGCGGTCCTAGAAAAAAGTGCCCGTGAAACGGCACGCGAGTACGCCAGGATCCTGGGGGACGGCGCAAACCAGGCTGCCCAGATTTTCCAGACCACCACCCGGGGCATGGAAGATGCCATCGTGCAGTGGGGCGAGACCAGCAAATCGATCGCCCAGGATTTCGCGGACTCGATGGTCCGCGACACCAAGGCCGCCTGGGCAGACTACTCCAGCACCGTCACCAACAGCGTGAACGAAGCCGCGGCGCAGTTCGAAACCTCTACCCGTGGCATGGAGCAAACGATCCTGGATTGGGGTCAGAAAAGCAAATCTACCGTCAAGGACTTCGCAGATTCGGTCAAAGGCGACACCAAGACTGCTTGGAAGGACTTTGCCGACAAGGCGGGAAGCAACGCAGGGGACGCGCTGAAAGACGCTGCCAAGGAGTGGTGGAAGACCGGGAATTTCAGCACCAAGGGTGTGATGGATTCCCTCATCAGTGATGGAAAGTCAGCTTGGTCTGACTACGTCAACACGGTTGGCGGAAGGGCGCGCGAAGCCGCTGATCAGTTTCAGTCGTCGACCCTCGGCATGGGAGACTCCCTCATGCAGTGGGCACTGAACGGTGAAGGAACCGTCACGGGGTTGGCGGAATCCATCACGCGCCAAACCCAGACAGCCTGGGCTGACTACGTCAACACCGTGGACGGCAACGCGACTTACGCCTCCGATCTTTTCCAGAGCACCACGGTCGGTATGGAAGACGCGCTTATTCAGTGGGCGCAGACCGGAAAACTGAATGCCAAGGGTCTTGCGGACTCCATGATCAAGGAGATGCAGCGCGTTGCCACCCAGAAATTGGTCACGGGGCTGGTCAACACATTTCTGGGCATGTTTAACGGCGGTTCAAGCCCGGATGCTGCAGGTGCGGGAAGAGCTACAGCACACACAGGTGGGGTGATAGGCAGCGATTTTCTTTCATCCAAAGTGGTTGACCCGGCCGTCTTTAACGGTGCACAGCGTCGTCACAGCGGCGGCCTGGTCTCGGGGGAGGTACCCATCATTGCCCAGGCAGGCGAAGGCGTTTTCACACCGGGCCAGATGAAAGCCTTGGGCATGAAGGCCAATGAAGGCGCTGGCGCCGCACCCATGAACCTCAAGGTCGAAGTCATCAACAACAACGGCTCACAGGTCAACACCAGTGTGCAGCGCGGTGCCGGTGGCAATGGCGAGGACGTGCTGCAAATCGTGATTGAACAAGCCGTCGCCAAAGCGGCCGACCAGGTCGCCGGTGGTTATGGGCCCATGCACTCGGCACTGCGCAGCCGCGGTTATGAACCTGCGCGGGGGTGATTGAAACATGGCTGCATTTCCCTCCGATCTCCAATACGGCTGGCAAGACCTTTCCGACGAACCTGGCGTGGTCGTCGTGGCCAGCGAAACCGAAGGCGGTATCCCGCGCTATCGACGCACGCGCAGCGATGCGCTCGACATCCTGCAGGTCACTGTCTACTTCAACACGCAAGCCGAGGAAAACAACTTCCGTCTCAGTTGGTTCCGCGACACGATCAACGGTGGAGCGGATTGGTTTGACTTCATTGATCCGCGTGACGGTCAACTTGTTCAAGCGCACCTCCAGGGTGGCAAGCTCGGTTCCATCAGCTACCAGAGCCCAAACTTGGCCTATGCCACACGTGTGCTCAAGCTGGAAGTCGTCAAGCCTATGTGGGTTGGGAGCGTATGACGAACCCGACCTCTCAACTCACGTCTGCGCAGCTTCGACAGGCACAGTCCAGCGTAGATGGTGATGGGTATCTCTTGCTCTTGCTGATCGATGTGATCGGTGGCAACGATCCGGTTCGCTTGGTGAACGACACGCGCAACTGGACGATTGGCGGCCAGACCTACATCGGCTTGCCTCTGCGCTACACACCGCCGCAGGATGTGAACGGTGAAGCCGCGCGCGCCAGCATTGAAATAGACAACGTGGCGCGCGATGTCTTGCCTCTGCTGGAAGCCTTGCCTCCCAACGCCGCCATGGAATGCACGCAGCGTTTCGTGAGCCGTAACGACCCAGAGACTGTGATCTGGGAATACGTCTGTGGCATCTCCGGCGCCAATGCGGACTCGTTCGTTCTGAGTTTTTCCTTGGGCGATGACGGGTTCTTGCGGACCTCCGCAATTCGACTGCGCTACGACAACGACAGTGCGCAGGACATCTTCGAAGGTTGAAACGTGACCGCAGCCATTCAACACGTGCGTTTACGCGACGTGGAGCACTACACCAACCGACGGTACATCGTCGACAGCTTTGACTGCGTCGATCTCGCCGTTGATGTTCAAAGGGAAGTCTTCGGCCGCGAAGTCCGAATTCCCGTCCATCCTCGCGGCAAAAAAAGTCAGGCCGTAGCCATATCGCGCTACGCGAACGCCTGCACTCGCTTGCTGAGCGAGCCAGAAACGGGTTGCATCGCCCTCATGCGCGGCCAGGAGGGTCGTTGGCATATTGGCACGGTCGTGATGAATTCGGCGGGTACGCCTTGGCTGCTGCACGCACACAGCACCGAGTTGGGTGTGTTGTTGCAGCCGCTGGCCGAGGTGGGCGAACTGGGCTTGCGTGTTGTTGAATTTCGGGAGTGGTTGTGATGGAGTCCTATAGCCTCGTTCTGGCGCCTCAGCCCATGCAGCCGCCATTGCTGCCACGCGTGGTTGAAGTGCTGCCTGACGAAACACTCGCCAGCTTTCTGCAACGCGAAGCCAACATCACGGATCAGCACGGAGATGCTTGGTCGGTCAGCATCAGTGGCTTGGAAGTTCCGTGCAACATGTGGTCGCGCATGCGGGTCAAACCAGGGCAAACCATTGAGGTACAGGCTTTGGTACGCGGCGATGACGCGCGCAGCGTGGTTGCGATTGTCGCGATTGCGGTGCTGACTTATTACACAGCAGGCGCAGGTGCAACCTGGGCTGCGGGCGCAGGCGCTGCTGCTCCTGCTGTGTACGGTCTGGCTTACGCAGGCGGCATGATGCTGATTCAGCGCCATCTCATGCCCACGCTACGTGAGCCTGCGCGGGGTGTTGACCAAGGGCCGCCGACCTATTCCCTGCAAGGCGGACGCAACCGTCCACGGCCTTACGAATCCATGTGCCTTGTGCTGGGAGAAACCAAATGCGTCCCGGACTACGCCGCACAGCCCTATACCTGGTTCGAAGGGTCAGACCAGTACATGGCGGCCACTTTCCACGCTGGCATCAACTGCGCTTCCGTGTCGGATATCAAGCTCGGTCAGACTGATCTGTCGAACTACGCCGATGTACAGGTTCTGAAGAATGGCTTTCCCAGTGGCAACACGGACGCACCATTGTTCAAGCCGACGAATGTGGACACTTCCGAGGGGTTGCTGCTGGACGCGCCTTCGAGTCCGGGTGAATGGACGGTTCGCACCACCAGCCCAAACACCGTGCGGATTGCCCTGGACATCGAAGCCAGCCTCTACGGCATGAGCAGCACCGGCAAGTTGACAGAGCGCGTACTGCACCTGGAAGCCGAATATCGTGCGGCTGGCAGTTCGGGTCTGTGGACCACGCTGTACAAGACAGAGCCCTACAAAGTCACGGTCGATGGACATCTCGAATACTCCCCCATCGACGGTAGTGAGGTCTGGGTCGAACCTTACACCGACACCTACACACCCGTCGACATTGAGCTGAAGTCCTCTTCCACCAAACCCGTCCGACTGACCGCTGTGGTCGACCTGCCGCAGGAGAACGCGCCAGAACATGGCCAATATGAAGTGCGCGTGCGGAAAGTCACGGCCAACTACACGGGCCAAAGAGGGAGCAACACGGTTTATTGGCAAGCCCTCAAAAGCTATCAAAAGCAGACCTCCACCTATGAGCAGTTGCCCCGTGTGCAGGTGGTCGTCCGGGCCAGTGGTCAGCTCAATGGTTCTCTCGACGAACTGAGCTGGGTCGCGCGCAGCGAACCGCTGGAGCTGTGGGATGGATCTTCGTGGATCACGGTTTCCGAGCCAGGTTCGAATGGAACCAGCAACCCCGGCGCGCAGATTCTCAAGGTGCTGCGCGGATGGACGCGTGAAAGCGATGGCAAGCTGCTTGCAGGCGGAGGATTGCCTGAAGATCGCATTGATCTCGAGACGCTCAAGGCATTCATGGTCGATTGCACGCTGAACGATTGGCGATGTGATCTGTTCTTGCAAGAAAGAAGCCCAGACATCGGTCGCCTGCTCGGAATCATTGCGACATGCGGCTTTGGCCGTGTCAGCCGAGGGCGCACGGGTCGCTGGGGCGTGACGTGGATGTCGCCCAATCAACCCCATCAGGGCACGATCAACATGGCTGTGATGAAGGCGCGCAGCTTCAGTGTTCACTACGACCTGGCGCGCACGGCCGATGAAGTTCAACTGGAGTATTTCGACGCGGCACGCAACTACACCTGGCAAAGCGTGCGCGTGCAGCCCCCGGGCATCGAAGTCCCGCAGGCCACCTACCGCGAATCGATTGCAGGCATTTATCACGAAGCTCAAGCCGCAGAACATGCCAGGTTCAAGCTCGCGCAGAGCATGTTTGGACGACGCAGTATCAGTTTTGAGCTGGATCTTCTGTACCGCATCTATTCGGCCAACCAGATCATCCAACTCAGCCACGACCTGACGCAATGGGGTTACGGTGGTGCGGTTCGCGGCATCACGCTCCACGGCTCCCTTGGCGAGGGGGAGGAAGGCTTCACCGTCCTGCTGGACAAGCCGGTTCCCGCAGCCGATCTTGAACCCCTGCGCATGCTGGGCCTGGCGCTACCAGGCGAACGATCAATGCGCGTATTCGAAGTGTCAAGCGTGGCCGTTGACGGCAGCAGCATCAGAGTTTCCACGGCGTGGCCTAGTGGCGTGTCCGTGCCCGGGATGGAGGCCAGCACCCACGTGCGGGACACCCTGTGGATGTATGACTTCAAGGAGACGCCCGGCATGCGCGTCCGGATCACGGAAGTGCGTCCCAATGCGGCACTGACCGGAGCAGTGATTACTGCAGTCCCCGAACCGAAAGAGTTCTGGGACTACATCCTGAACAACACGTATACGCCTCCGCCCTCCGCGACCCTTTTGCCCCGTGCTCCCTCAATCACACGCGTACTGGTTTCCGAGGACCGGCAGCAAACCGGGGAAGCCTGGTACAACGAGGCGACCGCGATTTGCTCGATCAGTGGCCAGTGTGATTACATGGAGCTGTGGGGCGCGCTCGAGGACCTCAATTCCACCAGCGTGGCCCCGCCAATGCGCCTGTTGAGCAGCGTGCGACGCAGCGCACAAATCAGCTGGCGTGCCTCCGTTGGAGAAACTTGGTTGCTGGAGCTGCGCCCCTACAACGGCGCGTTACGCGGCCAACCCTACACGCTGTCCTACACCGCCAAAGGATTGCTGGCCCCGCCGCTCCCCGTGCAAAACCTGACTGGAACGGCCGAGGGTGCGAACGGCGCAGCACCGGGCTGGCGTCTGCGATGGACAGCCAGTCCGGAAAGCGATGTCGTCGGCTACGAGGTTCGCACCTCGGATTTCGGCTGGGGTGATCCTGGAGAAGATTCGAAAATTCTCTATTCAGGACGAGATCTCAACTGTCTGGTGCAGCCTGCCACGATCGGCGCAGCAGAAACTTGGTACGTACGCCCTTACGACAGCAGCGGTGTCTACAGCGAGCAAAGCACGAGCATCTCCCTGACCTCCACCGCACCAGACGACCTGGTGGGTGATATTCGCCACGTGTTCGCGGACACCTCACTCACGGCCGCGACTGTCACGCTGGACTGGAGCTGGAGCACAGCGACGGAGCCGATTTTTGGCCTGCGCTGCTATCGCATCAGCTACACGCCCGAAGGTCCTGAAGAGCCCGAAGTGAAAGAAGTGGACGCCAACACCATCACGCTCGCTGCGAACTGGCTGGGGGATCGCATCTTCACGCTACAGCGCGTCGACAAGCTGGGCCACGTGTCCGCTGGCCGTGTGATCAGTCTTCACAAGGCTCGGCCGGCTCAGGTGCAGAACTTCCGTGCGCAGACCATCGGCAACCGTGCCATCTTCTACTGGGACATGCCTGCGTCCACCACCTTGCCGGTGCTGGATGTGGTGATCCGCGTGGGCGATTCCTGGGACGAGTCTGATCTGGTGGGCTACAAGAATGGCAGCTTCACCGTGACGGACGTGTTGGAGGCTGGCAACTACACCTACTGGATGGCCGTGCGCGACACCGACGGTTATCTGAGTGACCCGGTGAGCCTCACTGTCCGGCTGACGGGCCCCGCAGGTTTCGTCTTCTTCGGAGACTTTGACGACACCCTCACCGGCGGAACGCTGGTGAATGCAGTGCGCGAGGAAGTGGTCGGCACGCCTCAGGGACGTCGCATCCTGCTGCCTCTGAAAACCACCGAGACATTCGCAGAACATTTCAACAGCAACGAGTGGACCACACCTCAAGATCAAGTGGCCGCAGGGCTTCCGATCTTTGCGCAGCCGGGTATGGGCAGCGGCAGCTACGAGGTGGTGTTCGACTTCGGTTCGACTCTGCCCGCATGCCAAGTCAGCCTGTCTGTGGCCGGCGACGCAATTGCCGGTGACCCTGCCGTGACGGTGCGGTTGTACACGAGCAACGACGCCGTCAGCTGGCTTTTTGCCGGCGCGGGTTCAGGTGGCAGTGTCGGAGCGTTCGCGACGGCTTTTGAATACATCAAGGCGCGCGTCGAGGTGGCCGCCAACAGCGGCGATGACCTCTACAGCATCAATGGTCTGCGAGTCAGCCTAGACGCACAGAAGAAAACCGCCAACGGCATCGTCGGTGCCGTTGCCGCTGACTTGGTTGGCACGATCGTTAATTTCCCTGAAGAGTTTTACGACGTGACGGCCATCACGATGAGTATCGCGGGCGCAGTTCCGCTGCAGCCCACGTACGCCTTCAACCACGCGCACATTGACGGCAGCTACATCGTTGCCAGCAACGTGGCAACCGTGAATTGTCCGGCGCATGACTTGGTGGCTGGTCAAACCGTGCGCTTGAACACGGGCAGCGGAACCATGCCCAGCGGCATCTATGAGGTGTCCGGCGTGATCGATGCGAACAACTACACCGTCGCCGTGACCACGGCAGACTCGTCCGGCAGCCTGCTGGCCTATGCACAGAGCTTCCGCGTTTACGCGTTCAACTCAGCAGGTTCCAGGGCGGACGCCGTGTTGAGTTATTCCATTGGTGGTTATTGATTTTGAAGGAGAGTGAAATGACGTTTTTTCAATCAAGCAAGTGGTTCGTCCTGCTGACCTGCATGAGCGCGAGCCTGGTATTGACTTCAGTCCAGGCGGCCGACTGGAGCAAGCCAACCTTGACGGACACCTACACCGTGTGGCCCGAGATGGTCAAGGGGCGTGACGAAGACGCGGCGCGCCTGTTCGACCCCGCAACCACCAACCCCACCAACCTGCCCATCGGCACGATCCGCTGGAGCAGTGCGAACAAGCGATTCGAGAAGTTCAGCGGCAGTTCCTGGTCCGAACTAGAACCCCAGTGGGCTATGGGAATCAGCGGCAATGCAGCGACGGCCAGCAAATGGGCAACACCGCGTACCTTCACGATTGGCGGTGTCTCCATGCCGGTGGATGGCAGCACGAGCGTGACATGGAGCCGGAATGACATGGGCGGCGTTCCTGTGGGTGCGGTCATGTCTTTTGCGGGTAGCACCTGCCCCAGCGGGTGGCTGAGTGCTGCCGGCAGCGAAGTGAATCGAGCGACATATCCGGATCTTTTTAGCTACATCGGAACGACCTATGGCGCAGGCAATGGGAGCACAACATTCAGATTGCCCGAGTTGCGAGGCGAGTTTGTGCGAGGGCTGGATAATGGTCGAGGCGTGGACAGCGGGCGAGCCTTGGGGACTTCACAGCTGGATGCGTTGCAAAACATCACCGGAAGTGTGGCTCCCTTGACAGTTACAGGATCGTGGGTTAGCAGTTCAGGGGCTTTTAGTGCCTCAATCAGCAGTACTGCGAGACTTGACTACGACAATGGAGCCTATAGCGCTTCTACTGTGGACTTTGACGCAAGCCGGATTGCGCGAACTGCCGCCGAAACCCGCCCGCGCAACATCGCGCTCCTGTACTGCATCAAGGCGAACTGATGTCGCACGCCATCATCAACGCCGGCGGACAAATCATGCAGGTCGCGCTGCGTCTGCAGCCAACGCACAAGGTGCCCCCGGGAGGACGCATCGTTCGCCATGCGCCGCCACCGCACGACCCTGAGACGCAAACCTGCACAGCCGTGGAGCCGGTGCCATCGGGGCAAGCGGCAGTACAGTTCCTCATCCAGGACAAGCCGGACGCGCTGGAAACACTGCGCGCGCGCAAGTTGCGTGAAATCGACGGCGCTTTCAGTGCAGCAGCCGAGGCGCTGCTGCAAGGTTATCCGCAGGCCGAGCGACTGACCTGGCCAATTCAGCAAACCGAAGCATTGGGTTGGGCTGCCAACAATGACAACCCAACCCCGTACCTTGATGGCCTGGCGGCTGCGCGCGGCATCGCAGCCGAAGACATGCGCGCTCGCACCCTGGACGCCGTGCAGGCCTGGATGGGAGCCAGCCAAGTGCTGATAGGAAAACGTCAGGCTCTTCGCGACGCCGCACACCTTGCACAAACCAAGGAGGGTTTGGCCGCTTTGGTGTGGCCAGTTACCAATTAACCCCTTCAGCGACCTGCGGACCGGTGGGCACAGGAGTGTGACCATAACCGAAACAGGAGGACGGACGAATCATCCAACGCGCAAGGCTACAGCGTGTTGGATGGACTTGGGCAGGCTCATCCCAAGCGCGTCGCCAACGCCATCACCAGCGGCACGGTCAACAGCGCGCCGACGGTGGACGCGGTGATGCCAGCCGTCACCAGATCCTCAGCCACCTGGTAGCGCTGCGCGAACAAAAAGGAATTGGCGCCAGCAGGCAGGGACGCTGCGACCACCATCACCACCAGAGGCAGGCCCGAGATGCCGTAGAGCAGGCCAAACACCGCCACCAGGGCGGGCAGCACAAGGTTCTTCACCACCGTCAAGGCCAAGGCGCCGCGCAGGTGTTCGCGCGCGCGCGCCCCCGCCAAGGTCACCCCCACCAGCAACAAGGCCAGCGGGCCCATGGCGTTGCCCAGCCATTGCAAGGGCTTGTCGATCACGCCAGGGATGGCCCAGCCAGTCTGGCCAAAGAGCAGGCCGGCCACGATGGGAATGGGCACAGGATGCAGCAAGGATTTTTTCACCGCCTGCGCCACCGTGCGGCCCAGCGACGAGGCGCGAGACCGCTGCGCTTGCGCAGCGTCCGCTGACTGTGACGCGCTTTGCGCCTCGTGCGCCACGGCCAGTTCCAACACCACCGAGCCGGTGGTCAGCAGGACCAGCGCGTTGACGGACACGATGGACAGCAGCACCACCAACCCTGCTTCGCCATAGACCAGGCTCATGAAGGCGATGCCGATCATGACCAGATTGCTGAAGGTGGCGGCGACGCCGAGCACCGCCCCTTTGACCAACGACAAACCGTGCATGCCGTGGTAGGCCAGCGTCAACGCGAACAGCAGCAAGGCGGCGCTGAAGTAGCCCAGCAGCGGCAGCGGGTCCAGGTGCGCAATGTCCACCTTGCTCATGGTGCGGAACATCAAGGCTGGCATGAGCACGAGGAACACGAGGTTGGAGAGGTCCTTGGCCGATTCGGCGCGCAGCCAACGCAAACGACCTGCGACATACCCCAGCGCAACGAGCAAGACGACGGGAATCAGGGCAGCGATGACGTTGGGGTTCATGAACAACGAGAAAAAAAGAATCTTCGGGTGCTTTTCAGGCCACGGGGGTCTGTTGCAACTGCAGGCGCACTTGGGCAATGTGCCCGCGCAGGTCGTAGAAGAGATCCCCAAAGGCCGAGGGCACGCGGGTGTTGAACACCAGCGCGTCAATGCGGTCCAGACGTTGCAGCAACTCCGCGCGCCGCTGCGCATCCGCGTTGGGCCACTCCTTCTCCAGCTTCTGCAACTCACCGTAGTAGCGGTAAATACGGCGGGTCATGCTCCAGCGGTACAACACGGGCAGCACGCGCATGCCTGGGATCAGCACGATGAGGACGGGCACCAGGATCGCCGCCACCCGCGCGATCAGGCTCGCCACCCAGAAGGGAAAGGTGCGGTAGAGGACGTTGCGGCCCGAGCTGTAATAGCGCTGCGCGTCCTCGCTGATGCGAAACTCACGCTCGACGGGCGATGGAAACTCCCCCGGCTTGGCGTACATGCCGGGGCGGGCATGCACGGCGCGCGCCGTTTCCAGCAACAGGTCCGACAAGGCGGGGTGCAAGCCCTCACGCGCCACCAATTGCACGGTGGGGCCGACGAGTCGCACGTCGGCGGCGGGAATGTCCTCGCCTAGGTTGATCGCGCCACGCGGCAGCGTCAGTTTGTTGAGGTAGGAGAAGCGCCGCGTGTAAGCCTCCGCCTGCGCGAAATCGAACAGATGCACCTTGCCACTGCGCAGCAGTTCACGGATCAGGGCCGTGGGCGTGGATTCGTTCATGGCGAAGAAGGCATGCACTTGCCCACTCACCAGCGCCTTGGCGATGTCCTGGTCCGGGGTGTTGACCAACACCGTCTTGTCGCCCTCGCTACCCGGCTTGATGCCGTTGGCCGCCAGCAGCGCCAAGGCCAGCGTGCGGGAACCGGTGCCCTCCTCGCCGATGTCCAGCCGCAAGCCTTTGAACTCCGACAGCAGTTTCTTGGGCTGCCCGTGGTAGAAGAGCATCAAGGGCTGGTAGGACACACTGCCCAAGGACACCAGCTTTTCGACTTCGGCTTCACCCGCCTGGCCGCCCAGCACGAAAGCCACGTCCACCTTCTGCTGCGGGTCCATCAGCCGACGCAAGTTGTCGCGTGAGCCGCCTGTGGTGAGGATGTTGAGCTTGACGCCCTGCTGTTCCAAGATCTTCTGGTACCGAGCAGCGGTGCGCGCGAAGTTGCTGCCCTCTGGCCCGGCGGCGATGGTGAGGGTATCGCCCGGCGCAGGGCTGAAGCCAAAACCAATCACGGCGACCACCAGCACCAGCGCCGCGAGCAACGTCATGCCGATCAAGGGGACGGCACCGCCCATGGTCAGCAATCGCTTGAGCAATTTCATAGTGTCGAATCAGTATAGCCTTGGGTACATCCAACTAGCGCGGCGGCGCCCCCACAAGATCGCCATCGCTGAGCACGAGGTACACCTCGAACCACGACTGCCAAGTGCGCCAAGCCTTGTCGCCGTCAGATCGCTCCACCAACCATCGGTGGGCTTGTGCGAGCCGTGCTGGTAAATCGAACGGCAGGGCAGACCGTGAGTTTCCGGGCGCGGGGGTCGCCTGTCCTGCCTGCCCCGCTCGCCATTGCGCCGCGAACCAAAGCGTGTTGAGCTGACCGACGTCGGGCGCCACGCCCGCGCGCCGCGCCAAGGCATCGGCGCGGCGCAGGGCCTGCCCCAACCAGCTGGCCACCTTCGGAGCATCGCCGCGGTCCACGGCGTTTTCGGCCAGCTGCAGTTCCGTCAGCATCAGCGCGCGCAGGTCTTCGTCGCGGTCGGTTTCTCGGAACTGCGCGACGAACAGGTCGCGCCGTTCTTCCAAGGCAAGGGCGGCCTCGTCACGTTGGCCCATGCGGGCATGGGCCTGGGCCCGCAAGCCGGCGGCGACGATGCGCTGCCCGCGCAAGGCCTGCACCGGCGTGGCACGCGACCCGGGCGCAGGCAAGACGGACGGCGCCAGCGGATGCGCCAGGTCGCGCTCCAACTGCATCAGATCCTCCAGCGCGCGGGCGGGCTGCTGCGCGCCCAGCGCTGCGGCGCTGCGGGCCAGGCGCTGCACCAGCGCATTGCGGGTGGGCATGGACTGCGCAGCAGGATCGGCACGGAGGGTCGGGGATGCGAGGATGCGGTCGTACAGCGCGAGCGAGCGGTCAAAGCGCCCCGCCGACAGGTTGTAGAGCGCGGCGCGGTCTTGCACCAGCGCGCCGTAGCGCTCGGCCAGACGGGATGCGGGCGTCTGGGACGTGGCGTCCACCATCGCCAGGGCGTCGTCGGCCGCCTGCGCCGCATCGTCGTCGCGACCGGTGTGCAACAAGGCGCGCGCGCGCGCCAGGGAAACAGCCAAACCCGCCGCGTCGTCGGTGTAGGGCAGCTGGTCACGCTGGTCCAGATAGCCCAGGGCAATGGCGTAGTTGCCCGCTTGGGTGTGCAGCAGACCCAGGGCGCCCAGCAGCATGGCCCGGTGCCGCAGGTTGTCGCCGTCCAGGTCCAACGCGACCCGATAGCTGCGGTTGGCGCGCTCGGCCGACGCCGCTTCGCGGTTGCGCAAGAAGTCTTCGTGCCGGATGGCGCCCTGCAACGCGTGCACCTCGGGTCGGTCTTTCAACACGGGCCAGGCGGCGCGCAACTCAGCCAAGGCCGCAGCCGCTGCTTTTTCGTGTTCTTGCCCATCCCTGATTCGGCCGAGCTGGCGCGTGAGCACGTAAGCCTTGACGAAGTGCCGCAGAGCTTCGGCCATGCCGGGCACGTGGGTCGTGACTTCCTTTTCAATGGCTTCGGGCGTCGCGTTGGCGCGCAAGCGCAGACTGATGGATTCGACGGCGGCCTCCAAGGAAGCGGTGCGCTGCGTCACACTGTCGAAATCGGCGCGGGCTTCATCGTGCCGCTGGCTAGCGAGACGCCGGTAGGCACGACCCAGAAGCGCCCGGCTGTAAAGGCGCTCGGCACGGCGATGTTCCTGCGTCGCAACCGGCGTGTCATCCAGATAGACCGGCGCCAGCAACTCGATCACGCTGTCCGCGCCCAGCTCCGCGGCACGCTCCACGGCGTCTTGCACCAGGGCCCGGCGGCGCAGTGGAATCCACGCGGGATGGGACAGACTGCCCTGCTGTCGATAAAAGGTCAGCAGGGCTTCGCGCTGCACGCGGGGCACGCGCTCCTCGCGCAGCGCATGGATATGGCGACCCAGTTCCAAGGCGAAACGCCAAGCCGAATCCGATGGTGAATCCGAGAGCTCATCTGGGGACAGGGGCTTGTGCTCCGCTGATGCTTGTGCGCTCGAGTTCGCCTGGGCCAAGGCAGCGGCCAGGGCCGCGTCGGCCTCGCCTTGGGGACGCCCACGGTAGAGGGCGCGCACGGCGGCGCGAGCGTAGTCCAAGCGGTCTTCGTCGCTGAGGGCGGGGTGTCGCGACAGCCAATGGCCCGCCTCCACCAACGCATCGCGCTCACCGAGCAAGCGGTACAACGCGTCGCTGCGTTCGTGCCAAATCTCCAGCAGGGCGCGCGGCGTGGTGTCCGAGACCGAGCTTCTCAGCATCGTGGTGCCCATCTCCAATTCGCGGCGGGCCTGGGTGTAGTCTCCCGCGGCCTGCGCCAACTCACTGCGCACGATGTGGCGCAAGGCCGCCGACGCGGGACTGGCCGCTGCCGCGACGTCGAGCGCGACGCGCTGCTCGGCCTGCGTCATGCGCGACGCCGCGGCCAGCGTGCGCCCTTGCTCGGCCAGCTTGAGGCCTTGGCGATGTTCGATCAAGGCGAGGAGCGGTGCCTCCAGGCCGACGGTGGCAGGATCGTCCAGCGCGCGCATGCGACGCGCGTAGAACGCCGCAGCGTCGAAGTCCTCCAAGCCCATGTGCAAGCGGGCCAGGCGCATCAGCAACAGGCGTCTCGCACCGGGCTGGTTCTCCCGCTGGGTGCGTTGGCGGTAGAGCAGGATCTCGTCTTCCTTGCGGTCCACCATGCTCAGTTCCGCGCGCAAGCGCGGCAAGTCCCACGCGGCGGGCACCTGGCCGTCCAACGGCAGTTGGTAGACATCCAGCGTCCCCCTGCGCTCGCAGGTCGCCATCAACACCTCGGTCGCTGGGGCCGGGTACTGACAGTTCCACGCTTGACTGGTGAGTTGATCGGGACGGGTCGCGACGGCCCGCTCCACAGCGTCGTCACGTTCGCTGTCAAAGGGCAGGCGAAACAGCACGCCACGGTCATCGGCGTCGATCACGCCGTCGGCGTTGGAATCGGTGAAGAACTGCGTGACATAAAGCCAGCGTCCATCCCGCGAGAAGGCCGGTTGGCCGCTTTGCCCCGGTAAGTCCAGCGCCAGCGGCACCGGTGTGGCGCCGGGCTGGTCCAGGCGCAGTGCTTCGAGTTGCGCACTGGCGCGCGCCGCGAAGCCCGGACCCACGGGTTGGGCGGACCGCCGCAGCGGCACGTACACCAGCCAGCGCCCGTCCGGCGAAACGGCCGGGCTGCTGAGGTTGCGACTCGACAGGGGGTGCACCTGGAAAGCGCCGCCCTCCCCGCCCTCCTTGGGCGGAACCATCTCCAGCAGGGACAACTGCAGGTCGTCCTGGATGGTCGTGCGATGCAGCAGCACGATTTGCCTGTCGTTTTTCCACTCGGCTTGCAAGGCCAGAACGTCGGCGCCCAGGCATCGGCGATTGCCGACTTCCTGGGTCGGGCCCTCGCCGCGAGGCCACTCCCGCACACACAGCTGACCGCCCGCCTCGCGGCGGAAGGAGATGTAGAGCAGATGCCGTCCGTCCGGGCTGAGGCGAGGCCAGGTCACGTCGGCGCCTTCGTCGAACAAGCGGCGCTCACGGCCCTGCTCCAGGTCTTGCGCGTAAAGCTCCGTCACGATGTTGCGATTCGAGACGAAGAGCAAGGTGTTGCCGTCTGGCGCCAGTTGGCCGAGGAACTGGTCACCCAGTCCCACGGTCAGCCGAGTCGGAACGCGCAAACCGTCATCACCCGCACCCGCACCTGCGCGCTCGACATCTTGCGCCTGCGCCAAGCCGATGCAGGCCACGAAGGCGCACAGCGCGAGCGATGCGCCACGGCCCGCGATCCGACTCAGCATGTTTTCTCGCCCCAACTGCCGTCCGCCGCCTGCACCCTGGCGCCGCACACCACACCCTGAGCATGCACGCGCTGCCAGCGCAAGCGCAGCTCGTCCGCGTTGACCTGCGGTGTTCCACCCGCCTTCTGCTGGCGCATCCATGCCCACAATTGCTGGCGCGCGCTGTTGACGCGCTGCACCAGCGCGGTGTCGTCCGCCGTCATACGCCCGGCTTTGCAATCGCGACGCGTGTCGGCCAGCAAGCCGTCGTTGCCTTCACCGATGCAGTGGCGACGCAGCAGCTCGTCCACGCGATCAGCGGGCGTCTTGTTCAAGCGGTCCACCAAAGGCGGCGCCTGCATGCCCAAGTCTTCGAGCTGGTTGGGCGTCAAGGGCACGGGCGTGGGGTTCATGCCCGCGCGCGCGAGGCGCAGTTCCAACTCCTCGAACGAGCCCGCGGCCTGCTCTTCCAACGCCGTCGCGCGGTCCACCAGCACCACATCCGGGGCGCTGATGCAACCGCCGAGCGTCAAGGCCACCGCGCAAATCAACGGGAACACGGTGAAAAATCGAATGGAATGCGTCATGGCTCAGTCGGTCGAAAGTTGCATGGCGTGGAGGGCCCGGTCCACGAGCGGTCCCATGGGAATGCCGCGGACCTCGTCAATGCGGATCAGTTCGGCTCCGCCGCCCAGCTTGACCAGCAAACGCCCGAAGCCTTGGTCAAAGCGCAGCCGGACGTGATCGGGGTACCCCAAGCCCAAGGCCAAGCGGACCTGGTTGATGGCGGGGTCGGTGGCGCGCGGGTCAGCCAGGTCCAGCAAATCCAGCAGGTGGCGATTGCCGATGCGCAAGATCTCCGCGCGTCCATTGACGCTGCGGTCCCGTGCGGCGATCACCACGGCGGCATTGCCGTCGAAAGATTCACCACGCGAAGATCGCAGCCCGGTGGCGCGCACCCGCAATTCGAGCAAGGAATCCCGCCCCCGCCAGTCCAGACGGCTTTGGCCGGTCACACGGCCACCTCGAACGCCCAGTTCAAGCTGGGTCATGGCGAAGACGTTTTGTCGCACCGTGAGATTGCCCGCGAGTGGCGCGATGCGAACCAAGGGCGTGGTGATGCTCACCGCCGACACATAACCACCGCGCGACAGCAGGGGGTATTGGTCGCTGTGGCGCAACATGGCGTAGGGGTTGAACGCGAGGTTGTCCAGCAGCCGCACGCGGCCTTGCGCCACGTAAAGGTCCTCGTACACGGGAATGTCGCCATCCAGTCCCTCGACCACGATGCCCTGCGCGGGCAAGGTGAGGTTCACGCCGTCCAATCGCAAGCTGGCCTGGGTGCGGAAGGTGCTCAGGTCGGGCGAAGCCAATTCGAAATCCACGCTGGCCTGTCCGCGCCCTTCGACCACGCCGGGCAGGTTCAACCCGGCCACGTCTTGCGTCACGGCACCTTGCAACGCGAAACGCCGCCGCCCGGGTGCGAGGTCCAGCCGCCCCTGGGCCGCGAGACGGGTACGGGTGGCCGCGTGCGTCAGCTTGAACTCGGGGAGGTGGATCGCGCCGTCCGGATCGCGCAGGGCACGCACCTGCCAGACCAAGCCGCGCACGGGATAGGGCAATGCGGGCTGCTGCTCCAGAGTGTCGATCTTGAGCTGCAAGGTGAACTCGGGTTCGTCTCCCAGCTGCGCGCCAAAGCGGGCCCCCGTGGTGGCGGAGAGACCGGCCAAGCTCAGACTGCGCTCGGCCAAGATGACGCGCGCGCGCTCCATCGTCAAGGTGCCGGCAAGGGTGCGGCGCGCCTGGGCTTGCGCGAGGTCGACTCGCGCGGGATGCGACACCAGGTGCCAGCGCAGCGCGGGCACCTCCACGATCAGACCGTCTTGCTGCCAGCCGATGCCGCGCGCTTCGACCCACGCCTGTCCGTCGAGCATCGCGGTGGTCAAGGGCTTGGGGGCCCACTGCGGCAGACCGTCCTGGCCGATGCCGGTGATCACGCCGGTCAGCACGCCTTGGGCGTCCAGGTCCAGCGCCAAACGCTCGGCATCGAGCGGCGTGGGCCACCATGCCAGCAAGGGCGCGGGCCAAGACTGGGCGGGCAGACGAGCCTTCACGCTGCCGCGCAGGGCACGCACCTGAGGATCGAAGGCCAGCGCGGCCTCGAACGACAGCTGAACCCCGGCCTGGCTCGACAGCCGGGCCCGCGCTTCGAATTTCGGAGCCGAGGGCTTGGACGACTGGCGGTCCAGGTCGAGGGCCAGCGTGTAGCGCTGCGCGCCCGCGTCCTGCCCCTGGACACGCAGACCCTCGGCCTGCAATTGCAATTCGCCCCGGTGCTGCCAGGCGTCGCCCTGCGAGTCGAGCACGGCCACCAGCTCACGGGCCGACACGGCGCGGTCCCACGCGGGTCGATGCACCCGCAGCTCCGTGCGTTGCACGATGCGCGGCGCGGGGGACGCCAGCGCCTCCACCCGACCTTGGGACAACAAGTCCACGCCCATGTCCTGCCAAGACAAGCGGGCCACAACGGCAGGTGACAAGAAAGGACGGACCAAGAGAAGATCGGGGGCCTGCAGGGAAGCCTTCCAAGTCACCGCGTCCGCGGTCTTGTCCGCCTCCAACTGGGCCTGGGCACTGTCTGCCTGCACGTTCAAGCGCACGCGCCCCGGTGACCGCAGCAAGGAGGGCAGCGGTTCGCTGGGCACCAGCGACAGACCGGCAACCTCCAGGTGCAGATGGCCCCGCTCGAGCGTGAGGGGACGCAGATCGGCGGGTAGCAGCCGCAGCAGTCGGGCCAGATCGGCGTCGACCAGGGCCTGAGACAGGACCAGCGAGGCGTTCGCATCGTCGGGGAGGAACAGCTGGGCCTGCGCTTCGGCGCTGTCGGCCAATCGGGTGGGATGCAAATCAATCGCCAGTCCCGCGCGGCTTGCGTCGACCTTCGCGGTCAACGCGCCGCGCAACAAGGCTGTATCGGGGATGCGGGCGTCGAAGTCCTGGCGTGTCACGGCCACCTCGATTTGGGTGTGAACCCCGGCCACATTGGCTTGCACGCCCCACGATAAGGCCAGCTCGGCCACCGCAGGCTGGCGCACCGCAAGGGCCACGCGCTTCTGGCTCGCACCCGGTGCGGGCACGGTGCGCGCGAGCGTGAGCGCGAGGGGGGTATCGGGCCGCCCCATTTCGGCTTGCAAGGTCCAGCTTTCACCCGACCCCGTCGTTGGCCCATCCGAGCGGGCGGGTAGCACGGTGCGCGCCGCCAAGCTCAGACCGCGCAAGGACCAACGGTCCACGACCTCGACATCGCGCGTGCGCACGTGCTCGAGCACCACCCCGCTCACCTCCACCTGAGCGACCGGCGCAAGGGCAGAGAAAAATTCGGTGAGCTGGCGCGACGTTCCGCTCGAAGCGTCTTCGCCCTTGGCATTCGGCTCGGACGGTTCGGAATTCAGCGCCGACAGTGAATGGGCCCCTGACTCATCGGCAACCCACGTGAACGACACATCATGAACGGCCACGCGCGCGACCCGTGCAGGGCCGAACACGAGCGAACGCAGCGACCAGTCCGCTTCCAAGCGACCCACGCGCAACAGTTCGGGCGCGACGCTGTTGAAAGGCGCGGGCGTGTAAACGACCACGTGTTCGAGTCGCAATCCGGAAGTGAGCGAGGCGCTGGCGCGCTGATAGTCCACGCGCAGGCCCGAGGCGGCTTCGACCGCCGCGACGACACGCGGCTTAACCCAAGGATGGTCCAGCTGACGCAACACCAGGGCCACCATGGCCAGCGACGCAAGCACCACCATCACCAAGGCCAGCAGCGCGCCAGCCACGACCTGGGTCCATCGGGGCATGGACATTCAACCCTCCGTTTGCCACTGCACGAGCGGGGGACCTGGAAATTCAAACCCCGTTTTTTGAGTATAGCCAGCGACATGGAGAGTCAAAAAAAGAGCGCGGGCGGCACCGTCGCCGCACCGCGCCCTGTTTCGCCTCCTGCGCCGTCGTGCCGCAGCCACACGGTCACGCGCCACCCCACGCCGTCTGACCGAGGGGCAGCGGCGCTCAGGCTTGAACTCAGAAGCTCAGCTGCATGCCCACCTTGAGGCTGCGCCCCGGCAGCGGCGACTTGCCCGGCGCAGTCTGCGTCAGGATGGACGAGGCCGAGTAAGCCTCCACGTCGCCGATGTTGTCCACGCGGGCGTACCACAGCGCAGGCATGCCGCCGAGCTTGTCGCTGTAGTTGAGCGAGGCATTCCAGAGCGTGTAGCCGTCGGTGGTTTCTTGGCCATCGGGCACGCGGTCCTGCTCGGCGTAGCGGTCCACACCCACTCCCGCGTTCCAGGCAGCGCGGCTCCAGCGCAAGGTGGCGCCGACGCGCATGGGCGCGATGCGCGGCAGCGGTTCGCCCGTGCTGCTGTTCTCGGCCTTCACGCGGTCGGCGCTCAAGCCCAGGTCCAGCTTGTGCGCATCGTCAAGCAGGCGCACATTGCCGCTCACCTCCAGGCCCGTGAAACGCGCGCGCACGCCGGTGTAGGTGTACTGCGGTGGATCACTGGCCGGGTCCGTGCTCTCCAGCGAGATGTAGTTGCTGAAACGGTGCTGGAACAGTTGCAGTTGCGCGCGGTTCGCGCCGCGCCGCCACTGCGTTCCCACATCCACGTTCACCGAGCGCTCGAGATCCAGGTCCGGGTCACCGATTTCCTCCGCGTTGGTAGCGACATGCTCGCCGTTGGCGTACAGCTCGTAGTGCCGTGGCGCGCGTTCGTTCAGCGAGACGTTGGAGGTGAGCTTCCATTCCGTGGCCACGTTCCACAGAGCGCCCAGGGCATAGCTGGTTGGCGTGAAACTGCGCGACCCCGTCGTGAAGGCCGGGTTGCCGTCCGCGCCCAGGGACTCGACCTTGACCGACTCCACCCGCGCGCCCGCGCTGAGCTTGCCCCAGCCCAGGGCCAACTCTTCGTAGGCGAAGACGGCGCTTTGGCGCGTGCGGCTGCTGGGTGCGTAGGCCTCGTCACCGTCCGCCGAGAAATCAGTGCGGTCGAACTGCAAGCCGACGACGCCGTCCAACGCGCCGCCCAGGGCACCGACAGGCACGTGCCGCGCTTCCAGGCGCAGGTCCTGGCCATCGGTCTTGAAGCGCGTGCCGACTTCATCGCCCTCGTACTCGGTGTGCTGGTAGTCGGTCTGGCTGAACTGGGCCTTGACGCTGCGCAGCAGCGGGCCCAGGTCGCGCAGCTCGCCTTCGAGCGCGATGCGGTCGGAACGCATCTGGATGGTGACCTCGTCCTCGGCCACGGCGCCGTAGTCCTTGTCGTAGGTGGAGACGGAAGCGCCCAGGTAACCTCGGTCGAAGAACACAGTGCCCCCGACAGCGCCACCGCTGGACTCGCTGGCCGAGTTGCAGATGCGCTTGGCGGTGTGCGTCACGCCATCCGGCGTGCACTCACGCGACACCGGGATGTCGATGTCGTCGGACTTGCGCGCCATCGCGTCCACGTGCAAGGCATAGCGGTTGTTGCCCCCGTCCAAGGACAGCACGCCGCCGCGTTCATCGCCGCCCGTGGCGTAGTAAGCGCCCAGTCGCCCTGCGATGCCGCCCTCCTCGCCGAACTCGGGCGATCGCGGAATGCGGTTGTCGATCACGTTGACGACACCACCCACGGCGCTACCGCCGTACTGCAACACGCCCGGGCCGCGCAGCACCTCGACGCGCTCGGTGAGCAACGGGTCCAGCGTGACCGCGTGGTCATAACTCAACGCGGACAGGTCGAGGCTGGCGCCCCCGTTGTTGAGTATGGCGATGCGGTCGCCATCCTGCCCACGGATCACGGGGCGGCTGGCATTCGGGCCAAACCAGGTGCTGCTGACACCAGGCAAGCCTTTGAGCGTTTCGCCCAACGTGGACTGCCCACGCTCCAGCAACTCGGTGCCGGACAGCTGCTCGGCGGGTGCGATCTGCTCGGCCGTGCCCAGCGGATTGCCCGTGACCACGACGGGCGGAAGCGTGGCTGCGTCCTGCGCCCAAGCATGGCAACTGAACAAGACCAGCGCGGCGACGGGCGCCAGCGCGAAAACCCCGTGCCGCGCGGGCCGGGAAGAAGACATTCGATTCATGGAAGCGTCTCGATCATTCTCAAGTCAAAAACCGGCCGCCACGCGGTCCGATGCGGACTGCATGGTCTGGCCAAGAAGAAGAGGGAATCAGCGAGAGGTGGGCGGGGCACGCGCCGCGAAAGCGACGCAAGGCCGCGGCTGCAAAGCCTGCAGCACGACCCAGGCGGGTGTCAGGGGAGAGGCTTGCGTCAGCGCGGCGATGAGTGGCACTGCGACCGGGCCGCCGTGACCGAGTTGGTCATAAAGACGGCAGTCATCTGCCGCACCCTCGGGCGCGGCCAAATGCTCCAACAGGCTTTGAGGTCTGTGATGCTCGGCGGCTGCGTGCGCTGGCTCCACATGCCAGTGCGTTGGCGTGTGAGCACCGCCTGCATGAGCAGCGTGTGCGCCGTGCACAGGGTGGGCCATGGGTCCATGGGCATGGCGAACCCCGTGCGCCAGCCCCAACATCTGGGCCCAAACCAAGGCCAGGGCCAGCACCAACGCCATCCACGGGTGCGTCACGCGCGCACGCGCGCAACGCGGCGCGAGCGCCGTGACGCGGGGTGCGGGCATGGACCTGTTTGGCATGGGTCTGCTGGGTTCAGCGCTGGTAGGGCGCCAGTGCCGTGGCGCGCAGCTGATAGCCGCTCACGCCCATGTCAGTGCCACGGCGGGAGGTCTTGAGCGTGCCCACGACCCAGACCGCGTCCATGGAGCGCACGCCCTGCACGGGCTTGTCCAACACAACATGAACGATTTGGTTGGCGGGTGGTGGCGGAGTGTGGATGCAGGCGCCGAAGTAGGGCACGAGCAGAAACTCCTTCAGGCCCTGCCGACCTTCCTCCAGAGGAACGACGTAACCAGGCAGGCGCGTGCGCGCGCCGTCGAGTGTGCGAACTGTCGGCGCGTGGTCCCAGACTTCGCGCAGCTTGGCATTCAATTCCATGGCCTCGGGCGAGGCATCGTTGAAAGGGAGGGCCGCGGAAGCTTGCGGATTCAAGGCGCCCAAGGTGGCGTAGGGGTCCCAATCCTGGGGCACCAGCTCGCCCCAGCGAGTCACCGCGTAGTCGCCTTGGAAAGGAGGCACCACAGGCGGGGGGTTGCCCTGGTAGGCGTGGACAACGGAGCCACCGAGGGCGAAAGCGATAGGCATCAGCACGAAGGCCGCCCTGGCACGAAGCAGCAAGCGCCGCACCAGGGAGCCCCGCGGCACGGCATCAGGAGAAGATGGCATGGTCATGTCCTCGTGCAAAGGGGGACTCAGGGTGTGTAGGGCTCGACGCGAGCGGCCACCATCGCATAGCCGCTGTGACCGAGTTCGGAGTTGTTGCGCTCGACGCGCAGCACGCCACTCACCCGCACGGGATCCATGGTGCGGAGGTCGCGCACGGCAGGACGCGCGACGATGCGGACAATCTGATTGGCGGGCGGTGGCGGCGTGTGGATGCAGGCGCCGAAATACGGCACCAGCAAGAACTCAGTGATGCCCACCTCGTTTTTTTCCAGCGGCACGACGTAGCCCGACAAACGCACCGACACTTCGTCCATGCGCGCATTCGTTGGCGCGTTGGCCCACAGCATGTTCATCAACTGCATGCGCTCACGCGTGCGGGGGTCGTTGTCGTCCAAAGAAGGCGTGCCTTGCCTCACCTGCTTGAGCACGGTGTCCGGATTCCAGTTTTCTGGGGCAAGTTCTCGCCAAGCCACCTCACGAAACACCGGGTCCGACGCGGCAGCGTTGTCCGCCTTGTTGTCGTCGCTGAAATTGCGCACCCCCATCAGCTTGCGCGTCCCGATGGGCAGCAGCACCAGCACGGCCAGTGCCAGGATCGCGGGAATAAATTTGAAACCACCGGATTTCATGGGCATGCCCTGACGAGGAAGTTGCGAGGCCACCGTGAGGCGACGGAGTGAGGCGGGCCCCGTCGCGGCGTTGAGTCGCAGGAATCGGCTGAACCGCGGAACGTGCGTCCGCCAACGCGGACTCACTCGCCCCAAATGATGAACGGAATTCAGCGCCGAATCGGCGGGCCCCGATTGTGCGATCGAACCAGAGGGCGATGTTCACCCCACCATTTTAGGCGGCGTGTCAAGCCCCGGGCTTGAGCAGCTTGACGAAGTGCTTGCGGAATTTCTCCACCTTGGGGCCGACCACGAAGGCACAGTAACTCTGTTCGGGATGGTGCTCGAAGTAGTCCTGGTGGTACTCCTCGGCAGGCCAATAATTGGCCAGCGGCTGCACCTCGGTCACGATGGGGGATGTGAAGATGCGGCCTTGTTCAAGGTCAGCGATCATTTCCTTGGCCACGCGTTCCTGTTCGGCCATGGTCGTGTAGATGCCGCTGCGGTACTGGGGCCCCACGTCGTTGCCCTGGCGATTGAGCGTGGTCGGGTCATGAATGGAAAAGAAAATCCCAAGCAGCTGCTGCACGCTGATTTCAACCGGGTCGTAGACGACGCGCACCACTTCAACATGGCCGGTATCGCCGGTGCACACATCCTCGTAACTGGGTTGCTTCACATGGCCATTGCAGTAGCCGTTCTCGACATCGACCACGCCACGCACGCGGGTGAAGATCGCCTCGGTGCACCAAAAGCAGCCGCCGCCAAGCACCAGGGTCTCGGTCGCGGGTGCTGGGGATTCCGAAGTCGGGGAAAGTTCCATCTCAGTGGGGTTCGCCATGAGTTTCGTCGTTCATGCATGCGCTTGACAAGCTTGTGGCTCGCAACGCAAAGCCGGTTAGTCTGCCATGATGCGAGGCTGCCCGTTGGCCCACGCCGCAAAAGGCTTATCCGATGAAACCCTGGCTTATGCTCTCCATCGCCATCCTGTCCGAGGTCGTAGCCACGTCCGCGCTCAACGCCAGCGCTGGCTTTCGCCGGTTCTGGCCGGCTTTGATCACTGTCGTCGGCTACGGCTTTTCGTTCTACTTCTTGGCCCAAGTGCTGCGTCATATCCCCGTGGGCATCACCTACGCCGTCTGGTGCGGGGCCGGCATCGTGCTGATCTCCCTGATCGGCTGGGTGGTCTTCAAGCAGAGGCTGGACACACCCGCGCTGATCGGCATCGGGCTGATTCTGGCCGGGGTCTTGGTCCTGAACGTGTTCTCCAAGTCCACGGTCCGTTGAGACACCTGGAACCCGGCTCCGGACCGCCCCCCCGGGACGGATACGCCATGCGGGTCGCGGCGTTTGATTAATGACCAATTAGTCATTAAAATTATCCAATGATCCGAAAAGCATGCCCTGTCGCGGCCACACTCGTTTCGGCGTTGACCCTGTGCGGAAAGAACGGCGAGGATGCCATGGCACCCGCCAAGCGGGCGCGTCGCAAGGAAGCCCGGCCTGGAGAGTTGCTCGCCGCAGCGCTGACCCTGTTCGTGGAAAAAGGCTATGCCGCCACCCGTGTCGAGGAGGTGGCCCAACTGGCCGGCGTGTCCAAGGGCACGCTGTTTTTGTACTTCGCCAACAAGGAAGAACTCTTCAAGGCCGTGGTGCGCGAGAACCTGGCGGGCCGTTTTCCAGAATGGAATGCCGAGTTCGATGCCTGGTCCGGCAACACTTCCGAACTCCTGCAATACGCGCTGAAAGAGTGGTGGGAGCGGGTGGGCAGCACCCCGGTCGCTGGCATCACGAAGCTGATGATGAGCGAGGCCGCCAATTTTCCCGAACTCGCGGCCTTCTACGAAAGCGAGGTCATGGCGCCTGGGCGCTCGCTGGTGCAACGCATCCTGCAGCGCGGCGTGGATCGCGGGGAGTTTCGGCCCATTGCCGCGGCCGACATGCAGCACGCCGTCTACGCCGTGCTGGCACCCATGCTCTTCCTGATGTCCTGGAAGCACTCCTTCGGTGCCTGTGCCGCGCCCACGGAACTCATCGATCCAGTGCGCTACCTGGAACAGCAGGCGCGTATCCTGCTCCACGGTCTGTGCGCGCCCACGATAAGAACGTCCGCCGCCAGGCAAGCACCCACACCGGCTTGAACAAGCGCCAACGCCATGTTCCCACTACAACGACGCCCCGCCGCCGCCTCGCGTGCCCGACGCACAAGGCTGCTGATCGGGTCGCTCCTGCTGCTGGTCGCGACCGCACTCGCTTTCTTGCTGCTGCGCCCCAAGGCGCAGACGCCCCAAGTCGTGCAGGCCCAAGCCAGCGGTAACGCGGGCCCAGTGATCGAACTCCAAGCGCAAGACCACACGGTGCTGCGGCAGCGCACCCTGCAACGGAGCTTGCCCGTGTCGGGCACGCTGAGGGCGGTCCGATCAGCGCTGGTCAAGGCCCGAGTGTCCGGAGAACTGCAGGAACTCACGCTGCGCGAGGGCGATACGGTTCAGCTCGGACAGGTTATCGCCCGCATTGACCCCGCCGAGTACGCCGCGCGACTGCGGCAGTCGAAGCTGCAAGCCGACGCAGCCAAGGCCCAGCTCGACATCAACCAGCGCCAGTACCAAAACAACGAAGCGCTCGTTCAACAAGGATTCATCTCATCGACCGCGCTGGATGCTTCGCTGGCCCAGCTCAACGCAGCACGCGCCAACTACCAAGCTGCGCTCGCGGCGGCCGATGTGGCCCAGAAAAGCGCGGATGACACGGTGCTGCGCGCCCCCATGAGCGGACAGATCTCGCAGCGGTTGACGCAGCCCGGCGAGCGGGTGGCCATTGACGCGCGCATTGTCGAGATCGTCGACCTGTCGCAAATGGAAATTGAAGCCGCAATCAGCGCGGCGGATTCGGTGAGCGTGCGCGTAGGGCAACAGGCGCGACTGCAAGTGGAAGGCGTGCCCGAGACGCTGACCGCGCGCGTGGCACGCATCAACCCGAGCGCGCAGACGGGCAGCCGCAGCGTGCTCGTGTATCTCAAACTGGATCCCCAGGACATCGCCCGGACGGGTCTGCGCCAGGGGCTGTTCGCCCAGGGCGCTCTGGCCACCGAAACCGTGCGCGCGGTGGCGGCACCGGCGTCCGCCGTTCGCTACGACAAGCCGCAACCGTATTTGCAGGTGCTGGACCAAGGTCAAGTTCGACACGTGAGCGTGACGCTGGGTCTGCGCGGTCTCGATGCGAATCAGTCCGACCACGGCGACGAGGGAGAACTGATCGCCGTGCGGGCCTCGAATGGCATCCCGCTGGAAGGACGCACGGTGCTGCAAGGCGTGGTCGGGGCGCTGCGTGACGGCACGCCAGTGCGTGAAGCGAGCGCCGCGCCGCTGAAAGCAGAGGCCGGCACCGCCACGCCGGGACACTGAAACTTGGCGCCACTGCAAGCCGACTTACACCGACACAACGACTCGCCATGTGGTTCACCCGTGTCAGCCTGAAGAACCCCGTCTTTGCCACCATGATGATGATGGCGCTGGTGGTGCTGGGCCTGTTCTCCTACCAGCACCTGCAGGTTGACCAGTTTCCGAACATCGAATTCCCGGTGGTGGTGGTCAGCACCGCCTACCCGGGAGCCTCGCCCGAGATCGTCGAAAGCGAGGTCAGCAAGAAGATCGAGGAAGGCGTCAACTCGATCGCTGGCATCAACACCCTGACCTCACGCAGCTACGAGAACCAGTCCGTCGTCATCATCGAGTTCCAACTCACCGTCGATGGACGCAAGGCGGCCGAAGATGTTCGCGAAAAGGTCGCGGCGCTGCGTCCGTCCCTGCGTGACGAAGTAGAAGAGCCGCGCGTGCTGCGCTTCGACCCGTCCAGCCGCGCCATCTGGTCGCTGGCCGTTCTGGGTGAGGCACCCGCTCACGACCCGAACCCCGGACCAGCCCAAGGCACGAGCGTTCCCGCCGCGGGCAGCGCGGCAGCCTCAGCGGCGAGCGCCGGGACTCACGGTTGGTCACCGGTGGAACTCACGAATTGGGCCGACCAGGTGCTGAAGAAGCGACTGGAGAACGTGCGCGGCGTGGGCGCGGTCAACCTGGTCGGTGGAACCAAGCGCGAAATCAACATCTACCTGCGCCCCGAGGCGCTGGAGGCTTACGGACTCACGCCCACGCAGATCGTCGACGCTGTGCGCGGCGAAAACCAGGAGCTACCCCTGGGCGCGGTGCGCTCCAGCACGCGCGAAATCGCGGTGCAGATCGACGCCCGCATGCAGCGCCCGGAAGACTTCGCGCGCATCATCGTGACGCGCAAGGGCGGAACGAGTGGCACGGGAACGCCCGTGCGCCTTGGCCAAGTGGCCACCATCCGCGACGGCGCTCAGGAGCTGGAGAGCCTGGCGCTGTACAACGGCCAGCGCACCCTGCTGTTGACCGTCCAGAAGTCGCAGGACGAAAACACCATCGCCGTGATCGACGGCCTGACCAAGGCCGTGGCTGAGCTGAAGACCCAGGGCCTGCTGCCAGCGGGGGTGCGACTGGAGCCCATCCAGGACGGCTCGCGCCCAATCCGCGTGGCAGTCAATAACGTGCGCCAGACCCTCTTGGAGGGCGCGGTGCTCACGGTGTTGATTGTGTTTTTGTTCCTGAACTCCTGGCGCTCCACCGTGATCACCGGGCTCACGCTGCCCATCGCGCTGATCGGCACCTTTCTGTTCATGCAGGCGTTCGGTTTCACCATCAACATGATCACGCTCATGGCCCTGTCGCTCTGCGTGGGACTGCTGATCGACGACGCCATCGTGGTGCGAGAGAACATCGTGCGCCACGTGCAGATGGGCAAAGGGCATTACGAGGCCGCGCTCGAAGGCACGGAAGAAATCGGCCTCGCGGTGCTGGCCACCACCCTGTCCATCGTGGCCGTCTTCCTGCCCATCGGATTCATGGGCGGCATCATCGGGAAGTTCTTCCACCAGTTCGGGATCACCATCGTGGCAGCGGTGCTGATTTCCATGTTCGTGAGCTTCACGCTGGACCCCATGCTGTCTTCGGTCTGGCCTGATCCGAGCATCCACAAGCACGGCACGAACCCGCTTGCGCCCCGCAACCTCTACGACCGGACGATTGGGCGTGTCACCGGTTGGTTCGACCGCGCCACGGACCACCTGGCCGAGTTCTACCAGGTCCTGCTGCGTTGGTCGCTGGCGCACAAGCTCACCACATTGATCGCCGCCTTCGCCATCTTCGTGGCCAGCATCCTGCTCGTGCCCTTGCTCGGCTCGGAGTTCGTTCCCACCGCGGATTTCTCCGAGACCACGGTCAATTTCCGCACGCCCGAGGGCACGTCCATCGAGGCGACCGAAGCCAGGGCGCGGCAGGTGCAAGACCTGCTGCAACGTGAGTTTGCGGAGGTGCGCTATTCCCTCGCCACCCTCAACACGGGCAACGCGCAAGGCAAGAACTACGTCAGCATCTATGTGCGCCTCGTTGACCGGGTCCAACGCCAGCGCAATGTGAACCAGATCTCCGCCCTGTTGCGCGAACGGCTGCGCGCCGTGCCCGGCATCACCGTCACCCATGTGGGCCTGATGGACGCCGTGGGGGGGCAGAAGCAGTTGGAGTTCTCACTTCAGGGTCAAGATTTGCGTGAACTGGAGCGTCTGACTCAAACGGTGCTGGAAAAGATCGCGCCGATTCCCGGCTTGGTGGACCTGGACAGCAGCGCCAAGCCGGGCCGACCGACCATCTCGGTGCAAGTGAACCGCGAAGCCGCTGCCGACCTCGGTCTGAACGTCAACCAGATCGCCGCGGCCTTGCGCGCCTTGGTCGCCGGCAACACGGTGGGCAACTGGCGCGCCAGCGATGACCAGACCTATGACGTGAACGTGCGACTGGCCCCCGAGGCGCGGGAGGACATGAGCAACCTGGAGCGCCTGCCCTTCGCCGTGGGCCAGGCCTCGGATGGCAGCGCGCGCGTGATCCGCTTGAACCAGGCCGCGACCTTGGTCCCAGGAACGGGGTCGAGTCAGATCAACCGGCGCGACCTGATGCGCGAAGTCACCATCACGGCAAACGTGCATGGCCGGTCCCTGGGCGAGGTGTCGGCCGACATCCGCCTGGCCTTGGCGAACACCGGCTTCCCACCGGGCTACCGCTACCGTTTTGGCGGCGCCACCAAGAACATGGAAGAAAGTTTTGGCTATGCAATCTCCGCCTTGGCCATGGCCATCATCTTCATCTACATGATCCTGGCCAGCCAATTCAAGAGCTTCTTTCAGCCGCTGGCGCTGATGACCTCGCTGCCACTGACCCTGATCGGCGTGGTGCTCACCCTGATGCTGTTTGGCTCGTCGCTGTCCATGTTCTCGATCATTGGCGTCGTGATGCTCATGGGCTTGGTGACCAAGAACGCCATCTTGCTGCTGGACTTCGCCATCCGCGCCCGCGAGGGCGGGTTGGACGCAAGGGGCCGCCCTGTGCCGGGCATGGCGCGCGAGCAGGCCCTGCTGACCGCCGCCCAGGTGCGATTGCGCCCCATCCTGATGACCACGCTGGCCATGATTTTCGGCATGGTGCCGCTGGCCTTCGCCTTGTCCGAAGGCTCTGAGCAGCGCGCGCCCATGGGTCAAGCCGTGATCGGCGGCATCATCACCTCCTCGCTGCTCACCCTGGTGGTGGTGCCCGTGGCCTACTGCTACCTCGACGACTTTGCCCAATGGCTGCGGCGGCTTTGGCATGGCAGGCAAGCCACCCCAGGGCAAGCCCCTTGAAAGCGCACAAACAGGATTTATCGCATCGATATCGCAACGATTCGGGAACTCACTAAAATTTTCGACCACCTCCCAACGACTTACCTTCCATCCCTCACGGAACCCTCGCCATGAACACCTTCATGAACACCGAAAAAGCCCGCTTCAACATGATCGAGCAGCAGATCCGCCCCTGGAACGTGCTGGACGCGGACGTGCTGGCCCTGCTGTCCGAAATCAAGCGTGAGGACTTCGTGCCCGCTGGCCTGCGCACCCTGGCCTTCACGGACACCGAACTGCCCTTGAAGCGTGGTGAGGACGCGCCCGTGATGCTCGCCCCCCGCGTGCAGGCGCGCATCGTGCAGGATGTCGCCGCACAACCCCAGGACAAGGTGCTGCTCGTCGGCGCGGGTTCTGGTTACCTGGCTGCGCTGCTGGCCAAACGCGCGAAGCAAGTGATCGCGCTGGAAATTGACGCGGAACTCGCCGCGCTGGCACGCAGCAACCTGCAAAAAGCAGGCATCACCAACGTCCAGGTGCAACAGGCCGACGGTAGCCAAGGCGCGCCCGCTGAAACCCCCTTCAACGTGATCGTGCTGGCGGGTTCGGTGGCGGAGGTACCTGCTGCTTTGCTGGCCCAGCTCGCCACGGGCGGGCGCCTGTTCGCGATCGTGGGTGAACCGAACGCACCCACGATGCGCGCTACCCTCATCACGCGCGCCGAAGACCAGACCTACCAAAGCAACCAGGGTTGGGACACGGTGGCGCCGCGGCTGCGTAACTTCCCCGAGTCGGCTCGTTTCAGTTTCTGACCCATTCATCACACCCTCTCGCAGGCGGCGCCCCCCGGCCGCTTGCCTTGGACCTCTCTCGCGTTTGAAGGCATCGGCATGATCGAGCACATCCACCCTGGCGATTTCGATACTTGGCTGCGACAAGCCCAGGCGGCCATGCAGGCCCAGGGGCCCGACGCGCCAGCCCCCCTGGTGCTGGATGTTCGCGAGGCACACGAATTGCAGATCGCTGCGCTGCGCCCCGCAGCCGATGCGGGCTACGAATTGCTGCACATCCCCATGAACACGGTGCCCAGCGCGCTGGACCGGCTCGATCTGGATCGTCCATCTCAACGCCAGATCGCCTGCCTGTGTCACCACGGAGGCCGCAGCCTGCGCGTGGCCGAGTACCTCAGACATCAAGGTTTCGAACGCGTCGTGAACATCAGCGGCGGCATCGAAGCCTGGGCCGCGCAGCGAGATCCGAGCATTCCGCGTTACTGATCGCCGATTTCCGCGCCGCGAAGCGCTTGTTGACTTTTGCCCTCTTGCACGATGCACCTTCGCCCTCAAATTGCAAGCAAGACATATAATAAGCATTGCTTACTATATGTTCCGCCCGCCTCTCTGGGGATGCATCTGACAGAGAAAACGCCCACCTTCTGCACCTTCGTCCTATGAAACTGCAACGCATGTTCTCGCGCCCCGCCCTGGCCCTGGCGGTCGCCACTCTGTTCGCCCCGGTCGCGCAGGCTCAGAGCCTGCTGGACCTGTACCAAGCGGCGCGTGGGCACGACGCCACCTACCAAGCTGCGCGCGCGCAGTACGAGGCCGGCCAACAACGCGCCGACCAGGCCAAGTCGGCCCTGCTGCCGACCGTCACCCTCAGCGCGGGCGTCAACCGCACTGACCAAGAATCCGAACTGTCCAGCGGCGGCAGCAGCAACTTGGACTACCAGACCCGCAGCACCAGCATCAATTTGAGTCAGCCTTTGTTCCGCCCAGCCAACTTCGCGACCTTCCGCCAAGGCGCGCAGCAGGAGGAACTGACGGAGGCCCAATGGCTGGCTTCGGAGCAGGACCTGATCCTTCGGGTCAGCCAGGCCTACTTCGATGTGCTCAGCGCGCAAGACAGCCTCACCTTCGTGCAAGCGCAAAAGACCGCCGTGCGAGAGCAATTGGCCGCTGCGCAACGCAACTTTGAAGTCGGCGCGGCCACCATCACCGACACCCGCGAAGCCCAGGCCCGATTCGACCTCGTGGTCGCCCAGGAGATCGCGGCCGACAATGACCTGCGCATCAAGAAGCTAGCGCTAGACCAACTGGTAGGCATGCAGGATGTGCGCCCTTTGCCGCTAGCGCCCGCTGTCGCGCTGCCGGCCATCGCACCGCAAGACATCAACTACTGGGTGGATCTCGCGAAGTCCCAGCACCCCTCGGTGAGACAGGCCCGGGTGGCACTGCGCAACGCCGAACTCGAAAGCACCAAGGCCGTCGCGGGCCACCTGCCCACGGTGGACTTGACGGCCAGCCGCAGCATGAACAAGTACAGCAATGGTGGCTCCACTGGCCAATTGGATTCGGCCAATGTCACCACCGTTGGCGTGCAGTTGACCCTCCCTTTGTTCGCGGGTTTCGCGACGCAGAACCGCTTGCGCGAAACCCTGGCCTTGGAGGACCAGGCCCAGGCCCAGCTGCAAGGCGCTGAACGTTCGGTCTCACAAGGCGCCCGCACCGCTTACCTGGGCGTGTTGTCGGGTCTGAGTCAGGTGAAGGCGCTGGAAGCAGCCGAGGCCTCGAGCCAAAGCGCGCTGGACGCCAACCAGCTCGGCTACCGCGTGGGTGTGCGCATCAACATCGATGTGCTGAACTCGCAGAGTCAGCTGTACCAGACCAAGCGGGATCTTTCTCAAGCCCGCTACAACGTGCTGCTGGCCAACCTGCGCCTGCGCCAGGCCAGTGGTGACTTGAGCAGCAACGATCTGCAAAACATCAACGCGTTTCTCGCGAATGGCGCGACTGCTCCAGTGAGCAAGCCCGCGCCATCCAAGTAAGTCCTGTCGAGACCAGCCCGCCCGGGGTTGCCGCTCAGTGCGCGGCGGCGCCCAGGGCTGCGTCCGGCTTGACGCTCTTGAGCAGGGTGAGCATCTCGCCCTCGATGCGCTGAAGCGCCTGCGGCGTGTGCCCCTCGAAGCGCAGCACCAGCACCGGGGTGGTGTTGGAAGCTCGGACCAGGCCGAAACCATCGGGCCAATCGACGCGCACGCCATCGATGGTGCTGACTTCCGCGGGCTTGGGGAAGGTGCCGCTGGCAAGGGCTTTCTTCTGCAACTCGGCCACGACCCGGTGCGGCTCGCCTTCGGCGCAAGCAACGTTCAACTCCGGGGTTGAATGGCTCGTCGGCAAGGCGTTCAGTACCGCGCTCGCGTCGGCGGAGCGGCTCAGGATCTCCAGCAGGCGCGCGGCGGCGTAGGTGCCGTCGTCGAAGCCATACCAGCGTTCCTTGAAAAAGACGTGGCCGCTCATCTCGCCGCCCAGGGGCGCATCGATCTCCTTCATGCGCGCCTTGATCAGGGAGTGCCCCGTCTTGTACATGAGCGGCTTGCCACCGGCTTCCTTGATGGCAGGCGCCAAGCGCTGCGTGCACTTCACATCGAACAGGATGAAGCTGCTGGGCACGCGCTTGAGCACGTCCCGCGCGAAGAGCATCAACTGCCGGTCCGGAAAAATGGTTTGCCCGTCTTTCGTCACAACGCCCAGACGGTCGCCATCGCCATCGAAAGCCAAACCGATCTCGGCATCTGTCTCACGCAGTGCCTTGACCAAATCGCGCAGATTCTCGGGTTTGCTGGGATCGGGATGGTGGTTGGGGAAGGTGCCATCCACGTCGCTGTACAGCTCGCGGACGTCACAACCCAATGCGCGCAAGATGCCCGGCGCGGAAGCACCCGCGACGCCATTGCCGGAATCGACAACGATCTTCATGCGCCGGTGCAAATGCACGTCACCGACGATGCGATCACGGTAAGACGCCAGGATGTCGAGCTTGGTCAACTTGCCAGCCTTGGAGGGCAAGGCACCGGCCTCACCAAGCAAGGGCGCCTGGTCCGCCTCCATGGCCTTGCGCAAGGCCTGAATTTCATCGCCATAAATCGCACGCCCGGCGAGCACCATCTTGAAACCGTTGTAGTCGGCGGGATTGTGGCTACCCGTCACTTGAATGCCGCTCTTGCACACCGTGCTGGCCGCGTAATACAGCATGGGCGTGGTGACCATGCCCAGATCAATCACATCCATGCCCACGGTGCGCAGGCCACGGATCAGGGCCGCGCTCAGCGCGGGGCCACTGAGTCGGCCGTCACGGCCCACGGCGACCCAGCCCTCGCCTTCCGCGCGCGCGGCCAGGCCAAAGGCGCGCCCTAGGCTTTCAGCGACGGATTCATCCAGAGTTGACGGCACCACGCCGCGAATGTCATAGGCCTTGAAGATCGAAGCAGTAACTTTCATGGGCAAGAATTACACCATGAACTCTGCGCGACTCGCCAAGCGCCGCCACGCGCTTAGGCAGGCACTGAAGCAAATGCCATGAGAAAAGGGGCTGCGCGAGCAGCCCCTTGTCAATCCGGCAGGCTGATGCGTCAGGCCGTCACGGCTTCATGCACCGGCGTGCGGATCAGATGGTCAAAGGCGCTCAAGGCGGCTTTCGCGCCTTCCCCCGCCGCGATCACGATCTGCTTGTAGGGCACGGTCGTGCAATCTCCCGCGGCAAACACGCCGGGAAGGCTGGTGTGCCCCTTGGCATCAACCACGATCTCGCCGAACTTCGACAGCTCCAGCGTGCCCTTGAGCCATTCGGTGTTGGGGACCAAGCCGATCTGCACGAACACGCCTTCGACGTCCACATGCTTCTTCTCGCCCGTGGCGCGGTCCAGGTAATCCAGCCCGGCGAGCTTGCCGCCCGCGCCTGAGAACTCGGTGGTCTGCGCCTGCGTGATGATCTGAACATTCGGCAGGCTCTTGAGCTTGCTCACCAACACGGCATCGGCCTTGAGTTGATCACCAAACTCCAAGAGGGTCACGTGCTCGACGATGCCCGCCAGGTCGATGGCGGCTTCGACACCCGAGTTGCCACCACCAATCACGGCGACCTTCTTGCCCTTGAACAAGGGGCCATCGCAGTGCGGGCAATAGGCCACGCCCTTGTTCTTGAACTCTTGCTCGCCCGGCACGTTGACGTTGCGCCAGCGCGCGCCGGTGGACAAGATGACGCTGCGCGCCTTGAGCACACCGCCGTTGGCCATGTGCACCTCGGTCAGCCCACCCGCCTGCGCGGCAGGCACCAGCTTGTCGGCACGCTGCAAGTTCATGATGTCCACTTCGTAGTGGCGCACCTGGGCTTCCAACGCGGCCGCGAACTTCGGCCCTTCGGTCTCCAGCACGGAGATGTAGTTCTCGATGGCCAGCGTGTCATTCACCTGGCCACCGAAACGCTCGGCGGCGACGCCGACTCGTATGCCCTTGCGCGCGGCGTAGACCGCGGCGGCGGCACCCGCGGGGCCACCACCAACGATCAGCACGTCATACGGGTCCTTGGCGGACAGCTTGGCTGCTTCGCGCTGCTCGCTCTTGACGTCCAGCTTGGCGACAATTTCTTCCACCGTCATGCGACCGGAGGCGAACATCTTGCCGTTGAGCCAGGTGGCAGGCACGGCCATGATCTGGCGCTCGTCCACTTCGGATTGGTACAGACCACCGTCCACGATGGTGGCCTGGACGCGCGGGTTGACGATGCTCATCAAGCTCACGGCTTGAACCACGTCGGGGCAGTTGTGGCAGGTCAAGGACATGTAGACCTCGAACTTGAATTCACCGTCGAGGTTGCGAATCTGCTCGATCACCTCGGGCTCGACCTTGGGCGGATGACCGCCCGTCCACAGCAAGGCCAGCACCAGGGAGGTGAATTCATGGCCCAGGGGAATGGCCGCGAAACGCACGCCCGTGGTTTCCCCATCACGTGCGATCACGAAGGAGGGCTTGCGCGCATCGCTGCCGCTCTCGTCATAGCGGACCTGGTCGGACAAGCCAGCGATCTCCTGCAGCAGCTCGCGCAGCTCGGCCGACCTCTCGCCGCCATCCAGGGAGGCGATCAGGCGGATGGGGCGTTGCAGCTTGGTCAGGTAGGCCTGCAACTGGGACTTCATGGCGTCGTCGAGCATGGGATTCTCCTGGGAAGCGTGAGGTCTGGAAGGTGGGGGCGTATCCGTGAAAAACGAGACAGCCATTGGCACGGCCTATGGGATGACCGCCGTGAGATGGGCCGCACAGGCTCGCACACGACAAGCCCGCGCAGCCCATCCGGCTGCGGTGCTGCTGACGCAGCGGCCGCGTGGCACGCGGCCCGATGGAATCGGCTTAGATCTTGCCGACCAGGTCCAGAGAGGGCGTCAGCGTCTTGGCGCCTTCGTTCCACTTGGCGGGGCAGACTTGGCCCGGATGCGCAGCCACATACTGGGCAGCCTTGAGCTTGCGCAGGGTTTCCTTGACGTCGCGGGCGATCGCGTTGTCATGCACTTCCACGGTCTTGATCTGACCTTCGGGGTTGATGATGAAGGTGCCGCGCAGGGCCAGGCCTTCTTCCTCAATGTGCACACCCAGGGCGCGCGTCAGCGTGTGGGTCGGATCGCCAACCAGGGGGAACTTGGCCTTGCCCACGGCGGGGGACGTCTCGTGCCACACCTTGTGCGAGAAATGCGTGTCGGTCGTGACGATGTACACCTCGGCACCCAGCTTCTGGAACTCGGCGTAGTTGTCGGCGGCATCTTCCACTTCGGTCGGGCAGTTGAAGGTGAAGGCGGCCGGCATGAAAATCAGCACGGACCACTTGCCCTTCAGCGTGGCATCGCTCACGGTGATGAACTTGCCGTTGTGGAAGGCCTCGGTCTTGAACGCCGGGACCTGGGTGTTGATAAGGGACATGGAAATCTCCTGTAGTGAAAGGTGGAAAGGAAGCTAGCTTGCTTTGCAACCGGTTCAGGGGAAACACCCCTGGGAAAACCGATAGGGCAAAGTTTAGCTTTCCAGGATTGACTTACGCGCTTGGCGTATCTATGGCGGGGATAGGCGGGCTTTATGAGCCCGCTATGCGCCGTTGACGGACCCGCGAGCACCTGGCTCGGTCCGATACCCCGCAGTTAGCCAGGAGTTGGCCTGTTCACACTCATTTCTCAATGCGAACCAGGACGAGGATGAGCGTGGCGTCAGGCCGGGCTGGTCTCGGGCGTCATCGCAGGCGCAGGCCGGGCCAGCACCTTGTCGATGCGCCGGCCATCGAGATCGACCACTTCGAAGTCCCAGCCTGCGCAATGGACGCGCTCACCGGTCTTGAGCAAGCGTCCGCTGACCGCCAGCAGCAATCCCGCCACCGTGTTGTAGCGACCCCGGTCTTCGTCCGGCAACTCGCGGATGTCGAAACGGGCCTTCAGCTCGTCCACCGGCATCACGCCATCCAGCAGCCAGGAGCCATCGTCGCGCTGCGTGGCCCAAGCATCCACAGGAGCCGACTGCAGCTCGCCCGTGATGGCTTCGAGCAGGTCAGCGGGCGTGAGCAAACCTTGGATCGCCCCGTACTCGTCGACGACGAACATCATGCGCAGGGAGCGGGCGCGGAACTGCTCGACCAGCTCCCGGCCTGACAGGGTTTCGGGCACGAAAACGGCCGATTGCGCATGGCGTTCGACCGGCTCCTGGGCACGCGCCGGATCACGCGCCAGGGCCAAAAGGCCCCCCACGCTGATCTGCCCCACCACATCGTCCAGGGAACCACGACACACGGGGTACCAGGAATGCACGCTGCCACTTTCCTGCTCGCCCTGCTGCGCGTCCTGCTCGGTCTGGCTGCTCAGCGCGAGTTTTTCGAGGCATTGAACCGCGTTCAGCCCGGCGTCCAGCCAGGCGATGTCGGCGCGCGGCACCATCATGGAAATCAGCGGACGGTCGTCCAAGCGAAAGACGTTGCGCACCATCTGGTGTTCGTGCTCTTCGATCAAACCCGCGTCCACGCCCTCCTCCAGGCTATGGCGAATTTCTTCTTCCGTCACGCCCCGCGCCACGTCGGGCACGCGCAGCAACTTCAGAACCGCCTGCGTGCTCGCCGACAGCAGTTTGACGAAAGGCTTGGCGCCCATGGCCAGACCGCCCATCGGGCGCGACACCCAACGCGCCACCAGCTCAGGGTACAGCTGCCCCACGCGCTTGGGCACCAACTCCCCGAAGATGATGGTGAGGAACGTGATGAGGGTCACCACCAGCGCCGTGGCGGTGACACCCGAGGCCCCCCCGCTCACGCCCAGCGTTTGCAGCAGCGCCGCCAGGTCATCACTGAAGGCGGCCTCGCCCACGATGCCGTTGAGCACACCGATCGAGGTGATGCCGATCTGGATGGTGGACAGGAACTGATTGGGGTTGTCCATCAATTCCAGCGCCTTCTTGGCGCCACCATCGCCTGCCTCGGCGACGGCCATCAGACGAGCGCGGCGACTGGAGGCCAGGGCCATTTCCGACATGGCGAAGGCGCCATTGAGCACGATCAGCAAAGCAATCAACAAAAAGTCCATGCCCAGGACTGTACCGCGTGGGCTTTTCACCTTGCGCGGTGCACCGGGACGTTCGGGCGGATCGGATAATCCATCGTCAATCACGTTCGCAACTCCGCAACAAAACGCCGCATGGCCCATTACCTGATCGGCGACGTGCAAGGCTGTGATGCCGCGCTCGGCCGCCTGCTCGACACCATCGACTTCTCAGCCAGCCGAGACACCCTCTGGCTGCTGGGCGACCTCGTCAACCGTGGCCCTTCGTCGGCTGCCGTGCTGCGCCGCCTCAGGGGCTACGCGGGCGCGGCGCGCTGCCTGCTCGGCAACCACGACCTGCACTTGCTCGCCGTCTCGCTGGGCGTGCGCCGCGCCCATCGCGGCGACACGGTGGACGACGTTCTTGAAGCACCCGACCGTGAGGCGCTGCTGGACTGGGTGCGCCGCCAGCCCCTGGCCTTGGGCCCGAATTTGGAGGGCCATGATTTTCTGATGGTGCACGCGGGCGTGTTGCCGCAATGGAGCACGGCGCAGACCCTCGCGCTGGCCGCCGAGGTGCAGGAGGTGCTGGCGGGTCCCGACTGGCGTGACTTCATCCAGCAGATGTATGGCAATGAACCGGCGGCTTGGCGAGACGATTTGCGCGGAGACGACCGCTTGCGGGTGATCGTCAACGCCTTGACGCGCCTGCGCTTTTGCACTCCCGAGGGCGCCATGGAATTCAACGCCAAGGAAGGACTCGACACCGCACCGCCGGGTTATCTGCCGTGGTTCGAGGTGCCAGGACGGCGCACGGCCGGCGAGGACGTGACCATCGCGTTCGGCCACTGGTCCACCCTGGGCCTGGCCGAGCCGCAGAACGTGTTGCGCCGCGCTCGCCTGTGGGCGCTGGACTCGGGCTGCATCTGGGGCGGCCAATTGAGCGCGCTGCGTGTCATGCCGGAGGCGGCGGCGCATGTCCTGGTGCAGGAAGACTGCGAGGCGGCACGCAAGCCCTTCTAGCCCTTCTGAGAGAAACGGAAACGCCCCGCGCCTGACCCACGGCTCGAGCAACCAACCTCGAGCACCTGAACTCGGCCATCAGACCTCGATCTCGCCCCGTAGAAACTGCACCGCCGCCCCGGACACATGCACCCGCTCACCCTCGACGCGGCAATGCAGTGTGCCGGTGCGTGACGACACCTGCACCGCCACGAGCGTGTTCTTGCCGAGCCGATCCGCCCAGTACGGCGCGAGTCCCGCGTGGATGGAACCCGTGACCGGATCTTCCTCGCCGCCGTTGGCCGGCCAGAAGTAACGCGACACGAAATCGCAGCTCACGCCGGGCGCGGTGACCGTCACGTCCAGTGGCCCAAGTTCGGCCAGCCGCTTGAAGTCCGGGCGCAAGTCGCGCACCTGCGCTTCGTTTTCGAAGACCGCGAACCAGGCCTGGGCGTTGCGCAGCACCACGACGGGCGCCACGGGCAGGCCCTCACGCAATGCCTTGGGGACCTCGTCCACCGGCAAGGGACGGCGGTTCGGAAAACTCATTTCCATGCGACCGTCGGGCAGCTTCACGACGGGCAGCTCACCGACCGCTGGCGCGCGGAAGGTGATGGGAGACGGCGCGCCCGACTGGAACAGCACATGGGCACTGGCCAGCGTGGCGTGGCCGCAGAAGTCGATTTCCTTGAACGGCGAGAACCATCGGATGTCGTAACGACCGTCCGCCGATTGAACGAGGAAGGCCGTCTCGGAGAGGTTGTTTTCCATCGCGATGGCCTGCATCAGCGGCGGCGGCAGCCAATCCGTGAGGGACACCACGGCGGCGGAGTTCCCCTTGAAGCGCTCGGAAGTGAAGGCATCAACGACGTATTGGAGGAGTTTCATGGTGGCGGGTCTTTCTTGGGAAGTTCACCATGCCGTTCGGTGCAACCCGGAGATGAGAGAGCTTGAGAGATGAGTGTGTAAAGAACCTAGACCAGGGACAAGCCAATCGACAGCACCAGCAGCGCGGCCATGGTCCAGTTGAAGGCTCGGATCATGCGCGGGCGGTGCAGCCAGCGCCGCAGGGCACTGCCAAAGGCGGCCCAGACGATGATGCAAGGCATACCCACCGCCATGGCGATGAGCGCGGCCAACCCCAGATGCCCCCAGAAGGCCTCGCCCGACGGCACATAGGCCGACACCATGCCCGTGGTCATGACCCAGGCCTTGGGATTGACCCATTGAAACAAGGCCGCTTGCCAGAAGGTCAAAGGCCGACTTTGCGCGGCACCTTCGACAGGCTGCTGCGGCGGCGCGGCGTTCGCGATCTTCCAGGCGAGGAACAAGAGGTAGGCCGCGCTAACGTACTTCAGCAGCGGATGCAGCCAAGGGTAGCGCGTGAACACCGCGCCCATGCCCAGGCCGATCAACACCAGCATGGCAATGAATCCCATGTTCACACCCCACACATGGGGCCAGGTGCGGCGCAGCCCGAAGTTCAGACCGGAGGCCGCCAGCATGGTGTTGTTGGGCCCCGGCGTGATGGAGCTGATAAAGGTGAACAGGACCAGTGGCCCGAGCAGGGCCGGTTGCATCCAGGAAAAAAGGGGCATGGGAAGGTTCTCCATCGTTGGCGCTGCGTCATCGAGACTTGGATTGCATCGCAGTCGGGGCACCCCCGCCGCGCAAGGCCTGCCGCCCACCGGCGATGACCGCGATCACTGCCAGCGCAAACACCCAGGTCTCGCCGCCGACAGATTCACCGAACAGCAGCGCACAGGCCAGCACGGTCAGGAAGGGCTGCAGCAGTTGCACCTGGCCCACCCGGGCGATGCCCCCGACGGCCAGACCACGATACCAGGCAAAGAAGCCCAGGAACATGGAACCGAAGGACAGCCAAGCGAAGGCCAGCAAAGCGCGGTTGGACGTGACGTGGCCGCTGACCCGCGCGGCATCGGCCGCGTCACCCACCATCCACGCCACGGGCACGGCGATCAAGGGCGCGCTGATCACCAAGGCCCAGCAGATCGTGCGCCCGCCCCCCAGGGTGCGCGCGGCCCTTGCGCCCTCGGCGTAACCGAAGCCACCCGCGACCACCGCCAGCAGCAGCCACAGATCACCCGGCTGCAAGGCACCTCGTCCTTGCAGCAAACCAAACCCCGTGACCAGCGCCGCGCCCAAGGCTGCCCAAACCCAGAACATCCGCGTCGGCCGCTCGCCGCTGCGCCAGGTCGCGAACAAGGCGGTGGACAAGGGCAGTAAGCCATTGAAGACCGCGCCGTGCGAAGCAGCCACACTCTTGAGGGCCAAGGTGGACAGCAGGGGCCAGCCGATCACGATGCCCAGCGCCGCGCCGAGAACGCCAGGCCATTCCTGGCGGCTGGGCAGTCGACTGCAATTCACCGCCAGCAGCACAGCAGCGGGCAGGGCCGCCACCAAGGCCCGCCCCAGACCCACCAGCAGCGGTGGCCATTCGGCCACGACCACCCGCGTCATCGGCAGGGTGAGGCTGAAGATCAGCACGCCCAGCAAACCCAAGCCATACCCTTCCCAAGGCGTGGTCGCGGCCGTATGAGGCTGGGCGGAGAGCGAGACGGATGGCGGGGAGGCGTGCTCAGACCCGCGCGGCGGCGCGACACGGGGCAGGCGAATCGACGGGGAGCGGGTCAGCATGGAGGGCCTTGACAGTCATCGGTAGTGCTGTCACTCTAGGGCCAGTTACCAATACAGTACCGGTACAGTTCAACGGTTTCCTTCAGACACTGGCCCGGTCCGAACACCATGACAGTTGCTCAGCCCTCCAACGCGTCCAGCCCCGGCCTACCCGCCTCGGCCCCGTCTTTCCCACCCGGCCCACAGCTTGTGCAGGCGGCCGACGCGACCCTGGTCGCTCAGCTCAGCCATGACCTGGCGCGCCGCATCGAAGACCAGGGCCTGCGACCCGGCACCCGCCTGCCCTCGATCCGCCAGATGGCCGAACAGGTCGGCGTCAGTCGATTCACCGTGGTCGAGGCGTATGAGCGACTGGTCGCGCAAGGCCTGGTGCAGTCACGGCGCGGCGCGGGTTTTTTCGTGCAGGCCCGCCGCGCGCCTTTGATCGACGTGAATGCCAAGGCGGCCAAGCCGATCGCACCCGCGCAACTCGACACGCGTTGGATGCTGCGCAATTTGTTTGGCTCCAACCCCATCGATGGCGCCATGCCGGCCAGCGCAGGATGCTTGCCACCCGACTGGCTGGATGCGGATTTGGTCGCCGGCGCGTTGCGCAGCGTGGGGCGCACGGCGCAAGCCCGTCTGCTGGGCTACGGACATCCGCAAGGTTACGCGCCCTTGCGCCAGCAACTCGCCGCCTTGCTGCAAACCCAAAACGTACCGGCGCATCCCGACCTGCACTTGCTCACCACGAGCGGCGTCACCCATGGCCTCGACCTGGTGGCGCGGCTGCTGGTGCAACCCGGCGACACGGTGCTGGTGGAAGACCCGGCTTGGTACGTCGTCTTCGGCCGACTCGCCGCCTTCGGTGCCCGCGTGATCGGCGTGCCGCGTGGGCCGAATGGACCCGACATGGCCTGGCTCGAACAAGCCGCTGCCCAGCACCAGCCCAAGCTCTTCATTACCAACAGCACGGTGCACAACCCAACCGGCTTTGGCCTGTCCGCCGGGGCGGCCTACGACATGCTGCGCGTCGCCGAGAAGCACGACTTCATGATCGTGGAAGACCTCACCTACGCCGAGTTCCACCCCAACAGCGCCAGCAGCTTGACGCGGCTGGCCGAGCTGGACCGCCTCAACCGCGTCATCCTGGCCGGAGGTTTCGCCAAGACCCTGGCGGCCAGCCTGCGCGTGGGATGGCTGGCCGCGAAGGAAGATCTTGTGGATCGCCTGAGCGACATCAAGATGCTGGGTGGGCTTACCTCAAGTGAACTCAGCGAACGGGTGGTTCACCGGGTGCTGGCCGACGGGGCCTACCGCCGCCATGTCGAGCGAGTCAGGCTGAGGGTGGACGAAGCGCGTGCAAGGTGTTTGAAGCGTTTGCTCAAGCTCGGCTACACGGTGCCGAACGAGCCCCAGGCCGGCATGTTCATCTGGGCCGACTGCGGTCGAGACAGCGAGCAGCTGGCGCGTGAGGCGGCCGAACGCGGATTGTTGATCCCGCCCGGTTCGCTGTTCTCACCCACGCAAGCGCCATCGCGCATGGCACGCATCTCGGTTGCCATCGTGGACGAGGAAAAGGTGTGGAAGGAACTGACAGCGCTGCGGCCCTGAGCTGAAGGGTCCCGGCCCTCATCGCGAGCCCGACGCGCACACCTTGAGGGCTTGAGCCTAGGCGGATGGTCGCCTGATCAGGACTGCTTGAACAACGCCGCCAACTTGCGCTTGGGACGGATGTTGGTGGACAGATTGCCGCGGTTGGTGGCCGGCTTGGCCGCGGCCTCCCAAGGCGCGGGCTCAGCGACCTCGGTCGCGGGAGCTTCGTAGGGGCGGTCGAAGAAGGGATCAGCCGGCGCGGCCCGGGGCGCTGGGCGGGTTTCGCGGCGACGTTCCAGGCCTGGGGCGCCCCGATCAACTCGCTCGCGGCTACGCTCACCGTCCTCGCGGCCACGCTCTTGGTCGTAAAGGCGATGCCCTTCGTTGAAGCGGCCCTGACGCCGGATATCCGGGCGGTCTTCCTCGAACTCGATGGGTTCGATCTCGATCTTGGTCTTGATCAACTTCTCGATCTCGGCCACCGACTTGACGTCGCGCGGCGACACGAAGCTCACCGCGACACCCTGCGCCCCGGCACGGCCCGTGCGGCCAATGCGGTGCACGTAGTCCTCGGCGTTGAAAGGAATGTCGATGTTGAACACCGCCGGCACGTCCTTGATGTCCAGGCCACGCGCGGCCACGTCGGTGCAGACCAGCAGATCGACCTCGCCCTTCTTGAAGGCATCCAGCGCCTTGAGGCGCTCGTCCTGGCTCTTGTCACCGTGCAGGGCCGCGGTCTTGAGACCATCGCGTTCCAGCGCGCGGGCCAGCCGGGCGCAGCCCAACTTGCTGTTGACGAAGACGAAGGCCTGCTTGAGGTTCTTGTCGCGCAAGACCTGGCGCAGGGCGTGGCGCTTGTCGTCCTCGCCCACGCTGTAGAAATGCTGCTCCACCGTCGTGGCCGTGGCGTTGGATCGCGCGACTTCGATGGTGATGGGGTTCTGCAAGTAGCTGGAGGCCAGGCGCTTGATCTCGGGCGAGAAGGTCGCGCTGAACAGCAGCGTCGTGCGCTGCTTGGGCAGGTGGCTGAGGATGCGCTGAAGATCGGGCAAGAAGCCGATGTCCAGCATGCGGTCCGCCTCGTCCAGCACCACGTACTCCACCTGGTTGAGCACCGCGTTCTTGGCCTCGATGTGATCGAGCAAGCGGCCGGGAGTGGCGACCAACACCTCCACCCCCTTCTTCAATTCCAGGGTCTGGGGCTTCATGTCCATGCCACCAAACACCACCGCGCTGCGCAGGTGGGTGTACTTCGCGTACATCTTGACCTGTTGCGCGACCTGGTCCGCCAACTCGCGCGTGGGCAGCAACACCAAGGCGCGCACGGGATGGCGCGCGGGGGACGTCGAGGCGTTTTCGTGCTTGAGCAGGCGCTGCAACAAGGGCAGCGAGAAAGCCGCCGTCTTGCCCGTGCCGGTCTGGGCCGCCCCCATCACGTCCTGCCCCGCCAACACGACCGGGATGGCCTGCGCCTGGATGGGCGTCATGGTTTCGTAGCCCATCTCGGCCACGGCGCGCTTGAGCGGCTCGGCCAGGGTCAGATCGGCGTAGCGTTTGGGGGCCGGAGATGCGAGCTCTGGGGATTCAGCACGAATTTCGTCATTCATTGCGCTCAATTATCCCCTATTGGGCGGATCTGCCCTTCAATACACGGGCGGCGCCACGGATCGACAGGAGTGGGCCCCGCCGCTACAGTGGCGGCGCAGCCAGGGAGCCCACACTCTTGAATCTGGATCTTTACACGCAGTATTTCTTCTTCGGCGTCATTGATCTGATGCAAGGCATCAGTCTCTACCTGCTCTGGCGCCGGGAAAAACAGCCCCACCTCCTGCTGTGGGCCTTGGGTTTTGGCGTCAGTGCCTGCGGCTTCCTGCTCGTGAACCTGCGCCACACCCCACTGGCGCCGCTGTCCGTGATCATCGCCAGCGGCACCTTGGTCACCTTGGGACTGGCCTTGCTGCACGCGGGGCAATGCGCGTTGCTGCGCCAGCGGGATCTGCACGGCCGCATGCGCGATGCCTTGCGCTGGAGTTGGCCGTTCACTCTGACCGCCATCGAACCGCTGGCGCTGTGGCTGGCCCGTTCGGACGCCGACAGGGTGGTTCAGGCCCATTCCGCGCTGCTTGGTCTGGTCGCGGCCTTCGGGTTGGCGGCGCTCGCGCGCAGACGTGATCAAGCCCAGGAACTCGACAAATTCGGCCGCAGCCGGCGTGACCCGATCATCTTTTGGGCGCTGCTGATCGTGTTGATGGTCACGCGCGTGGTGCTGGCGCAAAACTTCACGGAACTCTTTCTGGTGTTCGAGCAACTGATCTACGGCGTCCTGGCCTTGCAGGTGCTGGGCATGGTGGCGGCGCACGTCGGATTGTTCGCGGCCTTCATGAACATGCACACCGCGGCACTGAACGCGGAACTCCGCAGCCGATCCACCGCGCTGGAAAAGAGCTTGGACCAGTTGCGCTGGATCAGCGAAACCGACGCGCTGACGGACCTGGCGAACCGGCGCAAGTTCAATGAAACCTTGGCCGCCGAGTGGGCACGCGCCATGCGGCGCGGGCAGCCTCTGGCCTTGTTGATGATCGACATCGACCACTTCAAGCTCTACAACGATCACTACGGCCACCCCCAGGGCGACCGCTGCCTGGAGCGCGTGGCACGGGTCCTGAGCGCGGCCGCGCAGCGTCCGGGTGACCTGGCGGCACGTTATGGTGGCGAAGAGTTCGCCCTGATCCTTCCAGACACCGCCAGCGCCGGTGCTGAAAGTTTGGCCCAGAAAATCCTGGATGCCGTGCGGGCGCAACGCATACCGCATGCGGCCACGCCATTGTCGGAGGGCATCGTCACCTTGAGCATCGGGGTGACCAGTCACCTGCCCCAAAAGACCGGGCGCCCCCGCGAGCCCGACACGTCCTTCAAGCAGGGGGGCGTTGGGCACTCGGCGGGAATGCCCCACCTGGAACGATTCATCCAACGCGCGGACGCCGCGCTCTACGAAGCCAAGCACCAGGGGCGCAACCGCGTGACCGTGGCCGTCGAGGACAAGACGGCCACCACGGCCTGACCGCGGGCCCCGCCAGCGCAGCTTGCATACCGCCCCAAGACGGGCACGTGCTGGCAGGCGCCGCGACCGCTCAGGCTTTGGGCAAGGTCACGCCACTTTGCCCCTGGTATTTGCCGCCCCGATCCTTGTAGCTGGTCTCGCAGACCTCGTCACTTTCAAAGAACAGCACCTGGGCGCAACCTTCACCCGCGTAGATCTTGGCGGGCAGGGGCGTGGTGTTTGAAAACTCAAGCGTCACGAACCCCTCCCACTCGGGTTCGAAGGGCGTGACGTTGACGATGATCCCGCAGCGCGCATAAGTGCTCTTGCCCAGGCAGATGGTGAGCACGTTGCGCGGAATGCGGAAGTACTCCACCGTGCGCGCCAGCGCGAAGCTGTTGGGCGGGATGATGCACACGTCGCTCTCAATGTCCACGAAGCTCTTCTCGTCGAAGTTCTTCGGGTCGACCACGGTGCTGTGGATGTTGGTGAACACCTTGAACTCGCGCGCGCAGCGGATGTCGTAGCCGTAGCTGCTGGTGCCGTAGCTCACGATCTTGTGCCCATCCGCCGCGTAGCGCACCTGCCCGGGCTCGAAAGGCTCAATCATGCCGTGCTGCTCGGCCATGCGGCGGATCCATTTATCGCTTTTGATGCTCATGGGGTGTTCCTGAAATTGGGGTGGGATTGTAGGTGGGCGGCTCCAGCCCCAGGGGGGTTGGGCGGAGCGGGGCCACCGCGGCACGCGGGACCTCAGCGCACGGAGAACAGCCCCACCATCAATTCACGCAGCCAGCGGTTGGCCGGGTCCGCCTCGAAGCGGCGGCTCCAGTGCAGCGAGACCGTGAAATCGCGCAGCGGGAACGGCGGCTCAATCAGCGCATAACCATTCGCCGTGAAACCCCGGGCGATGTTGCGCGGCATGACGAGTGCCAGGTCCGTCACGCCCACGATGGCGGGCAGGGCCATGAAATGCTCGGCCGTCAAGCGTATGCGGTCTTCAAGCTGCAAGCCTTGCAAGATGCGCAGCGTGTCGGAGTGGGTCCGTCCGGCGACGAACTCCAAGCTGCGCAGAGCGTCCAGCAGGGCCGCTCCTTGCTTGCGCCGGGCCACGGCGAGAAAAGGATGCCCCGCCCGAAGCATCACGATGTAGCGGTCCTGCAGCAGTTGCACACGCTGGGTGTCCTTCACCATGGGCAGGAAACCAAAAGCGAAGTCGATGCGCCCCTCGTCCAACGCGGCCCCGATCTGATCGCGTGGCATGGGCAGGGTCTGCACCCGAACCCCGGGCGCTCGCTCGCGCAGGGTCGGAATCAGCTCGGGCAGAAAGCGGCTCTCGCCCATGTCGCTCATGTGCAAGCGAAAGGTGCGCGTGGATTGCCGTGGGTCGAAAGCCGCGCTTTCGTTGAGTGCGGCTTCCAGCGTGCCGAGGGCCTGCCGAACTGCCCCGGCCAAGCGATCCGCCCGCGCCGTGGGCTTGACGCCACCGGCCCGGCGTTCGAACAGCGCATCGCCCAGCAACAGGCGCAGGCGGCCGAGGCCGTGGCTGGCCGCAGGCTGGGTCAGGCCCACGGCCTCGGCCGCGCGGCTGACGCTGCCCAAGCGGTAGGTGGCGTCGAACAGTCGCAGCAGGTTGAGGTCCAGCTCGTTGATATGCATACCACTCATATTACATATCTCGCAGATGCTATTGAAGAATGTCGCATCCAGCGAGACACTGCGGCAGCTCCCAGGCCCTCGTGCCCGAGGAACGATCACAGAACAAGGAACGCAAGAGGAGACGCGCGTGGAAGTTTCATTCAGCCAGGAGATCAAGTCCCTGGCGCTGGGCCAAGGCCAGACCTTCCATGGCGAGGGCATCCTCGCCATCACCAAGGCCCTGCTGCAGTCCGGCGTGTCCTACGTCGGCGGTTACCAGGGCGCGCCGGTCTCACACCTGCTGGACGTGATGGTGCAAGCCAAGGGCTACATGGACGAGCTCGGCGTGCACGTCGAGGCCTGCTCCAACGAGGCCTCGGCCGCCGCCATGCTGGGCGCCTCCATCCACTACCCGCTGCGTGGGGCCGTGACCTGGAAGTCCATCGTCGGCACCAATGTGGCGGCAGACGCCTTGTCCAACCTGGCCTCGCCGGGGGTCACCGGCGGCGTGCTCATCGTCGTGGGCGAGGACTACGGCGAGGGCGCCAGCGTGATCCAAGAACGCACCCATGCCTACGCGCTCAAGTCCGGCATGGTGCTGCTGGACCCGCGCCCCGACCTGCAATGCATGGTGGACACGGTGGAGCACGGCTTCGCCCTGTCCGAGGCCTCGAACATGCCCGCCATCCTGGAACTGCGCATCCGTGCCTGCCATGTGCGCGGTAGCTTCGCGGCACGCGACAACCGCGCGCCCCGCATCTCCACCCGCGCGCTGATGGAAGAACCCGCGGCCTTCAATTACGAACGGCTGGCCCACCCGCCGGTGACCTTCCGCCACGAAAAGCTCAAGGTGGACCAGCGCCTGCCGGCCGCACGGGCCTATGTGCGCGAGCACCAGCTCAATGAGCTGTTCCCCGGCAAGCACGGTGATCTGGGCATCGTGGTGCAGGGTGGGCTCTACAACACCCTGATCCGCACCCTGCAGCAGTTCGGCCTGGCCGATGCATTCGGTCAGACCGACATCCCGCTGCTGGTGCTCAACGTCACCTACCCGCTGGTGCCCGAGGAACTGACAGCGTTCTGCGTCGGCAAGCGCGCGGTGCTGATGGTCGAGGAAGGCCAGCCCGAGTACATCGAGCAGGAACTGGCCACGATGCTGCGCCGCGCCGACATCCAGACACCGCTGCACGGCAAGGACATGCTCTCCATGGCGGGTGAGTACTCGGCCGAGGTCATGGCCGGCGGCCTGGAGAAGTTCCTGCGGCAGTACCGCAATGAACTGCTGCCCGCCGCCGTGCCCGAATGGCTGAACGGCAACCGCGAGCGGCGCGCCACCATTGCCCAGGACATCGCGAAGAACGGGGGCCAGGCCCTGCCCGCCCGTCCACCGGGCATGTGCATCGGCTGCCCCGAGCGGCCCGTGTTCTCGGCGCTGAAGATCGCGCAGCAGCAGGTGGGCGACGTGCATGTGGCGGGCGACATTGGCTGCCACGCGCTCGCCACCTTCGAGCCCTTTTCCTTCGGCCACTCCATCCTGGGTTACGGCATGTCGCTTGCCAGCCGCGCGGGCGTCTCACCGGTGATGAACCGTCGCGTGCTCTCGGTCATGGGCGACGGCGGCTTCTGGCACAACGGCCTGCTGACCGGCGTGCAAAGCGCGCTCTTCAACGGCGACGATGCCGTGCTGCTGATCTTCAAGAACGGTTACACCTCGGCCACCGGCACGCAGGACATCATCTCCACGCCAGGCGACGCGGCCAAGGCCCTGGCCGCCGACAAGCGCCAGAGCCTGGTGCACACCAACCAGACCATCGAGAGCACGCTCAAGGGCCTGGGCGTGCAGTGGCTGCGCACCGTGCACACCTACGAGGTGGACAAGGTGCGCAAGACTTTGGTGGACGCCTTCACCTCGGATTTCAATGGCCTCAAGGTCATCGTCGCCGAGGGCGAGTGCCAGCTTGAGCGTCAGCGCCGCATCAAGCCCTGGATCGCGAGCCTGCTGAAAAAAGGACAACGGGTCGAACGTGTGAAGTACGGCGTGGACGAAGACGTCTGCAATGGGGACCACGCCTGCATCCGACTCAGCGGCTGCCCCACGCTCACGCTCAAGGACAACCCGGACCCGCTCAAGGTCGACCCCGTGGCCACCGTGATCGACGGCTGCGTGGGCTGCGGGCTGTGCGGCGCCAACGCCCACGCGGCCACGCTCTGCCCGTCCTTCTACCGCGCCGAAGTCGTGCAGAACCCGCGCTGGCATGAACGCCTGTTCAGCGCCCTGCGACGCCCCCTGATCAAAGCTTTGCAACCCGCCTGAGCATGACCCAACAACCGATTTCTCTTTTGCTCTGCGCCCTCGGTGGCGAAGGGGGCGGCGTGCTGACCGAATGGTTGGTCGAGACCGCGCGCCACGCGGGCTACCCGGTGCAGGCCACCTCCATTCCGGGCGTCGCCCAGCGCACCGGCGCAACGACCTATTACCTGGAAGTTTTTCCAACGCCCCAGTCCGAACTGCAGGGCCGACGCCCCGTGCTCGGCCTCTACCCCATGCCCGGCCGACTGGACGCCCTGGTGTCCAGCGAGCTGCTGGAAACCGCGCGCCAACTCAGCCTGGGCCATGCCAGCCGTGACCGAACCTTGGTGATCAGTTCCACCGCGCGCACGCTGACCACGATGGAAAAAATGCAGCTGGGTGACGGCCGACGCGACAGCGCCCAGCTGGCGCAACTCGTCGCTGCACATAGCCGCGCCCACCACCTGATCGACATGGCCGAGCTGACGCGCCAGGCCGGTACCGTGGTCAGTGCCGTTTTGTTGGGTTGCATCGCGGCCAGTGGCCTACTGCCCATGAAGCGCGTGGATTACGAACTCATCATCGGTGGCGAAGGCAGCATGGCGCAAGCCAGCCTGCGCGGTTTCGCACTGGGCTTCGAGGCCGTGAGCGCGCAACGTCAGCAGGCCCGCTACATCGACGCGGTGCTGAACACGCGCCCAGCCTCCTCGGCGCCCACGACCGATGCGCTCCAGACTGCGCCCGCCCTGCCAACCGAGGTGGCGTCGCGTTTCCCCGCCACGCTGCACGACCTCATTGCCTTGGCCCGCGCCCGCCTGACCGAATACCAAAACGCCGCCTACGCGCGGCGCTACGTGGAGCGCCTGCACACCGTGCTGGACGCGGAACGCGTCAGCGACCCCGAGGGCCGACGCGGCTGGGCCATCACCCGCGAGATGGCGCGCTGGCTGGCGCTGTGGATGGCCTTCGACGACATCGTGCGCGTGGCCGACCTCAAGAGCCGCGCCAACCGCTGGCAGCGGGTGGTCGGCGAGGTCAAGGCCAAGGACGAGGACCTGCTCAAGCTCTACGACCACTTCAAACCCGGGGTTCCCGAGTTCGCGGCGTTGCTGCCCAGCGCGCTCGCCAACCGCCTGCTGACCTGGGACAAGAAACGCACGCTCGCGGGCAAGACGCCTTGGGCCTTGCCACTGAAGATCGGCACGCACACCGTCACGGGACTTCTGGCCCTGCGCCTCTTGGCTGGACTCAAGTGGCTGCGGCCGCACGGCAGCCGTTTCGTGAGCGAGCAAGCCTTGATCGACGAATGGCTGGCGGCCGTCACGCAGCAGACGGCGCGCCACTGGGACAGCGGTTTCGAGATCGCCCAGTGCGGTCGGCTCATCAAGGGCTATGGCAGCACCAATGAACGCGGCAAGGACAATCTGCTGCACGTCGTGCGTCACCTGGCCACCGCCTCGCATTTCGCCGACGACGCGGCGCGCGCGGCCGCCATCGCCGCCGCCCGCCAAGCCGCCCTGGCCGACGACGCGGGCCAGGCCCTGGACAAAACGCTGAAGCAACACGGCGCTCCCGCGCGCCCGCTGAAGGCCCAGCCCATCCGCTGGGTGCGCAAGCCCGCGCTGAGAAAAGCCCCCTGATCATTTCGCCCGTGCCAGACCCCAGGCCCCAGATTTTTTCAACGAGGAGACAACACACCATGACATCCCACTCCACCTCAGCCCTGCGCCGCGCGCTGCTGTCCGCGGGCGCCGCCATCGGCGGTCTGGCCCTGGGCCTGCTGCCCCTGCCTGCGGCCGCCCAGGCCTACCCGAACAAGCCAGTCAAGGTCATCGTGACCTTCCCGCCGGGCGGCGTGGCCGACACCCTGGGCCGTCTGGTCACGGCGCCGCTGCAAGACGTGCTGGGCCAACCGGTGGTGGTGGAGAACCGCGCTGGCTCGGGCGGCAACATTGGCGGCGACGCGGTGGCCAAGTCGCCGGCCGACGGCTACACCCTGCTCATGAGCTCGGGCGGCCTGGTGTCGGTCAACCCACACATCTACGACAAGATGCCCTTCAACCCGTCCAAGGACATCGTGCCCGTGGCCTCAGTCGCGCGCGTGGCCGTCTTCCTGGTGGTGCGCAAGGACCTGCCGGTCAACAACGCGCAGGAGTTCATCGCCTACCTCAAGGCCAATCCGGGCAAGCTCTCCTACGGTTCTCCGGGCAATGGCAGCTCGCCCCACCTGGCGGGTGAAATGTTCAAGAGCATGACGGGCACCGACGCCCTGCACGTGCCTTACAAGGGCGCGGCCCCGGCGTTGAACGACCTGCTGGCCGGCCAGATCGATTTTTCCTTTGACCCGGGCATCGCCTTGCCGCACGTGCAGTCGGGCAAGCTCAAGCTGCTGGCCGTGGGCAGCCCGCACCGCGCGGCCATCGTGCCCGACACGCCCACCGTGGACGAAGCCACCGGCCTCAAGGGCTTTGACGCCGACAGCTACTTTGGCTTCTACGCCCCCGCGGGCACACCCGCCGCCGTGGTCACGCGACTGAACACCGAGATCAACAAGGTCCTGGGCACCCCCGCCGTGAAGGAACGCATCAATGCCGTGGGCGGCGCCGCCGCGCCCATGACGCCCAAGCAATTCGCCGCCAAGGCGGACGAAGACTCCAAGCGCTTCGGCAAGCTGATCCGCGAGCGTGGCATCAAAGGGGATTGATGGGCCCCCTCGGCACGCGTGAACGGGCCCCACCCGTTCGCGCGGGGCCGTTTCAAGTCCATCACGCGGCTCACGACGAATGGCTGCTCGACCAAGCCCTGCTGAACTGCGCCGCGAGGCGCAATGCGCGCCATTTCAGTTTGAGCCATCCGAAGCCACGAACACCACGGGACCCACCATGAGCAGCGAAGCCGCCACACCCCGGACCATCACTTACCTGCAACGCGTCGAGTTCGGCGATTGCGATCCGGCGGGCATCGTGTGGTTTCCCAATTTCTTCCGTTGGATCGACGCCGCGTCACGCCATTTCTTCATCGAATGTGGCGTGCCGCCTTGGCACGAGACGGAAAAAACCACGGGCGTCATCGGCACGCCGCTGGTCGACACCCATGCACGCTTCGTCAAGACCGCCAGCTACGGCGATGTGCTGCACATCCGCGTGCACGTGGCCGAATGGCGCGACAAGAGTTTTGTGCAGCGCTACCGCATCGAACGCCTGAATCACGACCGCTCCGGTGAGGAGATGGCACTGATCATGGAATGCGAGGAAGTCCGCATCTTCGCCGCCAGGCGCGAGGACGGCGCGGGCATCCGCGCCATCCCCATTCCGGCCGATATCCGGGTGCTGTGCAACTGAAGCACACGCAACCCTGCGGGGCGGCGCGAGGCGCGGGCATGGGGCCATCGTGCTATCTTGCATGGCCGCATCACCGCCTCGCCATCTCAGCCCCATGAACGCCGAACCCTCGCCGGGCCACCTCTTGCTGCTGGCCCGCCTGCACGAACTCGCCAGCCAAGACAGTGCCCTGCCCTGCCTGTGCGTGCGCGCGGTGCAGGCCCACCATATCAAGGCCGTGGACATAACCGGCCCCGCTCTGGTGATTCCGCTGCGCGGGACCAAACGCTGCCGCGAAGGTGGCGACTGGCTGCGCATCGAGCCAGGCCAGATGCTGCTGGTGCCTGGCGCGCGCAGTCTGGACGTGGAGAACATTCCCGATGACGTTGTCGGCGACTACACCGCCATCGCCATCGGGATTGAGCCCGCGACCCTGGAGGCGGCTCGCCAACTGCTGCCCGACCGCGCCTTCGGCCAACCCGGGCCCGTGGCAAGGATTGCCCTGGATGACGTGGCGCTGGCCTTGCTGAACTGGGTGGACGCGCTGCTGGCCGGCGAAACCGTCTTCGCCTGCCATGCGATGGCTGGCGTGGTGCTGCGCCTGCATGCACTGGGCCACGGCGGCCTACTGGCGCCGGTGACGCCGAGCCTCGGCGAGCAGATCCGCGCCATGGTCGTGGCCGAACCCGCGCGCGACTGGAGTTCGTCCGACATCGAACAAGCCTTGGGGCTCAGCGGGGCCACCCTGCGGCGCCAACTCGCGGCGGGCGGGACCTCGCTGCGTGAACTGATCATCGGCGCGCGCCTCGCCCAAGCACTGATCCTGTTGCAAAGCACGCGACTGCCGGTGAAATCGGTGGCCATGCGGGTGGGTTACGCCTCGACCGCCAGCTTCAGCAAGCGCTTCGCCGAACGCTATGGGGTGGAACCGTCGCGCGTGGGCGGCGTCTGAACGGTTCGCGTGCGATTCTGAGCGATTCGCGTCAAGGCGGCTGCCTACACTGGTCTCAGACAGCGATGGCTGTCGCTCCTTCCTCCACAGAGACCAGACATGCACACACCAACACGATTCATGCGCCGCGGCCTGATGGCCCTCGGCCTCGCCTTGAGCACGCTGAGCCTGCACGCCGCGCCGCCCGCGCAGAAAACCCAGGTCCCGGGCTACTACCGACTCGCCAACGGCAACTTCGAAGTCACCGCGCTGTACGACGGCTTTGTCGATCTCGGCACGCCCTTGCTCAAGGGCCTGCGCACGGACCAGATCCAGAGCCTGCTGGCGCGCATGTTCATCGACAGCAGCAAGGGCGTGCAAACCGCCGTCAACGCCTACCTCGTGCACACCGGCGAGCACCTGGTGCTGGTCGATGCCGGGGCGGCGAGCTGCTTTGGCCCGAGCCTGGGCCAGGTGCAGGACAACATCCGCGCGGCGGGTTACCAACCCGAGCAGGTCGATGCGGTGCTGCTGACCCATTTGCACCCGGACCACCTCTGCGGTGTGCTCGACAAGAACGGCCAGCCCGCTTTCCCCAAGGCCACCCTCTGGGCCGCGCAACAAGACATCGATTTCTGGTTGGACGAGAAAACGGCCAACGCGGCGCCCAAGGACAACCAACCGTTCTTTCGCATGGCCATGGACGCCGTCCGGCCCTACAAGGTCGCAGGCCGCCTGCGCAGCTTCCAAGCCGGTGACACCCTGTTGCCCGGGGTGAGCGTGGTGGGCACGCCGGGTCACACGCCTGGCCACAGCTCTTACCTGTTCAGCTCCGGCGTGCACAAGCTGCTGGTCTGGGGTGACATCGTGCACAGCCATGCCGTGCAATTCCAGCACCCCGAGGTGTCTTTGGAGTTCGACGTGAACCAGCAGCAGGCCATCACCACGCGCAGGGCCTTGTTCCAGCGTGCCAGCGAGTCGGGTTGGACCATCGCGGGGGCTCACTTGCCCTTCCCGGGCCTGGGCCATGTGCGCAAGGACCCTCAAGGCTACGCCTGGGTCCCCGTGGAGTTCGGACCGATCCGCGGCGACCGCTGAAACGACGACGCGGCGCGCCACGGCGCGAATGGTCGCGCCGTGCCCATCCCGGCCGACATACGGGCGCTGCGCACGTAAGGCTCACACCCATCGACGCAGGCGCGAGGGGCGGCAAGCCGCTCGCGCCTGCGTCATCGCGTGCCACTCACAACACCAGCAAGGCGCGAAAGTCGTTGACGTTGGTGTGGGTCGGTCCGGTCACGAGCAGATCACCGAGTGCCTGGAAATAACCGTAGCTGTCGTTGCGGTCCAGGTGGGCCGTGGCGGACAGCCCCAGCGCCGCCGCACGGGCCAGCGTGTCGGGCGTCACGAAAGCGCCCGCGTTGTCTTCGATGCCGTCGATGCCGTCAGTGTCCGCGGCCAGCCCCCAGACACCGGCTTGCCCCTGCAAGGCCACGGCCAGGCCCAAGCAAAACTCACCGGCACGCCCGCCCCGCCCGGGGCGGGCTTCCAGGTTTTCGCCCCGGCCGGGGCCGGCCTCCTGGTTTTCGCCCCGCCCGGGGCGGGCCTCCAGGTTCTCGCCACGCCCGCGCGGTGCTTCGGATGGCTGAGGCCGCACGGTCACCGTGGTCTCGCCGCCACTGAGGATCACGCAAGGTCTTGCGAAGGGTTGGCCTTCGCGCGCGGCGAAGCGCGCGAGCGCAGCGTGCACCTTGCCGACCTCGCGCGACTCGCCTTCCAGTTCATCGCTCAGCACATAAGCGTTCAGGCCGATCGCTCGTCCCCACTCGCGCGCGACCTCGGCGGCGGCCTGCAGCGATTCCTTGGGCGTGGCGATCAGGCGCACGGTGTGCCCCGCGAACACGGGGTCGGCAGGCTTGGGCGTTTCGTAAGCCCCCTGCTCCAGCGCGGTCTGCGCGGCGGTTGGCAGGGCAATGCGGTAGCGCTTCAAAATCGATAGCGCGTCAGCGCAGCTGCTGGCGTCGGGCACCGTGGGGCCACTGGCGATGACGGACGGATCGTCCCCCGGCACGTCGCTGATGGTCAGCGTCACCACCCGCGCAGGCGCGCAGGCGGCGGCCAAGCGACCGCCCTTGATGCGCGAGAGGTGCTTGCGCACGCAGTTCATCTCGCCAATGTTGGCGCCGCTGGCCAACAGCTCGCGGTTGATGCGCTGCTTGTCGGCCAGTGTCAAACCCTCGGCGGGCAAGGTCAGCAGGGCGGACCCACCGCCGGAAATGAGGCACAGCACCAGATCATCCGCCGTCAGGCCCTGCACGGTCTGCAAGATGCGTTGCGCCGCGGCCATGCCCGCGGCATCGGGCACGGGGTGCGCCGCTTCGACCACCTCGATACGCTGCGCCAAGCCCGCAGGGCGCGGCGGCGTGTGACCGTAGCGTGTAACGACCAGGCCCGACAGCGGCGCATCGGCCCCTGCATGTGCGGGCCACAAGGCCTCCACGGCCTGGGCCATGGCGCCCGCGGCCTTGCCCGCGCCGATGACGATGGTGCGGCCACCGCTGGCACGAGACGGCGGTGGCGGCAGGTGCGCCCCCATCGTATGCAGCGGGAGGGCGCGGCGCACGGCGGTCTGGTAGAGGTGGCGCAAGAAATCGCGCGGTTGCGTGCGTGGGTCCGGGGGCGAGCCATCGGGAACGGCGAGGGCAGTGTGGGACGAGGGCGTGTTCTTGAGGGGCATGGTGTCTCTTGTCTTGTCTCCGGCGCGCATTGTGCGGCAGGGCATGGGTCGGGGCATGTCGCGCGGATCGCACGCACTCCAGGCGTGCATCAGGGCCACATCAGGCTTTCGGCAGATCGTCCCACCAGCGGTCGCCCAAGCGTGACTGCAGGTAGGCGATGAAGGCCATCACCTTGCCCGGCACCAGCTTCGGACTGGGGAACACGGCGTGGATCTCCTGCTCGGGCAGCACGTGGCCTTGCAGCACTTCGACCACGTGTCCGCTCTTGAGCGACTCACTGGCCACATAACGCGGCATGGCCGCGATGCCGTAACCATTGCGCGCCGCGGCGAGCACGGCGGACAGATTGTTCGAGCGCAGCCGCCCAGCCACGGGCACGGTGACGGCCTCACCTTTGGGACTGGTCATCCGCCAAACATCGTCGCCCAAAACGCTGCTGTAAATCAATGCGGGATGCTCGCTCAATTCGCTGGCCTTCTTGGGCATGCCCTGCTTGCGCAGGTACTTGGGCGCAGCCACCAGCACCCAGGGGTTGGTGGTGAGGAAGCGCGCGCCCAGCGTTGAATCCGCGAGCTTGCCCATGCGAACCGCCACGTCGATGCCTTGCGCCACGAGGTCGGTGTAGCGGTCCTCGAAACTCAGGTCCAGCTGCACCTGCGGGTGCTTGGCCATGAAGTCCAGCGCCAGCGGCGTGATCACGCGCCGACCAAACGCCACCGAGGTGCCGATGCGCAGCAGGCCTTGCGCCTGCGTTTGTTGCAGGCGCACGCTGTTGTCGGCCTCCTCCGCGTCGCGCACGATGTTCTTGCATTTCTCGTAATAGAGCGCACCCGACTCGGTCACGCTGATGCCGCGCGTGTTGCGGTTGAGCAGGCGCACGCGCAGGCTCTCCTCGAGCGCCGCGACCAGCTTGGTCACCGTGGGCTGCGTGGTGGCGAATTCACGCGCGGTCTTGGAGAAACTGCCGGTTTCCACCACCCGCACGAACACCTGCATGGCATGCAATCGGTCCATCTTGGCTTGATTCCTAAGGCTGCTTGACTGTAGAACGGTTCGCGTCCGACACGACCATCCGGCTCATTCCGCCTGGGAATAGATGTTATGGGCGCCCTCGGTATTCCGCAAGCGACCGTCTCTTCCTACAGTGCGCTCATCTGTTCACTAGGAGATTCTCATGGCCAAAATGAAAGCCATCGAAGCCGCGGTCTGGGTGTTGGAAAAAGAAGGTGTCACCCAGGCCTTCGGCGTGCCCGGCGCGGCCATCAACCCGCTCTACGCCGCGCTGCGCAAACAAGGCAGCATCGGCCACATCCTGGCGCGCCACGTCGAGGGCGCCTCGCACATGGCCGAGGGCTACACGCGCGCCAACCCCGGCAACATCGGCGTGTGCATCGGCACCAGCGGCCCGGCAGGCACCGACATGATCACCGGCCTGTACTCGGCGCAGGCCGACTCCATTCCCATCCTCTGCATCACCGGGCAGGCCCCGCGCGCACGCCTCTACAAAGAGGATTTCCAGGCCGTGGACATCGAATCGATTTCCAAGCCCGTGACCAAGTGGTCCGTCACCGTGCGTGAACCGGCCCAGGTGCCGCGCACCTTCCAACAGGCCTTTCACCTGATGCGCTCGGGCCGCCCAGGCCCGGTGCTGATCGACCTGCCTTTCGACGTGCAGATGGCCGAGATTGAATTCGACCCCGAGACCTACGCGCCGCTGCCGGTCTACAAGCCGGCTGCCACGCGCGCTCAGATCGAGAAGGCGCTGGCCATGCTCAATGAGGCCGAGCGTCCGCTGATCGTCGCGGGCGGCGGCATCATCAACGCCAATGCCTCCGATTTGCTGGTGGAGTTCGCCGAGCTGACCGGCATCCCCGTGATCCCGACCCTGATGGGCTGGGGCACCATCCCCGACGACCACCCCCTGATGGCGGGGATGTGCGGTCTGCAGACCAGCCACCGCTACGGCAACGCCACCATGCTGGCCAGCGATTTCGTGCTGGGCATCGGCAATCGCTGGGCCAACCGGCACACCGGCTCGGTCGAGACCTACACCAAGGGCCGCAAGTTCGTGCACGTGGACATCGAACCCACGCAGATCGGCCGCGTCTTCTCGCCGGATTTCGGCATCGCCAGCGACGCCAAGGCCGCGCTGCGCCTCTTCGTGGAAGTGGCGGGTGAGTGGAAGGCTGCCGGCAAGCTGCCCAAGCGCACGGCCTGGGCCACCGAATGCCTGGAACGCAAGAAGACCCTGCGCCGCAAGACCAACTTCAACCAGGTGCCCATGAAACCCCAGCGCGTTTACCAGGACATGGTGGAGTCCTTTGGACGTGACGTCTGCTACGTCAGCACCATCGGCCTGTCGCAGATCGCGGGCGCGCAGTTCCTGCATGTCTACAAACCGCGTCACTGGATCAACTGTGGCCAGGCTGGCCCCTTGGGCTGGACCGTGCCCGCCGCGCTGGGCGTGCGCGCGGCCGACCCCGGCCGCAAGATCGTGGCGCTGTCCGGCGACTACGACTTCCAGTTCATGATCGAAGAGCTGGCCGTGGGCGCGCAGTTCAAACTGCCCTACATCCACATCGTGGTCAACAACAGCTACCTCGGCCTGATCCGACAGGCGCAGCGCAACTTCGAGATGGACTACTGCGTGCAGCTGGCCTTCGAGAACATCAACACCCAGGGCGACCCAGTGGCCCAGGGCTATGGCGTGGACCACGTCAAGGTCGTCGAGGGCCTGGGCTGCAAGGCCATTCGCGTGCACAGCCCGGACGACCTTAAGCCCGCCATCCAGAAAGCCGAGATGCTGATGGCCGAGCACCAAGTGCCGGTGGTGATCGAGGTGATCCTGGAGCGCGTGACCAACATCGCCATGGGCACGGAAATCGACAATATCATCGAGTTCGAAGACCTGGCCGAGAAGCGCGCCGACGCCCCCGCGGCCGTGGCCTGACCCCTTGCGCACTCACAACGACGGAGACGATCGATGCCCCAATTCGCGGCCAACCTGACCATGCTGTTCAACGAGGTGCCCTTTCTGGAGCGCTTCGCGGCGGCCAAGGCGGCGGGCTTCACGGCGGTGGAATACCTCTTTCCTTACGCCTACGACAAGCATGAGCTGGCCAGCCTCCTCAAGACCCATGGCCTGAAGCAGGTGCTGCACAACCTGCCCGCAGGTAACTGGGAGGCGGGCGAACGCGGCATTGCCTGCCACCCGAACCGCGTGGAGGAATTCCGCGCGGGCGTGGACCAAGCGATTGCCTACGCGACCGCCCTGGGCTGCCCGCAAGTCAATTGCCTGGCGGGCAAGGTGCCCGAAGGCGTGGGCGCCACCCAGGCCCATGCCACCTTCGTCAGCAACCTCAAGTACGCGGCGGGCAAGTTGCAAGGTGCGAACATCAAGCTGCTGATCGAGCCCATCAACAGCTACGACATCCCGGGCTTCTTCCTCAATACAACGGCACAGGCCTTGGCGGTCCTCGACGGCGTGAGCAGCCCCAACCTCTACGTCCAATACGACATCTACCACGCGCAACGCATGGAGGGCGAATTGGCTGCGACAATGCAGAAGCACCTGGCGCGCATCGCCCACATCCAGCTCGCCGACAACCCGGGACGCAATGAACCGGGCACGGGCGAGATCAACTATGCGTTCCTTTTCCGCCACCTCGACGCCATCGGCTACAAGGGCTGGATCGGGTGCGAGTACAAGCCGCGCGCCAGCACCACCGAAGGGCTGGGCTGGATCAAGGCGCTGACCCCCTGACTTCTTGCATGCGCGGGCGGCGAGCCGCACGGCCCGTCGGGCGCCTGACGCTTCCCTCCCCAACACACGAGACACGCAGATGACCAAATCCGGACTCAAACTCGGCTTCGTCGGCCTGGGCATCATGGGCACGCCCATGGCGCTCAACCTCATCAAGGGCGGCCACGTTCTGTTCGTCAACACCCGCAGCAAGGTGCCACAAGAACTGGCCGACGCGGGCGCGACCGTCTGCACCACGCCCGCGGGCGTGGCCGAGCGCGCCGACATCGTCTTCACCATGGTGCCGGACACACCGGACGTGGAAAAGGTGCTGTTCGGCGAGAACGGCATCGCCCAGGGCCTGGGTAAAAACGGCAAGGGCAAGGTGGTGGTGGACATGAGTTCCATCGACCCCATCGCCACCAAAACTTTCGCCAAGAAGATCAACGAAACTGGCGCGGCCTACCTCGACGCGCCGGTCTCGGGCGGCGAAGTGGGTGCCAAGGCCGCCTCGCTGACCATCATGGTGGGCGGCGAGGAAGCCGTGTTCGAACGGGTCAAGCCGCTGTTCGAACTGATGGGCAAGAACATCACGCTGATCGGCGGCAACGGGGCGGGCCAGACCTGCAAGGTCGCCAACCAGATCATCGTCGCGCTAAACATCGCCGCCGTCAGCGAGGCGCTGGTGTTCGCGTCCAAGGCCGGCGCGGACCCGGCCAAGGTGCGCCAGGCGCTGATGGGTGGCTTCGCCTCCAGCCGCATCCTCGAAGTGCACGGCGAGCGCATGGTCAAACGCACCTTCAACCCGGGCTTTCGCATCGCTTTGCACCAGAAGGACCTGAACCTGGCCCTGCAAGGCGCCAAGGCGCTCAAGATGGCCTTGCCCCAAACAGCGGGCGCTGCCCAGCTGATGCAGGCCTGCGCCGCCCTGGGCCATGACCAGGCCGACCATTCGGCCCTGGTCAAAGCCCTTGAAGCCCTGGCGCAGCACCCCGTGGCGCCGGACGCCTGAGTCCGTGGCGCCGGGCTCCTGAGTCCGTGACGTACTGGAGCGAGGCTTCTCACGCCGTTCCCCACAGCGTGCGCCTGAGCTAAAGCATGGGCGCAGGCCAGAATGCCCCGGTTTTCCGGCCATCGGATGCCGGGCGCTGTGGCACAGTGCTCGGCCATGCGCCCCCCCGTCCATTGCCCTCGTCGCATCGCCCGCCCTGGCCCGGCCAGAGGGGCGCTGCCCTGGCTGTGTGGGGTCGCCCTGCTCTTGACGGCCTGTGCCTCGCCGCGCCCAGCACCAGGCAACGCGGGCCTCACATCCCCAACACGCAGCACGACGCCCGCACCTGGTGCGAATGCCACCATCGCGCCCGGCTACCGCCTGGACGCGGCCAAGCACCTGTATGGCCAAAACCGCGAGCGCATCTATGCGGGCGTGATGCCCCACTACTTGCGCGCCGTGGGCGTGCTCGAAATGGGCGTGGACGCGCGAGGCCAGGTCCAGAACCTGCGCTGGCTGCGCGCGCCCTCGCATGCCCCCGAGGTGATGGCCGAGATCGAGCGCCTCGTGCGCCAGGCCGCGCCTTTCCCGCCCCCGTCGCCATCGGCCTTGCAAGGCGGTTCGGCCCGTGTCGTGGAAACCTGGTTGTGGGACCAGAGCGGCCGCTTCCAGCTGCGCACCCTCAGCGAGGGCCAGGGTGAAAGCACACCCACCCCACTCACCCCACCCACCCCTACCCCAAGCTCGACGCAACTTGCTGTCCAGGGCGGTCAGGGCGGGGCTGCGCCCGCCCCGGCACCCAGCACCTTGTCCGCCGCACCTCTCGGATGGCAACCCGTGCGCGTGCATGTGGTGGCGGCCGACGGCCGCTGACCGTCGCGGGCTGGGCTCCTTCGACCGATCCCCCAATAGGGGGATAGCCCCACCCCCATCCCCACCGCCGTCCTCTGCCCCGCGTTACAAATTGGCAGCGGCCGATACCACGGTGGGTTCAGGCCTCGACGAGCCCTGATTCGGGCTGACCAGCACGACAGCGCCGGATTCTGGCCTTAAACTTGCAGCCTCCCGAACGAGACACCTCCCGGCCTCCGGCCGTATCAGCGCGCGCCCAAAAAGATCAGCAGACAGGACACAACGGCAATGGCATTAGAAGACGAAGATCTTTCCGGCATCCAGGCACTGATCATCGACGGCAACCACAGTTCGCGCGCGATCCTGGTGAATCAGTTGCGAGATTTTGGCGTCGGCAACGTCGAGCAGGTCTCGCGCACCTCGGAGGCGCGCCGCATGCTGGAGCGCCGCCATTTCGACATCATCCTGTGCGAGCAGCACTTTCAGGCCGACGAGCCCTCGGGCCAGGACTTCCTGGACGACCTGCGGCGCAACCAGATCCTGTCGTTCTCGACCATCTTCATCATGGTCACCAGCGAAGCCAGCTACGCCAAGGTCGCCGAGGCCGCTGAATCCGCGCTGGATGGCTACCTCATCAAGCCGCACACCGCTGCCCGCTTGGCCGAACGCCTGGAGCAGGCCCGCCAGCGCAAGGCCGTCCTGGCGCCCATCTTCGAGGCCATCGAATCCGACCAGCATGAAAAAGCCGCCAACCTGTGCATGGAGCGCTTTGAGTCCAAGGGACCTTACTGGCTCTACACCGCGCGCATCGGCGCCGAATTGCTGATTCGTCTGCAGCGCTACGAAGAAGCCCAGCGCTTGTACGAGGCCATCATCAACGCCAAGACGGTGCCCTGGGCCAAGCTGGGCGTGGCCCGCTCCCAGCTGGGCCGGGGCGAGGCGCAACGCGCCGTCGGCACGCTGGAAACACTGATCAGCGAGGACCCTCATTACGCCGACGCCTACGACGTCATGGGCCGCGCGCATTTCGAGCTCGGCAACCACGAGCAAACCCTGGTGGCTTACAAGATGGCCTGCGCGGCCACGCCTTACTCCGTGACTCGCATGCAGAGCCTGGGGCATTTGCATTACTACAAGGGCGAGTACGGCGAGGCCGAGCATGTGCTCAACCAGTGCGTCAACCAAGGCCTGGGCACGCGCTCCTTCGACCCGCAGACCCTGATGTTGCTGGGTTTCATCTACATGCAGATGGACGACCGGCAGGGCCTGCACCGGGTGCGGGGCGAATTGGCCAAGCTCGGCGCGCGCGAAACCGAGTACAGCCAGCGCCAGCGCACGATGGAAGCCACGCTGAACGCCCTGCTGGACGTCCTGCGCAAGGAGTACGGCCAGGCGCTGAAGGTCGCGCGCGAGCACGCCAAGCGCATCCGCGAACCCGACTTCGACGCCGAATCCGCCTCCAACCTGATCTTCCTGCTGTCGCAGATCGCCTCGCGCACGGTCTCCCTGGACCTGGACCTGAACGACTTCCCCCCCATCCTCGACACCTTGGGCGCGCGCTTCATCAGCGGACGCTCCATGAGCGAACTGATGGCCGGCGCGGCGCGTGCCCATGCCCCCTACGCGGACCTGCTGCGCGCAGCGGGCGAGCGACCGATCAAGCTGATGGAAAGCGCCGTCAAGCTCAGCATGGGGGGTGACCCCGCGGGCGCCGTGCGCGACCTGCTCAAGCACGCGCAGGACACCTTGAACGCACGCCTCATGACCACGGCGCAATTGGTGCTGCAACGTTACGCGGCCCAAATTCCGGACGCCGCCACCCACCAAACCACCATCCAGGACTGGCGGCGACGTTACGGCGGTCCCGCCCTGCGCACCACGCTCACGCTCGGCGGCCCCTCCGACAACCGCGAGGCGGGCGGCATTCCACTGCCCGTGGCGAAAAAGGCCCGCGCGCTCTGAGGCGCTTCGCCTCGTGAACGCGCGGTCACCGACGAGTCCAGGCCTTCTGGCCTTCTTGCACTCTGGCCTTCTTTCGCTCTCGCCTTCAGACCTTCATGGCCTTGCGTTCATCAAGGCCCGGCGCTCGCCCAGCAGGTAAGGCCGGTCAATCTGTTCGGCCAGACGGCCCAGATCGCCGGCGCTGACGCCACAGGCCGCGAAATGCGCCTGCCAGCCGTCCACCACCTCGGCCACCTCCCGAGCCAGGGCCTGCGCCTGGGGTCGGCGCAAACCAAAAGCAGTGGGCTCTGACACCAGGTTCTCCGCGCTGGCGTCCAGACCCAGGGCCCCAACGCGGAACTGCTGGTAGCCGAGCGCTTGGCCGGAAGGCAGCACGTCGAAAGCCGGAGCCAGCGCATAGCTGCGCCCCTGGACCAGCAGGGCGTGGTTCTTCTCGTGGTCGTCGGTGTTGTCGATCAGCACATTGAAGACCATGCGGCGAAACACCTGGGCGCCGTTGGCAGCGATCTGCGCCGGGTCTCCCCGGCGGCGCAGCAGCAGGGCGAGCTCGGGGTAGCCCGCTTCGCTGGCCGCGGCGCGCAAGGCCACATGGGCCGAGAGCGCATGCAAGCGCTGGCCGTCGGCACGGTCGAAACGGCGCACCGCCACGGCGTGGCCATCCAGCAAAGTCAGGGGGCGCGTCTCGCAGACCGAGATGCCCGCTCGTGCCGCCAGGGTCATGGTGGCGTGTTCGATCAAGGGGCTGTCGTTCGGGTCTCCCGCATCGGCGAACTTCAGCACCCAGGGATGGCCATCGATTTCGATTTGTGCCTTGGGCCGCGCGCCGCCCAGCGTGGTGCCCGGCGCCACCAGGCGCTGCAAGGACTCGTCCACCGGCTCGCCCGCCTCGATGCGGCGCACCAGCTCGTAGAGGGCGGGCACGTCGCCCACCACCGGCAGCACGGGTTGACGCTGCGGCTCGTAGCGCTGCGCCGAGCTGGAGACGCCCAAAGCGCCAAAGCGCTCATCGCCCGCGAAATAGAGGTACTCGAGCGTAGACAGACGCGGGGGTTTGTAGAGGTGGCGGATCACGCGCTCGCCCCAGCGGTCCGGGCGGGCGTCGTCCACCGCGCCCGCCGCCGCGTCGTTCTCGACGGGCAGGAACTCGCCGGGGCGCAAGGGCAGGTCCTCGCTCAGGGCCAAGCCTTCGGCCAACCAGGCCGGGTCGTACTCCAGCGAGACGCCACCGGGGTGCCCCGCCGTGCGCCGCACCAGGCGCAAACGGCCCACGAGGCGGGGCTGGGCGGGGTCGGCCAGCCACCAGAGAAACAGTTCATCGCGCGGGGTGTAGGGCACCGGGTTCATGCGGCCTCCTGTCCGTTGGCGCCCGAGCGCCTGCGTGAGCGGCCCTCGGCTTCGCGGATGCTGATCAGCAGCGCACCTTGGTCCAGCGCCGGGTCGGCCAGTTCGGGCAAGGCCTGCACCCGTCCGACCAACCACAAGGCCGCCGCGTACACGCCCATGCCGACGCCCGGGTCGCCTTTTTCCAGGCGGGTGACAGTGCTGACGGACACGCCCAGCCGCGCGGCCCAGGCCCGCAGCGATTCACGGCGGCGCTTGCGCGCCAGCGCGAGGTGCTCGCCCAGGCGTTCCAGCGCCACACGGGCCTCGGGCGGCAAGAAATCATGGTGCTCGGATGATTTGGACATGTCATTTAACAGCACAAAACGGCTTCAATGTACTCATTAATGAACAATATTGCAAGCAAGCCGCATGCGGGCGAGCCGTGAGGCTCGGGCCCAAGAGCGGCGCAGGGGCGGATCTGTGGGCGCGCGGCGAGGGGCGTGCATACATTTACTTACCAAGCTTGCCGTGACGCTACCGGATTCCAGCGTCACAAACGCCGCATCGCCAGCCAGGCACAAGCCCCACCGCTATCATGCAAGACCAGCCCGGTGGCCGCCTGCACGGCCGCCGCCGGGCACAAGGAAAGCGGCCCATGGCATTAGAAGACGAAGACCTCTCCGACCTGCTCGCGCTGGTCATCGACAGCAACCCAGGTTCGCGCGCCATCCTGGTGAACCAGCTGCGGGAGTTCGGGGTCGGCACGGTCGAGCAGACCATGCGCACGGCCGAGGCGCGGCGCATGCTGGAGAACCGCAAGTTCGACATCGTGCTGTGCGAGCAGCACTTCCAGCCCGGCACGCCCTCGGGCCAGGATTTCCTGGACGAGTTGCGGCGCCACCAGATCCTGCCGTTCTCGACCATCTTCATCATGGTCACCAGCGAGGCGAGTTACAGCAAGGTGGCCGAAGCCGCTGAATCCGCGCTCGACGGCTACCTCATCAAACCCCACACCGCCGCCCGCCTGGCCGAACGCCTGCACCAGGCGCGCCAGCGCAAGGCCGCGCTCAATGACATCTTCTCGGCCATCTCCACCGAGAACTACGACAAAGCCGCCGAACTCTGCCTCGCGCGCTTCCAGGCCAAGGAGTCCTACTGGCTCTACGCCGCGCGCATCGGCGCTGAACTGCTGATCCGTCTGCAACGCTACGACGAAGCCCAGCGCATGTACGAGGCGGTGATCGAGGCCAAGACCCTGCCCTGGGCCAAGCTGGGCGTGGCCCGCGCGCAGATCGGCAAGAACGAAACCCAACGCGCCGTCGGCACGCTGGAAGCCTTGATCAGCGAAGAATCGCAGTACGCCGACGCCTACGACGTGCTGGGGCGCGCCCAGTTCGAACTGGGCAACCACGACCAGGCCCTGGCCGCCTACAAGATGGCGTGCACCGTCACGCCCTACTCCATCACGCGGCTGCAAAGCCTGGGGCATCTCTATTACTACAAGGGCGAGTACGAGGAAGCAGAAAAGATCCTGAGCCAAAGCGCGCGCCAGGGCCTGGGCTCCAAGATGTTCGACCCGCAGACCCTGATGCTGCTGGGCTTCATCGCCATGCAGTCGGACGACCGCCGCGCCCTGCAGCGCTGCCGCGAGGACCTGGCCAAGTTGACGCTGCGCGAGGACGAATACGGCGCCCGCGTGCGCAGCATGGAAGGCATTCTGGGCGCGCTGCGCGACATCCTGGACAAGGAGTACGGCCGCGCCGCCAACTTCACGCGCGACCTCGCCAAGCAGGTGCGTGAACCTGACTTCGACATCGAAATCGCCGCCGACCTCATCGTGCTGATGTCTTACCTGGCCTCGCGCACCCTCTCGCTCGGGCTGGACTTGGACGACTTCCTGCCCGTGCTCGACACCCTGGCCGAACGCTTCGTGAGCGGGCGCTCCATGAACGATCTGCTGGCTGGCGCCGCGCGCCAGCACCTGCCCTACGCCGAGCGTCTGCGTTTCGCGGGCGAGCGCCCCATCAAGCTGATGGAAAGCGCCGTCAAGCTCGGCATGAACGGCGACCCCAATGGCGCCCTGCGCCAGCTGGTGGAGAGCGGGCGCGCCACGCTGAACGCCCGCCTCATGAGCACCGCGCTGCTGGTGCTGCACAAGTACGACCAGCAAATTCCGGACGCGACGGCGCAACTCGAAGCCATCAACGCATGGCGCGTCCAGTACGGTGGCCCCGGCCAGCGCCCCGCCTTGGGCGCCGCCGAGAACGCCCGCCCGCCCGGCGGCATCACCATCAACGCCGCACCCGAAAAAAAGAACGCGTCCGAAGCGCGTGATGGCGGCAAGAAGGCAGACGCCGCGTAGAATCTCGGCTCTTCATTCGCGCCCGCGCACCGCGCGCGGGCCGCACCGAACAGGAAGCGTGGCCGAGCGGTTTAAGGCACCGGTCTTGAAAACCGGCGATGGTGTGAGCCATCCGTGAGTTCGAATCTCACCGCTTCCGCCAGAGGGCGAGAAAACAAGAGGTTTTCTGTTCGGTTAAGCATAAAGTGGCCATCGGGACTGGTGACGCTGTATTCGCTATGCGACCCCATTCCTCTTTCTCAATCGACCAAGGACCTGGGTGCTTGGTGAATGGTGCCAGCGAACATCGCTGCCCATTCAAAGCATAGAGCTGGACAGCAGGACAGATGACAAGGCTCGCTGTGCAGCGATTGCTGGCGGTCGCTCCCGCGCTGTCAGGTTCCGGTGTAGTTCAAACAGCGCTTGTCCGCGCGCTCACGCCCTTGGTCGATCCAACGGGCGTGATCCATAGGAACTCCGACACTGGCAGCGCAGTGAATCTCCGTCTCGAATTCAAAGTCCGCTGTTGGCGAGTGCGAATAGGTGGTGTAGACCCGTTGCGGACAACTGGTGGTTGATAAAGCAGTACCTCACGATGAAGTTTTGAGGAGCATGCGCCTATCGCATTCACCCAGGTATTGCGATCCGCATCAATTGAAGAGCCGTGAGTCGTATTTACGCCAAGTAAGGTACGAAAAGTACGCTGAATAGGCAGCAATGACCGCAAAGAAAACAGAGATCCAATAGTCAATCTCGTTGCCAGTGCGCGTTGCCTCCTGAGATTCGACGAGCGTACGAGTGGGGCCGTTGGGTGCCACGATTTCCCAGACAGTGTGAAATTCAGTCTCTGAAGACCAGGGGTTGGGGCGATAGGCTTGGGGATCGAAGAGTATCGAGACTTGACCATGTTCTGCAGCAGATAGCGCTTCTCTGACAGTGCTACGCACCTTGCCCTTTGCTGGATAACGAAAAGTTTCCGGATAGCCTGCCAACTTGAAACTGATCACTCTGTTTGATTCGGCCACCCATGTGACTTTGCCGCTCGCATTTTCCAGTTGCGCTCGCTGCAGGATTTTGGTTTCGGACGTTAAGAAGCCTAGGATTGCCAATCCAGCGAAACCTGCGGCAATGAGCGCGAGATTTCTTGCGCTCACTCGTGGACGAACTACAAGCATGTTTAACGCTCCGGTCCTTGGATTGTTTTGGGTTGTGAGGTCCATCTCGACCCAAAGCAGAAACTCAGGGGCAGGAAATGCGGACGTTCAACGTTCGAGGTGAGTGGATGAACAGAGGCACTCTTTGCCCTAGGGCTTAAGTATCCGGCTGAGAAGAGCCGCCGGTAGCGAAGTACTTATGGACGGATTGCACGCCAAAAAAGCCAAAAAAATAAGCGCGGCGGTGAACAAGCTATTGAGCCAAAGACCTGAATATGAGAGCTGACTTGAGAGCCAAGTTGAAGGCCAAACGCTTAACGCTGCAATTGGGGCGATAGGGACAAACACCAGAGCTCAACGAGCGCGCGGGTTGCGACCGGCGATGCCCCATGAACCAATGCTCGCAAGCGAGAGTGCCAGAGGGAGAGCTAAGCCGGTCCCGGATGCCCAGAGCTCACCAAAAGACACTTTTCTTCCGCCGACCGTCCAATCGAACAAGGGGACAACGAGGAAAAGGAGAAGAATTGGGGACGCAACCATGGCGCCCCGGCACAAGACCTTTAACAGTCGAGGAAGGTCTTGTGTGTTGCTCCAGCGTTGAAGCAGGACGTTCATGATGGGGATTGATACCTAATGTTTGAAGTGAATCGCTCTAGGTTGGCCAGACGCTTTCGACCCATACCGGGCGGGCGCCAGCTTAGATAGCTGATGCTCAACGTGCGATCTCTGCGGACGGCAAAGCCGTCCGCAGAGAAAAAGTTGAAGCGCATGTCAGCGCAGGCGTGTGCCATCTGGGTTGATCTCAACTTCACCCTGCCTTCTTGGAAGAACCGATTATTTTGAGTCATCTCGTAGAAAAGAACCCCGTGGATCCGATCCATTTCAACCTTGGAACTCTACGCTACTAAACTGCGGCGAGCGCATGGTCTAACCACGCCTGTCCTGCGTTTGCTACCACTTCGTCAATGAACACCACATCTTGACCGGCCAGAAAGATCATTGCGAACTCCTTATCGGTCTTAACACAGATGTCGTAAGCCGCGTTGACCGCGCCGTCGATGACTTAGATGTTCTTCATGCACTTCAATGTAGAGCTAACCAGCGTGCACAACTCAATCTCGTAGCGTCCAGCGACCAAAGGGGGTGACGGTAAGCGCCATGCTATACGTCGATGGTTTTCGCTAACCGTTCAACATAGTTGTAGCCATGTTGATCTGCAATGCTTCTAAGCTCCGCAACAACCTCCTTTGACAACTCTTTCTTACGTTTTTCCCAAGTCCTCTTCGCTGACCAAGACTTGCCGCCTTCATCGCCGACGTAATAACCTACTCGCTGGAGGCCATAGGCCGCCGTTTGAAACAGCGCTGGTGGAAAGCGGCTGATCGGGAAAGAGGTCAGAATATCCAGAATAAGCTTCAAGTTCTGGTTGTACCCCTCGAAGGCACCATTCGGCGCAGAACGCGTCCAAGTCTCATCAATGCATTTATTTAAAAAAGAGACAAATCCTGAAATAAGGTGAATGTTGAATTTTGAAAGAACAGTCAGTATCTCCTCCCGAAACTTTTCGTCATCAATGAACTTTTCAATCATGACGCCGTCAGGCTCATCTAGCTTTTTTGCCAGTTCTTCCAGATCCTTCCGCTCCTTATCCTTTTCTTTCAAATCCACTTCGCGAACATCAATAAACTCTTCAAAAAATTCAGAAATTTCTTCTGTTTCTAAAATTATGATTCCATTCTTATCTCTATACGGTTTTTCCTTCGGATTATCTTTTCGGAGAACTTGTATGACATCGTTTGGGTAGGTCGCTCCACCGCCTTTAAATACATTTTTCGACCAATCGATTGCAGTAAGTACGTTTACATCACCTAGGCCATAGCCTACGAGCAAAGTTGTCGATTCCCGAATAGTTAACGCCAGCTTGATTTGTCTATATTCACTCGGCCGAAAAAGAGAAACATAGTCTTCTTGAGAAATAATGATTTCTTCTGGGTTCGTCCTTAGACCATGAAGATGGAATACCGGGATTACGCCAGTTGGTGACGAGAGAGAATCATTTGGACCTAGAGGGATCGATCTTCCGGTCAATAGACTCTCTATTACCATGTCGTAATTTGTCGTGATGATCCACGATGGAGATAGGATCTCAAGATACTTTGAGAACTCCTCCCTTTTTTCTTTGTCGGGATACCAACTGGTCAGCGCTGCAATTTCTCTTTTCAGTATGCTCAAAGAATGCGTGTAGTCGCACCTATTATGTTCCGCATGTAGCTTGCAAATAGAAGTGGCAATTTCCGGATAGCCAACCCCCGTCTTCGATATAGCACCATAGTCAACGCCGAGCTTGCCTGATGCTTTCTCTAGGAGCTCCCCCCAGGACAAGGCTATTTCATTGATTTCGTCGTTTAGGACTGCCTTTGAGAAGCCTGCGCCGATGAAGGCTCCGAGGTTGCCATAACTAGCGGAGTCGGAAATAAACCTTAGGGCTTCTTGGCGAGTAGGACTCTCAGTTAGACGGAGCACAGTAGTAATTCCCTAAATTGAATAACGTTTGAATTCAGCAGCGGCCGAGGGTTCTCCGCTGGAATGAGGGGTTGGTCGGTGTCATCTATTACACGGCTCTTTCGAAGAGTCAATGGGCATAAAAAACGGAGAAAACCGTTTATCCAACATCCGCTTTGCGCATCCAAAGCCATCTTCCGCTTCTGGCCGGGAAAAGCCGGTCCGTTGCTGAAGGACTGTGTCCATCCACGGCCTGAAGCCGTGAATTCGCACGTTTGCAGAGACTGCGTTGGCTCAGATTGCGCAAGCGTGAACAGGCAACGCACCGCCAGCAAGCCATTGACCCCAACTCATAGATTCATCGCCCCTAGGTGCGCGGGACTGGCCAGACGCAGCAGGCCAAGGAATGTTGTCGTCGACTCACAGCCTCCGCCAGCCACCCCCACGCGTTTCAATCACCCTCATACCCCACTCAACTCCACCACCTCCCGCACCCGCTGCAAGGCAGCGCGCAGCATCGACAGGTCCACGGAACCGAGGGCGAGGCGGATGGCGTGGGGCACTGGCGCGGCGGTGCAGAAAGGCTCGGCCGTGGTGACCGAAATACCTTGCGCCAATAGCGCGCTGGCCACCCGGTCGGCGCGCGCGCCTTCGGGCAGGGGCAGCCACGCGAAGTAAGAGGCGGGATGGGCCTCATGCGGCAAGCCGTGCAGGGCTTGGGCGACGAGGGCTTGACGTTGTCGGGCGTCCTTGCGCTTGGCGACTTCCAGCGCGTGCACCGTGCCGTCGTCCAACCAGCCGCAGACCAGGGCCGTCATCACGCTGGGGGTGTTCCAGGTGCTGGCCCGGATGGCGCGCTCGATGCGGGGCACCCAGGCCTGTGGGGCGGCCACGTAACCCACGCGCAGGCCCGTGGCGATGTTCTTGGAAAACCCCGAGACATGCACCGTTGAATCGGGCGCCAAGGCGGCCAGGGGTGGCGGCGCGTTCTCCGCCAAGAAGGCATAGGCGGCGTCTTCGATCAGCAGCAGGCCGTGCTGTTGGGCCAGGGACGCCAGCTGTTGCCGGTGGCCGAGGCCCATCACCCAGCCCAGCGGGTTGTGCACCGTGGGCTGGACGTAGACGGCGCTGACCCGTCGTTGCCGGCACAGGCGCTCCAGGGCATGCAGGTCCAGCGCGTCGCCCTCCGCGGGCACGGCGAGCAATTCGAGCCGCAAGAGCTCGGCCAGCACTTTCATGCCCGGATAAGTCAGCGCATCGGTCGCCACGACGTCGCCAGGTTTGAGCAGCGCCATCGCGACCACGGTGAGGCCGTGCTGAGCGCCGCTGGTGATCATCACCTGGCCCGCGTCGACCTTGAGGCCCTGGCCTGCCAGATGGCGGGCCACGATCGCGCGTTCATGCGGGCGCCCGCCGTGCGGCTGGTAGCGCAGCAGCGCATCCAGGTCACCCGACACAGCGAGTTGCTTCAGAGCGGCGCGCAGCATCTCGGCCTGCCCGGGCAAGGCCGGGTAGTTGAAGCTGAGGTCCACCATGTCGCTGGCCACGGTCTGCTGGTCGATGCCCAAGCCCTCGGGCAGGGCCACGTCGCGGACAAAGGTGCCGCGCCCCGTTTCACCGATGACCAAGCCCATGGCTTCCAACTCCGCGTAGACGCGGCTGGCGGTCACCAGCGCCAAGCCGTGTTTGGCCGCCAGGGTGCGGTGGGTGGGCAGGCGCGTGCCGGGCGTGAGCTTGCCGCTTCGGATATCGGCGGCCAAGGCATCCACCAGCGTCTTGTATCGGGCTTGTCCCATGGCGCAATGTATCCATGACAATTATTTGATTGTATTGAGTTGAGCTTATACGATGCCCACCTCCATCACTGCGCGCAGCGTCAGGCTTCACCATGCACATCGCCATCCTCACCTTCGACGGATTCAACGAACTCGATTCACTGATCGCTCTGGGCATCCTCAACCGCGTCAAAAAGCCGGACTGGCGCGTGTCGCTCGCCTGCCCCACGACCTATGTGAAATCGATGAACGGCGTGGTGCTGGAGTCGCAGATCACCCTGCGCGAGGCCTCCGCGGCCGACGCGGTGATCGTGGGCAGCGGCATCAAAACGCGCGAGGTGGTCGCTGACCCGGATTTGATGGGGCAGATGAAGTTCGACACCCAGCGCCAGCTTCTGGGTGCGCAATGCTCGGGCACCTTGGTGCTGGCCAAGCTGGGCTTGCTCGACGCCGTCCCCGCCTGCACTGACCTGACCACCAAGCCCTGGGTGGAGGAAGCGGGCGTGGATGTCTTGAACCAGCCCTTCTTCGCCCGCGAAAACGTCGCAACCGCCGGGGGCTGCCTGTCGTCCCAATACCTGGCGACCTGGCTGATCGCGCGCCTGGAAGGGGTGGAAGCGGCGAAGAGTGCCATGCACTACGTGGCCCCTGTCGGGGAAAAAGAAGCTTACGTCGAGCGGGCGATGCAGAACATCCAGCCCTATCTGTAAGCGGATTCTGTAAGCGCTACCTTTAAGCGCTATCCATAAGCGCTATCCATAAGCCCTATCCGTAAGCCCTATCCGTAAGCCCTATCCGTAAGCCCTATCCGTAAGCCCTATCCGTAAGCCCTATTGGCCAGCCCGGTGCAGGCCAAAGAGCGGCCCACCGTCCATCGCGCCAGGGCGCGGAGGTTCAGAGCCTCCAGCGCGGCTTGCCCGCGCCCTGTTGCCCTAAGCCAACAATCGAAGCCTTTGAGAAGCGCCCAAACGGCGCCCTCGGCCCGATCGCCTCACTTTGTGTCGACATAAGTTAAAAAAACTTTGACACATCTTAATAAAAATAATTATCATTTGTTCGTCGATTGTGTCCTGCCTCAGGAATCCTGCTTCCTACCAGTCGCCCGTCCTCACCCGCATGCCGCGTTCCGGGACGGCCCCAGGAAGCCAGCTGCAATTGACGCAATCTGAAATCCAACTGATCCCAGCGACGGAGCATCTTTTTCATGGCGTACATCAAGAGCCGCAAGCACGGCCAGTCTTCTTCCCCCGCGCCCCTGCGCACCAACCTGATCGGCGCCGCCGTGCTGGCGACGCTGGCCCTGCCTGGGGGCGCTCAAACCGCGCAAAGCGCCGGCACGCTGCCCTCGGTGACCGTGAAGGACACCGGCACCGCCGAATACAAAGTCGAGACATCGGCCAACCCGAAGTACACGCAACCCCTGCTGGACACCCCCAAGACCATCCAAGTCATCACCAAGCAGACGCTGGAAGAACAAGGCGCCGTGACCTTGACGGAAGCCCTGCGCAACACCCCAGGCATCACGATGCAGTTGGGCGAAGGCGGGAACACCTCCGCTGGCGACACCTTCCAATTGCGCGGCTTCTCCCTTCAGCAAAACACCTTCGTGGATGGCATCCGCGACTTGGGCGCCGTGACGCGTGACACTTTCAATCTGGAGCAGGTGGAAGTGGTCAAGGGCGCGGCCGGCGCCGAAACCGGGCGCGGCGCCGCTTCCGGTTACCTGAACCTGATCTCCAAGCAAGCCCATTTGGGTGACGACAGCAGCGGCACCCTGACCCTGGGCACCGCCGAGAAAAAGCGCGCGACGGTGGATCTGAACCGTCAGGTCGGCGATACCTCGGCCATCCGCATCAACGCCATGGCGCAAAACAGCGGTGTGGATGGACGAGACGAAGTCGAGAACAAGGGTACGGGCCTGGGGCTTTCGCTCGCCACCGGCCTGGGCACACCCACGCGCCTTTATCTTTACAGCCAGCACATCCGCCAAGACAACGTGCCGGATGGCGGCATTCCAACCATCGGCATGCCGGATTACTACCGTGCGACGGCCACGGGCACCAACGCGGTCACGCAGGCGCAGGCCAACGCGATGAACGCGGGACGCCGTGTCGACACCGAAAACTTCTACGGCAGCAAGGACGACTACGAAAAGGTGACGGCCGACATGGTGACCTTCAAGGTCGAGCATGACCTCGGCCAAGGCACCACGGTGCGCAACATCACCCGCTGGGGTCAGAACGAGATGGACCGTGAAATGACGGGCGTGGGCGCAGTCACGGCCCCCACCGCGACGGTGAACGACTCTTCGACTTGGACGGTGGCACGTTCGCACCAGAAAACTGACCAAGTTAACACCATCCTCGCGAACCAGACCAGCTTGAACACCGCTTTCAATGCACTCGGACTGGAGCACAGCCTGGCCGTCGGTGTTGAGCTGATGAAGGAAGAACAGGAAAGCTACAGCTTCACCGCCGTGGGCACCACGGCCGCGGCCAATCTGTACAACCCCAATAAGAACGACACCTTCTCCGACTTCACGAAGAACGTGAAGACCACCGGCGAAATGAGCACCGTGAGCGTCTATGCGTTTGACAACGCGAAGATCAACGAGCAGTTTGCGATCAATGCCGGTTTGCGCGTGGACCGCTACGACCTCGTCACACGCACCGACGCTGCCGATGGCACGAAAACCAAGCTGGACGATGAAGATACCCTGCGGAGCTGGAGCGTCGGTGGTGTGTACAAGCCGCTCCCAGATGGCAGCGTGTACGTTTCCTACGCTGACTCCCAGACCCCGCCCGGCGGCAGTAACCTCGTGCTGAGCTCCACGGCGACCAACCAGGCCAACCCGAACATGGACCCGCAGACGACGCGCACGGTCGAGTTGGGAACCAAGTGGGACCTGCTGGACAAGCGTTTGAATTTGGCAACCGCTGTTTTCCGTTCCGTGAACGACAAGCAGACCACCATCGACCCGATCACCAACGCCACGGTGCAGGAGGGCAAGACCCAAGTGGAGGGTGTTGAATTGGCTGCGGTGGGTCAAATCACCAATTTCTGGCAAGTCACGGCGGGCATCGCCAAGACCGAGACCAAGGCGATTGACCAACGCTCTGGGACCAATGGCGCGACGGTCAACGAAACCGTGCGCTGGTCACCCGACGTGACGGCAACGCTGTGGACGTCCTACCAAATCAGCAAGGCAACACTGGGGCTGGGCACGCGCTACGTCTCCGAGCAAAAACGCGTGATCACCAAAGGCACGGATTTGTCCACGCAAAACATGCCTGTCATTCCCTCCTACTGGGTGTCGGATCTGATGGCGGCCTATCAAGTCAGCAGCAAGCTGAACGTGCGACTGAACATCTACAACCTGTTCGACGAGGAATACATCAGCACCTTGAACAACAATGGCTCACGCATGACTTTGGGAGCGCCGCGCTCCGCGACCGTCACGGCTTCGTACAGCTTCTGACGATCTGAAAATCACCGCGAGTTTTCACTCATGACCTTGAGGCCCATCAAATCGATGGGCCTCTTTTTGCTTGAGAATCCCGCCATGTTGTTGCACATCCCCAATGTTCTGACCCAAGAGCAAGTACGCAGCCTGCGCGCCGCCCTCGACCAAGCACTGGATGCTGGACAGTGGGTTGACGGTCGCGCCTCCGTGGGCGATCAGGGGGCCAAGGTCAAACAGAATCGGCAGCTGCCCGAGCACTCGCCGCTCGCGCAGCAGCTCGGTGCGGTGATCCTGGACGCCCTCAAGAAAAATCCGCTGTTCTTCAGCGCCGCGCTGCCTTTGCGCTTTCTGCCGCCGATGTTCAACCGCTACGAAGGCGGCGAGCACTACGGCATGCATGTCGATGGCTCGGTGCGCTATGCCCCGAACGCCGCGTTCCCTGGCGGTCTGGCGCTGCGCACTGATCTGTCTTGCACGCTCTTCCTTTGTGAGCCCGAGGACTATGAAGGCGGCGAACTGGTGGTGGCCGACACCTACGGCGAGCACGAGGTCAAGCTGCCCGCGGGCGACCTGATCCTCTACCCCTCCAGCAGCCTGCACCGCGTGGAGCCCGTCACGCGGGGCGCGCGGGTGTGCTCCTTCTTCTGGCTGCAAAGCATGATCCGTGACGACAGCAAGCGCGCCCTGCTGTTCGAGCTGGATCAGAACATCCAGAAACTGCGCGCCCGCCTGGGCGACTGCGAAGAGACGGTGAGCCTCACTGGCAACTACCACAACCTCGTACGCCTCTGGGCCGAGGTTTGAGAGCGGGCGCGCGACACACAGACAGCCAGACTCACTCTGTCAAGCCGGATGCACACCGACAGGCGTTGATGGGCTGCAAGCCTGAGTCAAACCGTCCAAAAACAAATCAAGGGACGTTGCCGCGCTGTCCATCCACGGTGTGTGCTCAGGGGACGTGTCTTGCACGCGCCCGATGCTGAGCAGGGTGGCCAGGCCATGCACCATGGCCCAACAAGCGTGGGCTGCGGCATGTGCATCTCCCGCGCGGAATGGCCCGAGGCGCTGCCCTTCCTCCACCAAATCGCGCAAGACCACGAACAAGGCAGCGCCAGCCGCCGTCAAGGCTGGGCTGGCCTCGGCCTGAGCCACGGCGTGGAACATGTGGATCAGCAGCTTGGGCTGTGCTAAACCAAAGCGCACATAGGCAAGACCACAGGCGCGCAAACGCTCGCGGGGCAAGTTGCCGGGGGCGATCGCTTGCAAGCAAGCCTGACGCAAAGTCTCGAACCCGTGCAAGGCCACCGCGTCCAGCAAGGACCGCTTGTCGGAGAAATGCCGATACGCGGCCGTGTGCGACACCCCCATGGCCTTGGCCATCTCCCGCATCGACAGGGACTCCAAGCCATCACGCTCGAGCTGCTCTAGCGCGTAGGACAGCACCGCTGTTTTCAAATCGCCATGGTGGTAGCTGGCATTCATGCCTGGACTGGACTTCATTCCAATTCAACCCAATATTGACAGTGGAAACATTTTAACCCTAGAATGTTTCCGCCGTAAACATTGGACATCTCATCATGATTTTTTTCATATTGATCTCACTGGCTTCCCTGCTGGCAGGGCTGATTTCTCGCTTGACACACCGTCGTTTGGACTTGCGTGGCAGCATGCGTTGGGGCATGGCGCTCGGCTTCTTCTTCACCGGCGTGGACCACTTCGTCAGTGGCGCCACGCGGTATGCCCCGATGCTCCCAGCGGCCCTGACCGAGCACGCGCTCTTCTGGGTGTACCTCACAGGTGCGGCAGAGTTGCTGGGCGCCGTGGGTCTGCTGGTACCCGCGCGTGTCTTTGAACGCTTGGGTTTGCCCAATCTTCAACGCCAAGCCGGCATCTGGCTGGCGGTGATGTTGCTGTGCGTGGTGATCGCCAACATCAACGTCGCGCTGCAGGGACAAACCGTGCAGGGTTTGGAGTTTGGCGCGTGGTACTTCTGGATTCGCCCACTGCTCCAGCCGGTGTTCGTGCTCTGGGCGCTGTACTGTGTGGGCGTCTGGCCCTGCCCTGCCAAGCTCAAGACGTCTTGACTGCCAACCAATGGTTGTCCCAGTGCCAATCGGCCAGCCCCGCTTGCGCGGCAACGAGGTTCTGGATTTGAGGATGGGGCGTGCCCGCTCGCACGCGCAAGATGTCGGGTTCCCCGCCTAGCAAAATCTGTTGGTCTAAGGCCGCGAGCGCATAGGCGCCGGGAAAGCGCAGTGTTTCTCGCCAACGGCCCTTGGCATCGAACAGGGCCAGGGCGTCGGCCCGCACGCAGCTGACGGCGAAACCGCCGGGTTCCCCCGGCTCGGCACTCGGCCAGGCGACGATGTCGCCGCCGTAGCCTTGCAGCGCGGGCTGCCCCTGCGGCAGCGGTTCGGCGGGACGCACCTCGCGGCCGTCCCAGACCGCCAGCACGGGCGCGGCCTGGCGGACGAGCGGGTCCGGATGTTCGGCCTGCAGCGCGATGCCCAAGCGGCCGGAGTGCGTGTCGAAGGCCAGATGGCGAATGCTGAGGTAGGGGTCGGCCAGGCGCCATTGCCCGAGCAACTCGCCCGTGCCTGGATGCAGCGCCACCAGCGAGGCGTCCATGCGCTGCTGCTTGAGGCGTTGGTCCAACAGCTTGGCGCGGCCCGTCTCGGGCAGCGTGGGTATGCCCCCGTTGGCCACCATCAGCGTGCCCGCGGGGAAACGACCCACGGCGCGTGGGAGGGCCAGCAATTGGTGCGGGTCCCGGCCATGCGTGGGCCATTCGTCGCGTTTTTCCAGGGTCTTGGCGTCGCGCACACCCAAAAGCCCCTGGCCATCTTCCAGCTCGGTCTCGGTGGTCCACAGCGTGTCGGGTGTTAGGACGCTGGGGTCCGACGTCATCACGTGGCCGTTGAAGCGGCGGTCGTCCTCGATCCACCGCCATTGCGTCGTGCCCTGGCCAGTCGCGTCACGCCCAGGACGCCAACGCAGCAGCCAATCGCCAGGCCGACGCGCGACGGCCAGACATGCGCCATCCGACTCGAACCACAGTCCATGGGCGCGCGTGGGCAAGGCCAGGTGTTGGCGCATTTGCCAGGACGCGTCGTTCAGGCCCACCCAGCCGATGAATTCCTGGGCACCATGCCGCCACGCGGCGAGCAAGGTCGCTGCGTGCACGGCGGACGAGGTGGGGGGCCTATCATCGCCGAGACTAGCCCCCATGCCCCATGTCGGGCTCAACACCGAGCTCAACGCGGTGCCGAGCAAGACTTGCCCACTTGAGCGCAGTAGCAGACGCCGCCGCATGTGAGTGCGGCCTTCAGTCGCCGTCGGCGTCCGAAAAGCCCAGAGGCACGTCCAACGCGGTGGCGACCTGCTGCTGGTAGAGCACGGTCAACTCCTTGAGCTTGCGTGTCGCCGCCTCCAACTCTTTGGGGTTGTAGGTCGCACTCAGTCCAGACATCGCGGCGTCGGCAACGGTGATGGCCTGTCGCCAGCGCGCGGCCAACTGAACCTGACCCTTGCCATAGAGCAAGGCTTCGATGGGCACGAAGTCCTGGCCCGGCACGGGCGGGGCGGTCTGCGGATCGCCCAGCAGCGCCTGGGCGCGCAAGCTCTCCCACTGCGCGCGCCAGTCGGCCAGGTTGTCAGCCCAGTCCTGGCGCGGGAACGCGGGCGGCTTGCCCGCCGTCTGCGCCTTCACCAAGGGCTGCTCCATTTGGAGCCAGCGCAGGCGCTCCAGCCCCCCCAGCCACTGGTTCACCCATTCGGCGAACGCCGCGCCGGTCTGCGCGACCCGCGCTGGAGCGTCAGCGGACTCTTCGTCCACCTGCCAGTTGCGCTGGACCAGAGCAGCAAATTCGGCACGCAAGGCGCCGGCTTCGGCGGCGATGCCTTGGGCCACGAGCACGGCATAGGCGCAGCGGCCACGGTGGGCCTCGCCTTGCAGGCCAGCGGCCGGGGACTCGGCCAACAGGTATTCGAAGCCCGCGAAGCCCTTGGCCGGCGTGCCCACGCGCGCCATGTCGGCGAGCTCACGCGGCGTGCCCTTGAGGGCCTTGTCGATCAGATTGGGGCGCACGGGCCAAAAGTCGATCTGGCGTTGGCTGCGCCGCTGCAGCAGCGGACCGACGGCGGGCGTGGCCAAGGCCTGCCAGCGCAACAAGGTCTGCTGCCATTGAGTGTGCAAGGCGTCCTTGCCGATGCGGGCCTGGCAATGCGCTTGCGTGGCCTGCACCAGGGCCTGCGCGGAAACGTCGAAGGCCTGCGCGCGCGGCGGCAGTTGGCGGGCATACAAGCCCGTCAGTGCCTGCTCGGCCGTGTAGTATGGAAAGGCCAGGCGCGACGCGGTCTGGGCGCTCGCGATTGCGACCAAACCCAGCCCCGCCGCGCAGGCGAGCGACACCCGACGCAGCCCACGCAGAGAACGCCAGCCCGTGGGCACCTGCATCACAAAGACTCCAGGAAGGCCACGAGCGCGGCGCGCTCTTGGGCGCTCATCTTGAGCACCTCTTGCTTGCTGGCCTCGGCCTCGCCGCCATGCCACAGCACGGCTTCGAGCACGCCGTTGGCGCGGCCATCGTGCAGCAAGCGCTGGTGGCCGTTCACGTCGCGGATCAGACCGATGCCCCACAGCGGCGGCGTGCGCCACTGACGGCCGTTGGCCTGAAAGTCCGGCCGCCCGTCGGCCAAGGCTTCGCCCATGTCGTGCAAGAGCAGGTCGGTATAAGGCCAGATGCGCTGGCCTTTGAGGGACGGACTGGCCAAGCGCGGGAAGCCGCCCGCACCGCTGCTGTCTTGCGTGGACGTCACGTAACTGGGCCGATGGCACACCGCGCACTGAGCTTGGTGGAACAGGGCCTGGCCTTGCTGCACTTGCAAGTCATTGACGCGGCGGCGCGCGGGCGGCGCCAGGGTCGCGGTGTAGAAGATGACCTGGTTCAGGGTTTGATCGTCGATCTCGGGCTGCTCGGGGCTGGCCTGCGCCGCGGTCAGCAAGACGGTGGTCTTGCGGCCGCTTTGCCGGTCCGTGCCCTTGCCGCCGCCATGCGCTGCCTGCAGGCAATCGGCCTGCGCGGCCGTGCAGGCTTCGCGCCAGTTCACGCGCGAAGTGATGCCGATGTCGCCCAGGAAGGCGCCCGCGGTTTGGTGCGCGACGCTGCCCACATTGGCCTTCCAACCAAAGCGGCCCAGCACTTCTCCACCCGCGCCTTGGTTCGCGAACGCGTCCCACACCCGGTTGGGCTGGCCCTTGATGGCGGCGGTGAGCGGCCCGTTCAAGGCGGCTTGCGCGCGCGCGTTGGCCAGGATGTCCGCCTCTGGGATCGCTTCCAGCAAGCCCATGCCAATCACCTGCGGCGCGACGCGCGGGCTCACGAGCAGGTTCGGCGCCATCGGCCCGTAGCCCAGGCGCGTGATGCGGTAGATCGGCTGCTGCAGGGTGTGCGTGCTGCCGTCCGCGAAGCGAACTTCGATCGGCTGGCTGCGAATCTCGATGTGGCCTTCGGGCTTGACGCCTTGCACGGCGGCCGTGCCGAGCTGGTCGCCATACACCGGGTCGGGTACCACGCCATGCTGCGCATCGGGTTGGCCCGGGATGGACAAGCGCAGCAGCAGGCCGACGCTGGTTTCGGCGTCCGCGCCGGGCAGCAGGGTGCGTGCCCAGTCGGGCGGCGCGCTGCGACCGTCCAGCGCGTGACAGCCCGCGCAGGACCGCGCGATGAAATGCGGGCCCAGGCCGTCACGCGCCTTCGTCGAGGCCGGTGCTTCGACCCAATTGCGCTTGAAGAAGGAGTTGCCGATGACGAAGCGCGTGCGCTCCGCGTCACTCAGGTTGGCCAGAGGAAAAGAAAACGCGTTCTGGCCCGTGGCCCAGACCGTGCCCTTGCCGGCGGTTCTTTCGCTGGCGGCGCGCTCGGCGGCGTCGGTCGGCGGGTTGGGCTCCGGAGCGCGCGTCTGCGCCAGCAGCGCGGAGACCGCCAAGGCGCCAGGCACCGCCACGACCAAACCGGCGGCCACGGCGCGCAGCCGCGCAGACCGACGCGCCGTCTTGTGTTCGAACTGGGTCATGACGGGATCAGGGCTCCACCAAGGTCAGCTGCGTGATTCCGATGGCCGAGGCGGACTCAACCAGCAGCTTGGACTGCTCCACCAGGCTGGCGATGGTTGTCTTGACGACGGCCTGGCCCGGCGCGCCGTCCAGAATGGCGCGGTCGAAGGGCGCGGGAATGCGCCCGGCGTCGGCCACCGACTGCGCGATCTGGGCCGTGGTCTTGTCAGCCAGTGCCTTGTCCTTGGCCGCGACCAGGGCGCGCACGGAGGGGCCTTGCAGAACTTGACCATTGCGGCGCTTGTAGCTGCCCAGCCAGACGTTCTGGATGCCGGTGGCGTTGGCCACGATGTCGCGGTGCGTGTTGTCGGAGAAGCAGGAATGCTCGTCTTCCTGGTCCTGCGTGTTCAACGCCACTTCCATGCGCTCACCGGAAAGCTCGCCACGCGACAGCGAGCCCAGGCCCACGATGATCTTGCGCAACGATTCTTGACCGCCTTGCTCAAACCCGGCGCGGTAGTTCTTCTTGGCGCCCGCCTTTGCCGGAGCCCAGGCTTGCACCAGGAAACGCAAGTCGTCGATCAGCAGGTCGGTCACCACGTTGAGATAGAGGCGGCGGCGGTCCGCGTTCGGGGCCTTGCCATTGACGAAATCGGTGTAGGCGCGCTGACCCGGGCCGTTGTCGTCGAGGTCTTGACCCCAGAGCATGAACTCGATGGCATGCCAGCCGGTGGCGATGTTTTCCTCACCGTCTTTCTCATTGGCTTCCGAGAGGTTGGCCTTGGTGATCTTGAATTTGGGATCGTTAATGAAACCGCTGCCCGGTTTGCCCTCCACGCTGTCGACATAGGACTCGTCCATGGGCCAGGCGTTGATGCGGCCCTCGGGGCCTTCCTCGTCATCGATCGGGCCACCATAGAAACGGAAGGCTTCGGTCTGGCCGTAAAACTCACGCGCGTCCAGCCACGCCTTGCGGGCAGCGTCCAACTTGGCCTGACTGGGCGCGGCGGTGAAGGCGCGGACGGCTTTCTGCAGTTCCAACGCGGCCAGCAGGGTGTCCTCGTAATTGGAGTACACCAGCGTGGCGTAATGGGCCACCACGGTCTTGGCCGTGACGGCAGCCGCCGGGACGGTTTTCGCGACCGGAGCGGCCGAGGCAGGTGCCGGGCTCTGCGCGGCGGCGTTCAGACTGCTCAGGCCCACGGCCAGAACCAGGGCAGCGCCAGACGCGCTCGATTTCCAGAGTGGCTTGCTTGCTTGAGACTTCATGCTGCTTCCTTGGTCGTCGATTTCAGAAATAAAAATAGTTCTCAATTCTAAAGCAGGGGCCATGCGCACTGTGCAGTGGGCGCAGCGCTTGTGTGGCTGGCGGCCGATCAATACACGTCGCGGCGGTAGCGGCCTTCGTCGGCGAGCTGGCGCAGATCGGTTTCCCCCAAGATGTCGCGCAAGGCGGCATCCACCTCGCCCGCCATGCCCTGCAAGCTGCCGCAGACGTAGATCGCGGCGCCGGGCTGGCCGCACACGCCGCTGACCCAATCGCGCAACTCGGGCGCGGCGTCGCGCAAGGCGTGCTGCACGTAACGGCGCTGGCCCACCAGGCCCGCCTGGCCCACCATGGAGGCTGCCGCTGGAGCCGCCGGCTCGCGAGAAAACACCCACTCCACCCGCAACACGCCTTGTTCAACCCAGGTCTGCAGCTCATCGCGGTAATAGGCGTCGGTGGCGGCGTGACGTTCGCCAAAAAACAGCCAGAGCCTTGGCCCCGCGCCGTCCGCAGGCTGAGGAGCTTGGACAAGCCGCGCACGGATGTGAGCGCGCAGGCCCGCCAAGCCGGTGCCGTTGCCGATCAGGATCAGAGGTCGCGAGGCATTGGCGCCGATGCGAAAGGCGCTGTGCGAGCGCACACGCAGCATGGCGCGGCCTCCCACGGGCAGGCCCTGCTCGGTGGCCGCCGTCAGCCAGCCGGAGGCCAGACCCGGGCTACTGCTGCCGTCGGCCTGTGTGCGCCGGGTCTGCCGCACCAGCAGGTGCAAGGCGCCATCGGCAGGGATGGAAGCGATGGAGTAGTCGCGCGGCACGCCGGCGGCGCCGGGCACCTCGATCTGCGCGAGGTCTCCGGCTTCCCAGCTCGGCAAGGCGCCCTGCTCGGGCACGAACTCCAGGTGATGCACGGGCCCGCCTGCGCTGCCTGGGTTCAGGTGGCGGCGCGCGCGCAGGGTCCAGCCTTGCAAGGGCGGGGTCTCCCAATCGGGCAGATCCACACCGCCCGACACGCCTGCCATCCCGTGCGCGCCGATCAAAGCGCCCAGTTGTTCGCGCCAACGCAGCAAAGCCGACGGGGCCATGCGATCGGCTTCGATGCGGTCAAACAGCGGCTGCGCTCCGCAGTCCTGCAGCCAGGCATCGAGCGCGCGGCCAAAGCCACAGTACTGGGCGTAGCTGACGTCGCCCAGGGCCAGCACGCCAAACTTCAGCGCCTCCAGGCGCGGCGCCTCCGCGCGCTGCGCATCGGTCTGACCCGGAGCCTCCATGAGGTCTCGCACGAAGGCCGCCGCGCTGTCCGGCGCATCGCCCTCGCCATAGGTGCTGACGATGCACAGCAGGCGTTCGACGCCTTGCAGCGCCTCGCGGCGCAACTGCCCGAGCGGCAGCAGGCGCACCGCGAGCCCGGCGCTGTGCAGGGCCTGGGCGGTTTGCTCCGCCAAGGCCTCGGCCTGGCCGGTCTGGCTGGCGTGCACCACCCACCACGGCGTGCCTCCCGCGCTGGAACCGGGCACGGCGCTGTGCAGCAGAGCCTGTGCCCGCTGGGCCGCAGCCCGCACACGCTGGCGGTGCCGCCAGAAGATCAGCGTGCAAAAGGCCGCGTAGACCAGCAGCACGAGCAAGGCTTGAACAAACTTCATCGGAACCATTTCATGCGGCGCGAATTCAGGACGCCACGTCATCATCAGATGCGCTGGCCAACGCCTGCAAGGCGGGTGTGAGCACTTCGCGCAACGCCTCCCCAGCGCCGCCCTCGGCGGGCTCGCGCTGCACGAAAAGCGCCGCGATGCCGTGCTCGCGCGCCAAGGCCAGGCCGGACTCCAGGCCCAGCACCGTCAAGGCCGTGCTCCAGGCATCGGCCCACAAACATTCCTCGTGCAGCACGCTGACGGAAGCCAAGCCATGCGCGATGGGCCGCCCCGTGCGCGGGTCGATGGTGTGGGGCATGCGCTGACCGTCTCGGGTGTAGCAACGCCGGTAGTCGCCCGAGGTCGCGACGGACAGGCCATGCAAAGCCACACGGGTACGCGGCAACATGGCGAGTGACGCGGGGCCCGGAGACTCCAACTCCACCCACCAGGGTTGTCCGCCCAGACCATAGCCAACGCCACGCAGTTCCCCACCCACCTCGACCAGCAAATGCGCCAGCCCCGTGGACCGCAAGCGCGAGACGATGCGGTCCACCGCATACCCTTTGGCGATGGCCGAAAAGTCGAGCTGCACGCCGCCCGGCTGGACGATGCGGTCTCGCCCGTCGAAGCGCAAGGCGCGCCAGTCGCAGCGCACCAGCGCGGCGCCCACCTCCGTCTGCGTGGGCATGTGAAACCCCACTTCGTCATAGCGCTTGTGCACGCCGGGCGGATACAGCACATCGGAGGACGGACCGAAGCCCCAGAGATTGACCAAGGCGCCCGCAGCCGGATTGAATGCGCCACCCGACAACTCCGCCAGCGACAGCCCCGCGCTCAGCACTTCAGCAAAGGCCTGCGGCAAGCTGACGACTGTGCCCGGCGCCGCGCGGTTGAACCGCCCCAGGTCGGAGTCGGGCCGCCAATGGCTCATCTGGGCGATCACCAAATCCAGCTCGGCCTGCACGGCAGCGCGTACCGCCGCTTCCTGCGCTTGCCGCGGACCGGCCTCGCTCTGTCCATCGGCCACCCAGAGCACCCGCCAGCTCGTGCCCATGCTGGCGCCTTCGACACCATGGACGCGCGCGCCCAGGACGGGCGTCAGGGTCTCGTCCAGATGCAGTGGCAGCAGCACCCGGACGGCATCGGCAGCCGGGACGCAATCAGGGGTGCTCATCCCATGGGCCTATCAGCACATCCCGCGGGAGCCAGCCCGGCGGCGGCACAGCGCGCGCACCACCCGGCCCGGCCGCCCGCGCGGGGCGACGCGCTTACTGCGGCAGGACTTCCAGCGTCAGGCTGTAGCCCACGCGACGGGCGGGTTTGTCCAGCGTTCCACCCTGGCCCGGACCACCAGGACCGCCCTGCATGCCAGGGCCGCCCGCCTGCGGACCACCTTGGGGAGCGGCCGGACGCGCAGGCTCGACCTCCACCCAGTACATGCCGGCCTGCGGCCACTTGACCTTGATCTCGCCGTTCTTGTCGGTGTCCAGGTTCAGCTCGGTCAACTTGTCCTGGTGACGCTTACCCGCCAGGATCACGGTCACGCCATAGCCCGCAGCGGGCTTGCCGTCGTCCAGAAAGCGGAAGGTCGCGGTTTCACCGGCGAACAGGTCATTGGGGTGCGTCACCGCCACCAGCTCAATGCCACGGCCCGTGGGCTTGAGGGCCTCGGCGCTGGGCTTGCCGCGGGTCACGATGGTTTCGACGCGGGTCTGCGAGCGGGTCACGCGCACGTCTTGGGCGTCCTTGGGAATTTCCTTGCGCAGGCTGTCGGCCGTGCCGCGCACGCGCTTGGTTTCGTTGCCGACCTTGTAGCTGGCGAACATGCTGTCGTTGACGAGCGCGATGCGGTAGGTGCCCGCTTGCTCCAGCTTCACATCGAACACGCTGCGGTAGCGGGTCTTGGCTTGGTTTTGCGCCTCAACGGGCTTGCCGTCGGGCCCGGTGATGACCAGGTTGTCGAGGTTGCCCGCGTTGTGCTCGAAATAGAAGATGTCGTTGGACACGGCCGCATCCACGGTCACCCAGGGCTCCTGCCCGGCGAACACCGTGCCCGAAGGCAGCAGCCAGGAGCGGTGGGCCTGGACGGCCGTGGGCAGCAGCAAGGCGGTGGCGGAGACCGCCAGCGCGGCCACCGATGTGAAGAAGGAAAAACGTTGTTTCATGGTCATGGTCCTTGGATGTTCAGTGAGTCGGCTCGCGGCTCTCAAGGTTGGACGGTCACGCTGACCGCGCCCAGCTCGGTCTGGCCTCGGGCCTCGCTGCTGACCGCCTTGGCCCCGGCCTTGGCGGGCCAGGCGAAGGGCACGCGCACCAACTCGCGCCCACCGACTTCACGCGCGGCCTCGATCACCAGCTGGTACTCACCCGCGGGCAAGGACTTGAGCACGCTGTTGTCGCCAAAGCTCACCGTGTGCACGCCGGGCGCGCGGGTGGCGCCGCTGATGCCGTCCACGGGCATGTCGAGTTCACGCCCGCTCTTGCGCCACCAGGACCGCATGTCCTTGAGCCACTTGGTGCCTTCCTTGTTGCGCATCTTGAGGTCGTACCAGACGGCCAGATTGCCTGCGAAGCTCTGGTCGGGTTTCTCAATCCAGATCGCCACGTAGGGCCGGTGGTACTCGGCCACGTCCAGGCGCGGCACCTCGACGGTGAGCGACAGATCGGCGGCGAACACCGCCGCGGGACCGAAGGCAGCGACCAGCGGCGCGGCCCAAGGCAGGGCACGGGCCATGCCGGTGGCGGGCCGAGCGCTGGTGTACGAGATCTTCATGGCAGGCAACATGGGCAGGAAACTCCTCGCTTCAGGAATGAACAAACAAAATCAGCAACAGCAGCGGCGCGATCAGCCCCAGACCGACGAGGGGCCAGGTGCTGGGGCGGTTGGCCGCGTGGAACTTGAGAATCAGCAAGCCCGTGATGGAGAACAACAGGCACGCGACGGAAAACACATCAATGAACCACTTCCAGGCCCAGCCGGTGTGACGACCCTTGTGCAAGTCGTTGAGCCAGGAGATCCAGCCCCGGTCCGTCAGCTCGTACTCGACCTCGCCCGCGTCACGCGCGATGCGCAACCAGGCATCGCCACCCGGGCGGGGCAAGGACAGGTAAACCTCTTCGGGCGACCACTCGGCGGGTGCCTCCTTGGGCAAATCCAGCGACAGCGCGCCGTTCAGCCAAGTCCGCACCGCGGCCGGCAGCGGCGCATCGTCTCCAGCGGGTGTCTGGGCGGCGGCCTCGCCGCGCAGCAGGGCCAGCAACTCCGGCGGCAGTTGGACCTCGCGCCGCGTCACCTCGGGCTTGGCGGCGATGTCGGCCGCATGGTTGAGCGTGATGCCGGTGAAAGCGAACAGCAGCATGCCGATCAGGCACAGGGCCGAACTGATCCAATGCCATTGGTGCAAGGTCTTGAGCCACCAGGCACGCTGGGACGCAGCGGTGCGGGGGGCGGCTTCGGCGGACAAAGAGGGGGCTCCGGGAGTTTTCACGCTGGCGAGTATATCTATTTAAAAATCATTCTCATTCGCTTCGAGGTAAATACCGGGTAAATGGCCCTCGCCTCGGTATGTGGACTGCCTGCGAGAACTGCCGCACCCCGGCGCAGCCTGAGCGAGAGAAGAAGAGAGAAGAGGAGAGGAAATGAGAGATGCGAAAGATGCCCGGCCTGGCCTGGCCGGGAGTCGCTTCTCCTCTGCCCGCGAAAGGCGTCAGACCTCGGGCGCTGCAGCCCAGTCACCGCCCAGGGCCTTGTACAGATCCAGCACGGCCTGCAAGCGGGCCAGGCGCTGAACGCTCAAATTGTCTTGGGCGTTGAACAAGCTGCGCTGTGCGTCCAGCAGGGACATCAGGTCGCCGCTGCCTTCGCGGTAGCGCAATTCAGCCAAGCGCAAGGAAGCCTGGGCTTGCGCCACCAGTTCGCGCTGCAAATCCTCCTGCTGCTGGCTGTAGCCGGCCTGACCCAGGGCGTCGCCCACTTCCTTGACCGCCGTGCGCACGGCCTGGCCGTAGTTCTCGATCAACACCACCCGCTGGGATTCGCTCAACTGCACTTGCGCGCGCTGACGTCCCCCATCGAAGATGCTTTGCGCCAGGGACAGGCCCAGCGAGAGGCCACGCGTGGGATCGGCCAGGCTGAACAGACTGGCCGATGTCAGGGTGGTCGACGCGGACAAGGAGGCGGTGGGCCACAAGGCCGCGCGCGCCGCGTCCACATTGGCGTCGGCCGCGGCCAACTGGGCCTCGGCGGCGGCGAGGTCGGGCCGGCGCGTCAGCAGGGTCATGGGCAGGCCAGGGGCCAGCTCGGGAACCCGCAAGGCCGCGAAATCGGTGGCAGCGTCGCGCGAGACCGACAGGTACTCTTCGGGGGTGAACCCGATGGGCTGGCGCCCCAACAGCAGCGCCAACGCAGCGGCGCTCTGAGTGCGTTGCTGTTGCAGCGCGAGCAAGCTGACTCGCTGGCTCAGCAAGGTGCTGCGCTGCTGCGAGACCTCCAGCGGCGTGGCCACGCCATTGCGCAGCCGGGACTCCACGATCACCAGCAGACGCTCGGTACGTTCCAAGTTGGCCTGCGCCAGCGCGACGCGCTCGCTCAAGCCCAACCACTGGAAGTACTGGCCCGCCACGCCCGCCAACAGGCTCAGGCGCGCGGCTTGCCAATCGTGCTGGCTGGCGCGCAGGCTGGCCTGGCCCGCGCGCACGCTGTCGGCGACGCGGCCCCAAAGGTCCACCTCATAGCTGGCCGACAGACCCACGTTGGTCGACTCGCGCGTGGTCTCCACCCCCGCCGTGCTGCTGCGGCTGCGCGAAGCACCGGCACTGGCGTTCACCGAGGGCCAGCGCGAGGCGCCGCTTTGGCGCAGAGAAATCTCAGCCTGGCGGATGCGCTCGTAGGCGATGCGCAACTCGGCGCTGTCGCCCAACGCCTCTTTGACGAGGCGCTCCAGGGCCGGCGACTGGAAAGCCGTCCACCAGCCTGTGTCGATCAGGGGCGATTCGGCGGCGGGCGCATCAGCGCGCCAGCCCGTAGGCATCTGCACTTTGGCGCGCGCCGCCGCCCCGGCCGGATCGGCGGGTGGAGCCGTCCCGGCGCAGGCCTGCAGCAACAGCGCCACCGGCAAGACCAAGGCCCATCGGCTCACCACGCGTTTCTGGGTGGATGTGGAGTTCATGTCACGACGTTTCTTATTTGTTGCCACTGGCCGCCCTCCTCACTCGGAAGCCAAGGCCACCACCGGGTCCAGCCGCGCCGCCTTGCGCGCGGGCAGGTAACCAAACACCAGGCCGGTCGCGAAGGCGCAGCCAAAAGCCAGCAGCACGGGGGTGAGGGAGTACTGCACCGGCGTGCCAGCGGCGGCGATCACCGCGGCGACGCCCAGGCCAATGAACACACCGATCAGGCCGCCCAGCGCAGACACGAGCAAAGCCTCGATCAGGAACTGCTGCAGGATGTGCCGTTCGTGCGCGCCCGTGGCCATGCGAATGCCGATCTCGCGGGTGCGCTCGGTCACGCTCACCAGCATGATGTTCATCACGCCGATGCCGCCCACGAGCAGAGAAATCGCGGCGATGGAACCGAGCAGCACGGTCATCGTGTCCTGGGTCTCGCTGGCCGTCTCGATGATGGACGCCATGTTGCGCAACTGGAAGTCGACCACGCCATGGCGCTGGGCCAGCAACGCCTCCACGGCGGCTTGGGTTTCATCGATGCGGGTCACGTCCTGCACCGCCACGGTGACGTTGCGCAGGAAGCGCTGGCCCGAGAGACGCAATTGGCTGGTCTCGTAAGGCACCAACACCACGTCGTCCTGGTCTTGGCCAAAGGGCGAGGCCCCGCGCGCGCTCATCACGCCGACCACCTGGAACACCAGGTTATTGACCAGGATGAACTCACCGACCGGGTCCTGCCCGCCGGGGAACAGGGCACGCGCCACGGTCTGCCCCAGCACGGCCACGGTGGCGTAGTTCTGCTGATCTTCCTCGGTGAAAAAGGAACCACTGGCGGGCAGCCACTGCCGCACTTGCGGGTATTGCCAAGAGGTGCCCAGCACGCTGCTGCTGTAGTCGGCATCGCGGTAACGCAGGGTGGCGTTGCTGTTCTGCTCCGGCACCGCGGCCAGCACGTTGGGCACTTCGCGGTTGATGGCCTGCACGTCGGCCATCACCAGCGTGGCGACGTTGGAAAAGCCGCGCGAATTGGGCGCGCCTGGGCGCACCAGCAGCAAATTGCTGCCCATGGCGCTGATGCGGTCGATCACCGCCTGCTTGGCGCCGTCACCGATGGCCAGCATGGCGATGACCGACGCCACGCCGATCACGATGCCCAGCAGCGTGAGCACCGCGCGAAACACGTTGGAGCGCAAGGCCCTCACCGCCGTGCGAGCGGCTTCGATCAATTCGTCGGCATAGGACACCCGGCCGGAGTGCTGAGCCCAATAAGCGGTCTTGGGCTGGGCCTGCTGCTGGAGTTGAGGCGCGGGCCCCGGGTCCGCGACGATGTAACCATCCTTGATTTCGATGACCCGCTGCGCGTTGGCGGCCACTTCGGCCGAGTGCGTGATGATGATGACGGTGTGCCCTTGCGCCGCCAGGCTCTTGAGCAAGGCCATGACTTCCTCACCCGTCTTGCTGTCCAGCGCGCCCGTGGGCTCGTCGGCGAGGATGACGGGCCCACCATTCATCAACGCGCGGGCGATGGACACGCGTTGCTGTTGACCGCCGGACAGCTGGTTCGGCTTGTGGTGACTGCGCTCTCCCAGGCCCAGCGTCTCCAGCAACTCCCGGGCTCGCTCACGCCGGTCTTGCGGCGGCGCGCCCGCATAGACCGCCGGCACCTCCACGTTGTCGGCCGCGGTGCCGGTGGCAATCAGGTTGTAGCTCTGAAAAACGAAGCCAAAGGCGTCACGCCGCAGCGCGGCCAGTTCATCACGCGAGAGCGCCGCCACGTCCCGCCCCATGAAGCGGTAACTGCCCGTGGTGGGCTGGTCCAGGCAGCCCAGGATGTTCATCAATGTGGACTTGCCCGAACCCGAGGCCCCGACGATGGCGACCAGTTCGCCCGGATAGATGGACAGGTCGATGCCATGCAGCACGCGCGTGGCGAGTTCACCGTTGCGATAAGTCTTGGTGATGCCGCGCAACTCGATCAATGGGACGCGCGTGCTGGCCTGCGTCGGCTCACGCAGGCCCTGGTTCCGCTCCGCTGTCATGGACTCGCTCATGATCGTGGTCGCCCGATCACCGCATGCCACCCGGAGGCGGCATGCCCGACGGCGCTGCGCCCGAACGCGCGTTGCCACCGCCTGCGGCGGCCGCGGACGGCGCGCCAGCTTGGCGCTGCCCCGTCACGACGCGCTCTCCCTCCTGAAGGCCTGAGAGGATTTCAGCCAGCACGCGACTGCTCACGCCCACTTGCACCTCGCGCTCTTGCACGCCATCGGCCGTGAGCACCTTGGCGACCGCGCGGCGCGCGGGCATGGCGCCACCCGAGCCCGCAGCGGCGCCACCGCCACCCCAGGCCCCGGACGGCGGCCCGCCTGCGTTGCCGTTGGCGCGCCGTTCCGCGCGCAGGCGCTCACGCTCCTCGGGCGACAGGTTCTGCCAATCCGGGCGCGATCCTTGACCGCCTTGACCGCCTTGACCGCCTGCCGAACCGGCTCCACCTGACGCACTTGACGCACCTTGGGAAGAGGCCGCTGAGCCCGACGCGGGTGCGGCACCGCCGCCATTGGCCGAGCCTGAAGCCGCGCGCGGCCCCTGCGCGCCGCGCTGGATCGTCAAGCCAGCCACCGGCACGGTCAGCACACCCTTGGCCTGCGCGACGACGAAAAAGACCTGCGCGGTCATCTGGGACATGAGCCTGCGCTGCGGGTTGGGGACGTCGAACAAGGCGTTGTAGAGCACCACGTTGTTGGTCACCGTCGGCGTGGGCTCCACCTTCTTCAAAGTGCTCTGCCACCGCTGGCCGCCGTTGCCCAGGGTCGTGAAGTACACGGGCATGCCCACGCGCAGCCGGCTGACGTCGGCTTCCGACACCTGGGCCTGCACGGTCATGACGGAAAGGTCCGCGATGCGCAAGATGGTCGGCGCGGACTGGTTGGCGTTGAGCGTCTGTCCCTGGCGCGCGCTGATGCTCACCACCGTACCCGCCATGGGGGCGTAGATCTTGGCGTACTTGAGATTGGCCTCCTCCACCTGCATGCTGGCGTCGGCTTGTTCGATTTGCGCCTCCAGCGATTGGATCTGGGCGCGCGTGGACAGCACCGTGGTCTCGGCGTTCTGGACGGCTTCGGCGGTGGTCGCCTCGTCAGCCAACAGATTCTTCTGACGCCGCAGATCGCGCTCGGCCTTGGCCAGCTCCACCTGCCGCTGCGCCAGGGTCGCGCGCTGCGCGCGCAAGGAGGCGCGATTGGCCTTCACCCGAGCGGCCGACTGCTCGGCTCCAATCTCGGCCAGCAATTGCCCCGCCTGCACCTCGCTTCCGACTTCGACCAGGATCTTGGTGAGCTGCCCGGACACCTGAGCACCCACGTCCACGTAGTCGCGCGGCTGCAACAAGCCTGTGGCGGTGACCACGTCCTCGATGTCGCCCCGCTGCACCGCGGCCGTGAGATAACTGGCTTGCGCATTGTTTTTGCGCTCCCACCATTGCCAACCGCCCCAACCCGCGCCAATCAGCACGAGGGGCGTCATCCAAAGGGCAATGCGGCGCGAACGGTGACGGCGTGAGGTGGCGGGCGGAGATGACATGGGTGAGGCGTCGGAAATGAGAGCGAGGCATCATGCCCGCGCAGCGGAGCGGTATTGCGTCTCGTTTGTAAAGAACTATGTTCCATCCCGTCTTGCGGACTTCCGCGGATCGGGCGCCGCGTCTGGCGGCGCGCGATTGTCGCAAAGATGGAGAAGGCGCCCCGCCCAGGCACCGTCCGGCCAACGCGGGCCAGAGCTGACGTGAAGAAGCCCGCGTCAGCTCCAGAGATCCAGCGGCGGGTCGTTCACCAAGGCCCGCAGCAAGTCGCTGCGGGAAATGAAACCCACAAGCTCGCCGTCCTCGCCCCCGCTGCCCGCGGCGCCCCGCGCACCGCCTTCCCCCGCGCCTTCGAGGTTTTCAAGCACCGGCAGCCCTGGCAAGTCGGCGTCGAGCAGCACGCGAGCGACGCGGCGCAGATCCGCGTCAGGACTGACGGCGGGCACCGGGCTGAACATCACATCGGAGACCGGCCGCATCATCAGTTCGCGCCAGGCATCGGTGGGCGCATCTGGCCGCGGCAAACGACGCAAGTCCAGCAGCTCGGCCCGGCTGATCAGCCCGGCGAGGCGCCCCGGCGTGGCGCTGCGCGCACCGGCCAGCACCGGGGCCTGACCCACGCCACGCTCGCCCAGGAGGCGCCAAGCGTCGAACACGCTGGCGTCCGCGCTCACGGTGACGGGTTTGCGCGTCATCACGTCCACCACGCGCCGCAAAGGTTGACGCTCGCGCACCTGCCCGCTGGCGCGGGCATAGGCGGACAAGGCGGCACCCGCCGCCAGGCTGCGACGCGGGGCTTCGTCGACCCGCTGAACCACGCCGTCGTCGGTCTGGGTGGGCGGCACGCTGCCCTCGTACGCCCAATGGGCGGGTGTTCTGCGTATCACCGACGGAACCGGGCTGCGCGGGTCGAGCGATTGCCCAGCGAGCCGTCGCGTGCGCATGACGCCGCGCAGGGCCTCCACGCGCCAGAGGTCCTCCATCGCGCCGCGAAAAATGCGGCCGTTTTCACCGTAGATCGAGAACATGCCTACTCCTCAGGTCTTATCGCCCTGCTTCCTATTTCGGCAGACTGGGCAGTGAAATGAAGCGCCGAGTGCGGTTTGTGCGCGAGCGCCCGGCCTGCGGCGCGATTCAAGCCCCCCCCAAAGGGGGCATCAAGGCAGAAACAGCGCCTGCAAATCGCTCAGAAAATCGAAGCCCTGCTCCGTGGGCCGGGCCCGACTCAGGTCGCGGGTGAGCCAGCCCTTGCGCTCGGCCTCTTCCAACGGTTTCTGGATCGCCGTCAGCGCCAGGCCCGTTCGGTCCGCGAAATCTTGCAGCGCGAAGCCCTCGCGCAAGCGCAGGGCGTTGAGCATGAATTCGAAGGGCAGATCCGCCCGGCTGACTTCCTCGTCCTGCACCACAGCGCTGCCCGGGTTCGCCGACAGGGCGCGCTCCATGTAAAGGCGCGGCTCGCGCGCACGGACTTGGCGCACAACGCGGTGGGCAAAGCTGAGCTTGCCGTGAGCGCCCGCGCCGATGCCGAGGTAGTCACCAAACTGCCAGTAGTTGAGGTTGTGGCGGCAACCATGGCCGGGCTTCGCATAAGCCGAGACTTCGTAGCGCCGCAAGCCAGACGCGCCCGTGCGCTCGGTGATGCGGTCCAGCATGGCGTAGGCCGTGTCTTCGTCCGGCGTCTGGGGCGGGAACTTGGCGAAGTAGGTGTTGGGCTCGATGGTCAGGTGGTAGACCGAGAGGTGCGGTGGCGCGAACGACAAGGCCGCGTCCAGGTCGGCGTCCAGTTGATCCAGGCTCTGCCCCGGCAAGGCATACATCAGGTCCAGGTTCCAGGTCTCGAAGCTGCGCGCGGCTTCTTCCAGCGCGGCCAGCGCTTGCGCTCGGTCATGCACCCGGCCCAAGGCTTTCAGATGGTCATCGTTGAAGCTCTGCACGCCCACGGACAGGCGGGTGACACCGGCCGCGCGGAAGGCCGCGAAACGGTCTTTCTCGAAGGTGCCGGGGTTGGCTTCGAGTGTGATCTCGCAATCGGCCGAGAGCTTGAGCCGCGCACGGATGTCGCTGAGTAGCCGGTTGATACCAGCGGGGCTGAACAGACTGGGGGTGCCGCCGCCGATGAAGATGCTCTGCACCGAACGCCCCCAGATGAGGGGCAGCGAGACTTCAAGGTCAGCGATGAGCGCGTCAAGGTAGCGTTGCTCAGGGACGTCTTTCGGAGACAACTCGGCGCCGGGCCACCCCAAGCCGAGCGCGCCCCCTTGGGGGGCCGACGCCGCAGGCGTCTTGGGGGCCAATTCGTGTGAGTTGAAGTCGCAATACGGGCACTTCTTCAGGCACCAAGGCAGGTGCACGTAGAGCGAGAGCGGCGGCAGGCTGGGCAGTTGCAGCGTGCCGGGGCGCATGTAGTGTTGGATGTCGTGCATGGTGAGGCGCGTATTTTCAGGCAATACCCGGAGGCGCCCGCCCACGCGTTGAAGCGTGTCAAGTGCGCAAGGCCTGCCCAAGACCAGCGCGCTCATGCGATGGCGGTTTGCTGCGCAAACTCCGCATCGGCGGAACCATGAACGCCTGTCCGACTTAACTCCCGCCGCGCTCGCTGCGCGACCGCTCTGGTCAGACAGGAAAGTCGGAAATCAGTTCACGATGCACGCTGCACTTGCAGCGTGCGCGGCGTTCATGGCCCCGCCGATGCCGCCACCGAAGTCGCGCGCTGCCCTGGGGCAGGCCTTGCGCACGATCGGACAGGGTTAGGGACTAACAGTTAGCGTCTGGCTGAGTTGATCACTGTTTGCCCACGCGCGAGCCGGGCGCTGCGCATAGTGCGCGATTTCGGTGGTGGCATCGGTCATGCCTTGAACGCCGTCGCGCCGCAAGTGCGGCGCTTCGTCCTCTGATTTCCGGCATCGTGTTTGAGCGGCGCGATGGCGAAGCCATCGCACAGCGAGTTATGCCGGACCGGCGTTCAAGGCTTGACCGATGCGAAGTTGGCCGAAGGCCAACCACCACCGCATGAGCGCGCTATGCGCAGCGCCCGGCTCGCGCGTTCGCCCACCATTCAAGCGTGGCGAAAGCAAAGCGCCAACTCAGAACCAACGTTCCCGCATCAAGGTCACCATCTGCCGGGCCGACTGCCCACGATGGCTGTTTGCGTTCTTCACCTCGGTCGGCAGTTGCGCGAAGGTCTTGCCAAAGGCGGGAATGAACATCACCGGATCGAAGCCAAACCCGTTGTCGCCCACGGGCGCTTGCGTGATTTCACCCACGGCGCGACCCACGGCGATCAGGGGTTCGGGGTCGTCGGCGGAGCGCAAGGCCACCAGGGTGCTGACAAGCGCGGCGCGGCGCTTGCCCGGCCCTTGCACGTCCTTCATCTGTTCGAGCAAGGCGCGCACATTGTTGGCGTCGCCCTTCTCATAGCCGAACTGCGTGGCGTAGTAGGCCGTGTCCACGCCCGGCAAGCCACCAAAGGCGTCCACGCACAGTCCCGCGTCGTCGGCAACGGCGGGCAGTCCACTCAGCCGCGCGGCGTGCCGCGCCTTGGCCAGGGCGTTCTCGACGAAGGTGCGGTGCGGCTCGGGCGCCTCGGGAATGTTCAGGTCCGCCTGCCGGATCAACGCCACGCCCAGTGGCGCGAACAGCTCCTGCAGTTCCGCGAGTTTGCCCTTGTTGTTGGAAGCAAGAACCAGTTTCATGACACTTGACTCAATCCAGCCATCAAGCGAGAAGCGCCTGACGCTGCAAGGCCACGAGTTCGGTGATGCCTTTTTCCGCCAGGGCCAACAAGGCATCCATTTCCATGCGGCTGAACGCCGCGCCTTCGGCAGTGCCCTGCACCTCGATGTAATGGCCCTCACCCGCGGCGTTGACGGTCATCACCACGTTCATGTCGGTGTCGCAGGCCGAATCCTCGGTGTATTCCAGGTCCAACAAGGGCTGGCCATCGACGATGCCCACCGACACCGCCGCCACCGGCGCGGTGATGGGGGAGGCCTGAAGCTTGCCCTGCGCGATCAAGGTATTCACTGCGTCCTGCGCGGCGACCCAGGCACCGGTGATGGCGGCAGTGCGGGTGCCACCATCGGCTTGCAGCACGTCGCAGTCCAAAGTGATCGTGCGCTCGCCCAGGGCTTTCAGATCAAACACAGCCCGCAGGCTACGGCCGATCAGGCGTTGAATTTCCTGGGTACGCCCATTCTGCTTGCCACGCGCGGCCTCGCGGTCGCTGCGTGTGTGGGTGGAGCGCGGCAGCATGCCGTACTCCGCCGTAACCCAGCCCTCGCCGCTGCCCTTTTTATGCGGCGGCACACGTTCCTCGACCGAGGCGGTGCACAACACACGGGTTCGCCCAAATTCCATCAACACCGAACCCTCGGCATGCACGGTGTAGTGGCGGGTGATGCGCACGGTGCGCATCTGGTCGGCGGCGCGGTTCTCGGACCGCGTGATGGCGGCCGCAGCGCCCTTGGAACTGGAGTTCATGGTTTGATGAGAATTGATTCAGCGGGTCTTGACCGCGGGAAGGCCAGCCAGCCCGCGCCATGCCTTGCGCAACTGAGACACCCAGGTGTCGAAGCGCATGCGCATTTTTTCGCGGGGCGTCAGGCGCGTGTAGCGCAACTCGCTCTCGCGGCTCAGCTCTTTTTGCAAGGCAAAGACCGATTGCGGGCGCGACAGCGGGTCCAAGGCCATGCACCAGGCCACCACGTCAATCAGGTTGTCGGAGTAAACGCCGCGCAAGCGCGCCAAGCTGGTGGTCAGGCGATCCTTGTCCAAGCGCTGCGGTGCCTCATGCGGGGGATATCCGAGCATGCAAGCGTAGATGCAGGCGCCAATGGCGTAGATGTCGGTCCAGGGCCCCAGCGCTGCATCGCGTCGGTACATCTCGGGCGCGGCGAAGCCCGGCGTGTACATCGGCCGCACGAAATTGCTTTCCTTGGCCAGCACTTCGCGCGCCGCGCCGAAATCGATGAGGACCGCGCGGTTGTCGTCGGTGACGAAAACGTTGGCGGGTTTGATGTCCAGATGCAGCATCTTGTGCTGGTGGACGATGCGCAGGCCGCGCAGCACTTCGTCGAAGAGCGAACGGATGGTCGATTCGCGGAACACCTTCTGCTGCTTTTGTTCGCGCGCGGTGATGATGAACTCCTGCAGGGAGGCGCCTTCCAGGTAATTCATCACCAGGTAGACCGTGTCGTTGTCGCGAAAGAAGTTGAGCACGCTCACCACGGAGGGGTGAGAAATCTGCGCCAGCGCGCGCCCTTCCTCAAAGAAGCTTTTGAGCCCCAAGCGGTAGAGCGACAGGCGTTCAGGCGACACGTGGGGCAGTAGCTCACCCGCGCTACGCGTCACGAGCGAAGCGGGCAGATACTCTTTGATGGCCACGGGCTGGCCCGCGGCGTCGGTGGCTTGGTAAACCACGCCGAAGCCCCCAGCCGCGAGCTTGCGCACGATGCGATAGCCACCGCCAACGACAGTCTCAGGCGACAGGGGAGCGGGCTTGACCTTGGCCATCGTGAACGTGACGTGGAGGAGATGGAAGGAAGGCGATGCGGTTATGCTCGCCGCTTTTCCGGTGCTGGTCGCGACGCTGCCGCAATGCTTCGCAGGGATGGCCGCACCCGTATCCATCGCACCGCCTGACGGCGGCGCCACGCATGACCAGAGAGGAGAGCCATGTCAGTTTACAGCATGACCGGCTACGCCAGCGCTCAGCACGAAGCGCGCAAGGAGCCCGCTGCGGGCACGCCACAACCTAACTCCGCGGACCATTCGGCTTTCTCTTCCGGGCCCGCGACCAGCGCGGCCTCTTCCAACTTCGGCGCGCGTCTGGGCATCGAAATCCGCTCGGTCAACGGACGCTTCCTTGACTTGACACTGCGCTTGCCCGAAGAACTGCGCGCCACCGAACCCGCCTTGCGCGAGCTGGTGCAGGGCAAGCTCAAACGCGGCAAGGTGGAACTGCGCGCCTTCATCGAGACCGGCGACGGCGAGGGGCTGGGCGATCCGAGCCCGCGACTGTTGCAGCGCCTCGGTTCGCTTCAAGAGAGCGTTCGGACTTGGTTGCCGACCGCGCGCGAACTCAGTGTGGCCGACGTGCTGCGTCTGGCGGCGCAGCAGCATGAGAGCGAGCGCCGCGCCCTGCCGCAAGATTGGGGCACGCTGGCCCAGCAGCTCACCACCCAAGCCCTGGAGTCCTTGCTGCAAGCCCGCGAGCGCGAGGGCGCGCGACTGGCCACCATGCTGTTGGGGCACATCGCTCAGCTGCGCCAGCTCACGTCCCAGGCTGGCCCTCTGGTTCCCCAGTTGGTGGAGCAACAGCGTCAACGCTTCCTGGAGCGCTGGAAGGAGGCGATGAACCTGTCCGAAGGCAGTGCCACCCCCGAAGCCGCGCAGGATCGGGCGCTGACCGAGGCCACGGCCTACGCCATCCGCATTGACGTGGCTGAAGAGCTGACGCGCCTGGGCGCTCATTTGGACGAGATCGAGAGGATGCTGAAAAAGGGGGGCGATGTGGGCAAGCGGCTGGACTTTCTGATCCAGGAACTGCACCGTGAAGCCAACACCTTGGGCTCCAAGTCGGCAACGCTGGAACTCACGCGCATCTCGGTGGACATGAAGGTGCTGATCGAGCAGATGCGGGAACAAGTTCAGAACCTCGAATGACACCAGGCATCGGGCCAGCACCAGACCTCTAGAATCCCGCCATGGAATACCCCGGCAACCTCTTTGTCATCGCCGCCCCTAGCGGAGCGGGCAAGTCCAGCCTGGTCAACGCGCTGCTCGCGCAGGACGCGCGCCTGCAGCTCTCGATCTCCCACACCACGCGGGCGCCGCGCGGGCAGGAGCAGCACGGGCGCGAGTACTACTTCATTTCCCCGGCGGCTTTCGACGCCATGGTGGCCGCCGACGCCTTCGTCGAGTGGGCGAACGTGCACAACCACCGTTATGGCACCTCTCGCCAGTCCATCGCGGACCGCATCCTGGCCGGCACGGACATCGTGCTGGAAATCGACTACCAGGGTGCGATGCAGATCAAGAAACTGTTTCCCGCCGCGGCCACCCTGTTCATTCTTCCACCCAGCTGGGAGGAACTGCAGGCCCGGCTGATCAAGCGCGGCGAAGACAGCGAGGAGGTGATCGCCCTGCGCCTGAAGAACGCCGCGACCGAGATGGCCCAGGCCCCGCACTTTGATTTCGTTATAATCAATGACCAGTTTGAGCGCGCCTTGGCTGACTTGCGACTCGTCGTGCAAGCCCAGCGGCTCCGGTATCCGGCCCAGCGCCGGGCCCGGCCCGAGACCTTCGAGGCACTGCGTCTACCCTGACCGTTTCCCTGTATCACCTGCCGGATCCCAGCAAACGCCTTTGCTGCCCGGCCCCTGGAGCAGAACCATGGCCCGCATCACCGTCGAAGACTGCCTGCAGCAGATCCCCAACCGCTTCCAGCTGGTGCTGGCCGCGACCTATCGCGCCCGCATGCTGAGCCAGGGCCATGCGCCCAAGATCGAGAGCAAGAACAAGCCGGGCGTGACCGCCCTGCGCGAAATCGCCGAAGGCAAGGTCGGCCTGGAAATGCTCAAGAAAGTCCCGACCTGAGTCGCTCAGGCCCGGTCTTCAGAAAAACGTCAAAAAACCGACAAATAAAGCACCGCCCACGCGGTGCTTTTTTATTGCCCGCTACCATTCGGCCGTGAGTCACTTCATGCCCCCCACCACCGTCGCGCCCTCGGCCCCGGCTAACGCCGCGGGCCTGGGCGGTTTGCCGACGGGCGTGCCGGCCACGGCCGCGGAAGCGGCGGCGGCTCATAAGGTCAACGCGGTGGCAGCGGCCAACGCGGCGGCGGCGAGTTTCGCCAACCTCACCATAAAGCTGGATTACCTTTCTCCCGCCGACCTGGAACAAGTGCGGCAGGCGTACCGCTTCGCGGACGAAGCCCACCTGGGTCAGCTGCGCAACAGCGGCGAACCTTACATCACCCACCCGATCGCCGTCGCCGCGCTCTGCGCGGAATGGAAACTGGACGCGCAAGCCCTGATGGCTGCGTTGCTGCACGACGCCATCGAGGACTGCGGCGTGACCAAGCCCGAGCTGATCGAACGCTTTGGCGCGCCCGTGGCCGAGCTGGTGGATGGCTTGACCAAGCTGGACAAGCTCCAGTTCAGTACCCGAGAAGAAAACCAGGCTGAGAGTTTTCGCAAGATGCTGCTGGCCATGGCGCGGGACGTGCGCGTCATCCTGATCAAACTGGCCGACCGCAGCCACAACATGCGCACACTGTCCGATGTGCCACGCAGCAAATGGGCTCGCATTTCCTCGGAGACTTTGGAGATCTACGCGCCCATCGCTTACCGGCTCGGTCTCAACCAGACTTACCGCGAGTTGCAAGAACTCTCCTTCAGCCATTTGCGTCCCTGGCGCCATGCGGTTTTGTCCAAGGCGCTGGAGCGCGCGCGCAGCCGCCGCCGGGACTTGATTGGCAAGGTACAGAAGGAAGTCGAGGCGGCTTTTGAAGCCGCCCATATCCCGGTGCGCTTGGCTGGCCGGGAGAAGACCCTCTACTCCATCTACAAGAAGATGGATGAGAAGCACCTGAGCTTCGCGCAGATTTCGGACATGTATGGGTTTCGGGTCATCGTGCCCAACTTGGCCGATTGCTACACCGCCCTGGGGGTGCTGCACCAGCTCTACAAACCGGTGCCCGGAAAGTTCAAAGACCTGATCGCCATCCCCAAGGCCAACGGCTACCAATCCCTGCACACCATGCTGGTGGGCCCTTCGGCCGTGAACGTCGAGTTCCAGATCCGCACCCAAGCGATGCATGTGGTGGCCGAGTCAGGGGTGGCTGCCCACTGGCTCTACAAAGCCAATGAACCCGACAGCCCCATCGCCGCGCGCCTGGGCGCGCAGTGGCTGCAGTCCTTGCTGGACATTCAGAACGAAACGCGCGACGCCGCAGAGTTCCTGGACCACGTCAAGGTGGACCTCTTTCCTGAATCGGTTTACGTCTTCACCCCAAAGAGCAAGATCATCTCGCTGCCGCGCGGCGCCACGGTGGTCGATTTCGCCTATGCCATCCACAGCGACGTGGGTGACCGCGCCGTGGCAGCGCGCATCAATGGCGAACAAGTGCCGCTGCGCACCGAATTGCAAAGCGGAGACGCGGTGGAGATCGTCACGTCCACGGTCCCCGCGCCCAATCCGGCCTGGCTGAGCTTCGTGCGCACGGGCCGGGCGCGCAGCAAGATCCGTCACCACCTCAAAACCCTGGCACAAGCCGACAGCGAAAAGCTGGGCGAGAAACTCCTGCTGCAAGCCCTGCGCGGCGAGGGTGTGGAGCGCTTCCCCACGGACGACGAAGTCGGCAGCACCGCGCTGTGGAGCAAGTTGCTGCACTTCACGGGCAACCGCAGCCGCGCTGAACTGTTGGAGGACATTGGTCTGGGCAAACGCGTGGCAGACATCGTGGCCAAGCGCCTGGCCGCGTTGATCGCCGAGGAAACGGAAAGGGCATTGAGCGGCAAGGCACGCCCGGATGCCATTCGCGTGAGCCAAGAGCAGCTACTGCGCCGCCAAGAACGTCAGGCGCCGATCACCGTGGACGGCAGCGAAAGCGCGTCGGTGCGCTATGCCCCCTGCTGCCGCCCGATTCCTGGCGACGCCATCGTGGGTTACCTGGGCCGAGGCGAAGGCCTGGTGGTGCACACGGCCGACTGCGCCACGGCCCGCAAGCTGCTGAACAAGGACAGTGACCGCTTCATCGGCGTGGAATGGTCGGACGAGCCAACGCGCGCCTTCCAGACCGCCATCATCGTCACGCTCAACAACGGCAAGGGCGTGCTGGCGCGCGTGGCCTCGGCCCTGGCTGGCGCGGAAGCCGACATCGTGCACATCGACATGGGCCAGGAAGGCCCACAGGAAGTAACCGACCTGCGCTTCGTCATCGCTGTGCGGGACCGCGTGCATCTCGCCGCGGCGCTGCGCGCGCTCAAGCGCACCCCGGCCGTGCTGCGCGCGCGCCGGGCGGTTTCCAGCTGATCGGGTTTCAATACCGACCGATCCACATGACCCGCAGGCCCTTGGGCTTGGGGAACCCGACGATTTGGATTTGCGCAGCAAATCGTATGAGGAGCGGTCCCCACGCCCAATGGCCTGCGAGCGAGCCACCTGTCGATCAAGCCACTGGCTTGGGGTAGCTCACCTCCAGCACCTCGATCTCCTCAACGCCCGCTGGCGTCACCAGCTTCAGCACATCGCCGACCCGCGACTTGAGCAGGGTTCGCGCCACGGGTGAAATCCAGCTCACCTGGCCCCTCAGATTGTCCGCTTCGTCGATGCCCAGGATGGTGATGGTGCGCTCCACTCCCGCGCCGTCGGCGTAGGTGACCGTCGCGCCAAAGAACACCTGCTCGCTGCCATGGTGCACGCTCGGGTCCGCCACTTCGGCGATTTCCAGTCGCTTGGTCAGGAAGCGGATGCGGCGGTCGATCTCGCGCAGGCGTTTCTTGCCGTAGAGGTAGTCCCCGTTCTCGGAACGGTCCCCATTGCTAGCGGCCCAATGCACCACCTCCACCACCTTGGGCCGCTCCTCATCGATCAGTTGCATCAGCTCGGCGCGCAGCCTTGCGTAACCGGCGGGCGTGATGTAGTTCTTGCCGCCGGCGGGCAGCGCGGGCAGACCGATGTCCTCGTCGTCATCGGCGTCGGTTTCGCGGGTGAAGGCTTTGCTCATGGCGAACAAGAATCGGGCGAAGGGGCAAAAGGAAAAAGCCCGCAACCTTGCGGTTGCGGGCTTTTCTTTTTTGGTGCGGCTGGCAGGATTCGAACCCACGACCCCTTGGTTCGTAGCCAAGTACTCTATCCAACTGAGCTACAGCCGCGAAGCTGCGCATTGTAGCAGAACTTTTTTGGCTTTCGCGCTCAGTCTTCCAACAGAAGGCTACTGGCAATGGCGGCGGCGGCCGTGCGGGTCTCCACGCCGAGTTTCTCGAAGATGTGCTCCAGGTGCTTGTTGACCGTGCGCGGGCTCATGCCCAGGATGTCGCCAATGTCGCGATTCGTCTTGCCTTTGGCCAGCCAGGACAGCACCTCGGTTTCGCGTGGGGTGAGCGCCGCGCCACTGAGGCGCCGCTGGGACGGATCGCGCGCCGCCGCATCCGTAACGGAGGCCGAGGCGGAGGACTGAAGCTGCCGCAGCAGCACCATGCGTTCGCCCGGCCCGCCCGGGCCCAGGTGGCGCGCCTGCAAGGGACTGCCGTCGAACAAGGTCACCAAGGCCTCGCCCTGGTCCAGCAGTTGCAGCAGCCATCGGCGCAAGGCGCCCTCCCCTTCGGCCAGCGCCGGGATCTGCTGCAGCCAACGCGTGGCTTGCGGCGAGCGCCAGGCGATGCGCCCCTGACTGTCGAGCAGCAACACGCCCAGGCCCGCCACGTCCACGGCCTCCCTCGCGAGCCGGCTCACGTGGGCGTTGCGCAGGTGCGTGGCCAGGCGCGCAAGCACCTCGGGAATGCGCAGCGGCTTGACCACGTAGTCCACGCCACCGCTGGCGAACCCTTGAAGGATCTGCTCGGTCTCGGCCAGGCCGGTCATGAAGATCACGGGCACATGGGCCCACGAAGGTTCGCCCTTGAGTCGACGGCACAGCGAGAAACCATCCTCGCCCGGCATCAACGCGTCCAATAGCACCGCGTCGGGCACGCCCATCTCGAAGCGCTCCAGCGCCTCGGTCGCGTCACGCGCGACCAGCACGGTGTAGCCCTCGAGCGCCAGGGCGTCGCACAGCATGCGCAGGGTTTCGGGCGCGTCGTCCACCACCAGCACCACGTGGGAAACCGGCGAGGCAGCGGCGGCGGATTCAGGCGGGGGAAGCATCTTCGGTTTCTCTCAGACGAGCGATCAGGGCAGGAAAGTCAAACCGGTCCACGTAGGCCACCAGAACCTGCAGCGTCTCGGCCAAGGCCGGCACTTGCTCGGCACGCCCGCGCAGCAAGCTGCGCAGGCCACTGGCGTTGCCTTGGCGAGCCAGAGCGATCAGGCGCTCGCGCAAGTCTTGCGGCAAGGGCAAGGCACTGGCCATCGCCGGACTGGCGCTCGCCTGTGCCTCAACACGCGGTGCCTCATGCACCCACTCGAGTTGCAGCACACGCGCCAGCAGGTCCAGCAACTCCGACTCGATCACCGGCTTGTTCACGAAACCGCGCGCTCCCACCGCGGCCAGCAGTTCGGGCCGGTTCTCAAAGGGATCGGCCGAGACCAAGACGATGGGCAAGCCGGGCGCGACGCCGACCATCAGCTGCGCGGTCTGCCAACCGTTGAGATCGTCCATGTTGATGTCGAGCAGAACCGCGTCGGGCAAGCGCTGCTGCACGATCTCCAGTGCCTCCCTTCCGCTGGCGGCCTCTCGCACCACGAAGCCCAGGGGCAGCAGCAGGCTGGCCAACAACTGGCGCTGCACGGGTTGGTCGTCCACCACCAGCAAGGTGCGGCGTGGGTCCAGGTACCCAGCGATGGGCCGCAAGGCATGGGCGACCGGGCGGGCGGGCGGCTCGATCTCGCGCAGGTAGAGGCGCACGCTGAAGGTACTGCCGCGACCGACCTCGCTCTGCAGGATCAACTCGCCGCCCATCAGCTCGGTCAGCAGATGGGTGATGGCCAAGCCCAGGCCCGTGCCGGCCTCGCTGGAACGTCGCCCCGCGCTGCCGCGCTCGAAGGGCATGAAGATGCGCTCCTGGTCCTGCGGCGCGATGCCGATGCCTGTGTCCTCGATGTCGAAGCGCAGCACCTCATGCCGGCAGTCGACGCGGAACACGATGCGCCCTCGGTCCGTGAAGCGCACGGCGTTGGCCAGCAGATTGATGAGGATCTGACGCAGCCGCTTGGCGTCGGCGCGCACCCACGCTGGCACGCGGCCCAGCGTTTCGAGCTGGAAGGCCAAGCCCTTGCCTTCGGCCTGGGGCTGAACCATGCGCGCCAACTCGGAGAGGAATTCCTGGAACGGCAAGGGCGCCGGGTCCAACCGCAGGCGGCCTGCCTCGATGCGCGCCAAATCCAACAGCCCGTCGATCAGCGCATGCATGTGTTGGCCGCTTTGCTGGATGGTGGTGACGGCCTCGCGCGCGCCGCCCTTGAGCGCGTTGCCGCGCAGCAGGATCTGCGCGTAACCCAAGATGCTGTTGAGCGGCGTGCGCAGCTCGTGCGTCATGCCAGCGACGTAGCGGGTCTTGGCCTGGCTGGCGGATTCGGCGGCTTCCTTGGCGCTCTGCAGCGCCTCGTCGGTGCGCTGGTGGGCGTCGATTTCCTTCTGCAGCAACTGGGTCTGCCGCTCGGACTCATCGTGCGCCATGCGGCGGCTCTCGGTGGCCAGCACCACCCACCAGGCGCATACAGCGGCCAGCACCGCCATCAGCGAGAAGGCCTTGATGAAGGGCAGGCGCAGGGCCTCGGCATGCGCCGCGCCCTGCAGGCTTTCCTGCACATAGACCACCCCCAGCAAGAAGGCCATCAGCGCCGACAGCCCCAGGAACACGGCGAAGTACTGCGCAACACGGAAATTGAAGCGGTTGTTCAAACCCGCTGGCAACACCCAGGCCAGCGCGCGGCGCACCTGGTCGGCGGCACGTGCCTCGGTCTTGCAACGGTCATGACAACGCGATTCCAGTGAGCAGCACAAGGAGCAGATGGGTGAACCGTAGGCCGGACAATGCGCCATGTCAGCGCTCTCAAAGTGGTTGTCGCAAACGCTGCATCTCACCGGCTCGCCCTGCTTCCACGGCGAGGGATCGGTGCGCGCGAGGTAATAGCGTCCCCGAGTGGCCCAGGCCAGCAGCGGCGCGGTGAGCATCGCGGTGAAGAGCGCGATGAAGGGCGCGAAAGCCTCCGCCCAGACGCCCAGCAGTCCCGCGTAGGCCACGCAAGCCACGGCAGCCGCCAGCAGCATGGCGCCCAGGCCCACGGGGTTGAGGTCGTAGAGGTAGGCGCGGCGAAACTCCACGCCGGGCGGGCTGAGACCCAGCGGCTTGTTGATCACGAGATCGGCCACCAGGGCGCCGACCCAGGCAATCGCCACATTGGCATAGAGGCCCAGCACATGCTCCAGCGCGCCGAACACGCCCAGTGTCATCAGCAGCATCGCGATGATGACGTTGAACACCAGCCAGACCACGCGCCCCGGATGACTGCGCGTGATGCGCGCGAAGAAGTTGCTCCAGGCCAGAGAGCCCGCGTAGGCATTCGTGACGTTGATCTTGACCTGGGAGATGATGACGAAGACCACCATCAGCCACAGCGCCAGCGTCGGGCTGTCCACCGCCCGCATGTAACCCACCAGGAACATCTGCGTGGGCTCGGCGGCCTGGCTGGGCGAAGCCCCATATTGCAGGGCGACAAAAGCCAAAAAGGCCCCCGCCAGCATTTTGAGCATGCCGATGACGATCCAGCCCGGTCCGGCCAGCAGCACGCAGCCCCACCAGCGCCAGCGATTGGACTGCGTGCGCTCAGGCATGAAGCGCAGGTAATCCACCTGCTCGCCCACCTGCACGATCAAGGAGAACGCGACGGTGGCTGCGGCGCCGAACATCAGCGGCTCGAACTCGCTGCTGCCCGACGTGAGGCCCGACAAACCGGAGAAATCACGGTAGAGCTGAGGCTGCTCCAATGCGAACCAGGCAAAAGGCCAAAGCAGCAGCACGACCCACACCGGCTGCGTCCAGGTCTGCAAGCGCGAGATGAAAGTGATGCCGTAGAGCACCAAGGGAATGATCACGAGCGAGGACAACACGTAGCACCACACGAGTGGCCAGCCGAAGGCCATCTCCAGCGCCAGGGCCATGATGGCCGCCTCCAGCGCGAAGAAGATGAAGGTGAAGCTGGCGTAGATCAGCGAGGTGACGGTGGAGCCCAGGTAACCGAAGCCCGCGCCGCGCGTGAGCAAGTCCATGTCCAGGCCGTGCCGCGCCGCGTACACCGAGATGGGCAGACCGGTCAGGAAGGTGATCAGACCCATCACCAGGATGGCCCATAGCGCATTGCCGAAGCCGTAGCTCAGCGCGATGGCGCCGCCGATGGCTTCCAGCGCCAGAAAGGACATGCCGCCAAAGGCGGTGTTGGCGACACGCCATTCGCTCCATTTGCGTGCGCCGCGCGGCGTGTAGCGCAGCGCGTAGTCCTCCAGGGTCTCGTTGGCGACCCAGGAGTTGTAGTCGCGGCGGATCGGGAAGATGCGCTGCCGGGCGGTATTCATGAATGCGCCTCTTTCTGGGGACACGGGCATGCCCACGCGGGTGCACAAGCAAGAAGTGTTCTCGCGACGGCTGACCTCGGCGATACGTTGATTGACGTATGGGACGGCGACGAGGCTCTCCCTAATCTTCGGACAGCGGTGACGTCGTGTCGCGCGGCACCTGGCTGAAGGTGAAGGCCGGTGCTCTTGGTTCCCACCATTCTCAGCAGGAGTGCCCCATGAAGAAATCGTCCGTCCCCACCCCGCCGCAGGCCGCCGGCTTGCAACGCCGTCAATTGCTCCAGGGTCTGGGGGCCCTGTCCATCGCCGGCCTGCCCGCGCTCGGCCATGCCGCGGCGCCGCCCACCGCGACGGTCAACACGACCAAGCTGGCCGTGACCGACACCGAAGTCGTCGTGGGCCAATTGCACTCCTCCTCCGGCACCATGGCCATCTCCGAGACAGGCTCGATCCAGGCCGAGCAGCTGGCCATCGACCAAATCAATGCCATGGGTGGCATCCTGGGTCGCAAGATCAAGGTGATCAAGGAAGACGGCGCATCCGACTGGCCGACCTTCGCCGAGAAGTCCAAGAAGCTGCTGGTCAACGACCACGTGGCCGCCGTCTTCGGTTGCTGGACCAGCGCCTCGCGCAAAGCCGTGCTGCCCGTGTTCGAGAAGGAAAACGGCTTGCTCTACTACCCCACCTTCTACGAAGGCCTGGAACAGAGCAAGAACGTGATCTACACCGGCCAGGAAGCCACGCAGCAGATCATCTACGGTCTGGACTGGGGTGCCAAGGAGAAGAAGGCCAAGACATTCTTCCTGGTCGGCTCGGACTACATCTGGCCGCGCACCTCGATGAAGATCGCGCGCAAGCACATCGAATCCGTGGGCAAGCTGGGCAAGGTGGTGGGCGAGGAGTACTACCCGCTAGGCAACACCAACTTCAACTCCCTGATCAACAAGATCAAGGTCGCCAAGCCCGACTGCATCTTTGCCGCCGTCGTGGGTGGCTCCAACGTGGCCTTCTACAAGCAGCTCAAGGCCGCGGGCATCACGGGCTCGAAGCAGTTCCTGCTGACCCTCTCGGTGACCGAGGACGAGATGACCGGCGTGGGCGGCGAAAACTTCGAGGGCTTCTACAGCTCGATGAAGTACTTCCAGTCGCTGGACAACGAAAACAACAAGAAATTCGTTGCCGCCTTCAAGGCCAAGTACGGCAAGGACGCCGTGATCGGCGACGTCACCCAAGCCGGTTACCTGGGTCCCTGGCTGTGGAAGGCCGCGGTTGAAAAGGCCGGCAGCTTCGACGTGGACAAGGTCGTGGCCGCCTCGCCCGGCATCGAACTCAAGACCGCGCCTGAAGGCTACGTCAAGGTGCACGAAAACCATCACCTGTGGAGCAAGTCGCGCATCGCCATTGGCAACAAGGACGGCACCTTCAAGGTGGTGGCCGAGTCGCCCAAGCTGATCGAGCCCGATCCCTTCCCCAAGGGTTACCAGTAAGCAGGTCCCGTACTCCGCGAGGGGTCGGGGTGGCGGCCCGGGTTGGAACGGGGAATGGCCGCCACCCCGTTTTTCTGCCTTGCGTCCGGGTGACCCACTCGGGCGCAGGCCCACGCTCAAACAGGCAGGTGACACATGGAATTCTCGGAAGTACTCAACATCGCCCTCATGCAGGGTTTCGCAGGGCTGAGCCTGTTCTCGGTGCTGCTGCTGATGGGCCTGGGCCTGGCCATCATCTTCGGCCAGATGGGCGTGATCAACATGGCGCACGGCGAGTTCATGACCATCGGCGCCTACACCGTCTTCCTGTTCTCCACGCTGACGGAGAAGTTCGCGCCAGACTTCCTGCCCTTTTACTTCCCCCTGTCCATCATCGTGGCCTTCCTGCTGGCCTTCGTCGCGGGCTGGCTGGTGGAGTGGGGACTGATCCGCTTTCTCTACAAACGCCCGCTGGACACCTTGCTGGCCACCTGGGGCCTGAGCCTGGCCGTCCAGCAAATCTTCCGCTCGGCCATCGGGCCCAAGGAAGTGAGCCCCACGCTGCCTGAGTGGCTGATGGGGTCCTGGGCGCCGCATGAGGGCTTGGACATCCCGATCAACGGCCTTTTTGTGCTCGCGCTCACCACACTGGTGACGGGTGGCGTGCTGATTGCGCTGTACAAGAGCCGCTGGGGCCTGCGCGTGCGCGCCACGGTGAGCAACCGCACCATGGCCAACGCCATCGGCATCAACACCAAGAAGACCGACCGCCTGACCTTCGCCATCGGCTGCGGCATCGCTGGCGTGGCGGGCGCGGCCTTCACCACGATCGGCTCCACGGGCCCGACCAGCGGCTCGCTCTACATCGTCGACTCCTTCCTCGTCGTGACCTTCGGCGGCGCGGCCAGCCTGCTGGGCACCGTGGCCTCGGCCTTTGGCATCGCGCAGACGCAGTCCATCGGCGAGTTCTTCATCACCGGCTCCATGGCCAAGGTGCTCACGCTCTCGCTCATCGTCGTGATCCTGATGATCCGCCCGCAAGGCCTGTTCGCCAGCAAGGTGCGCCGCTGATCCCGCCTTTCACTTCCGGAGTCCCCTCATGAACCAAATCACCGCGTGGATCACCCGCAAGGGTCTGGGCAAGGTGCTCATCCTGGCCCTGGTGCTACTGCTCGTCTTTCCGCTGACCTTCGATATCTTCCGCCTCAACCTCGTGGGCAAGTACCTGAGCTACGGCTTCGTGGCGCTCGGCCTGGTCATGCTCTGGGGCTACGGCGGCGTGCTCAGCCTGGGCCAGGGTGTGTTCTTCGGCCTGGGCGGTTACGCCATGGCCATGTTCCTCAAGCTGGAAGCCAGCGACCCCATCAGCACGAAGATTCAGTCCACTCCTGGCATTCCCGACTTCATGGACTGGAACCAACTCACGGCCTTGCCGCTGTGGTGGGAGCCCTTCCAGCACCTGCCCTTCGCGCTGCTCGCGGTGGTGCTGGTGCCCACGATCCTGGCCTTTGTCATCGGCTACGCCATGTTCAAGCGCCGCGTCGGCGGCGTGTACTTCGCCATCATCACGCAGGCGGTGGCGCTGATCCTGACCGTACTCATCGTGGGTCAGCAGGGTTACACGGGCGGCATCAACGGCATGACCGACCTCAAGACCTTGCTGGGCTGGGACATCCGCACCGACAGCGCCAAGTACCTGCTGTATTACCTCTGCGCCTTCTTGCTGCTGGGCACCATCCTGCTTTGCCTCTGGATACAGAAAAGCAAGCTCGGCACCCTGCTGCTGGCCATGCGCGACAAGGAAGACCGGGTGCGCTTTTCAGGCTACGACGTGGCCATGTTCAAGGTCTTCGTCTTCTGCCTGGCGGCCATGCTGTCGGGCATCGGCGGCGCCCTGTTCACGCTGCAAGTTGGGTTCATGTCGCCTTCCTTCGTGGGCATCGTGCCCTCGATCGAGATGGTGATCTACGCGGCGGTGGGGGGTCGCATGAGCCTGGTCGGCGCGGTCTACGGCACGCTGCTGGTGAACTTCGGCAAGACCTATTTCTCCGAGACCTTCCCCGACCTCTGGCTGTTCCTGATGGCCGCGCTCTTCATCGGCGTGACCATGGCGTTCCCGGAAGGTCTGGCGGGTCTGTGGGCTCAGAAGGTGGTGCCCTGGTGGCAGCGCAAGCAGGCCGAGCGCAAGGCCATCCGCGCCGCGGTCCGCCGCGACGCCAGTACCCCCGCTTCCACCGAGACCCTGCCCACGCCGCCTGCGAGCCGGGGCGGTTCTCCCGGCGCCACGACCACCTTGAGCGGTCAGCGCGCCTGACGCCGAACCCCAGGAGCCCCCCCATGAGCAACACCGACTTCGCCCTGGCCGTGGAAGACCTCACGGTTTCCTTCGACGGCTTCAAGGCCATCGACAACCTCACCCTGTACATCGACAAGAACGAGCTGCGCGTGATCATCGGACCCAACGGCGCGGGCAAGACCACGCTGCTGGACCTGATCTGCGGCAAGACCAAGGCCAGCGGCGGCAGCATCAAGTTCAAGAACGAGGAACTCACCGCCCTGGATGAACACATCCGCGTGCGCCGAGGCATCGGTCGCAAGTTCCAGACGCCCTCGATCTATGAAAACCTCAGCGTGTTCCAGAACTTGGAAGTGTCCTTCCCGTCGGGACGTTCCGTGTTCGGCGCGCTGGGCTTCAAGTGCACCGACGAGGTGAAGGCCCGGGTGCAGGTGGTCGCCGAGGACATCGGCTTGGCTGAGCTGCTGGACAAGGAAGCCGGGCTGCTTTCTCACGGCCAGAAGCAGTGGCTGGAGATCGGCATGCTGCTGATGCAGGAGCCCGAGTTGCTGATGTTGGACGAGCCCATCGCGGGCATGAGCGCGCGGGAGCGCGAGCTCACGGCCGAGCTGCTCAAGCGCATCTGCAAGAACCGCTCGGTGATCGTGATCGAGCACGACATGGAGTTCGTCAAGCAGATCGCGCACAAGGTCACGGTCATGCACCAAGGAAAGATCCTCGCCGAGGGCTCCATGGAAACGGTGCAGGCCGACCCCAAGGTCATCGACGTTTATCTGGGCCATTGAGGAGTAAGACATGCTCAAAGTCACCGACATGTACACGGCCTATGGCCAGAGCGAAGCCCTGCACGGCATTTCCTTCGAGGGCCACAAGAACGAGACGGTCGCCATCATGGGCCGCAACGGCATGGGCAAGACCACGCTGTTCAAAAGCCTGATGGGCGTGCTGCCGCTCAAGTCCGGCCAGATCGAAGTCAACGGACAAGATGTCTCGAAGGACGAAAGCTACCGCCGCGTCGCCAAGGGCATCGCCTACGTGCCCCAGGGCCGCATGATCTTCCCCACGTTGACGGTGGAGGAGAACATCCAGACCGGTCTGGAAAACGCCAAGGTCAAGCGCATTCCCGAGGAAATTTACGCGCTCTTCCCCGTGCTCTGGGACATGCGACGCCGCAAGGGAGGCAACCTCTCGGGCGGTCAGCAGCAGCAGTTGGCCATCGCCCGCGCGCTCGTGACCGACCCCAAGGTGCTGCTGCTCGACGAACCGACCGAGGGCATCCAGCCTTCGATCATCAAGGACATCGCCAAGGCGCTCAACGAGATCCGCAAGCTGCGCGAAATCACCATCGTCGTGTCCGAGCAGGTGCTGTCCTTCGCGATGGACGTGGCCGACCGCCTCTTCGTGATCGAAGGCGGCCGCCTGGTGCACGAAACGCCGCGCGCTCAGACCGACGTGCAACGCATCAAGTCCTACCTCTCCGTCTGACACGCATCACTGACGACCGTCTGATCCCTCCACCCAACCCACTTCCGATTCAACCGCCACAAGGAGCACCACCATGGCTGACACCCTGATCAAAGTCGACCTCAGCAAACCCGCCCCCAGCAACGAGATGGTGCACAACCGTTGGCACCCGGACATCCCGATCGCGGTCTGGGTCAACCCGGGCGAGGACTTCGTGCTGGAAACCTACGACTGGACCGGCGGCTACATCAAGAACAACGACAGCGCCGACGATGTGCGCGACATCGACCTGTCCACCGTGCACTACCTCTCAGGCCCGGTTGGTGTCAAAGGCGCGCAGCCGGGCGACCTGCTGGTGGTCGACCTGCTGGACATCGGTGCCAAGCAAGACAGCCTTTGGGGCTTCAACGGTTTCTTCAGCAAGAAGAACGGCGGCGGCTTCCTGACCGACCACTTCCCGCTGGCGCAGAAGTCCATCTGGGACATCAACGGCCTCTTCACCAAGAGCCGCCACGTGCCCGGGGTGGAGTACGCCGGCCTGATCCACCCCGGCCTCATTGGCTGCCTGCCCGACAAGAAGATGCTGGACGAGTGGAACAAGCGCGAGGGCGAACTCATCGCCACCGACCCCTCGCGGGTCCCCGGTCTGGCGAATCCTCCCTTCGCCGGCACCGCGCACTGCGGCAAGGCGCAGGGCGACGTGAAAGGCAAGATCGCCTCCGAAGGCGCGCGCACCGTGCCGCCGCGCGAGCACGGCGGCAACTGCGACATCAAGGACCTGTCGCGCGGCTCGCGCATCTTCTTCCCAGTCTACGTGGATGGCGCTGGCCTTTCGGTGGGCGACCTGCACTTCAGCCAGGGCGACGGTGAAATCACCTTCTGCGGCGCCATCGAAATGGCGGGCTGGGTGCACATGCGCGTCAACCTCATCAAGGGCGGCGTGGCCAAGTACGGCATCAAGAACCCGATCTTCAAGCCCAGCCCCATCACGCCCAACTACAAGGACTACCTGATCTTCGAAGGCATCTCGGTCGACGAGCAAGGCAAGCAGCACTACTTGGACGTGACCATCGCCTACCGCCAGGCCTGCCTCAACGCCATCGAATACCTCAAGAAGTTCGGCTACAGCGGCGCGCAGGCTTATTCCATCCTGGGCACGGCGCCGGTGCAGGGCCATGTGAGCGGCGTGGTGGACGTGCCCAACGCCTGCGCCACGCTCTGGCTACCGACGGAGATCTTTGACTTCGACATCAACCCCACGGCGGCCGGCCCGGTGAAGTTCATCGACGGCAGCATCCAGATGCCGATCTCGCCCGACGTCAAGTAAGCCGCAGTCAGCACGAGGAGCCTCGCATGCCCACCTACGACTACGCCTGCCCGGACTGCGGCGGCTTCGAAGCGCTGCGCAGCCTGTCGCAGCGCGACGAACCTTGCGCGTGCCCGGACTGCGGCGCAAGCGCGCACCGCGTCTTCGTGGCCGCGCCACGCCTGGCCTGCCTGAGTAGTGAAACGCGCGCGGCACACGAAACCAACGAACGGGCGGCGCACGCGCCGCGTTCGTCTCGCGATGGGGACTACGGACGGCTGCGGCACCCGGCGGGCTGCGGCTGCTGCTCCGGGTCGTCGTCCAAGCGCAGTTCGACGGTGCGCGCCCCCGATGGCTCCAAGACCTTCGCGGGCAAGCGCCCCTGGATGATCAGCCATTAGCGCTCCCCCCCAGGCTGGCATTGAGATGAATGAATAGGAGCTTGCAACCATGATCCACGGCGATATTTCCAGCAGCCACGACACCGTTGGCGTGGCGGTGGTCAACTACAAGATGCCACGCCTGCACACCAAGGCCGAGGTGCTGGCCAATGCCCGCAAGATTGCCGACATGGTGGTAGGCATGAAGCAGGGCCTGCCCGGCATGGACTTGGTGATCTTTCCGGAGTACAGCACCCACGGCATCATGTACGACGCCAAGGAGATGTACGAGACCGCCGCCGCCGTGCCCGGCGACGAAACGGCCATCTTTGCCGAGGCCTGCCGCAAGGCCAAGGTGTGGGGGGTGTTCTCGCTCACCGGCGAGCGGCATGAAGAGCACCCGAACAAGGCGCCCTACAACACGCTCATTCTGATGAATGACCAGGGCGAGATCGTGCAGAAGTACCGCAAGATCATGCCCTGGGTGCCCATCGAAGGCTGGTACCCAGGCAACTGCACCTATGTCTCGGACGGCCCCAAAGGGCTGAAGGTCAGCCTCATCATCTGCGACGACGGCAACTACCCCGAGATCTGGCGCGACTGCGCGATGAAGGGTGCGGAGCTCATCGTGCGCTGCCAGGGCTATATGTACCCGGCCAAGGACCAGCAGGTGCTGATGGCCAAGGCCATGGCCTGGGCCAACAACAGCTACGTGGCGGTGGCCAACGCCACGGGTTGGGACGGCGTGTACAGCTACTTCGGCCACAGCGCCCTGATCGGCTTCGATGGCCGCACCCTGGGCGAATGCGGCGAGGAGGAAATGGGTGTGCAGTACGCGGCCCTGTCCAAGAGCCTGATCCGCGACTTCCGCAAGAACGGTCAGAGTGAGAACCACCTCTTCAAGCTGCTGCACCGCGGCTACACGGGCAAGATCAACTCGGGCGAGGGCGACAGCGGCGTGGCGGCCTGCCCCTACACCTTCTACGGCCAGTGGATCAGCGACCCCGAAGGCACGCGCAAGCAGGTGGAGTCGTTCACGCGCAGCACCGTGGGCACGCCCGAATGCCCGATCGAGGGCATTCCTAATACGCCGGCCACCCCGGTTGATTGATGGGCATCGGTGGCGATGCGCGTTGGTGTTCAGCCATTCTTATTGATGTCAAGCAGGCAGCAAGTAGAAGATCGCCGCATCCTGTGGCCATTGGCGCATATCTCGTTTCGTCAAAATGGAGTTCGCATCGACGTTTATTCTGCCGCTGCTTCGCTCGATTGATGCCTTGTAGAACGTAGACCACCTTGACGACGGATTTCATCTCTAAAGTCCTGGCATTGGAATGCTCTTGCCTGGCGATGCGCCGCTTTAACGGCGCTCATCGGACCACATCAAGTCGCCTGAGGTTCCTCACGTAAAGGCTCTGGTAGATAAGCCCAACCACTGCAGGACCAGCAATCGTACGTAGTATCTCCGGTGTATGTGCCGAAAGATGGATGAGGCTACCGCAGATCACGCTTATAAACACAGGTGCGGCGATGGACACGGGCGTTTGCCATCGTCGCCCGCGCAAGCCAGCATAGGTGAACTCCGTGATCGTCATCACCACCAGCGAGAACAAGAGACTGAAGGCCCCCTGCGTCAAAGCAGCTATCAGTCGACGATCGGTATGGTCCTTGTTCGCCCAGTAGGCCCACAGGCCAAAGACAACAAATGCCAGTAACGCGGAATAGAAAACACGGCCGACTCTTTTCGGAACCATGGCTTCACTCAGGGATAAGGCTCAGGCGAGTGCCTTCGCATGGAGTCATCGCCACCATCTTCCCGGGCTGCTCCTGACGGAACCGATGCCACACGCCCGCAGGCACGATCACACCGCATCCTGCCGACAACCTCGTTCTCCGAGGGCCATTGGCTTCTAACAGCTCCAGGTCCACGACACCGCTCATCAGGAAGATGACTTCGTCACCCGTTGGATGGATCTCCCAGAACTCTTCATGCAGGTCCTGCGGTGTCTCGAATGAATAGGCGCCCAGCAGCAAGCCTCCCAGTTGTGCGCGTTGGTGCGCCCCAGCGTCTGAGTCCCGAATAACGCAAGCGCCCGCAGCAGCAGACCAATGGACTCGAGCGTCGTCTAGCCCTAGGACAAGTGGTTCCGTTAACGACATAGATGTTGGAGATGATGTAGTCATGATCGGTATCATAGGAATTCATTCGCTCACACACAGTCGGCTGGCCGACACAAGGCTTCGCTCAAGACGTCATACAAGCCATCACCCACATGCTGAGTACAAGCCAACGCAACATCCTGCTCATGGGCCGTTGGTTCGGAGCTTTGCCGGTGTCCATGCAAAGCGCCCTGGCGGCAGGCGCTAGGACCGTCAACCTGCCGCGCGGAGGGCTGGTCTTTAGACGTCATGACTCCAACGACGGTCTCTATGGTGTTTTGGAGGGCGCGATTCGGTTCTCTGTGATCAGCGACGAAGGAAAGGAAACCGTCGTTGGCTTGGCCGGGCCGCCGAATTGGTTCGGCGAAGTGGCACTGCTGGATGGCGGTCGTAGAACGCACGATGCGTGGGCGGACACAGACTGCGTACTGGTCCACGTTTCTTTGCGGCTCATCACGAGCTGGCTGGTAGACCATCCAGCGCACTGGAAACACATCGGCCAACTGGCCACGCACAAGCTTAGGGTGATGTTCACGCGACTCGAGGACGATCGTTTGCAGCCGGTTCGCACGCGCCTGATTCGTTGCGTAGTGACCTTGCTGGACGGCTATGGCCAGCGCGAACCCGGAGCCCAGCGTCTGCGCGTTTCACAAGAGCGGTTAGCCACCTTACTGTCGCTGAGTCGCCAGACTGTCAATGAGCTCCTGCGTGAGCTGGAACGCGAGAGGCTCGTGTCCTGCAACAGGGGCGGTCTGGAGGTACTGGACTTGATCCGCCTTCGTGAACTGGGGCAGCCAAGTGCCTGAGCTCAACCTGCATCGGCTCGTCGCCTTTGTGACTGCTGTTGACTTTGTGCCTCCGATCGCCACAGAGGCCAGGATGCAACCCCCGAGTGCCAACTCGTCCACCGCGAGCGCTAGCGCTGAGACAACACCCATGCTGCAGCGCTGTCATTGACCCGCCTGGGCCCGCCCGAACCTACGGCCTGATCGTCTATCCTGGCGCGGCCACATGCGCCTGACGCACATTTGCGGTGCATCTCCATCGAATTCTTGCGTACACCACCCAGTTGCATCGCCATCCGATGGCTGCAACTGCATGTTTCTAGGGCAATCAAATTTTTGATTGCCTTAATTTGGTGCACATCGTCCATCGTGCACCGCGGCACTACGGGACCACTGATGGCATATCTATTGCATACACTGCTTCTTAGAAGAGAAGGCACACGACCATGGAACTCACTCCTCGTGAAAAAGACAAGCTGCTGATCTTCACCGCCGCTTTGCTGGCCGAGCGGCGCAAGGCACGCGGCCTCAAGCTCAACTACCCGGAGGCCGTGGCCTACCTCAGCGCGGCCGTGATGGAGGGCGCGCGCGACGGGAAAACCGTGGCGCAGCTGATGAGCGAGGGCCGCACCCTGCTCACACGCGACGAAGTCATGGAGGGCGTGGCCGAAATGATTCCCGATATCCAAGTCGAAGCCACCTTCCCCGACGGCACCAAGCTCGTGACGGTGCACCAGCCCATCCCCTGACTCTCCAGCGCGGTCCGCTGCAAGCCTTTGCCGGGCCCCCAACGCATACGCCTGAACGCACAAGACACCAAGGAAGTCCCGCATGAAACTGCACCGCCTATCTCCTCTCCTGCTTCTCGGCGCCAGCTTGGCCGCGTCCGCCCACGTGGGTGGAGACGGCGGCGGGCACCATGGTTTCGTGTCGGGCCTCAGCCACCCCTTTTTCGGCCTGGACCACTTGGCCGCCATGCTCGCGGTCGGCATCTGGAGCGCGCTCTCGGTGCGCCGCATCTGGGCCGCTCCGCTGGCCTTCGCGTTCACGCTTTTGGCCGGGGCCTTGTTGGCGCAGGCAGGCCTGAACTTTCCGGCGATTGAACCGATGATCGCGGCCTCGCTGCTGGCCGTCGGACTGCTGCTTGCGCTGCGTGCCCGCTTGGGTGCGGCGGCGGCATCCGCCCTGGTCGCAGTCTTCGCGCTCTTTCACGGCGCAGCGCACGGCAACGAATTGACGGGCGCACCGGCTCTGGTCGGCATGGTGCTGGGCACGGCCCTGCTGCATGGCGTGGGCCTGCTGCTGGGCCGCTGGCTGCAGCAGCGCCACGTGATGCTGGCGCGCGCCATCGGCATCACCGTCGCGGCCTTCGGACTGTTCACGGGCGCCCTGCTCGTCGCGGGGTAAGGCCATGATCCCCGGCGAACTGCTGATCGACGACGGCGCGCACCCGCTCAACCCCGAGCGGCGCACGCTGACCGTGGTGGTGAGGAACACCGCAGAGCGGCCGATCCAGGTCGGCTCCCATTACCACTTCGCCGAGACCAACGGCGCGCTGGACTTCGACCGCGCCGCCGCACGCGGCATGCGGCTCAACATCGCCAGCGGCACGGCCGTGCGCTTCGAGCCAGGCCAGCAACGCACGGTGGAGCTGGTGGACTACAGCGGCGATCGCCGGGTCCACGGCTTCCGTGGCCTCGTGCAAGGAAAACTCTGAAGCCCCACGCCAGCCTCACGCTCAACGGAATCACCCCATGTCCTTCATCACCAAACGCGCCTATGCCGAGATGTACGGCCCCACCCAGGGTGACCGTGTGCGCCTGGCCGACACCGAGCTGATTGTCGAAGTCGAGCAGGACTACACCCTGCGCGCGGGCGGCTACGGCGAGGAAGTCAAGTTCGGCGGCGGCAAGACCATCCGCGACGGCATGGCGCAAAGCCAGCGCACGCGCGACGGCCAGGGCAGCGGGCCCGAAGCGGGCGGCGCGGTGGACACGGTGCTGACCAATGCGCTGATCATCGACCACTGGGGCATCGTCAAGGCCGACATCGGCCTCAAGGACGGGCGCATCGTGGCCATCGGCAAGGCGGGCAACCCGGACACCCAGCCCGGCGTGGACATCGTCATCGGCCCGGGCACCGAGATCATCAGCTGCGAGGGCAACATCGTCACGGCCGGAGGCATCGACAGCCACATCCACTTCATCAGCCCGCAGCAGATCGAGGAAGCGCTCTGCTCGGGCGTGACCACCATGCTGGGCGGTGGCACGGGCCCGGCCACGGGCACCTTTGCCACCACCTGCACGCCCGGTCCCTGGAACATCGAGCGAATGCTGCAGGCGGCCGACGCCTTCCCGCTGAACCTGGGCTTCCTGGGCAAGGGCAACGCCAGCCTGCCCGCCGCGCTGCACGAGCAAATCAACGCGGGCGTGATCGGTCTCAAGCTGCACGAGGACTGGGGCACCACGCCATCGGCCATCAGCAACTGCCTGGACGTGGCCGATGCCACCGACACCCAGGTGGCCATCCATTCCGACACGCTGAACGAATCGGGCTTCGTCGAGAACACCATCGCGGCCGTGAAAGGCCGCGGCATCTGCGCCTTCCACACCGAGGGAGCGGGCGGTGGCCACGCGCCCGACATCCTGAAGGTGGTGGGCGAGGCCAATTTCCTGCCCAGCTCGACCAACCCCACCATGCCCTACACGGTGAACACGCTGGACGAGCACGTGGACATGCTCATGGTCTGCCACCACCTGGACCCGGCCATCGCGGAGGATCTGGCCTTCGCCGAGAGCCGCATCCGCAAGGAAACCATCGCGGCCGAGGACATCCTGCACGACCTGGGCGCCATCAGCATGATGAGCAGCGACAGCCAGGCCATGGGCCGCGTGGGCGAAGTCATCATGCGTACCTGGCAGACCGCGCACAAGATGAAGGTGCAGCGGGGCGCCCTGGAAGGCGACGGCGCGCGCAACGACAACACCCGCGTCAAGCGCTACATCGCCAAGTACACCATCAACCCGGCTATCGCCCATGGCATCAGCCACGAAGTGGGCAGCATCGCCCCCGGCAAGTGGGCCGATCTGGTGATCTGGAAACCGGCGTTCTTTGGCGTCAAGCCCGCGCTCATCCTCAAGGGCGGCTTCATCGCCTTCGCGGCCATGGGTGACCCCAACGCCAGCATCCCCACACCCCAGCCCGTGCACTACCGGCCCATGTTCGGTGCCTTCGGCGGAGCCATTGCCCGCACCTCGCTGACCTTCGTCTCGCAAGCCGGCCTGGCTGCGGACATCGGCACGCGCTTTGGCTTGGCGAAACGGCTGTCGGCCGTCAAGAACATCCGTGGCGTGACCAAGCGCCACATGGTGCACAACAGCTACGTGCCCAAGATGGAAATCGACGCCCAAACCTACCAGGTGCGCGCCGATGGCGTGCTGTTGACCTGCGAGCCGGCCAGGAGCCTGCCCATGGCGCAGCGGTATTTCTTGTTCTGAGGCGGAAGACCCCACCGCGCCATTCCGTTCTCCACGCCCTTGTCCAGACAGGCGGCGAGCGCCGTCGGGCCGAGGACTACACTCCGTCGCATGCTCACCGTCTCCAAACTGCTGTCTCAAGGCCAGGGCCTGGCCAAGGTCCTGGTGCAACGCGCACCCACCATCGAACTCGACTGGGACGTGCGACAGAAAAGCCGCTTCGCTGCCACCGACTCTTCCGGTCGCGAGCTGGGCGTCTTCCTGCCGCGTGGCACCTTGGTGCGCGGCGGGGACGTGCTGGTGGCGGAAGACGGTTCCTTGATCCGTGTCGTGGCCGCGCCCCAGCCCGTGCTGCGCATCACCGCCTGCGCTGAACACGGCTCGCCCTTCGACCTGACGCGCGCGGCCTACCACCTGGGCAACCGCCACGTGCCCATCGAACTGCGGCCCGACCACCTGAAGATCGAACCCGACCACGTGCTGGCCGACATGCTGCGCGCCATGCACCTGATCGTGAGCGAACAGCACGATGCCTTCGAGCCCGAAGGCGGTGCCTACGCGCAAGGGCACGGTGGTCACGGTCACGCGCATGAACACGGTGTGCATGACCCTGCGCATGGACACAGTGCGCATGACCATGCACACGGCCACAGCCACGACCATGACGCCCCCCACGGACACGGTGACCACGCACACGACCATGGTCACTCGCAAGGGCACGCACACGCGCATAGCCACGGCCACGACGATCATGAACACCATGATCATGACCACGACCATGGACACGCCCATGGACATGCGCACCACCCTTACAAGCACTGAGACGGCGGCACCCGCGCTGGCGCCCGCCAGCCTGTTGCACCTACTCTGGCTGGCTTCGCCCGCCTTGCCCGTGGGCGGTTTTTCCTACTCGGAAGGACTGGAAGCCGCCATCGACGCCGGGCGGGTCGGCAACGAAACCCAGGCCGCCCATTGGCTGGTGGAGCAGTTGCACCTCACCCTCGCGCGCTCGGACTTGGCCGTGATCGCCCAGGCCTTGCGCGCCTGGCGACGCGGCGACACGGCACGCATCCGCACCCTCAACACCTGGCTGTTGCAGACCCGCGAGAGCGCCGAGCTGCGCCTGCAGACCGAACAGATGGGCCGTTCGCTGCGCGAATGGCTGCGCCACCTGCCCGGCGCCGACGCGGCTGTCCTCGACTTTGCCGCCACCCTGGAGCCCAGCTATCCGGTCATGTACGCGCTCTGCGCCGCAGGGCCATGCGGCGCGCACACCGCGCCTGCGGGAGAACGGGACGTGCTGCTGGCCTACGCCTTCGGCTGGGCCGAGAACATGATGCAGGCCGCGCTCAAGGCCGTGCCCTTGGGCCAGACCTCGGGCCAGCGCATCCTGGCGCGTCTCGCAGCGGAAATTCCCGCCGCCGTCGAACACGCATTGCGCCTGCCCGATGAAGAACGCCAGGCCTACAGCCCCATGCTGGCCATCCTGAGCAGTCGGCACGAAACCCAGTACTCAAGATTGTTCCGCTCCTGAATCACCCCGGTTTGCACAACACACCACACCACGCACGTTTGCGCGGAGCCTGCCGAAGCGGCGAAGCGCATGCAAGGACCTCGATATGAACACTCCCGCCGAACTTCAGAAACTTCACCACATCCCCGGTCGTACCAAAACCCTGCCGCCCCTGCGCGTCGGCATCGGCGGTCCGGTCGGCTCCGGCAAGACCACCCTGCTTGAAATGCTCTGCAAGGCCATGCGCGAGCACTACGACCTCGTGGCCATCACCAACGACATTTACACCAAGGAAGACCAGCGCCTGCTCACCATCAGCGGTGCGCTGCCGCCCGAGCGCATCATGGGCGTGGAAACCGGCGGCTGCCCGCACACGGCCATCCGCGAGGACTGCTCCATCAACCTCGAAGCCATCGACCGCATGTTGAAGGAGTACCCCAACGCCGACATCGTGTTCGTGGAGTCCGGCGGCGACAACCTGGCCGCCACCTTCAGCCCCGAGCTGAGCGACCTGACCATCTACGTCATCGACGTCGCGGCCGGCGAGAAGATCCCACGCAAGGGCGGCCCCGGCATCACCAAGAGCGACCTCTTCGTCATCAACAAGACCGACCTCGCGCCGCACGTGGGCGCGAACTTGGACATCATGAAATCCGACACCGAGCGCATGCGCGGTGCGAAGCCGTTTGTGATGACCAACCTCAAATCACTGACGGGGTTGGATCAGGTGGTGGGGTTTATTGAGAAACGGGGACTGCTGAAAAGTTAAGCAAAGGCTTCACATTTTTCAACGCAGTCTCTCGTTACGCCGAATCTCATCAACTAGCGCACGAGCTGCATCTTCAACGGCTCGTCGCCCCGCCAAGCCAAAATCATGCTTGAACTCCCCCCATTCAGCCGTTCCATTTCCACTCACGCGCAATTTGGCAATCGGCAAAGTGCCGGCATCTAGGACATCAACCGAGAGATAGAACCCAAAATTAGTCGGAGGCCAGGTGAGGGCAGATGGCGAGGAAGAAGATGTCGTAATTTCCGGAATAAATATATATGCCGCATTGGCGTCACGCAACGCAGCTTTGTCAGAAGAAGAGGCAACGGCAGTCACATCAGCATAGACAGAGAACAATGCGGCTCGCAGTCCGCGCTCAAAGTCTCGATAGGGATAGTAAGTAACTCTGTCACCTCCACCCCCTTCGGAGATGTACTGCTTTTGCCTATCAGCGGAACTCATAACATATGCCACTTTTTTTGGTGACAAATCAGTACCGCGCTCCGGTACATTTTTTGGCTCAATCGATATAGGGTGAGCACACGCCGCCAGCAACACAGTCGCAATACCAACGAACAACACATGCCCTGTTCGCCGAGCAAAGGCGAAACCATTTGAGATTGTCATCATCGTATATCTCTTAGTAATTTTTGAATACGATCATGGTCCGCTTAGAGCACGAATGAAATTTGGATCCCGATAAATATTGGCTAACAAAGCGCGAACCAAATTTGGGTATTCCGCCTGCCCGATGGGAATAGCGGTAGCACCAGAGAAAGCAGATGCAAACTTTGTTTGCGCAGCATAATTTTTCTGAAACACTACCCGCTCAAGATCAGTAATGGTGAGTCGGACCTCGATAACACCTTTCCCTTCACTAATTCCCGATACATCGATATCGTTCTTCAATAAGAGAAGGTCGATCTTGCGCGACGATGCCAAATCGAGCAGCCCGACCTGCTTGAGATCAGAAGCCATGGCTTGGGCGACGTAACCTGCGAAAGTAGTGCCTTCTGCACGCAGCGCCGCTCCGCGCAATGTGATCTTATTTACTGCTTCCTCAGGGCCATCCGGCTGCCCTCTCCCAACATTGACTTTACCTGCCGAACTACGCTTTAGCGCGTCAAGTGCTGGGTAGTCAGCAGAGTAGGGCGGCGCTGTAAAACTCGCACAGCCACCTGCCAGGAGAGAAAAACATACCGCCGCAGCTACCAGCAATACTCGCATCAAAAACTCCATTTTTTAAAATTTGACTTTTGATCTTAAGAGCACATCTCCTTTTGCCCCATCCCCCAAACGAGGGATAAATCTACTCGGATCAAAAAATCCACGGTACATCACCCATCCACCGGCTGCTCCGGCGTCTCCAACATCAACTGGTACAAGGCCAGATCCAGCCAGCGCCCAAACTTGAATCCCGCCTGCTGCACGACACCACAGGGCTTGAAGCCCAGTTGTTCATGTAGCGCGATGCTGCCGCTATTGGTGGCGTCGATGGCGCCGACCATCACGTGCACCTGCTGGGCACGCGCGCGTTCAATGACGGCCTGCAGCAGCTTGCGGCCCAACCCCTTGCCGCGATGGGCGTGGTGCACATAAACAGAATGCTCGACCGTGTACTTGAAAGCCGGGAAGTTGCGGAAAGTGCCGTAGCTGGCGAAGCCCAGCAACTCGCCCGTCCCGTCTTCGCCATCGACAAAACCGATGACAGGAAAACCGCCCGCGCGTTTGGCCTGGAACCAGGTGCTCATGCTGTCCATGCTGCGCGGCTTGTAATCGTACAAGGCGGTGGTACGGACGATGGCGTCGTTGAGGATGGCGAGGATGGCCTCGCCGTGAGCTTCGAGGGTGCAATCGATGAGTTGCATGCGAGTCGGCAATTTCTGTCGTCGGGCGGGTCGTGTCAGCGCGGTGGTGAGGAAGCCCGGGCGCAACGCCCGGCGAGCCTTTGATGAACGCGCGCTGCCCCTGCTTCAGTGTTGATGGCCGTGAGCGCCATGGACGTGTCCATGGGCAATTTCCTCGGCCGTGGCAGCGCGCACGTCGAGCACGGTGCAGTCCAGCTTCAGCGCCAGGCCTGCCAAGAGGTGATTGCCATCGAGGTGAACCTGCGGCCCCTTGATCTTGACCACGCGGAAATGCATGGGTTGGCCATCGTCGCTGCGGCCTTCCAGATGACCGCCCACCTTCACCCCCGGCGGAAACTCGGACTTGGGGATGACACGCACCAGGCTTTCATCGCGCTCGCCGAAGGCGTCTTCCACCGGCAAGGTGATCTTCAGCTGGAAGCCCTTTTCCTGCCCCTCCAGCGCCGCCTCGACCTTGGGAAAGATGTTGCCGTAGCCGCCGTGCAGGTAGGCGCTGGGTTCGCTGCCGTCCTCAAGCAACTGGCCGCTGCTCGCTTCGGTGAGGCGGTAACGCAGGGTAACCGCAGTGTCCTTGGTGATTTTCATGGTGGGTGCAGACGCAAAAAGGAAGTGAAATAATCGCGGAATCTTCCGGAGGAAACCGATTATGAGCGACACCCAACAACGCATCGACCAGCTCGTCAGGGGCAACGACATCCTGCTGTTCATGAAGGGCAGCGCCAGCTTCCCGATGTGTGGCTTTTCCGGCCGCGCGATTCAGATTCTCAAAGCCAGCGGCGTGGACCCGAAGACCGTGAAGACGGTCAATGTGCTGGAGGACGACGAAATCCGCCAGGGCATCAAGGAATACAGCAACTGGCCGACCATCCCGCAGCTCTACGTCAAGGGCGAATTCATTGGCGGCTCGGACATCATGATGGAGATGTACGAAAGCGGTGAACTGCAGAAGGTTCTCGCCACCACGGCCTGAGTGGCCACGGTGAGGGATGAGGCGCCACTGCGCGCCACCCTGCCTTCACCGATCGTTTCAAAAAAGCTGCAAGCCGGGCCTGGTTCCCGGCTTTGCCATCTTGAGCACCGGCACGGCTTGTGCTTGAATATTTCCAGGCCGATCACCCATCGCCTTCGCCGATCGGCTGTTGCCTGGAGAGACCCACGATGGCTTCACCGCATTCCCTGGTTCCGCAAGGTCCCGCCTTGCGTCTGCCGATCGCACGCATGCGCAGCGTGTTTGAGCCCGGCGAGGTGGAGCGCAAGCTCGCCAAGCTCCCCGAACGCGAACACGAAAGCTTGCGCAGCACCTACGCCCGCATGCTGGAGCGCGGCCCGGAGCGCTTCCAGGTCAAGCCCGCGGGTGTGCCCGACATGAGCGCGCTCTACGACGACCTGCCCAATTTCACCGAGGTGCTGGACGACGTGAAGCGCCATGTCGCGTTGAGCCAGGACAGCGGCGACGGACTGGAGATCACGCCCATGCTGCTGCTGGGTCCGCCCGGCGTGGGCAAGACCCATTTCGCGCGCCAACTCGCCGCCCTGCTGGGCACAGGCATGAGCCTGGTGCCCATGAGCGCAATGACAGCGGGCTGGCTGCTTTCGGGCGCCTCCTCGCAATGGAAGGGGTCGCGACCGGGCAAGGTCTTCGAGGCCTTGGTGGACGGCCAGTACGCCAACCCCGTCATCGTGGTGGACGAAATCGACAAGGCCGCCGGGGAGGCCCAGTACGACCCGCTTGGCGCGCTCTACGGCCTGCTGGAGCACGACACGGCGCACGCCTTCGTCGACGAGTTCGCCGAGGTGGCCATCGACGCGAGCCAAGTCATCTGGATCAGCACGGCCAACGACGAACGCGCGATTCCCGACCCCATCCTGAACCGCATGAATGTGTTCGAGGTGCCCGCGCCCACGCGCGAGCAGGCGCGCGCCATCGCGCAACGGCTGTACCGCGCGATCCGCCAGGAGCATGGTTGGGGACGGCGCTTCGAACCCGAGGCGGCGGAGGAAGTGCTGGATGCCCTGGCCGAGCTTGCGCCGCGCGAAATGCGACGCGCACTGATGACAGGTTTCGGCAATGCGCGCCTGGCCGAACGCGACGCACTCACGGCGGACGACCTGCCGCGCCCCGGCAACGGCAAGACCCGCGCGGGGTTTCTGCAGTAGATCTTGCGCGATAGGCTCTGGGTTCAGTGCCTCAGTGCTGCAGTGCCCCGTAGCCCTGAGGCTCAGCGCTTGAGCTTGCCCAGCACGAAGGCTGCTGCCTCGCCCACGGCCAGCGGCGTGGCTTCGGTGTCGCGACGGTGCTGGTACTCGACCTTGCCTTCCTTCAGCGTGCGGTCCCCGATGGTCACACGGTGCGGCACGCCGATCAGTTCCCAGTCGGCGAACATGACACCGGGGCGCTCGCCGCGGTCGTCCAAGATCACGTCCACGCCCGCCGCGAGCAATTCGGCGTAGAGCTTGTCGGCGGCGGCCTTGACCTCCGGGCTGCGGTCGGGGTTGATGGGGCAGACCACCACCGTGAACGGCGCGATGGCGTCGGGCCAGATGATGCCCTTGGCATCGTGGTTCTGCTCGATGGCGGCGGCCGGCAGGCGCGTGATGCCAATGCCGTAGCAGCCCATCTCGAAGAACTGGGGCTTGCCGTTCTCGTCCAGGAAGGTCGCGTTCATGGCCTTGCTGTACTTGGTGCCCAGGTAGAAGATGTGGCCAATCTCGATGCCGCGCTCAATGGCCAGCAGGCCTTTGCCGTCGGGTGACAGATCCCCTTCGACCACATTGCGGATGTCGGCCACCAATTCCGGCTCGGGCAGGTCGCGCGCCCAGTTCACGCCGGTGAGGTGGAAGTCCGCTTCGTTCGCGCCGCAGATCCAATCGGCCATCACGGCCACTTCGCGATCCGCGACGACGCGCACCGGTCGCTTCAGGCTCAGAGGCCCCAGGTAGCCGGGCTTGCAACCGAAGTGGTCGACGATTTCCGTCTCGGTCGCGAAGCGGAAACCTTGCTCGAACCCTGGCAGCTTGCCGACCTTCACTTCGTTCATGTCGTGGTCGCCGCGCAGCAGCAGCAGCCAAACCTGGCTCTTGATGACTTCGCCCTTCTCGTTCAGTTCGTCCGTGGCCAGCACCAAGGACTTGACCGTGGTCTGCAGCGGCACGTTCAGCAGCGCGGCGACGTCCGCGCAGGTGCTCTTGCCGGGGGTGGGTGTTTTGGTCAGCGGTTTGCCGGGTGTCGGACGTGGGCCTTTCGGCGCCAGGGCCTCCGCCTTCTCGATATTGGCCGCGTAGTCGCTGCTTGGGCAATAGATGATCGCGTCCTCGCCCGTGGCGGCAATCACCTGGAACTCCTCGGACAGATCACCGCCAATGGCGCCACTGTCAGCAGCCACGGCGCGATAACGCAGGCCAAAGCGGTCAAAGGCCGCGCGGTAGGCCTGGGCCATGGCCTGGTAGCTGATTTGAGCGCTGGCCGGGTCACGGTCGAAGCTGTAGGCGTCCTTCATGATGAATTCGCGCCCGCGCATCAGACCGAAGCGCGGGCGGCGCTCGTCGCGGAACTTGGTCTGGATCTGGTACAGGTTCCTGGGCAGTTGCTTGTAACTCTTGAACTCCTGCCGCGCGATGTCCGTCACGACCTCCTCGCTGGTAGGCTGCACGACGAAGTCACGCTCGTGGCGGTCCTGGATGCGCAGCAACTCGGGGCCCATCTTCTCGAAGCGTCCCGTCTCTTGCCACAGCTCGGCCGGCTGAATGACGGGCATGGTCAGCTCGATGGCGCCCGCGCGGTTCATTTCCTCGCGCACGATGGCCGCCACCTTGTTGATAACCCTCAGCCCCATGGGCATGTAGGTGTAGATGCCGGCGCCGAGCTTCTTGATCATGCCGGCGCGCGTCATGAGTTGATGGCTCACGACTTCGGCGTCCGCCGGGGCTTCCTTGAGCGTGGAAATGAGGAACTGGGAGGCTTTCATGGGGGAACGGCAGAACTGGGGGCCCGAAGCAGGCCTGATCACACGAGGAGTCCACTTTGATCCGGCGCAAGGGCCGTGCATAATGGACTCAGTTTAAAAATTTGGGGTTTGATTATGCTTGACCGGGACGGCTTTCGGCCCAACGTCGGCATCATCCTGCTCAACCAGAAGAACCAGGTTTTCTGGGGCAAGCGCATCCGCACCCATTCCTGGCAGTTCCCGCAAGGCGGCATTGACCGGGGTGAAACCCCGGAGCAAGCGATGTTCCGGGAACTGGGCGAGGAAGTCGGGCTCAAGCCGGAACATGTGCGCATCGTCGCCCGAACCCGTGACTGGTTGCGCTACGAGGTGCCGGACCGCTACATCCGACGCGAAGCACGGGGCCACTACAAGGGTCAGAAGCAGATTTGGTATCTGCTGCAGCTGCTGGGCCATGACTGGAACCTGAATCTGCGCGCGACTGACCATCCGGAGTTCGACGCCTGGCGCTGGAACGATTACTGGGTGCCGCTGGAGGCCGTGATCGAATTCAAGCGGGGCGTTTATGAGATGGCGCTGACAGAACTCGCGCGTTTTTTACCCCGCGCTGAACAGCGTAACCGCTACCTGCGCCAGGGGCACCGCGCGAACCGCGAGTCGCGTGATGGGGCAGAGATCGGGCCACGTGGCAGTCACCTGCCAAATCTCCATGGTCAGGAATTGGAGTTGCCTCCGGGGGCAAGTTTTGATCCTGATCCTCAAGCCGCGTATGTCCTGCCTCCGGAAACACCTCACAGTGTTGATGAGGCCTGCGACCAGCGCAAAGACACTTGACCAAAGCAGCGGGGGAATCCCCCGTGAGCGGGGCCGGCCGTGAGAAAGAGGTCCGGGACATACGCAATTGAGGCCGGACAGAAATTGGATCGGGCCGCTTTCAGACCGTTCTCATGAGCACCAGATTGTCCCGGTGCACCATCTCAGGCTCGCCAACGTAGCCGAGCAGCGCTTCAATCTCAGACGAGGACTTGCGGCAGAGCAAGCGGGCCTCGGCGCTGGCGTAGTTGGCCAGGCCTCGGGCGATTTCGGAACCCTGTTCATCGCGCACGGCGATCACCTCGCCCCGCGAGAACTCCCCCTCAACGGCTGTCATTCCTATCGGCAGGAGGCTCTTGCCGTCCTCGCGCAGCTTGCGTGCCGCGCCCGCATCGACAAGCACCGAGCCACGCAGTTGAAGATGGTCAGCCATCCATTGCTTGCGGGCCTGCGTCTTGCCAGTCTGTGCCACCAACAGCGTGCCTAGGGGATGCGTGTCATCCCCCGCTCTGCTCATCTCGCCTTTCATCAAACGCAGCAGCACGTTCGGCTCCCGCCCCCAGGCGATCACGGTGCTGGCGCCGCTACCGGCGGCGCGCTTGGCGGCGAGGATTTTGGTGATCATGCCGCCCTTGCCGATGCTGCTGCCCGCGCCACCGGCCATCTGTTCCAGGGCCGGATCGCCCGCCCGCGCCTCGTGCACGAACTGCGCGGCCGGGTCCTTGCGCGGATCGGCGGTGTAAAGTCCTTTTTGATCGGTCAGGATCACCAGCACGTCGGCTTCCACCAAGTTGGCCACCAGAGCACCCAAGGTGTCGTTGTCGCCGAACTTGATCTCGTCCGTGACCACTGTGTCGTTTTCATTGATGACCGAGACCACGCCCAAATCCAGCAAGGTCAGCAAGGTCGAACGCGCGTTCAAGTAACGCTCTCGGTCGGCCAGGTCAGCATGCGTCAGCAGCACCTGGGCGCTGGGCAAGCCGTGGGCGCGCAAGCGGGTTTCGTACATCTGCGCCAGACCCATCTGCCCGACCGCGGCGGCGGCCTGCAGTTCATGGATTTCCTTCGGGCGGCTAGTCCAGCCCAATCGCTTCATGCCCTCGGCGATCGCGCCGCTGGACACCATGATGACTTCACGACCGTCCTTGACCAGAGCGGCCAGCTGGCGGCTCCACTCCTCGATCGCCGCTTCATCCAGCCCCCGCCCCTCGTTGGTCACGAGGCTGGAGCCGACCTTGACCACGATGCGGCGCGCCTCGCGCAGCAGGGTGTGCGTTGCTTGCTGGTTCATGCTTGGTCAGGCAAATCCTTGAAACGCGGATCGATCTCTTCCGGAGCCGGTCCTTGCTCGGCTTTCTGCTGAATCCGCACCTGCTCATACACAGACTTGACGAGCAGCTCGCAGCCCTCGCGCGTCAGCGCGGAGATCTGGAACACCGGGCCCTTGTACTTGTAGCGCTTGACGAAGTCCTTGACCCGCGCTTCGCGCTCCTCGACCGGAATCATGTCCAGCTTGTTGAGCACCAACCAGCGCGGTTTGTCGTGCAGGGACTGGTCATACTTCTTCAGCTCCGCCACAATGGCCTTGGCCTGCGCCACCGGGTCACTGTCGTCAAAGGGCGCCAAATCGACCACGTGCAGCAGCAGGCGCGTGCGCTGCAGATGGCGCAGGAACTGATGCCCGAGGCCCGCGCCCTCAGACGCTCCCTCAATCAGGCCCGGAATGTCGGCCACCACGAAGCTCTGCTCGGGCCCAACGCGCACCACCCCCAGATTGGGGTGCAGGGTGGTGAAGGGGTAGTCGGCAATCTTGGGCCGCGCGTTCGAAATGGCAGTGATCAGGGTGGACTTGCCCGCATTGGGCAAACCCAGCAGGCCGACATCAGCCAGCACCTTGAGTTCGAGTCGCAGGCTCTTCTTCTCACCCGGCCAGCCGGGCGTCTTCTGACGCGGGGCGCGGTTGATCGCGCTTTTGAAACGCAGGTTGCCAAAGCCGCCGTCACCGCCCTTGGCGATGGTGATGACTTCACCCGGCGTGAGCAGCTCGTAAAGCACCTCGCCGGTCTCTGCGTCGCAGATCAAGGTGCCCACCGGCATCTTGAGCGTGATGTCGGAGCCCGCCGCGCCAAACATGTCCGAACCCATGCCATGCTCACCGCGCTGAGCCTCGAAACGGCGCGTGTAGCGGAAGTCCACCAAGGTGTTGAGGTTGGGGTCGGCCACGGCGTAAACATGCCCGCCGCGTCCACCGTCCCCACCGTTGGGGCCCCCGAACTCTTTGTACTTTTCGTGCCGGAAGGAAACGCAGCCGTTCCCCCCGTCGCCGGCGGCGACGTCGATCAAGGCTTCGTCTACAAACTTCATGGCGCAAGGAAGGTGCGTTGATTTTCAGCGATTAGAAATGACAAACCCTGCGCCCCACTGGCAGCGTGGGCGCAGGGTTTTGTGCGAGAGTGCCAAAGAGGCGGCACTCAGGCCGCCGGCATCACGCCGCGGTCACGTTGACCGTGTGCTTGCTCAGCGCGCCCTTGGTCGCGAAGGACACCACGCCGTCCGCCAGGGCGAAGAGGGTGTGGTCCTTGCCCACGCCGACGTTCACGCCGGGGTGGAACTTGGTGCCACGCTGGCGCACGATGATCGCGCCGGCGCTGATCTGCTGGCCGCCGAACACCTTCACGCCCAGCATCTTGGGCTTGGAATCACGCCCGTTTCGCGTCGAGCCGCCGCCTTTTTTCTGTGCCATGTCTGCTGCTCCTTATGCGGAGATGGCGCCGATCTGCAGCTCGGTGAACTGCTGGCGGTGCCCCTGGTGTTTCTGATAGTGCTTGCGACGGCGCAGCTTGAAGATGCGCACCTTGTCGTGCTTGCCATGCGCCACCACGGTGGCCTTGACAGTCGCGCCGGACAGCAGGGGCGTCCCGACTTTCAGCTCAGCGCCGTTTCCGACGGCCAGCACCTGGTCGATGACGATCTCCTGGCCCACGTCCGCAGCAATCTGTTCTACTTTGATCTTTTCGCCAGCGGCAACGCGATACTGCTTGCCACCGGTTTTTATGACCGCGTACATATTGACCTCTTGAGAAATCGGTTTCCGATTCCTTGCACCCGCTCCAATCTGAATTGGCCAGCGCAAGAACCCCCCGCAGACGGATTTCCACGGAGCCCAAGATTCTATCACGACCGACTGCTTTCGGCCAACGGCGTCACCAGGCCCGCCACATGGGGCTGATGCCATGGCATTGATCAGAAAACCAGGGCGGTGCCCGGCAAGCCTAGACACCACTTCCTATAATCGCGCACTTCTTTCGCTCGCCCCCCTCGCCGTCGTGTCTTCATCCCCCCCGCCCGCACCACTCAGCCTGATCACCGACGACATGCGGGAAGTGGACCGGGTCATTGGCGAGCGACTCGATTCGGGTGTGCCCCTGGTCGGCCAAGTTGCGCGCTACATCATCGGCGCGGGCGGCAAGCGCTTACGCCCGGCCCTGCTGCTATTGGTCAGCGGCGCTTTGAATTACACGGGCCCGCACCGTTATTCGCTCGCCGCCGTGGTGGAATTCATTCACACGGCCACCTTGCTCCATGACGATGTGGTGGACGACTCCAAGCTGCGTCGGGGCAACCCCACAGCCAACGAAACTTTCGGCAATGCGGCGAGCGTGCTGGTCGGTGATTTTCTGTATTCGCGCGCCTTCCAAATGATGGTGGAAGCCCAGAGCATGCGCATCATGGAAGTGCTGGCCGAAGCCACCAACGTGATCGCCGAGGGCGAAGTGCAACAGTTGATGAACATGCACAACGCTGATCTGGATGAAGCAGGTTACGTGCAGGTGATTCGCTCCAAGACAGCGAAACTGTTTGAGGCCAGCGCCCGCTGTGGCGCCATCCTGGCTGGAGCGGGTGCTGCGCTCGAAACAGCCTGCGCCGACTACGGTCAGGCACTGGGCACGGCCTTTCAGGTCATCGACGACGTCTTGGACTATGCGGGCGACGCCACCGTCATGGGCAAGAGCTTGGGCGACGACCTGCGCGAAGGCAAGGCCACACTGCCCCTGATCGCCGCCATGCAGCGAGGCACGGAGTCCGAGCGCCAACTCATCCGCGGCGCCATTGAAAGCGGCCTGGACGACGACGAGGCGCAAAACGCGCAGGTGCTACAAGACGTGATCGACATCGTGCGCCGCACGGGCGCATTGGAGGTGGCCCGGGCCGCTGCCAGCCGGGAGGCGGAACGCGCAATCTCCGTCATTCAAGGTCTGCCTGCGAATCCGCACAGCGCCAGTTTGGTACAATTGGCGACTCAGCTGCTTGCCCGTCAATCCTGATTTGGCGAGTAGCGGCAAGGCGTGGTTTCTTCATTGACTCCGCGCATTGAATCAGTCGGAATGTAGCGCAGTCTGGTAGCGCACTTCGTTCGGGACGAAGGGGTCGGAGGTTCGAATCCTCTCATTCCGACCAACCAATTCAAGGGTTAGCAGCCTAGGGGCCGCTAACCCTTTTCATTTGGGATCACGGTGAACTGTTTCGTAGCAGCGGCGGATACGCGAAAAGCACCACGATCAAGATGAAGCCTTCTTTTTGCGCCGTTGCACTGTGCACTGTGAAAACCGAGGCCCCATTCCAGGCGTGCAATCGAGCAGCGATGATGAACGTCATGCCGCACAACGCCTTTTCCGCCGAATCGAACGCGCTGCCTGCCGTCAATTACGCTTGGGAGGGCGAAGACGGCGAGGGCCGTAGGGTTCGAGGGGAATTACGCTGCGCCAATCCGCAAGAGGTCAGACTGGCCTTGCGCCGTCAGGGCATCTTGCCCACGAGAATTGAGCGCCGGTGGTGGACCGCACCGCGGCGCAGGATCACCTCCAAGGACATTGCCGTCTTCACTCGGCAGTTCGCGGCGATGACGAAAGCGGGCGTCCCGCTGCTGCGCGGCTTCGACATCGTGGCGCGCGGACAAGCCAATGCCAGCTTGACTACCCTGCTGCTAGGCATCCGCGCCGACGTGGAGGCGGGAACCTCGTTGAGCACGGCCTTTGGCAGGCACCCACGCCATTTCGACCGCCTTTACTGCAGCCTTGTCGAAGCCGGCGAAACGGCGGGCGTGCTGGACACAATGCTTGAACGGCTGGCCCTTCACCTTGAAAAAGGGCTGGCGCTGCGATCCCGAATCCGCGCGGCTCTGATGTACCCTGCGGTGGTGGTTGCAACGGCCCTGCTCGTGGTGTCGGTCATCATGGTGCTTGTGATCCCCGCCTTCCATGAGGTATTTCGCTCTTTCGGCGCGGACCTGCCAGCGCCAACGCTGCTGTTGATGGGCATGAGCGAGTTCATGGCCCGGTGGTGGCCCGTGCTGCTGACGCTGCTGGTCACATGTGTTTGCGCCGCTGCGCACGGGCTGCGACGCCAACCCGCGCTGCAGGCCTGGCGGGATCGCGCCATGCTTGCAGCGCCTATCCTCGGTCCTCTGATCGAAAAAGCCTGTCTCGCGCGCTGGACGCGCACGCTCGCCACATTGCATGGTGCCGGGGTGCCCTTGGGGCAAGCCCTGGCGGCCGTGCGGGGCGCGGCGGGCAACCGTGTCTACGACGCGGCGACCGACTTCGTTCAGAGGGAAATTGCCCTGGGTACCAGCCTGGCACTCGCGATGGAACGCAGCGGGGCGTTCCCCGCCTTGGCGCTGCAAATGTGCTCGATCGGCGAGGAGTCCGGCGCAATCGACGCGATGCTGAACAAAGTCGCTGACTTCTACGAGGCCGAGGTGGGTGATTTGCTGACGGGGCTGTCCAGTTTGCTTGAGCCCCTGATCATCCTGGTCCTGGGCTTGGTGATAGGCGGTATCGTGATCGCGCTCTATCTGCCGATTTTCCAGCTGGGTCAGATTGTCTGAGGAAGTTGGCACATGAACTTGCACATCGACATTCAAGACGCCGACTTTGTCGGCGCTTTCGCGCTGTTGGGTTTGTTGATCGGCAGCTTCCTCAACGTGGTTGTGCATCGACTACCCAAGATGATGGAGCGGCAATGGCATGCCGAACTCAACTCGGCAGCCACCGCAACGGCCGCGAACCCCGACTCACCCCTCCCCACTCCGCAACCTGAGCCCGAGTTTTCGCTGCTCAGACCGCGCTCCCACTGCCCACGCTGCTGTCATGTCTTGCGCTGGCATGAGAACATCCCACTGCTCAGTTACGCGGTGTTGCGTGGTCGTTGCTCGGCCTGCCATGGCTCCATCGGCCTGCGCTATCCCTTGCTGGAACTCGGAACGGCCCTGCTGTTTGCCGGGTGCGCGGCGCTCTCAGGCCCCACGCAGCTGGTCAACGTGTTGGCCTGGTGCGGCTTCTGCGCCGTCCTGCTGGCACTGGCCCTGATTGACCTGGATACCTACCTGCTGCCCGACCCACTGACCCAGCCATTGCTTTGGACTGGTCTGGGCGGGGCCGCACTGGGCTGGACCGGGACAGCCCTGATCGATGCCTTTTGGGGCGCGGCGGCCGGCTACTTGAGCCTGTGGTTGCTGGCGACGGCCTTCCGCTGGACCACGGGCCGCGAGGGCATGGGTCACGGGGACTTCAAGTTGTTGGCCGCGCTCGGAGGCTGGCTGGGCTGGGCGGCCCTGCCGCCCCTGTTGTTGCTCGCATCCAGCTTGGGCGCGCTGGTCGGGTTGACCTTGCTTTGGCGGCAAAGGCGCGCGACGCCCCAGATCATGCAGAACGATTCCGCCACGCGGGCACCGCTCTACATTCCCTTCGGGCCGTTTCTCGCTGCCGCAGGGCTGGTGATCATGGCGTCGGGCCATGAACCGTTTTATTCCACCCTGGGGCTGCGCCTGACGGATTTTGGGCTCGTGCTGAAATAGCGCCCATGCCCTCGGCCATCCTCCCCACAACTCCGCCGCTCGCCAGTCCACCCGTCACTCTGCGCCTGGGGCTGACCGGTGGCATCGGCAGCGGCAAAAGCACGGTGGCATCCATGCTTGCCGCACGGGGCGCCGTGGTGATCGACGCGGATGCCATCTCACGCGCGTCCACAGCGCCAAAAGGCGCGGCGATCGAGGCTTTGCGCGCTGCGTTCGGCCCGGAGATGATCGCCGCGGATGGCTCGCTCGATCGTGCGCGCATGCGGCAGCGCGTGTTTGCCGACCCGTCTGCGCGTCTGCGGCTCGAAGGCATCGTGCATCCCCTGGTGCACGCGCAAACCGAAGCGATGACCACCTTGGCGGTCGCTGAAGGAGCGCGCTGCATCGTCTACGATGTGCCGCTGCTGGTGGAATCCAGCTGGACCCGACGCCATGATGGACGTCGCACTTGGCGTGAGGCGCTCGATCGGATTCTGGTCGTGGACTGCAGCCCGGCCACCCAGATCACCCGGGTGGGAACCCGCAGCGGCCTGACTCGCAGCGAAGTAGAGGCCATCATGTCCCAGCAGGCCCGCCGAGATCAGCGCCTGGAAGCTGCAGACCACGTGATTTGTAACGACGGTATCAGCCTGGCCGAGCTGGAAGCGCAGATCACGGCTTTGGTGACATTGCTGAGCTTTTGACACGGTATTTGCCCGAAGAGTCCAACCCTCGGACCATTTGCCCGGCTATGATTGCCGCAGAGTCCGCGCCCATTGATGTGATCACTTACGAATACCCCTTCAACGAACGCATACGGACCTACCTCCGACTGGAGAGTCTGTTTCGCCGCCTGCTCGAACTGGTCGCGCGCGAGGAAGCGCTGGACCACCATTACGCACTCGCCAGCCTGTTCGAGGTGATGGAGGTCGGCATGCGCTCCGACCTGCGCGCCGAGGTACTGCGCGATCTCGAGAAGCAAAAGCAGATGCTCAACGGCTACCGAGACAAACCCGGAATCGCCCAAGCTGTGCTGGATGAAGTCTTGCAACAGCTCGACGAAAGCTACGGGCAACTGACCAGCCTGACGGGCAAGACCGGCGCCATGTTGATGGAAAACGAGTGGCTCATGGGCATCCGCAGCCGCATCAACATTCCTGGCGGTGCCTGCGCCTTCGACCTGCCCGCCTACTTCGCCTGGCAGAACGAAAGCGCCGAGCGCCGCCGCGCCGACCTGCACCGCTGGATCAGCCCGCTGACGCCCCTCGCCGCGGCCATCACACTGCTGCTCACGCTGCAACGCGATTCGGGCGTGCCGCAAAAGGTGCTGGCCAATGGCGGCCAATACCAGCAGGGCCTGCCGCAGGGCCGCGCTTTCCAATTGCTGCGCCTGGTGATCGACCCGGCGCTGGGGCTCATCCCCGAGATCAGCGGCAACCGGCTGATGCTGTCCATTCGCCTGATGCGCAAGGACGACAACGACCGCCTGCACGCTTGCACCGAAGACACCAGCTTTGAACTGACCCTCTGCTCCTGAGGGTGTCGAGGTTGCCGTGATGAATCGCCCACCGAGCGAAACCAAGCCCCAGCAGCAGCACCAGGCCCGCGTGGTACCCTGCCCCCGCTGTGGTGGCGACAGCGTCTACGCCCCCAGCAACCCTTACCGCCCTTTCTGCAGCGACCGTTGCAAGAAGGTAGACCTGGGCGCATGGGCCAGCGAGAGTTTTCGCGTGCCCACGGAAGCACCCCCAGAAGACGAGCAGTACGGCGATCCGCGCCTACAGTGACGCCGCCAGGGGGTCGGCGCCACATCGAGCTTGACCTCACTTCCTCGTGCAGCGCAGGGCGCGCTCTGCGGCCGCGCGCACGCGGTCCTTGAGGGCGGTCGGCGCCAGCACCTCGAAATCCACCTCCAAGGCCATCAACCAATACACGAGCGGATCAAGCCCTTGAGCGCCCCATTCCAGCAGGCAACGCTGGGCGTCCAGCGGCTGCACCACGCCGGCCCAGGACGGAATACGGCGCGCCATGACCTCGTGCGGCGCCTGCAGCATCACGCGTGCCTGCTCGGGATAAGGCGCCACCGCCAGAGAGCGTGACACGTAGGCGCGCAGGTCACCGCCCTCGGGCCCAGGGCGCGGCGCGAAATGCGCACCCACGACAGGTTCGCCGACGATGCGGTCAAGACGGAAGGTGCGCCAGTCGGCGCGCGTCAGGTCCCAGGCCACGAGGTACCAGCGCTGCCCCGTGTGCACCACGCCCTGAGGCTCCAACGCCCGCTGGGCACTGCGCCCCCGGATGTCGGTGTAGCTCAGATCCAGCCGCAGTTGGTCGCGGCAGGCCGCCGCCAACGTAGCCAGCAGCGTGGCATCCACGATGGGGCCGGTGCGGTCCAGGGGCAGGATGGCCGAACGCAAGGCGTCCACGCGGCGGCGCAGGCGCGCGGGCATGGCCTGCTCCAACTTGACCAGGGCGCGCAAGGCGGGTTCCTCGATGCCGCCCACCGCGCCCGCCGTGGCCGTGCGCAAGGCGATCGACACCGCCAAGGCCTCCTCGTCGTCGAGCATCAGGGGCGGCAGGGCCTGGCCCGCCCGGAAGGCGTAACCGCCCGCGACACCACTGCTCGCGTGCACCGGGTAACCCAGCTGGCGCAGCCGGTCGATGTCGCGCCGCAGGGTGCGCGGGTGCACGGCCAGACGCTCGGCCAGTTCGGTCCCGCCCCAATGGCTGCGGGTCTGCAGCAGGGACAGCAGGCGCAGCAGGCGGGAGGAAGAACTCAGCATGGCCGCACTCTACCCTTGATTGAGGGCTAAAACTGTCCGCAATGGCATCTACAGTGCGCACACCTTTTAACCACCTCCCAGGAGCTTTCCATGTCCATCGTCCTCTACTGGCACCCCATGTCCAGCGCCACCCCCATCGCCTGCTCCCTGGTCGAACTGGGCGTGCCGCACGAACGTGTGAAGGTCGACATTCGCGCGGGCGAGCAACGCCGCCCGGACTACCTGGCGCTCAACCCCAATGGGAAGGTGCCGACCCTGACCGTGAACGGCGCGCCCATGTTCGAGGCCTTGGCCATCCACCTGTGGCTGGGCCACAGCTTCGGTGTCGAGCGCGGGTTGTGGCCCAAAGGCGGCACGCCAGAGCACCTGCAGGCCATGTCCTGGTGCACCTGGGCCTACGTGACCTACGGCGCGGTGCTGGTGCGTCTGCAGGTCGCCACGCAAGGCGAGGAAGCGCTGCGTGACCCGGTCCACGCCGAAGCCGCCCGCCAAGGACTGAACCAGTTGCTGGCCTTGCTGGATGCGCGCCTGGCCGCACAGCCCTGGATGCTGGGCACGGAATACTCGCTGGTGGACCTGGTGGTGGGTTCCGTCATCGGCTACAGCGTCTACGTCGGGGCGCCGGTGAACGCGCACCCTCACGTGCAAGCCTGGCTGACGCGGGTGCAGGCGCGGCCAGCGATGCAGATCAACGCGTGAGCGAGGCGCCGCGGGATTCCGCTTCCAGCCAATCGAGTACCGGGTAGGCGCCCGGCAGCACGGGCGAGACCGTGAGCGGGAAGGTCTGCCAAGCCATTTGCTGACCTTCGCGCATCTCGAACTCGCCCGACCAGGCGCGCACCTTGCACCAGTGCAGGCGCACCAGGGCGTGCGGGTAGTCGTGCTCGGTGACCTTCCAGACCTCGGCGTCGGCAATGGTCACGCCCAGTTCCTCGATCAGCTCACGCCTCAGGGCCTGGGCCACGGTTTCACCCGCCTCCAGCTTGCCGCCCGGGAACTCCCAATAACCGGCATAGGGCTTGCCCTCGGGCCGGCTGGACAGCAGCAGCGCGCCGTCCTCCCGGATCAGGATGCCGACGGCGACTTCGGTGTGCTGGCGGGGTTCGCTCATGCGGGCCTCCGCTGGACCAAGCACAAGAGCGCCCGCCCCCCTCGGGCGACGGCGTATGCACGGCGTGACGCGCGTGAGGACTTCATGCGCCGTGCCGCCCCGCGTAGTCGCGCGCGAACTGGTAGGCCACGCGTCCGCTGCGAGAGCCGCGCTCCAGAGCCCACACCAGGGCCTCGGGCTGCGCCTTGGTGATGTCGGCCTCGCCAACACCGAAGGAGCGCAACCACTGCACGGCGATGCTCAGGTACTCGTCTTGGCTGAAGGGGTAGAAGCTCACCCACAGGCCGAAGCGCTCAGAGAGGGAAATCTTTTCCTCCACCACCTCACCCGGATGGATCTCGCCGTCCTCGCTGGTGGTGTATGTCAGGTTGTCCTTCATGTGCTCGGGCAGCAGGTGACGGCGGTTGCTCGTCACGTAGATCACCATGTTCGGCGTGGCCGCAGCCACCGAGCCGTCCAGGATGGACTTGAGTGCCTTGTAGCCGCCCTCGCCGTCCTCGAAGCTGAGGTCATCGCAGAAGATGATGAACTTCTCCGGCCGCTGCGCGATCACCTCCACGATGTCGGGCAGGTCCACCAGATCGCTCTTGTCGACCTCGATCAAGCGCAGGCCCTGGTCGGCATAGGCGTGCAGGCAGGCGCGGATCAAAGACGATTTACCGGTGCCGCGCGCGCCCGTCAGCAGCACATTGTTCGCGGGCAGACCGCGCACGAACTGCTCGGTGTTGCGCAGGATCTTGTCCTTCTGCGGTTCGATTTCCTTCAGGTCGTCCAATTGCATGCGCCCGACATGGCGCACCGGCTCGATCAGCCCCTGACCCGAACTGCGCTTGCGGTAGCGAAACGCAATGGACGCGGCCCAGTCCGGCTGCGCGAAGGTGCCTGCGGGCGGCTGCAGGATGGCTTCCACGCGGGCCAGCACCTGCTCCGCGCGTTCCAACAGACGTAGAAATTGCTCGTTCATGGCGCGTTAGGCAGCCGAGTCGGCTTCAGCTTCTGTAGTCGGCGTTGATGGACACGTAGTCGTGGCTGAAGTCGCAGGTCCAGACCGTGTCCGAGGCCTGTCCGCGCCCCAGCACCACACGCACGGTGATTTCGCTTTGCTTCATCACGCGTTGGCCGTCTTCTTCGCGGTAGTCCGGATGGCGCCCGCCTTTTACGGCCACGTGCACGTCGTCGAGGTAAAGATCGATGCCGCCCTGATCCAGATCGGAGATGCCGGCATACCCCACAGCAGCCAGGATGCGGCCCAAGTTGGGGTCACTCGCATAAAACGCGGTCTTGACCAAGGGCGAATGCGCGATCGCGTAGGCGGCCAGGCGGCATTCCTCTGCAGTGCGTCCACCTTCCACCCGCACGGTGATGAATTTGGTGGCCCCTTCTCCATCGCGCACCAGGGCCTGAGCCAACTGACGCGCCACGCCCAGCAGCGCGGCCTTGAGCGCGTGACCCTCAGCGCTGTCCAACGAGGTGATCTCTGCGTGCGCGGCCTGGTTGGTGGCAATCAGAATGAAGGAGTCGTTGGTCGAGGTGTCGCCATCCACCGTCACGCGGTTGAAGGAACCCTCGGCGATTTCGAAGGCCAGTTGGCGGGCCACGGCGGGACTGACCTTCGCGTCGGTGGCGAGGTAACCCAACATGGTCGCCATGTTGGGGCGGATCATGCCCGCGCCCTTGCTGATGCCCGTGATGCTGACGGTGACGCCGCCGATGTCTGCCCTGGCGCTGACCGCCTTGGGCAGCGTGTCCGTGGTCATGATGCCTTCGGCGGCACGCAGCCATTGCGCGCCAGAAGCACCGTTCTTGGCATCGGCCAAGGCCGCAGGCAGGCCCGCGATGATTCGGTCGTGCGGCAGCGGTTCCATGATGACGCCGGTCGAGAAAGGCAACACCTGCTCGCGCGCGACGTTCAGATGCTGGGCCAGCGCATCGCAGGTTTCGCGCGCGCGCCGCAGGCCATCGGCGCCGGTCCCTGCATTCGCGTTGCCGGTGTTGATCACCAAGGCACGTACACGGTTCCCAGCTTGAGCCAGATGCTCGCGACCAATCTGCACCGGCGCGGCGCAGAAGCGGTTTTGCGTGAACACGCCCGCCACCGTCGCGCCCTCATCGAGCAGAAACACCGTCAAGTCCTTGCGATTCGCCTTGCGCACGCCGGCTTCGGCGACGCCAATGCGTACGCCCGCAATGGGCAAGAGTTCAGCGGGGTTCGGGGCGGAGAGGTTGACGGGCATAAGAAAACTCTTTCAACAAAGAGGCTCCCTCTGCGCGGGCACTCGCGGAGCTGGCTTTGCCAGATCGCTGAGTGCGCCCCCTGAGCGGGGGGACGCGAGTCAGACGCAGTGGGCGAGAGTCAGGGGTTAGCTCAATTTCCCGTGACAGTGCTTGTACTTCTTGCCGCTGCCGCAAGGACAGGGGTCGTTGCGGCCGACCTTGGGCACGGCTGCCACGGCGGTGGCGGCATCCAGTCGGGTCTCGGCCTCGCCGGTCTCGGTGGGCGCGGTGTAACGCACATTGCTCAGGTGTTCGCCCTGTTGCTCCAGTGCCTCGGCGGCCTGGCCGATCTGTTCGCTGGACTGCACGCGCACCGTCATCAACAGGCGAGTCACGTCGTTCTTGATGGCGTCGAGCAAGAGACCGAACAGCTCGAAGGCCTCGCGCTTGTACTCCTGCTTGGGCTGTTTCTGCGCGTAGCCGCGCAAGTGGATGCCCTGGCGCAGGTAGTCCAGCGCGCTCAGGTGCTCGCGCCAGTGCGTGTCGATGCTCTGCAGCAGCACCATGCGTTCGAACTGCGTGAACTGCTCGATGCCGACCAAGTCCACCTTGGCCTTGTAGGACGCATGCGCGGCGGCCAGCACTTGCTCGAGGATGTCCTCGTCACTGATGGCGTCGGCCTGCTCCACGGTCTGACGCAGGGGCAAATTCAGCTGCCATTCGTCGTGCAAGGCCTTTTCGAGGCCGGGCAAGTCCCACTGCTCTTCCACCGACCCCTCGGGAACGTACTGGTGAACGAGGTCGGAGAAGCACCCCTCACGCAAGCCGGCGATCTGGGTCGACAGGTCTGGCGCGTCGATGATGGCGTTGCGCTGCTGGTAGATCACCTTGCGCTGGTCGTTCGCCACGTCGTCGTATTCGAGCAGTTGCTTGCGGATGTCGAAGTTGCGCGCCTCGACCTTGCGCTGCGCGCTTTCGATGCTGCGCGTGACGATGCCCGCCTCGATCGCCTCACCCTCGGGCATCTTGAGGCGTTCCATGATGGCGCGCACGCGGTCGCCCGCGAAGATGCGCATCAACGCGTCATCCAGGCTCAGGTAGAACCGGGACGAGCCAGGGTCGCCTTGGCGGCCCGAACGGCCACGCAGCTGGTTGTCGATGCGGCGGCTTTCGTGCCGCTCGGTGGCGATGATGCGCAGGCCGCCCAGGGCGACGACCTTGTCGTGTTCCTCGGTCCACTGAGCACGCAAAGCGTCGATCTTCTGCTGCTTGGCCGCTGCGTCGAGCGCGGGATCGGCCTCCACGGCCTCCACCGTTTTTTCAACGTTGCCTCCCAGCACGATGTCCGTGCCACGGCCCGCCATGTTGGTGGCGATGGTGATGGCCTTCAGGCGACCGGCCTGGGCAATGATGTCCGCTTCGCGCGCGTGCTGCTTGGCGTTGAGCACCTGGTGCGGCAACTTCTCTTTTTCAAGCAGCCTATCGATGATTTCGGAGTTCTCGATGGAGGTCGTGCCCACCAACACGGGCTGGCCGCGCTCATAGCATTCGCGGATGTCGGCGATGGCGGCTTGGTACTTCTCTTGCGTGCTCTTGTAGACGCGGTCGAGCTGATCCTGGCGGCGGCTGGGCCGATGCGGCGGAATCACCACCGTTTCAAGGCCGTAGATTTCCTGGAACTCGTAAGCCTCGGTGTCGGCCGTGCCGGTCATGCCACCGAGCTTGCCGTAGAGACGGAAATAGTTCTGGAAGGTGATGCTGGCCAGGGTCTGGTTCTCGGCCTGGATCTTCACGCCTTCCTTGGCCTCGACGGCCTGGTGCAGGCCATCGCTCCAGCGCCGCCCCGTCATCAGGCGACCGGTGAACTCGTCGACGATGACCACCTGCCCCTCCTGCACCACGTAATGCTGGTCGCGGTGGTAGAGGTGGCGCGCGCGCAGGCCCGCGTTGAGATGGTGCATCAGCGAGATATGCGCCGGGTCATACAGGCTGGCCCCCTCGGGCAGCAGTCCGGCCTGGGCCAACAGGGCCTCGGCCTTTTCGTGGCCCGACTCGGTTAGGAAGACTTGGTGGCTCTTTTCGTCCACCGTGAAGTCGCCCGGCTTGATGACGCCCTCGCCGGTGCGCGGATCGGCCTCGCCCTCCTGACGGGTGAGCTGCGGCGCGAGCTTGTTGATGGCGAGGTAGAGGGCCGTGTGGTCCTCGGCCTGCCCGCTGATGATGAGCGGCGTGCGCGCCTCGTCGATCAGGATGGAGTCCACCTCGTCGACGATGGCGTAATGCAGTCCGCGTTGCACGCGGTCCGCCGCCTCGTAGACCATGTTGTCACGCAGGTAGTCGAAGCCGTACTCGTTGTTGGTGCCGTAGGTGATGTCGGCGGCGTAAGCGGCTTGCTTCTGCTCGCGCGGCATTTGCGGAAGGTTGATGCCGACACTCAACCCCAGGAAGTTGTAGAGCTTCTCCATCCAGCGCGCGTCGCGGCTGGCGAGGTAATCGTTCACCGTCACCACGTGCACGCCCTGACCGGCCAGGGCGTTGAGGTAGACCGCCAGCGTGGCGGTCAAGGTCTTACCCTCGCCCGTGCGCATTTCGGCGACCTTGCCCTGGTGTAGCGCCATGCCGCCGATCAGCTGCACGTCGAAGTGGCGCATTTTCATCACGCGGCGCGAAGCCTCTCGCACGACGGCGAACGCTTCGGGCAGCAATTTGTCCAGGCTTTCGCCCTGGGCAACACGCTGACGGAATTCAGCCGTCTTTGCCTGCAGGGCGGCATCGTCCAGTTGGGTCAGGCCAGGTTCCAGCGCGTTGATGCGCGCGACCACAGCGCGGTATTGCTTGAGCAGGCGCTCGTTGCGGCTGCCGAAGATTTTGGTGAGGATGTTGATGCCCATGAACGCGACGCGTCCCGGCCAGCCTCCGCGCCGGATGGGCGGGACGGGTCCGGGACTCTTATCCGGTGACCGATAGGTTGAATATGGAAGCCCGCCGCCCGCGTGCCAGGCTGTCGGGCGCGGCTGAACGGCGCATTCTACCCGTCGGGTAGAACACCTCTTTGGGCCGTGGGGTCAGCGCGGAGCCACCGGCAGGACCGCAGGCTTGCCGGCAACCGAGGCTTGGGCGGCGGCCGCCGCCGCAGCAGAATGAGCCGCGTCGAGATTGGCAGATTCCACGGGCGCCGCATCGGCTCCCGTTTCAACGACGCGCGTGGGCTTGGGCGGCAAGCCGCTAGGCTGGATGGTCGCGGCGAACCGCAATTGCTGGTCCAAGCGACTACGGCTGGCATTCATGAACTTGTTGGGGTCCTGCGGCACGCCGCGCACCAGTACCTCGAAGTGCATGTGCGGGCCCGTCGAGCGGCCGGTGTTGCCCGACAAGGCCACATGCTGGCCACGCTTGACGAGGTCACCCTTCTTCACCAGCAACTTGGAGTTGTGGGCGTACCGAGTGATCATGTCCTTGCCATGGTCGATCTCAACCAGATTGCCGTAGTCAGGTCGCAGTTCGGAAGTCACGACGACGCCGCCGGCCGCCGCGAGCACCGGCGTGCCCAGTGGGGTCTGGTAATCGATGCCCGTGTGCAGGGCCGCCCGGCCCGTGAAAGGATCGATGCGCCAACCGAAGCCCGAACCGAAACCGAACTCCACGGGATGCGAAGTCGGGATCATCATGGTGCGAACCTTCTGCTCGAACAGACGGGACTCGGCCACCGCCATGATGTCCGTGCGACGACGCGTGGCACGCTCCAGATCGGACATGATCTTTTGAAGTTCCTGCATGGACAGGGGGCGGCTGTCCAGCCCCTCGACCAAGGCACCGCCCTGACCCGGCTTGGCGCGCACTTGGGCGGGGTCAATGCCAGCCATGCCGGCCACACGCTCACTGATCGATTCAAGCTGCAGCAGCTTGGCCTGCATCTCGCCAATCCGACGCGCCATGGCGTCGAGGTTGTCACGCATGAAACGCTCGCGCAGGGCCATCTCGTCCTGCACCATCCAGCGGACCAGAGAGCCGATCACCGGCCAGTTCTCGCGCGCACCCTTCAGAAACACCCAGTGGTACAGGCCCGCTGCGGCCATGAGCAGCACCAGCATCGCGGTCACACCCGCGAGCAGCAACTGCGTGCCGCTCAAATGGATTGAGCGCCGCTTGGACACCCAAGAGGGGTCCGTGATAATCACATGCATCGTCTTCCCTTTCCGTTGCAGGCCTGTTCGAAGCGCCGAGCCTCAAGGCCTGGCGGCGAAATGCCGGCATCACGCCCTTGGTATATCGGCAACCCGCCGCATTGCATGAACGCCCATCCGTCGCGCCATCATCCGCCCCTGAGCCTGCAAGAGGCAGCCCAAGCATCGCCGGTATTGGCTCGCCTGAGCGAACTGAGCCGGGAATCACAAGCCCGGCTACTTGCCATTCGACCGATATTACCAGCCGTGTTACAACTTGCGGTGCAAGCGGGCCCCATTGAGGGGCGCAATTGGTGTCTGATTGTTAAAAATAACGCGGCGGCCGCGAAAATTCGACAGTTGATACCCGCATTCGAGGCCCAGCTGCGCAGTCGGGGGCTTGCCGTGGACAGCATCCGGATCAAGGTGCAGTCATCAGGCCTTTGAGCACGTTTGAATCCGCAAAGCAAAAAACCCGTCACGCTGACAAACAGCGTGCGGGTTTCAGCAGATGACTGGCAGCAGTTTGCGCAAGTCTGAATGGTGCCGCCTGTCGGATTCGAACTGACGACCTACCGCTTACAAGGCGGTTGCTCTACCAACTGAGCTAAGGCGGCACGAGCCGCATTCTAACCGGGCATCCGCGCTTCAAAACGGAAAGAAAAATCCCCGCTACGTTGCCGCAGCGGGGATCTATCACTCAGTTCAACAGTCGACTTGCGTCAACTGATGAGCAGCGATCAGTAGTTGACGCGCAGGCCAGCCAGCGTGGTGGTCACGCCGTCGCCGTTGTTCCAGTCGTCACCCTCGGTGGAGATGTAGCGGGCGTAGATCGAGGTGTTCTTGCTCAGGGCATAGTTCACACCCACGGCGATCTGGTTCACATCACCGGTGGTCTTGACATCGGCGTCATCCGTCAGCATCTGGTAATTCACGCCCAAGGTCAGCTGCTCGGACAGCGGCACGATCGCTTGGAAGTTAGAGCCAGAGTTGAAGTCTTCGCCATCCTTGGTGTAGACGTGGTAGCCAACGCCCAGCGTGGCAAAGCCCAGGTTGTACTGGAAGCCCAGGTGCGTCAGTTGCTCTTCAACAGCACCCGTGGACTTGTTTTCGCTCAGCGAGTAAACGGCCACGCCCGCATTGATCGGGCCAGCCTTATAGAAAGCGCCGATATCGGTCTTCGAAGCGGTTTCCGTACCAGCATCGTCTTCCGAGGCAGGCACATACATCAGCTGGGCGCTGAAGCCGCTGAAGTTGGGCGTTTCGTACACGATGGAGCCCGGTTGGCGGGTCAAGTTCGTGCCGAACATCGCCAAGGAGGGGGTGCCCGTGCCCGTGCCGGAACCGGAGGCGTAAACACCGCCGGCGTTCTGACGGCCACCGTCCTTGGTGCCGAACGGCGCGCCACGCAGGCCGCTCTGGATCGTCAGGGACGGTTGGTTCGGGGCGCCCAACTTGATGGAGCCGAAACCGCCTTGCAGACCGACATAACGCTCGCCCGTGCCGTCGGCCGACGAAGAACCTTGGTCGGCGCCGGTACCGCCGGTGAAGTTGAAGTCGTGCTCATACAGACCAATCGCCTTCAGGCCATCACCCAGATCTTCGCTCACGCGGAGGTACAGGCCCGTCGTGCCGGAACCGTCACGCCCCACACCGGTCTTCTTAGCCGTGCCGTTGTCAGACATACGCAGTGTCGAGTCGATCGTGCCAAACACGGTCACGTCGGCCATCGCGCCAGCAGCAGCGAACAGGGCAGCCGCAGCAATCAGGGTCTTTTTCATGTGGAAAGTTCTCCAAAGGTTAAACAAGAGGTCCCAAGACTGGGTTCTTCAAGAGGCCGAGGCAGCGGCAGGCCGTGAAGCCATGCGATGCTGGGGTGGACCCCTGGTTCACCTCCTCAAGCAAGGAAGTTGGGCGCTATTGCACCAGAAGGCCTAGGCCCAAGACAACGTGAAAACCCTGAAGTCACCGCTTTGTCACACGCGATGTGGTGCTGAGGCAACAAACGCTGAGGGCCAAATTTCCTTGGGCCATAACCATATCGCCAAGTTCGAGTCTGAGCGACGTTTTCTTGTTACACATAGCTCGCCGTACCTGCCTCTCTTGCCTGTTGCTAGTGACTGGATGGTCAGCTCAATAGACACCCGCCAGTCACCGATTTAAGCGTTGCCAGCGTCTTGTTTCGCTTCCTCTTGCCAACGCACCAACGCTCACTGCATGAATATCTGCTGGCATCAGCAAACCGCGACCGGGACGCTTCGTGCCGCATGCCATCCTTCATCCCTTTGACTTGGATCATCTTGTGGGACGCCCCGGGCTGGAGCGCCGAGGCACAATCCTCCCATGCGTTCAAGTCCGATGCCCGAGTCTTTTTCTGACGCCCTGCTCACCGCCGCCGACACGGCGCTGCGCACCCTGTTCGCACCGCCTCGCGCGGCCCGAGCCACGCCTCGCGCGGTGCACTCTGAGCCCGTCGCGGCGCAGGCGCTGAGCGCGGAGGACAAGCGTTTGTCGGCCTCGCTGATGCGAGTGAACCACGTCGGCGAAGTCTGTGCCCAAGCCCTGTACACGGCGCAGGCCCTGGCCACGCCCGACCCGTCGTTGCGTCGACACTTCATGCGCGCCTGCAATGAGGAGACCGACCACCTGGCCTGGACGAAACAGCGTCTGGATGAACTGGGCTCACGCCCCTCCCTGCTCAACCCGCTGTGGTACGCCGGAGCCTTCGGTATTGGGCTGGTGGCGGGCCGCATGGGCAATGCCATCAGCCTGGGTTTCGTGGTGGAAACGGAGCGCCAGGTGGAAGCGCACCTGGACAGTCACCTGGAACGCCTGCCCTTAGGCGACGCGGCCTCGCGAGCGATCGTGGCGCAGATGAGCAAGGACGAAGCGGGTCACGCCTCAGAAGCGTTGAACGCAGGCGCAGCGGAGTTGCCCGGCCCAGTCAAGGGCCTGATGCGAGCTGCCGCCAAGGTGATGACGACCACCGCGCATCACATCTGACTCAGCCAGTGGCGCTGAAGAGGGAACAGAGGGCGCCGACAGCCGCAGTCGAGCCCTGCCCGCCGCGAGCTCAGGCGATCCGTGAAACGATCAGGACCGCGAAGAACAGCAGCGCGGCGATGATGGTCCACTTCAGCGTGAGCAGACCCCAACGACGATAACGGGACTGACCGGTCCCCGCGTAAAAAGCAAAGCAGACGGCTGCGCCCATCAGCAGCAAGAGCATGGCCCAGCGAAACAGCAGCATCGGAAAAAGACTCGCTAAGTTTTGAGGGAGAAACGGCTCACGCGACGGTGAGGATTTACCAGGCGCGCGCCAGTTGCGCGTAACCCTTCGGCGCGAGCTTTTCGTTCTCGAACGTCACGACCTCCCAGGCGTCCTCGTGCGCCAGCAATTCCCGCAGCAATTTGTTGTTCATGGCGTGGCCCGAACGGAAGGCGGAATAGCTGGCCAGCAAGGGCTTGCCCAGGATGTAGAGGTCACCCATGGCGTCGAGGATCTTGTGCTTCACGAACTCATCGTCGTAGCGCAGCCCCCCCGCGTTGAGCACCTTGTAGTCATCCATCACGATGGCGTTGTCCATGCCGCCGCCCAGGGCCAAGCCATTGGCACGCATCATCTCCACGTCCTTGGTGAAGCCAAAGGTGCGCGCACGCGCAATGTCGCGCGAGTAGTTGTGCACGCTCAAATCAAACTCGACGCGCTGGCCCGTGGAGTCCACCGCGGGGTGATGAAAGTCAATTTCGAAACTCAGCTTGTAGCCATGGAAGGGGTCCAGGCGCGCCCATTTGACGTTCTGCCCCTCGCCTTCACGCACTTCCACCGGCTTCTTGATGCGCACGAAACGCTTGGGCGCGTTCTGCAGCTCGATGCCCGCGCTTTGCAGCAAGAAGACAAAGCTGGCGGAGGAACCATCCAGAATGGGCACTTCCTCGGCCGTGATGTCGATGTAGAGGTTGTCGATGCCCAGGCCCGCGCAAGCCGACATCAGGTGCTCGACCGTGTTCACCCGTGCCCCTCCGTGGCTCAGGGTGGAGGCCATGCGGGTGTCGCTGACGGCCATCGTTCCCACGGGAATGTCCACCGGCTCAGGCAGATCCACACGGCGAAACACGATGCCCGTGTCCGGCTGCGCCGGACGCAGCGTGATTTCCACGCGCTGCCCGCCATGCAGGCCCACGCCCACCGCGCGGGTCAGAGATTTGAGGGTGCGTTGTTGCAACATGGCGACTATTTTAAGTTAGCAAGCCCTCACAGGGCCTGTTTTGCCTCAGAAACCTTGACTATCGCTGCAATAGTTTGCTTGTGACAACCGCTCCTCAGCTCCGCAACGGCTAAAGATTGATGGCCCGGCAAGCGTAGCGAGCGAGCCGAGGTGCGCCCGAGCAGCGCAGCCGTACTTCTGTACGGCGAGCAGCATAGGGCGCAGATCGGCCCGCGCAGTAGCTTGACGGGTCATCAATCAGCTTGCTTGCGCAGGAAGGCGGGAATCTCCAAGTCTTCCATCCCCCCCGCCGACAGCGCGTCAACCTTGGCCGCGGCCTGAGTGCGGTCACGAGTGCGCCAAACGGCGGGCGAAGCCATCTGGTTGTAGTCGGCTTGCGGTGCTGCAGGCGGAGTCATGCCCGGCAGGTTGCCCTGCGCGGCGGCAGCGCGCTCGGCCACCCGAGCCTGGGCCGCGGCGCGTGCAGCGCTGGAAGACGACGCACTCAGCGAAGCGCCCGGCTGACCCAGTGGTGAAGTGAAGGGCTGTGCCGAGGGCTGAGACATGGGCTGGCTCAGCGGCTGGGTCAAGGTGGGAGGCGCGGAAACCGGCGCCGCGTTGATCGGGTTGTTCAGCGTCGGCACCTGCATGGGCGCGCCGATGGCATCGTGCGTGCCGGTGCGCAGCACTTGCAGCGGAGGCGCCGTGCGGCGCCCACCCTGGCGAATGGACAAGCCCGTGGCCACCACGGTGACGCGCAGGTCTTCACCCAGGGTGTCGTCATACGCCGTGCCAAAGATCACCATGGCCTCGGGGGCCGCGTAGGCGCGGATGGTGTTCATCGCCAGCTTGGTCTCGGCCAGCTTGAAGTTCTCTTTGGACGCCGTGATCAGCACCAGCACGCCCCGCGCGCCGGACAGATCAATGCCTTCCAGCAACGGGCTGGCCACGGCCTGTTCCGCGGCGATGCGCGCGCGGTCGGGGCCGCTGGCGCGGGCCGTGCCCATCATGGCCTTGCCGGGCTCGCCCATGACGGAGCGCACGTCGTTGAAGTCCACGTTCAATTCGCCGGGCGTGGTGATGATCTCGGCGATGCCGCCCACGGCGTTCTTGAGCACGTCGTTGGCGTAGGCGAAAGCCTGGGCCTGGGTGATTTCATCGCCCAGCACTTCCAGCAGTTTCTCGTTGAGCACCACGATCAGAGAATCGACATTGGCTTCCAGCTCGGCCAGGCCCGCGTCGGCATTGATCATGCGGCGGCCACCTTCCCATTCGAAGGGCTTGGTCACGACAGCCACCGTCAGAATGCCCATCTCGCGCGCGATACGCGCAATCACCGGTGCCGCGCCCGTGCCCGTGCCGCCCCCCATGCCGGCCGTGATGAACAGCATGTGCGCGCCCGTGATGGCCTCGCGGATCTGGTCCTCCGCCGCTTCGGCCGCCTCACGGCCCTTCTCGGGTTTGCTGCCCGCGCCCAGGCCGCTGCGGCCCAGCTGAATCTTGCGCGCGGCACTGCTGCGACCCAGGGCCTGGGCGTCGGTGTTGGCGCAGATGAACTCCACGCCCTGGACGTCGCGCTCGATCATGTGCTCGACCGCGTTGCCGCCGCCGCCGCCCACGCCGATGACCTTGATCTGCGTGCCGCGGTCGAATTCGGATTCGTCGATGATTTCGATGTTCATGCTGCTCATAGCTTGCTCCTTGCTATCCGTGTCAGTTGCCTTGATTGATTGAAATTCTGTCTTGCCGTTCGGCTTGTTTTTCACGCGTGTCGACCTTCACCCGCTGGCGCGCGCCCGTCGCCATCGGTGCCGCGGACTTCGGCCCGGGCTGCCTCGGGCCCATCGGTGAAGGTAGAGCGTGGTCATGTTCGGGCTCTGCCTCAGAAATTGCTGATGAACCAGTCCCGCAAGCGCGTGACCTTGCTCTTGACCGAATGCAGGGGATTGCCCGTGCCCACGCGGTAGCCGCGCAAACGGGCCAATCGAGCCTCCTCCAACATCCCCATCACGGTGGCCGCACGCGGCTGGCCGACCAGTTCAGCCCCCTTGCCATTGAACTTCGGCACGCCGCGCCGCACGGGCTTGAGGAAAATGTCTTCACCCAACTCGATGATGCCGGGCATGAGGGCGCTGCCGCCCGTCAACACGATGCCCGAGGACAACACCTCCTCGCAGCCGGACTCACGCAACACCTGCTGCACCAGGGTGAAGATTTCCTCCACGCGCGGCTCGATCACGCCCGCCAAGGCCTGCTTGCCCAGCATGCGGGGACCACGGTCACCCAAACCGGGCACTTCGAGTTGTCCGTCTGGATCGGCGAGCAGTTGCTTGGCGCAACCGTTCTCGACCTTGATGTCCTCGGCGTCCTTGGTCGGCGTGCGCAGCGCCATGGCGATGTCGCTGGTGATGAGATCGCCCGCGATCGGGATCACCGAGGTGTGTCGGATCGCGCCGCCGGTGAACACGGCCACGTCGGTCGCGCCCGCGCCGATGTCGACCAGGGCCACGCCCAGCTCCTTCTCGTCCTCGGTCAGCACCGAGAGGCTGGAGGCCAGCGGATTCAGCATGAGCTGCTCCACCTCCAGCCCGCAGCGGCGCACGCACTTGACGATGTTTTCCGCCGCACTGGCCGCGCCGGTCACGATGTGCACCTTGGCTTCGAGCCGGATGCCGCTCATGCCCACCGGTTCGCGAACATCCTGGCCATCGATGATGAATTCCTGCGGCTCCACCAGCAGCAGGCGCTGGTCATTCGGGATGTTGATGGCCTTGGCCGTCTCCACCACGCGCGCCACGTCGGCCTGCGTGACTTCACGGTCCTTCACCGCGACCATGCCGCTGGAATTGATGCCGCGGATGTGGCTGCCCGTGATGCCGGTGTAAACACTGCTGATCCGGCAATCAGCCATCAACTCGGCCTCGCGCAGCGCCTGCTGGATGCTGTGCACCGTGGCGTCGATGTTCACCACCACGCCGCGCTTGAGCCCCGTCGACGGCGCGATGCCCAAGCCCACCAGCCGCAGCTCGCCCGCGTGCGGTCCCTCGTGCATGACCTCGGCCACCACCGCCATCACCTTGGAGGTGCCGATGTCGAGGCCGACGACCAGATCTTTGTATTCCTTTGCCATAGAGGTGCGCGTCCTTCGCTTGTGCCTTACTTTGTCCGCGCCTTGTCCAGGGCCGCGACCGTGCTCACGCCCCGCAGGCGCAGCGCATAACCCTGGGCGTAACGCAGATCGGCGCCTTCCAGCGCGGTGAGATCGCGCCGGTGGTGCGCCGCCACCTGAGCCGCCGTGTCCAGAAACCGTTGCAGGCGCGCCTTGACCTCGGGGGCTTCGCCGCCGCCAAGCTCGATCAAGGCCACGCTGCCCACTCCCTGCTGCCTTCCCCGGGGCGCGGCGGCCACTTGCCGGACGCCGAGCTGCCAGTTGCCGCGTGGGGTCAGCACCAGGCTGGCCGTGCGCAAGCCCTGCGGAACCAAGAGCGGCTCCATCTCGCGCTGCATCGCCAACACCTCGGTGGCACGTGCCACCGGACCGTCCAAGCGGGGCAGGTTCTCGGCCTCGACCTCGTCCAGATTGGCCTCGAACACCTCGCCCTGACGGTTGAGCAGAGCCTGCGCTCCCGCCCCCTGATCGGTGCCCTGTTCCTGGCCCCAGTAGGCGGCGGGTTGGTGTTCCTCGAGGATCACGCGCAGGCGATTCGGAAATTCACGCTGAACCACCGCGCGCCGCACCCAGGGTTGCGCCTCGAACACGCGCTGTACGGCGGACAAATCCACGGTCAGGAAGGTGCCCTGAATGTGCGGCATCACGCGGGCGCGCAAGGTCCTTGCATTGCTGTGCCGCACGTCACCCAGCACGGTCAAGCCGCTGATGGAGAACACCGGATGCTGCATCACCCAGCGTGCGAAATAGGTCAACGCCAACAGCACGAAAACCACCAGCAGAGCGCGCGCCAGGCCATTCATCAGGCGCACGTCGAAGGTGGCGCTCGCAGGCACGGCCGGACCCGCCGCCGCGGAAGCGGTGGACGCGGAGCTGGCCGTCGTCTTTTTCTTCATGCGCCCTCACTCCGTGCCGAAGGCTCGGCCCCGCCAGCCGCGGCCTTGTCCTGCCGCGCGTGATCGAGCGTCGCCGTCGCCAGCAGGCGCAGGCAGAGGTCCTCGTAACTGATGCCCGCCGCCTTGGCCGACATGGGCACCAGCGAGTGCCCCGTCATGCCGGGCGAGGCGTTGATCTCCAACAAGTACGGCTTGCGCGACTTGGCATCGATCATCACATCGGCGCGTGCCCAGCCACGGCAGCCCAGCGCGTGAAAGGACTGAAGCACCAGTTGCTGAATGCGCGCCTCTTCGCCCTCGGGCAAGCCACTGGGGATGAGGTACTGCGTGTCGTCGCTGAAGTACTTGTGCTCGTAGTCATAGTTGCCGCCTGGCGCGACGATGCGGATGGCGGGCAGCGCCCGCGCCTCGGCACCACTGCCGAGCACCGGCACAGTCACTTCGTCGCCCGCGATGAACTGCTCGCAGAGCACCAGCGGGTCATGCTGGGCCGCCAGCCGGTAGGCCTGCGCGCACTGCGCGACATCCATCACCTTGGTCAAACCGATGGTCGAGCCTTCACGCGCGGGCTTGACGATCATCGGCGCGCCCAGCTCCGCCAAGGCGGCGCGGGTCTCGTCCGCGCTCGTCACATTTTTCCAGCGCGGCGTGGGCAGTCCCTCGGCCAGCCAGATGCGTTTGGTCATCACCTTGTCCATGGCAACGCTGGAAGCCAGCACGCCGCTGCCGGTGTACGGGATACCCAGCAATTCCAATGCGCCCTGAACCGTGCCGTCTTCTCCAAAACGGCCGTGCAAGGCGATGAAGCAGCGCGCGTAACCGTCTCGCTTGAGCTCGCCCAGCTCGCGCTGCGCGGGGTCGAAGGCGTGCGCGTCCACGCCGCGCGACTGCAGCGCCTTGAGCACGCCCGCGCCCGACATCAACGAGACCTCGCGCTCGGCCGACGCGCCGCCCATCAGCACCGCGACTTTGCCAAGTTGACTTCCCAGAACGCTCACTTCACTTTCTCCACAAGCCCGGGGGCAGACGCGCCCCCCAGTTCCACCACTTTCGCGGGCACGCCGCCGATCGAGCCCGCGCCCATGCACATCACCACGTCGCCCGAGCGCGCCAAGTCCAGAATGGTCTGGGGCATGGCGGCGATGTCGTCCACGAACACCGGCTCCACCTTGGCCGCCACGCGCAAGGCGCGGGCCAGGCTGCGCCCGTCGGCTGCGACGATGGGGCTCTCGCCCGCCGCGTAAACCTCGGCCAACAACACCGCGTCGGCGCTCTCGCCGATGACCTTGACGAAATCCTCGAAGCAATCTCGCGTGCGCGTGTAGCGGTGCGGCTGGAAGGCCAGCACCAAGCGCTGCCCGGGGAAGGCGCCGCGCGCTGCGGACAAGGTCGCGGCCATCTCCACCGGGTGGTGGCCATAGTCGTCGATCAGCGTGAAAGTGCCGCCCCCCTTGGCGGGAATCTCGCCATAACGCTGGAAGCGCCGACCCACGCCCTTGAATTCGGCCAAAGCCTTGAGCAGCGCCGCGTCCGGAATTTCCAGCTCGGCCGCGACGGCAATGGCCGACAAGGCGTTGAGCACGTTGTGCCGACCCGCGAGATTGAGCACCACCTCCAAGTCGGGCAACACCACGCCGTTGCGCCGCTGGGCGGTGAAATGCATTTGCCCGCCCACCGCGCGCACATTGACCGCGCGCACCTGCGCGTTGTCGCCAAAACCGTAGCTGGTGATCGGGCAGTTCACCGTGTCCGCGACCTCGCGCACGGCCGGGTCGTCCGTGCAGAGGATGGCCGTGCCGTAGAAGGGCATGCGGTGCAGGAAATCAACGAAGGCCTGCTTGAGGCGGCCGAAGTCGTGCCCGTAGGTCTCCATGTGGTCGGCGTCGATGTTGGTCACCACCGAGAGCACGGGCAGCAGGTTCAGGAAGGAGGCATCGCTCTCGTCCGCCTCCACCACGATGAACTCGCCCTGTCCCAGGCGCGCGTTCGCGCCCGCGCTGTTGAGTCGGCCACCGATCACGAAGGTCGGGTCCAGCCCGGCCTCGGCCAGCACGCTGGCGACCAGGCTGGTCGTGGTCGTCTTGCCGTGCGTGCCCGCGATGGCGATGCCGCGCTTGAGGCGCATCAGTTCGGCCAGCATGACGGCGCGCGGAACGATGGGAATGTGCTTGTCGCGGGCGGCCAGCACCTCGGGGTTGTCGGCCTTCACCGCGGTGGACGTCACCACCGCATCCGCGTCCGCGACGTGCTGGGCCGCATGCCCCACGAAGGTCCGGATGCCCAGGCCCGCCAGACGCCGCAGCGTGGCGCTGTCGGACAGGTCCGAGCCCGAGATCGTGTAGCCCAGGTTGTGCAGCACCTCGGCGATGCCGGACATGCCCGCGCCGCCCACGCCGACGAAATGAATGTGCTTGATCGCGTGCTTCATCCAAACTCCTTCATTTCGTTGGCATACCGAATGCACGACGAAATGAGACTGTGCTTGATCGCGTGGTTCATGCCACGCCTCCCGTCAATTCTTCGCAGGCCGACACGACCCGCTGGGTCGCGTCGGTCTTGCGCAGGGCGTAAGCTGCTTCGGCTCGCCGAAGCAGCTCCTCGCGCGACGCGTTTTTCAACAACAGCGACAAGCCCGCCGTCGTCAAGTCCTTCTGCTGGATCAGCCAACCACCGCCCGCGTCGACCAAGAAGCGCGCGTTCGCGGTCTGGTGATCGTCCACCGCGGCCGGAAAGGGCACGAAGATGGCCGCGGCGCCAATGGCAGCGATCTCCGTCACCGTGCTCGCGCCCGCCCGAGCGACGATCAGGTCGGCCTGCGCGTAGGCGCTGGCCGTGTCCTCGATGAAGGGCGTCAACTCCGCCTCCACGCCCGCGGTCGCGTAATTGGCGCGCAGCGTGTCGATCTGCTTGCTGCCGCTCTGATGGATGACCCGCGGCCGTTGAGCATGCGGCACATGGGCCAGGGCCTTGGGCACGATGTCGTTGAGGGCTTGAGCACCCAGGCTGCCCCCCACCACCAGGACCCGCAAGGGCCCTTGACGGCCAGCGAATCGCTCGGTGGGCGTGGGATGCCGAAGGAACTCCGCGCGCAAGGGGTTGCCAACCCACTGGGCCTTGCGCAGCCCGCCCGGTTGATCGGACGGAAACGCCGAGTAAACCCGATCGGCCACCCCGGACAACACCTTGTTCACCAGACCGGCGACGGAGTTCTGTTCGTGCAGCACCAAGGGCTTGCCCAGCAGCACCCCCATCATCCCGCCTGGGAAGGCGATGTAGCCGCCCAGGCCCACGATCACATCGGGCCGCACGCGGCGGATCACGACGATGCTTTGCCAAAACGCGCGCAGCAGGTGGAAAGGCAGCAGGAACAGCCGACGCAATCCCTTGCCGCGCACACCGCCAAAGTCCACGTGCTCCAAGGTGAAACCGCGCGGAGGCACCAGCGTGCCCTCCATGTGCTCGCGGTGACCCAGCCAATGCACACGCCAACCCTTATCGCGCAAGGCCTCGGCGACCGCCAGCCCGGGGAAGATGTGCCCCCCCGTGCCGCCCGCCATGATCAGGGCGCATTTTTGTTTTTGCGGCGTCATGCCCGGCCTCCTGCATGCGCACGGGCGCGCCGCACAGCGCTGACGCGCTGTTGCCCGTTTTGACGAAACAGACAACTCATGCCCGGCCTCCGTGCTTGCGCACGGCTGCGCCGTGCAGCGCTGACGCGCTGTTGCCCGTTTTGATGAAACAGACAACTCATGCCCGGCCTCCGTGCATGCGCACGGCTGCGCCGTGCAGCGCTGACGCGCTGTTGCCCGTTTTGATGAAACAGACAACTCATGCCCGGCCTCCGTGCATGAGTTGTCTGTTTTCAAAATCCACGCGCAGTACCAGCGCGATGGCGATCAGGTTCATCAGAATCGCCGATCCTCCGTAGCTCATGAAAGGCAAAGTCAATCCCTTGGTGGGCAGAGCGCCCAGGTTCACGCCCATGTTGATGAAGGCCTGGAAACCGATCCAGATGCCAACGCCCTGCGCCACCAGGCCCGCGAACACGCGGTCGAGCGCGATGGCCTGGCGGCCGATGTGCATGATGCGGCGGGTCAGCCAGAAGAACAGCCCGGCCAGGGTCAGCACGCCGACCAGACCGAACTCCTCGCCAATCACGGCCAACAAGAAGTCGGTGTGGGCTTCGGGCAGCCAATGGAGTTTTTCCACGCTCCCACCGAGACCCACGCCGAAGATCTGACCGCGGCCGAAGGCAATCAGCGCGTGCGAGAGTTGATAGCCCTTGCCCAAGGCGTGCTGCTCGCTCCAGGGATCGAGGTAAGCAAAGATGCGCTCGCGGCGCCATTCGCTGGCGGCGATCATCAGCACGAAGGCCACCAGCAGGATGCTCGCGATCAGGAAGGACATGCGGGCGTTGACGCCGCCCAAGAAGAGGATGCCCATGGCGATGACGGCGATCACCATGAAGGCACCCATGTCGGGCTCGGCCAGCAACAGCACCCCGATCAGCGCCACCGCCAAACCCATGGGTGCAACGGCGCGGAAGAAATGCTCCTTCACTTCCATCTTGCGCACCATGTAGCCTGCGGCGTACAGCAGCACCGCGAGCTTGGCGGCTTCGGAGGGCTGGAAGTTCATGAACCCCAGCGAGAACCAGCGCCGCGCGCCGTTCACCTCACGCCCCACGCCCGGCACCAGCACCAGGGCAAGCAGCAGCAGGGAGCCCAGCAACAGCCACGGTGCGAGCTGTTCCCAGCGGTCCATCGGAATGCGGAAAGCAACCACGGCCAGCACGACACCCGCGCACAGCGCCACGGCGTGGCGCAGCAGAAAGTAACCCTGTCCGTATTGCGCAAACCGGGGGTTGTCCGGCAGGGCGATGGTGGCGGAATACACCATGATCAACCCCCAGGCCAGCAAAGCCACCAGCACACCGAGCAGGGCTTGATCGAAGGCCATCAACCGCGCAGGCAATCCCGCATCGCCTTGTCCATAAAGGTAGCTGCGCCGCGTGGAACCCAGGTCGACCGTGGCGCCGCCACCGAAGGCGCCAGCACCAAAGGTGCTGTTGCCAAAGTTGCTGGTGCCAAAACCCGTGCCAGCGCCATACAGACCCACCTTGACGGGCAGTTCCATGGGCGGCTCGTTGTCCTCTTGAGAGGCTGGCACACCCCGTCGGCCTTGCCACCGCAGGCGCAGCCCTTGCCAGGCCAGCCGCGCACCGCCGGACACCAGACGCCACACATGGCCTGAGGCCGTGCTGATCAAGCTGCCCAGGGACGCAGCCATCGCGCCCAGATGCGCCATCGCCTTGGCCCCCAGGCGAGCCGGCATGCCTTCACCTTCGGTGCGGAGATTCACAGTTCACCTCCCGCGTCCTGGGCCAGGGCCCGCACCGCCTCGACAAAGACACGGGCGCGGTGCTCGTAGTTGTCGAACATGTCGAAACTCGCGCAGGCGGGCGAGAGCAGCACGGCATCTCCCGCGCGCGCCTGCTGGCTCGCCAGTCGCACGGCGTCGGCCATGTCCTTACCATCCAGCAGCGGGACGCCGCAGTCCTGCACGGCGGCGCGGATCTGGGGCGCGTCGCGCCCAATCAAGATGACCGCGCGCGCGTAGCGACCCACCGGATCGGCGAGTGGAGAGAAGTCCTGTCCCTTGCCTTCGCCCCCCAGGATCACGACGATGCGTGGCCCCGAGGCCTGGCCCACCAGGTCATCGGGTTCACCACCGACCGGTTGCGTGTTCATCGCTTCACCCAGGCCGACCAAGGCGGCCACGGTGGCGCCGACGTTCGTGCCCTTGCTGTCGTCGACGTACTCCACTTCGCGCACGATGGCCACGGGGGCCACGCGGTGGGGTTCACCCCGGTACTCGCGCAACCCAAACAGCAAAGGCCCGAGTGGGCAGCCCGCGGCCTGGGCCAGCGCCAGCGCGGCCAGGGCATTGGTCGCGTTGTGGCGGCCTCGGATGCGCAGCGCATCGGCAGGCAGCAGGCGCTGAATGAACAACTCCTCTTCCGGCGCTTCGCTCGCGGACCTGCGGCGCTTCTGTGTTTCGTCCCCATCCTGCGCGCGCACCAGCCAGGTCATGCCATTGACCTGCTCCAAACCATAGTCACCGGGACGGCGTGGCATGTCCACGCCAAAGCTGACCGTGGCGCGCGTGCGCGCCTTGGCGGCGCGGGTCTTCTCGCCCACCGGCGCGGAGACCATGGCGACCACGGACGGATCGTCCCGGTTCACCACGGCCAGCGCCTGTCGGCCGTACACGCGCGCCTTGGCTGCGGCATAGGCGGCCATGTCGGGGTGCCAATCGAGATGGTCCTGCGTGAGGTTGAGCACCACGGCAGCGGTCGGCTCGAAGCCTTGCACCTCGTCGAGTTGGAAGCTGGACAGCTCCAGCACCCAGACCTCGGGCAAAGCCTCGCCTTGCGCCGCCTGTGCGTCGAGCTTCTCGCTCAGCACATCGAGCAGGTTGGGACCAATGTTGCCCGCGATGGCCACGGTCTTGCCAGCCTGCTCCACCAGCAAGGCGGTCAGCGCCGTGGTCGTCGTCTTGCCGTTGGTGCCGGTGATGGCCAGCACCTTGGGGCGATAGCCCGCTGCGGAGGCCGCGCCAACCCGCTGGCCTTGAAGGTCGCGCAGCGCATGCGCGAACAAATCGAGCTCTCCACCGGTCCACAAGCCCCTCGCCCGCGCGGCTTGCCACACCGGCGCCACCTGCGCGGGCGACAGCCCCGGGCTTTTGAAGACCGCGCGCACGTCGCCTTGGTCCACGCCTTCGACCAGGGCCGCGCTGAATTCCCCCGCGATGAAGTTCGCGTGAGGCAGCTCGGCACGCAGGATGGCCAGCTGCGGCGGCGCGGCACGGGTATCGGCCACGCTCACGCGAGCGCCTTGGCGCGCGCACCAGCGCGCCATCGCCAAGCCCGAGGCGCCGAGTCCCAACACCAGCACATGCAAACCCTGGAGCGCCGAGACGGGTGGGGCATCGGCCTTCTCGGCGCCATCGGCAGGATCGCCCAGGTCGTCCTCGGCGGATGAGCCAAAAAGCTCGCCCGTGCCCGGCGTGGTTTCGGCAGGCTCGGATGGGGCGACCGATGCGGGCGCGCTGGGCGCGCCGTCGGCGGCAGCCGCATCGGCGAACAGCGCGGCCACGAAGGCAGCCGCCTCGCGACCCGCGGTCAGCGTGTCCATGCCCGGCACGGTGTGCGTGCGTCCCCCGGGCGGTGCCGATGGCACGCCCGCCAGCGGCACTTGCGTGGGCGCTGGCATCGGGGTGGACGGGGACAAGGACTCTTCGGGGTTCATCAGAATCGTTTCAACGCAGTTTCAAAGTGGCGAGGCCCGCCAAGCACAGCAGCATGGTGATGATCCAGAAGCGCACGACGACCTGCGTTTCCTTCCAACCGCTCTTCTCGAAATGGTGGTGCAGCGGGGCCATCTTCAAGAGGCGACGGCCTTCGCCGTATTTCCGCTTCGTGTATTTGAAGTAGGACACCTGCAACATCACCGACACCGCCTCGGCCACGAAGATGCCGCCCATGATGGCCAGCACGATCTCTTGCCGCACGATGACGGCGATGGTGCCGAGGGCGCCACCGAGGGCCAGCGCGCCCACGTCACCCATGAAGACCTGGGCCGGGTGCGCGTTGAACCAGAGGAAGGCCAAGCCTGCCCCCGCCATGGCGGCGCAGAAGATCAGCAGCTCGCCGGACCCGGGGATGTAGGGAAAGAGCAGGTACTTGGAATAAAAGACGCTGCCGCTGACGTAGGCGAAGACACCCAGTGCCGAACCGACCATCACCACGGGCATGATGGCCAGGCCATCCAGGCCATCCGTCAGGTTCACGGCATTGCTGGCGCCCACGATCACCAGGTAACTCAGCACAACGAAGCCAATCACGCCCAGCGGATAGCTGACCTGTTTGAAGAACGGCAACAGCAGTCCCGCCTTCGGTGGCAAGGTCACCTCGCCCGCCTTGACCCAGGTCATCAGCAGTTCCCACACGCTCTGGGTGCTGTCGGCTGAAATCGCGAACACCAGGTAGAAGGCCGCGACGATGCCGATGAGCGACTGCCAGAAATATTTCTCGCGCGAGCGCATGCCTTCCGGGTCCTTGCGCACCACCTTGCGCCAATCGTCCACCCAGCCGATGGCGCCGAAACCGAAGGTCACGAACAGCACGGCCCAGACAAAACGGTTGCCCAAGTCAAACCACAGCAAGGTCGAAACCGCGATGGCCAGCAGGATGAGCACGCCACCCATGGTGGGGGTGCCACTTTTGACCAAGTGCGTCTGCATGGCGTATTCGCGCACGGGCTGCCCGATCTTGAGCGCCGTCAGTCGGCGGATCACATAGGGGCCGGCGATCAAGCCGATGAAGAGCGCGGTCACCGCAGCGAGCACGGCGCGCAGCGTGAGGTACTGGAAGACGCGCAGGAAACCCAGTTCAGGGTACAGCGTCTGGAGCCATTGGGTCAGGCTCAGCAGCATGACGGGCTCCCTTGGAGTTCAGGACGAAGCAGCATGTTGTATTTCCTTTTCGACGGTGGCGTAGGCCTGGATGGCCTGCACCACGCGTTCCATCTTCATGAAACGAGAACCCTTGACGAGCACGCTGTGCACCTGCGGCAAGCTGGCCAGCACGACAAGATTCAGTGCTTCGATGTCCTGACCATGGTGCATGCCGCCCGTGAAGGCTTGCGTCGCGGCTTCGCTCATCTCTCCCAAGGTGTGCAGCAACTCGATGCCGCGCGCGCGCGCATAGGTGCCGACCTCGGCATGGAAGCGCGGGCCCTCTTGGCCCACCTCGCCCATGTCACCGAGCACCAGTAGGCGAGGACCGGGCAGGCTGGCCAGCACATCGATGGCGGCGCGCACGGAGTCCGGATTCGCGTTGTAGGTGTCATCGATCAGGGTCAACTCCCGGCCCGCGATCGACAAACGCAGGGCGCGTGACCGGCCCGAGACGGGTTCGAAAGACTCCAAGCCTCGCGCGATGGCGTTCAGCGGCACCCCAGCCGCCAAAGCGCAGGCAGAGGCAGCCAAGGCGTTCTTCACGTTGTGCAGTCCCGCCACACGCAGCGCGAAACGCAAGGCTCCCGCAGGCGTGTGCGCCTGCACCTCCCAGCGCCCTCCTTGCTCATCGACACGCCATTGAGGTGGCGCCAGCGCCGGATCGGCGCAATGCAGATCGGCTGCCGCGTCGTCGACGGAAAACGTCAGTCGGCTGCGCGCGCCCGCCAACTCATGCCAGATGCGCGTGTAGGCGTCGTCGGACGGGAACACGGCGACGCCATCGGCACCCAGCGCCGAGATCACGGCGCCGTTCTCGCGCGCCACCGCCTCGATGCTGTGCATGAATTCCTGGTGCTCACGCTGCGCGTTGTTGACCAGCGCCACGGTGGGCCGGGTGATGGCCGCGAGTTCGGCGATCTCGCCCGGATGGTTCATGCCCAGTTCGATCACGGCCAGCTCATGCCGGGGTCGCAGACGCAACAAGGTGAGCGGAACGCCGATGTCGTTGTTGAAATTGCCCTCGGTGGCCAGCATCGTCTGCGGCTTGTGCGCGCGCAGGATGGCCGCCGTCATCTGCGTCACCGTGGTTTTGCCGTTGCTGCCCGTCACGGCGATCAGCGGCAAGCGATGTCCACGCGCGATGTGCTGCCGCCAGCCCAGGGCCAATTGGCCCAGCGCGCGCCGGGTGTCGTTCACCACGATGCCCGGCAGTTGAGCCTGTCGCAGGGCTGCGGCGTCGCTGCACATAGCCGCGACCGCGCCCGCGGCGCGGGCTTGAGACAGAAAGGCGTTGCCATCGAAACGGTCGCCACGCAGCGCCACGAACAAATCGCCCTCGCGCAGGCTGCGCGTATCGGTGTGAACACGCCGCACGCGCAAATCGTCCTGGGTGTTTCCCCCTGGCTCGCCCGCCACCAGTTGGGCGTTGCCAAGCCATGGCAGCACGTCACGCAGGCTGAACATGGGTTCCGGGTTGTCGCTCATGCACGTGCTCCTTCGGGTGTTGTCAGGCGCGCCGCCCACGCATTGAGGGCCGCGCCGACCTCCTGCCGGTCCGAGAATGGCCGACGCAGGCCCGCCGCTTCTTGGTAGTCCTCATGACCCTTGCCCGCCACCAGCACCACGTCGGCTGCTTGCGCAGCGGCAACGGCGCGGGCGATGGCCAAGGCGCGGTCAGGCTCAACCCAGGCGTCGCTCTCCAGTGGCAATCCGCGTTGGATCTGCTGAATGATGGCCTGCGGCGGCTCGCTGCGCGGGTTGTCGCTGGTCAGGACCACGCGGTCCGCGTGCCGCGCGGCGGCTGCCCCCATCAGGGGCCGCTTGACCGGATCACGGTCCCCACCGCAACCGAAAACACACCAGAGGCGGCCACCGCGCTGCGCCGCCAGCGGGCGCAGGGCTTGAAGGATTTGCACCAACGCGTCCGGAGTGTGGGCGTAGTCGACCACGGCCAGTGGCATGCCTTCCCCGCCCTGGAACTCCATGCGCCCTGGCACAGGATGCAACTCGCCACACGCGGCCGCGGCCTGGGCCAATGGGAAACCCAGGCAGCGCAAGGTGGCGACCACCCCGAGAAGATTGCTGACGTTGTAAGCGCCCAGCGTACGCACCTGCAGGCTGGCAGTCAGCGCGCCTTCACGCAGTTCGAAGCGCAGGCCTTGGGCGGTCATGCGGATGTCGCTGGCGCGCAAGCGGGCCGTGTTGTCGGCGCGCAAGGAACAGGTCCACAGATCCAACCCGGCGCGCGAGGCCAGTGTCTTGGCGAGTTCAGCGCCTTGAGCGTCGTCCACATTGACCACGGCAGCGGGCAGTTGCGGCCAATCGAACAAGGCGGCCTTGGCCTGCCAGTAGGCGGCCATGCTGCCGTGGTAATCGAGGTGGTCTTGCGTGAAATTGGTGAACAGGGCCACGCGGATGCGCGTGCCGTCCAGCCGGCGCTCCACGATGCCGATGGAAGAAGCCTCCAAGGCGCAGGCGGAAAAGCCCTGGTCCACGAAACGCCGCAAACTCTGCTGCAAGAGCACAGGATCAGGCGTGGTCAGGCCGGTGCTGACGATGTCCTCGGCCATGCCCGTGACGCGACCCACGCCCAAGGTGCCGATCATGGCGCAGGGGGCCGTGGGACGCAGCGCCGACAGCGCTTGCGCCAGCCACCAAGCGGTGGAGGTCTTGCCATTGGTGCCGGTGATGGCCAGCAGCTCAAGGGCTTGCGAGGGCTGCCCGTAGTAGCCCGCCGCGATCGGGCCACTGGCGGCCTTCAAGCCTTCGGGGCCCGCATAGGCCGCGATGCGTTCGGCACGCGCTGGGGCGTCCAAGCCATAGGCGTCGGTGAAAGCTGCCAAGCCAGGGGCGTCGACCAGACAGGCCGCAGCGCCCTGTGCCAGCGCGGCAGGCACGAAGGCCCGGCCATCGCGAGCCGCGCCAGGCCAGGCGATGAAACCGTCGCCCGTGCCGACGCGGCGGCTGTCGGTGGACAGCTGACCACCTGCGGCGCCGACGCGTGCACGCAGCCACTGCGTCGCCTGCTCGGGTGTGTGCAATGCATGCAGCGCGGCAGTCACAACGCGCCTCCTTGCGTCGCCTTGCCCGGACCATCCGCAACGATCTGCGGCTTGACATCCAGATCGGGCTGCACGCCCATGAGATGCAAGGTCTGCTGCACGGTGTCGCTGAACACGGGCGCAGCCACGTCGCCGCCATAGATGCGACCCGCACCGGGCTCGTCGATCATCACGGCGACGATGATGCGCGGCTGATCCACAGGTGCCAGCCCCACGAACACGCTGCGGTACTTCTGCTTGGAGTAGGTGCCGTTGTCGTCCAGCTTGCGGGCCGTGCCGGTCTTGCCGCCGACCGAATACCCCTGGGCCTGGGCCCGGGTGGCCGTGCCGCCCGCGCTAGTCACCATGCGCAACATCTGACGCACCGCGCGCGCGTGCTCGGATTGAAGCAGGCGCACGCCGCGAGCTGACTGCGCGCCCTCGGCTTCCTCTCCCTGGGTTTTTTGCAGGGTGATGGGAATGATCTCGCCATCGTGCGCGAACACGGTGTAGGCCTGGGCCAACTGGACCAAACTGACCGAAAGACCGTAGCCATAGCTCATGGTCACATGCTCGATCGGCTTCCACCCCTTCCAGGGACGCAGTCGACCGCTGACCACGCCGGGGAAGGGCAACTGCGGACGCTGGCCGAAGCCGATCTGGCTGTAAAGCTCCCACAGGTCGCTGGCAGGCATCTGCAGCGCGAGCTTGGCGATGCCGATGTTGCTGGACTTCTGCACGATCTCCGAAACGGTCAGCACCGGGTACGCGTGGGTGTCACTGATGACGGCCCCGGCAAAGCGCATCTGGCCGCTGGTGCTGATGGCCATGCTGGTCGACGGCGTGACGATGCCCCGTTCCAAGGCCAGCGCGGCGACAAAGGGCTTGACGGTGGAGCCAGGCTCAAAAGCATCCGTCAGAGCGCTGTTGCGCAGGGCCGCGCTGCCGCGCCGCGTCAGGCGGTCGGGCGTGTAGCTGGGGTAGTTGGCCATGGCCAGCATCTCGCCGCTTTGCGCGTCGAGCACGACCACGCTACCCGACTGCGCGCGCTGCTCCTGCACGGCCTGGCGCAGCCGCTCGTAGGCGAAGAACTGGATCTTGCTGTCGATGGACAGGCGCACATCCCGCCCCTCGACCGGCGGAACTTCGGTGCCGACGGCCTCGACCACGCGGCCCAGTCGGTCCTTGATGACCCGCCGCGAACCAGGCTTGCCCGCCAAGGTGTCATTGAAAGCGAGTTCCACGCCTTCGAGGCCGTGGTCCTCGATGCTCGTGAAACCGACCAAGTGCGCGGCAGCCTCGCCCTCGGGGTACTGGCGCTTGTACTCCTTGGTCTGGTAGATGCCCTTGATGCCCAAGGCCGCGACTTGACGGGCCGTGGGCTCGTCGACCTGACGTTTGAGCCAGACAAAGGTTTTGTCCTCGGCCTGCAACTTGCGCTTGACCTCGGCCAGCGGCATGTCGAGCAGGCGCGCCAGCTTCTGCCATTGCTGAGGCTGCTCCTCCACATCCTCCGGGATGGCCCAGATGCTGGGCGCCAGCACACTGGTGGCCAGCATCTGGCCATTGCGATCCAGGATGCGGCCCCGCGTGGCGGGCAACTCCAGGGTGCGGGAGTAACGCACCTCGCCCTGCTTTTGGAAAAAGTTGTTCGAAAAAACCTGGATGTAGGCGGCGCGCATGGCGAGCACGATGAAGGCTGCCCCGACCATGGCCACCACCAGCTTGCTGCGCCAGACCGGGGTGCGGCTGGTCAGCAAGGGGCTGGCGCTGTAGCGGATGTTGCGCGGTCCGGCCATCAGCGCCGCTCCTTCGCCACGCCGGCGTCGCCATTGACGAGGCCGCGCGGCAAGTTGACGCCACCCAATCGCCCTTGCACCTCGCGGCCTTGGGCCTCGCGCGTGGTCCCCGCCTCCACTGCCGCGACCGCGCCGTTGCGCCCCAAGGTGACGTAGTCGGTGATCGCGGGTGTGGCCGTGCGCATCTGCAGGCGGTCCTGCGCCAGTTGCTCCACGCGTTGGGCCGTGGCCTGGCGCCGCTTCTCCAGCTCCAGTTGCTCACGTTCGGTTTCGATGCGGTGCGCGTCCAGCGTCGCCCGGTCCAGGGCGGCGAAGAGACGGCGCGACTCGTACTGCACATGCACCAGGTACAAGGCGCTGGCCAGGACCGCCAGAAAGAGCATGAAGTTGACGCGGGTCATGACAGAGCCCCCACGCTCCCCGCTGCGCGAGATTCGCTGCCCCCACGCGCAGGCTGGCCCTGCGCTTCGCTGGGGGTGGGGCCTCGCAACCCTTGGGACGGCCCGGCGGCGCTCATCATGGCCCCCACGCTCGTCACTGCGTGTACTTCGCTGCCCCCCAAGGGGGCCTTCGCGCCTTGGGACGGCCCGGCGGTGCTCATCATGGCGCTCATGCGCCCCCCCTTCCCGCATCCGTGCGGACGGCCACGCGCATGATGGCGCTGCGCGCGCGCGGATTGGCCGCCACCTCCGCCTCGGAGGGGCGCAGCCGCTCGACCGCGCGCAAGCGCGTGGGCGTGGGCGCGGCGAAAGGTGCGCGGCGGTCGTAGACCTCGCGCGAATGCTGCGCGATGAACTGCTTGACGATGCGGTCTTCCAGCGAATGGAAACTGATCACGACCAAGCGTCCTCCGGTTTGCAAGACATCGAGACTCGCCTCTAACGCGGCTTGCAGTTCTTCAAGCTCGGCGTTGATGAAAATCCGAAAAGCCTGAAATGTGCGCGTCGCAGGGTTCTGGCCCGGTTCGCGGGTTTTGACCGCGCCAGCCACGAGCTGGGCCAGTTCTGCGGTGGTGGCAAGGGGGCGGCCCGCCTGCCGGCGTTCGACAATCGCCTTTGCAATTGGGCCAGCAAACCGTTCTTCGCCATAGTCACGAATCACCTCCGCGATCTCTCGCACCTCGGCCGACATCAACCACTCGGCGACGCTGCGGCCGCGCGTGGGGTCCATGCGCATGTCCAGCGGCCCTTCGGCGCGAAAGGAAAAACCCCGCGCCGGATCGTCGATCTGCGGCGAGCTGATGCCCAGGTCCATCAAGACGCCTTGACAGCTCTGCGTCGGCAGTTCGTTCAGATGGACAAAGCCTTGGTGCCGGATCGAGAAGCGCGCATCGGACTGAACGATCTTGTTGGCCTCGGCCACCGCCTGTGGGTCCTTGTCGAAGGCCGTCAGCCGCGCCTGAAAGGAAAGCCTGGACAGCAGCAGACGCGAGTGCCCTCCGCGCCCAAACGTGGCGTCGACGTAATGCCCGTCCTCGGTCTTGAGCGAGTCCGGCAATTCCACGGGTCTGTTGAGCAAGGCATCGACCGCTTCGTTCAACAAGACCGTGGTGTGCGTCCATGTCTGTTCCACCGCCGACCTTCAGAAGGAAAAATCCTTGAACGCGTCCGGCATGCTGGCCTGCATGGCCTGGGCCTCCTCGGCCTCGTAACGCGCCTTGTCCCACAACTCAAAGTGGCGCCCCATGCCCAGCAACATCACATCCTTGCTGATGCCGGCTGCTGCACGCAACTCGGGCGAAATCAGCACGCGTCCGGTGGCGTCGATGTCCACGTCCATGGCATTGCCCAGGAAGATGCGCTTCCACCATTGCGCGTCCATGGGCAGGGCGGCGATGCGCTCGCGGAATTTTTCCCACTCAGGACGCGGGAACACCATGAGGCAGCCGTGCGGGTGCTTGGTGATGGTGAGCTGCCCAGCGCCCAGGCCTGCCGCGTCGGAGACGAGCACGTCCCGATGCCGGGTCGGCACGGACAGCCGCCCCTTGGCATCCAGACTCAGCGACGAAGCCCCTTGAAACACGCGCAGCACCTCTTGTTTGCACCAGCACAGGAGGGTGGAAAGCGCACACGCACTTTCCACCACTTAATTGCACTTTTTTGCACTGTATCAGCAAATTTGGCGGGCGCAAGCTCAGCGGTGGATTTTTTTCAATGAAATCAATGACTTAAACGCTGAATTGAAGGCAAATTTCAATGAAAAATCGATCTAAATGAAGGACTTAGATCGCAAAGTGCATGTTTCTCTTGAAGGAAGTGGGCGCCCACAAAAACAAACAAGGGCGTCCTTGGGGACGCCCTTGATGGGGTGTCGGACCTGCCGGTCCAGCGGGCGTGCCATGCGATCACCCCGGCGGGCCGCCCGACCTGTCTCAAAGAATGAAGTGGGACAAGTCTTCGTCCTTGCTGAGCGCTGCCAAGCGCTGGTCCACATAGGCGGCATCGACGCGCACCGTCTGACCGCTGAGCTTGGTCGCGTCAAAGCTGACGTCGTCCAACAGCCGCTCCATCACGGTGGCCAAGCGGCGCGCGCCGATGTTTTCGGTGCGCTCGTTCACGTCATAGGCGATGTGGGCGAGGCGCGTGATGCCATCCGACGCGAATTCCAGGGTCACGCCTTCGGTGGAGAGCAAGGCCTGGTACTGCCGGGTGAGCGAGGCATGGGTCTGCGTGAGGATGGCTTCGAAATCCTGCACGGACAGGGACGCCAACTCCACGCGGATCGGAAAACGCCCCTGCAACTCAGGAATCAGGTCGCTGGGCTTGCTGAGGTGAAAGGCGCCCGAGGCGATGAAGAGGATGTGGTCGGTCTTGATGACACCGTACTTGGTGCTGACCGATGTGCCCTCCACCAGGGGCAGCAAGTCCCGTTGAACGCCCTGGCGTGAAACCTCCGCCGTGCCTTGGCCTTCGCTGCGCGAGGTCACCTTGTCGATCTCGTCGATGAAGACGATGCCGTTCTGCTCGGCATTGCTCAACGCCTGCGCGCGGATTTCGTCCTCGTTCACCAGCTTGGCGGCTTCCTCTTCCAGCAACAGCTTCATGGCCTCGGCGATCTTCATCTTGCGCAGCTTGCGCTTGCCCGCGCCCATCTGTCCGAACAACCCGCGCAGCTGCTCCGTCATTTCCTCCATGCCTGCCGGCCCCATGATTTCGAGCTGGGGCTTGGGTTCGTTGAGTTCGATCTCGATCTCGCGCTCGTCAAGCTGGCCTTCGCGCAACTTCTTGCGGAAGACCTGGCGCGTGCTGTTGTCGCCCACGGGGTCTGGGCGTTCGGAACGTCCGCGTTCGAGTTCCTCGCCAAAACCATCGCGCGAGAAGTCACGCGGCGGGGGGAGCAAGGCGTCCAGAATGCGTTCCTCCGCTGCGTCCTCGGCCCGGGTGCGTACCTTCTTCATCTCGGCTTCGCGGGTCTGCTTCACGGCCACGTCCATCAGGTCGCGGATGATGCTGTCCACGTCCTTGCCCACGTAGCCCACCTCGGTGAACTTCGTGGCCTCGACCTTGATGAAGGGCGCATCCGCCAGGCGGGCCAGGCGGCGCGCGATCTCAGTCTTGCCCACACCGGTGGGGCCGATCATGAGGATGTTCTTGGGCGTGATCTCGGGCCGCAGCGCCGCCTCGACCTGCTGACGACGCCAACGGTTGCGCAGGGCGATGGCCACGGCGCGCTTGGCGTCCTTCTGGCCCACGATGTGGCGGTCCAATTCGGAGACGATCTCCTGCGGGGTCATGCTGCTCATGTGGGCTCCGCTGCTTCCAGCACTTCGATGGTGTGGTTCATGTTGGTGTAGATGCAAATTTCGCCCGCGATTTCGAGCGACTGCTTGACGATCTCCCGCGCTTCCAATAGGGAATGCTTGAGCAGAGCGATCGCGGCGGACTGCGCGTAGGCGCCGCCCGAACCGATGGCGACCACGCCGTGTTCGGGCTCCAGCACATCGCCGTTGCCGCTGATAATGAGAGAACTCTCCAAGTCGGCGACGGCGAGCATGGCCTCCAGGCGGCGCAACACGCGGTCGGTGCGCCAATCGCGCGTGAGCTCGATGGCCGCGCGCTGCAAATGGCCCTGGTGCTTGTCGAGCTTGGCCTCGAAACGCTCGAAGAGCGTGAAGGCATCGGCGGTCGCCCCGGCGAAGCCCGCGAGCACCTTGCCGTGGTGCAGCTTGCGCACCTTGCGCGCCGTGCCCTTGACGACGATGTGCCCCAGAGTGACTTGCCCGTCACCGCCGATGGCGACCTGCATGCCACGAGGGGTCTGCCGGCGCACGCTGACGATGGTGGTTCCGTGAAATTGTTCCATGACGATATTGTCCCGCATCGGCCTCGAAGGCAGCATGGACGCACGCGGGCATGAGGACTTGGTGACCGCTCCTCATGGAACGCTGCGCGTTCCGAAATCGTCGGGCTCCCCAAGCCCTCACACCCGCATGCTTACTCGCATGCGCAGGACGGCAGAACGTCACCTTCAGGGCATTGGGGTTGGGGGAACCCGACGATTTGGATTTGCGCAGCACATCGTATGAGGAGGGGTCCGCCAACCCTGATGCCCGTGACACCAATCTCTCAGTCCGAACGCGGAACCACGCGCGCGTGCTCGGAGATGCCAATCACGTTGAAGAAAGCCGCCACCAGCCGATGCACGTCGCGCAGCTGCACCTGCCGCCCATGCGCCTGCTGGTCGGCCACCCAGTTGAGCAGCCCGCCCGCCGCCGGAAAGTCCACCCGGATGAGGTCGGTGCAGGAGACGACCATGTGCGTGCGCCCCGCGATGGCCTTGTCCAGCTTGGCCAGAACTTCGGTCGCGTCTCCGCTGATGTCACCGTAGAGGTCCACCCGCACAGGGTGTGCCGCGCTGCCTTCGTCCAGCGCCGGAGCCGCTTGCACATCCCCGCCAATCCAAACATCCAGCGTGCCCAAGGCCTCGCGGGCCAGCGCGACAGGCGCACCCTGATCTTTCCAAGTCGGATCTTCCAGGGCATCCCAGTTGGCGCGGATGTCTTCGGCTTCGGCCTCGGCGGGGTCACTGGGCCCCTGCAAAAGGCACATCGCTTTGGGCTCTTGCCAAGCCGGCGCCTGCGTTTCATTGGTGACACCGTAGTCCAGCGCGGCCAACTCGAAGGCGTCTCGCAAACGCATCAAGCGCAAGGCGTCCATGCGCAGGCGCCAGTGCAAGGCACTGGCACTCGCGCCGCCGCGGGTGAGTGCCAGCAGGGCTCGCTCCAAGCTTGCGGGCGCTCGGAACACGAGACCCAAGGTCGCGCTCGCTGGCGCCTGGCACCACTGAGCCATCAATTCCGCCATCACCGGCACAGCCTCCAACGTGATGACCCTCAGGGCGTGCCAGTCCAGCACCATGGCCGCGGTGCTCTCGTCCAGCACCGCGGGGGCATGCGGGGGCGCGCACATCGCGACCGCCTGTGCCTTGAAGGTCAAGGCGGCGGCCACGTCCAGACGAGCGGGGCTGCGCCAATCCGGCGGACGCACGGCGGGCGGTGCGGGGCGGTGCAGCCGCACCGCGCCCTTGCCAGGTCCGACACGATCAGGAATCGAGAACCAGCGCGGCAACGGACCGGCCGCGAGATGGGGATACACCGGCGCATAGCGCCGGGTCCAGTCCGCGACGAGCCGCTCGTACTGGGCCTGCTGTCCCGTGGCTCGTGCCAAGTCCACACAGGCCAGCAACCAAGTCTCGACCAGCTGAGGCGAAGGCACCTTGCCCGCGTGGGTCGCGCGCACCAGCGCTTGCAACACCGACGAAGAGGCCACCTGCTGCGCATGCGCCGCAGCCTCCAGCGCTGACTCCAAAGCCGCATGCAGGCTGCGCGCCGCACCCTCGTGATCACCGTTGGCATAACGGATGGCTGCGTCCTCCAAATCCTGATCGGCAAGATGATCGGGCGCAGGTGGCGGCAGCGGCCGAGCGAAGACCGTGCGCGCCGAGGAAACACCCCTCTGGGGCGAGCCGCCCGCGCGCCATCCTTCGCCCGAAGCAGCTGCCCCCCCCAGACCGGTCGGACCGGAGACGCGGGATGGTGGCCACGCAGCATGCGCGGGATCGGCTGGCATGGGCACCGTCAACCACGCCTGGTCACCTTGCCCCACCCCGTCGGGCACAGGCGCTTCCTCAGGCAGCGGGGACAATCCTGGCGGACCACTGGGCCTCGCATCGTTCCAAACGTGGCCGTCGTCACCCGACGGGTGCGCGGAGCGGACAGACGCCCTGGCCGCCTCAACGCTTTTGGGAGCCCTGGCGGTGCCTGGCTGAGGTTGACCGGTGGGGGGGGCGACGTCGCTGTCCGCGCCAAAAAAAGTCGACAAGGGCTCTGCCGCAGGGTGGCTGGAGTCTGATCCGATGTCACCCACGCGGCGCGGGGGAGATGCCGGGGAAGCTGCCGCTGGCGGCTCGCCGCTCGCTGGCAAGTGACCTGCGGCTTCGTCCTTCTCGCCACGCCACCATTGGCGCGACATCTGCGCTTCAATCTCGTTGATCTTGCGGATGGTGGCGGCACGATTGCGCGCATTCGCTGGGGTCAACGTGCTTTGGAAGGTGATGAACCGGTCCGTCTCGACGCTCACGACGGGCTCGCGGCGACGCAGTCGCCGCAGGTACTCGAATTCGCGCTTGCGCACGAAATCATTCTGGCGCTTGCGCTCGATCAGCTCCTTGAGGGCTTCCTTGCTGTAACCCGAGCCAGGCGCGGTTTCCTCCAACTCAAGCCACGCAGGCACGCTGCGCCAGTGCAAGTGGCGGACCATCCACCGCAGCCAGCCTGCGAGGCGACTGGGTGTCGAGCGCCCGGTCCCTTCTGGTGCTGGATTCATGGCACGGCAAGTGGTGCGCGAGCAGCGGAGTCAGGGGTGGGGCCGGGGACACATCCGACGTGGGAGGCGTCAGTCCCCAAACATTTTCTGCTTCAGCTCGCGCCTTTGCTGCGCCTCGAGCGACAGCGTGGCCGTGGGGCGCGCCAGCAGCCGACCCACGCCAATGGGTTCGCCGGTTTCGTCGCAGTAGCCATAGTCACCGGCGTCGATGCGTGCAATCGACTGCTCGATCTTCTTGAGCAGCTTGCGTTCGCGGTCGCGCGTGCGCAGCTCGAGCGCATGCTCTTCCTCGATGGTGGCGCGATCGGCCGGATCGGGCACCACCACGGTGTCCTCGCGCAGGTGCTCGGTGGTCTCACCGGCGTTGTTCAGGATGTCCTGCTTGAGTTGTTGCAGCCGCAGACGGAAGGCCGCGAGCTGCTTGTCGTTCATGTACTCGCTGTCGGGCATGGCGATGAGTTCCTCATCGCTCAGTTCCTCGGCGGACTTGGTTTTCCAGTTGTTGGCGAGCTTGGGATCTTTCTTCACGGGCGCAATCAGTGGGGAGTCAAAAACAGGTTGGGTCAGGGTCGAAACATAGCTCGCCCTGGTCGCATGGGCCGTGGCTTGGTCAATCGACGGCACGGTGATCTGCGCCAGCCGGGCGTTCGCCTTGCTCACGCGGGGCGAACCTTCTCCTGCAGGAGCAAGGGAGGGGACGGGCGCGGAGGATACAGGAGTTGGCGGCTTGACGGGGGCCGGCGGTGGGAGTTTTTGTGTTTTAGCAGCAGCCTTCGTCGCAACCACAGCCGGTTGCGCCAACTTGACCGGGACTTTTTTCGCCGGCACAGCCTTGGGGGCGGCGGTCTTGGTCTTCGTTGAGGCCTTGGCACGCGGCGCGGGTTTCGGGGGGGTTTTGGAAGCGGTCTTGGCCACCGCCTTCGCCTTGCCCGTCACCGTCTTGACCACCGCTGTCGCCTTCTTGGAAACTGACTTGACCGGGGCTTTGGAAACCGCAGTGGCGCTGGACTTGGCCTGGGATTTCACGGGCTTGGCGGGCGCCGAGGCCTTCTTGGCGACCGGTTTCGCCGCTGTTTTGGCCGCAGCCTTGGAGGGCACGGCCTGCTTGCTGGCCGTCTTTTTCGCACCCGTCGCACCCCGGGCCTGGGACGCGGTGGCCCCTACTTTGCCCCGTGGGGGGCTGCCAGGCGACTTGGCCTTCGAAGGGGACGATGTGCTCATCGACTTGGCTGGTTTGGCTTTCACTTGATGGACTCCTCCGGGCAAGCTCGGGCTTGCTTCTTCTGGTGCACGACAGCGACGCCCCGCGTTGACAGATGCAACACGGACAAGACCAGGATCGGCCTTAAGGGGCGCGAGTGTAATGCATGCCCGTTTCAGGCCCTCCACCCGGGGCCCCGGAGGAATCCCGCAAGGCCCGATTCAGCCTTGCAAGAATCAAACCAGGCTTTGTTGCAGGCCCTGCACCAGGATGTCCTTGGGCAAGTCGATGCCGATGAACACCATCTTGGACTGACGTTGCTCTTGCGGACCCCATTCCGGCCCCAGATCGCTGCCCATCAGCTGATGGACCCCCTGGAAAATCACCTTGCGGTCGGTGCCCTTCATGTTCAGCACGCCCTTGTAGCGCAGCATGCGCGGGCCGTAGATGTTGACGATGGCACCCAGGAAGTCTTCCAGCTTGGCTGGGTCAAAAGCCCGCTCGGACTTGAAGACGAAGCTCTTCACATCGTCGTCGTGATGGTGGTGGTGCGGGTGGTCGCAGTGCTCACCGTGCTCATGATCGTGATGGTGGTGATCACGTCCGTGGTCATGATCATGGTCGTGCTCGTCGGCGTTCAGGAAATCCGGGTCGATTTCTAGCTTGGCGTTGAGGTTGAAGCCTCGAAGGTCAAACACCTCGGAAATCGGCACCGCGCCGAAATGCACGGCCTTCTGCGGCGCGCGCGGGTTCATGTGCTTGAGGCGGTGGATCAGGGCTTCCACCTCGTCTTTCGCGACCAGATCGGTCTTGCTCAGGAAGATCTGATCGGCGAAGCCCACTTGCCGACGGGCCTCTTGGCGCTCGTCCAACTGCTGGTTCGCGTGCTTGGCGTCCACCAAGGTGATGATGGAATCCAGCAGATAGCTCTCGGCGATCTCATCGTCCATGAAGAAGGTCTGCGTCACCGGGCCTGGGTCGGCCAGCCCCGTGGTCTCGATCACGACGCGCTCGAAATCCAGCAGCCCCTGGCGCTTCTTGGCCGCCAACAGCTGCAGCGTGGTGCGCAGATCCTCGCGTATCGTGCAGCAGACGCAGCCGTTGTTGAGCTGGATGATTTGCTCCTCGGTGTCATTGACGAGGATTTCGTTGTCGATGCTTTCCTCGCCGAACTCGTTCTCAACCACGGCGATCTTCTGCCCATGTGCTTCTTTCAGCACACGCTGGAGCAGGGTGGTCTTGCCGGAACCGAGAAAGCCAGTGAGGATGGTGGCGGGAATCAGGGCCATGGTGGGTTTCTCGCAAGCTGGAAGCAATAAAGGCCGCTGCAGGGAAGCGGCCTGTCTGGGAAATCTGAGGGAGTTTATCGATTAGTTCAAGGCCCTGCGCGCCAGGGGTGCGGGCAGACGGCAGATCACTTCTTCATCACCACCAGCCCCTTGAGGTACTCGCCTTCCGGGAACGCCAGCGTCATCGGGTGGTCGGGCGCCCCCCCCAAACGTTCCTGGATGTAGCCGTCCACGCCTGCGTCCGCGCCCGCAGATGCGACGATCTTGTGGAACAGCTCCACGCCGATGCCACCCGAACAGGAGAAGGTGAACAGCACGCCGCCTGGCTCCAGCAGCTTGAAGGCAAGGCGGTTGATGTCCTTGTAGGCACGGGCCGCGCGCTCGGCATGGGTCACTGTGGGGGCGAATTTGGGCGGGTCGAGGATGATGGCATCAAAGTTGCGCCCTTCCTCCGCAAAGCGGCGCAGGCTGGCGTTCACATCGGCATCCAGGAACTCGCAGCGTTCCGCGTCCAAACCGTTGAGCGCCACGTTCGCGCGCGCCTGCGTCAGCGCGGGGCCCGATGAGTCGATGGAGGTGACATGGGCCGCTCCGCCGGCCAAGGCCGCCACGGTGAAGCCCCCTGTGTAGCAATAACAATTCAGAACTTTCTGGAATTGCAGGCGCCGTGTGAAATCGCAGAAGCGCTTGCGGCTGTCTCTCTGGTCGAGGTAAAAGCCAGTCTTGTGACCCTGAGCAATGTCCAACCCCAACTTCCAGTCGTGTTCCCGCAGGACCAGCGCAGTCCCTCCCTGTCCTCGGAGCCATCCGGTGACCTCGGGCAAGCCCTCCAGCCCGCGGGCGCTGGCATCCGAGCGTTCGTAAAGACGACTCAAACCTGTTTCGCTCAGCAATGCATCGGCCAACACCTCTTTCCAGCGCTCCACGCCTGCGCTGGTGAACTGCGCGACCAGGGTGTCGCCATAGCGATCGACAATCAATCCAGGCAAACCATCGGCTTCGCCATGCACCAGACGCAGTCCGTCGCTGGCAATCGCGAACCGCGCACGTGCTCGAACAGCGGCGGCCACACGCTGGCGAAAGAAGTCCGGGTCGATGCGCTGGCGCTCATCGAAGCTCCAGACCCGGGCCCGAATCTTGGACTGCGGACTGTAGGCCGCCCAGGCCAGGAAATCCCCCGCCGAGGATTCCACGCGGACGGTTTCGCCCATGTCCGCGCCGCCCTTGGCGATGGCCGACTCGAACAACCACGGGTGTTGGCGCTGCAAGGCGCGATCCTTGCCCTCTTTGATGCGTATGACTTTCATGGAGCCCGATTGTCGCGGCTATTGCAAAGAGGAATGCGTCGCACCCCACAGGGAAACAGGACGGCCGCGGAAGTCCGGGGCTTTCCCGGACTATGCATCGGGCCCGCTTGGGCATAGAGTGCCCGGTATACAACACGGAGACGCGCACCATGCGCATCAAAGATTTGCAGATAGGCGCCCAACTCATGGGCGGCTTCATACTCGTGCTGGTGCTGGCCGCCGCACAGGCGTTGTATGCCATTTACGGAGCCCGGTCACTCAACGACAACGCGCGTCAGATGACCGAGCGATGGTTGCCCGCCACCCAACACGCAGGCGAGTTGCACGCGCAAGTCAACTTGCTGAGAGCGGCACAGTTCCAGCATGTGCTGACCTTTTCCGAAGACGAGCGGCGTGCGCTTGAAAAACAAATGGAGGCCATGCGCAAAGACATCGACCAAGAGATGCAAAGCCTGGCTCCGTTTTTCACCGAAGGCACGCAACAGCAAACCCTCGCGGCGCTGCAGGAAGCCTGGAAACAGTACAAGACCCAGCAGGAGGAAATCGTTAGCTTGGCGCGGCAGCGGCGGGACGAGGAAGCCCTGGACATCCTCAAAGGGCCGGCGCTGAAGACTTTCGGTAGCCTGACGACTGAAGTGGGCAAACTCGGCGAGCAGGCGAAATTGGGCGCTGACGAGGCCCATGCGCAAAACGGAGCCGTGCGTGACCGCGTGCTTTATGGCAACTTGGGCTCGCTGCTGCTGACCTCCGTGCTCGGCCTGCTCATTGGACACGCGTTGAGCCGACGCATCTCTGGAGGTGCGCGTCACGCCGCTCAACTGGCGTTGCGCGTGGCCCAAGGGGACTTGAGCGCGCCGATCCAACCCAATACCCGCGATGAATTCGGACAGTTGCTCCAAGCTTTGTTGGAGATGCAGACCGCGCTGACGAACCTAGTTGCCAGGGTTCGGGCGGGCAGCGAGGCCGTTTCCATGGCCAGCGCCGAAATCGCTGAAGGCAATCAAGACCTCAGCGCACGCACCGAAGCGCAGGCCAGCTCATTGGAGCAAACCGCCGCGTCCATGGAACAACTGGGCAGCACCGTCAAACAGAACGCGGCCAACGCGGTGCAAGCCAATCAATACGCGCAGGAAGCTTCGGCCGTCGCTGCCCAGGGCGGTGAAGTGGTGTCGCAGGTCGTCGAGACCATGAAGGGCATCAGCGAAGCCAGCAAGAAGATCGCCGACATCATCAGCGTGATCGATGGCATTGCCTTCCAGACCAACATCCTCGCGCTGAACGCGGCGGTGGAAGCCGCGCGCGCGGGTGAACAGGGCCGGGGCTTCGCCGTCGTGGCCGGCGAGGTGCGTGCCTTGGCGGGCCGCAGCGCAGATGCCGCCAAGGAAATCAAGAACCTCATCACGGCCAGTGTCGTGAAGGTGGAACAGGGCGCAAGCCTGGTGGATCAGGCCGGCAGCACCATGGGCAAGGTGGTGGACAGCATACGACGTGTCACCGAGATCATGGGCGAGATCAGCGCCGCCAGCGCCGAGCAAAGCGATGGAGTAGCCCAGGTCGAGGAAGCCATCACCAACATGGACAAGACCACCCAGCAGAACGCCGCGCTGGTGGAAGAGATGGCCGCCGCGACGAACAGCATGAAGACCCAGGCCCAGGCCTTGGTACGCACGGTCGGCGTGTTCAGGCTCAAAGACGGCACGCCGGTTCCGATGGCTTTGGCGGGACCAGACGGATCGCCAGACTCAGTCGAAACGGACGCAACGCGGCTACCGCTGACGGACATGCCCCAGCTGCCCATGTCCGGCACCCCATGAGATTCCAACTCAACCTTTGACTCAGCGGTTCAAGCTCATTTCTTGTCGCTGCGCTTGAGGTTGGGCTTCTGGCCCAATTTGGCGCGCGGATGCGCATCGTCATAGGCCCGAGCGAGATGTTGAAAATCCAGGCGCGTGTAGACCTGCGTGGTGCCGATGTTGGCGTGCCCCAACAATTCCTGGACCGCCCGCAAATCACCACTCGATTGCAAAACATGGCTGGCGAAGGAATGGCGCAGCATGTGCGGATGCACCGGTGTGGCCAACCCTGCTAGGAGGCTGCGCCGCTTCAAACGCTGCCAGATCGATTGGGGCGTGAGGCGCGTGCCGTTGCGGCCGATGAAAAGCGCGACTTGCCCGTCTTGATCGGCTGCTGACACTCCTTGCACTCGCACCTCCAGCCATTGCAGCAAAGCCTTGCGGGCGGCAGTCCCCACGGGCACGGCGCGGCGTTTGCCACCCTTACCCTGAACTTCCACCTCTCCGGCCTCCAAGTCCAACCAACCTCTGCCCGCCCTGCGGGCCGCCTCACTGGGGGCAACGTTCAGGCCTGTGAGTTCGCTCACGCGCAAGCCACTGCTGTACAGCAGTTCCGTCATCGCCGCGTCACGGGCCGTGAACCAGCGATCTTCCGAAGCCTCACCCTGAAGCGGGTCCGCCTCAGGACCGCCGCCACGAAAACTGGCCAGCCGAACCGCATCGTCCACGCTCAAGGCCTTCGGCAAGGGCTTGGCCGCCTTGGGCGCCCGCACGTCCTGCACAGGATTGCTGGTGATGTGCCCCTGGCGCCCGAGCCAGGCGTAGAAGCCACGCCAGCCAGACAGAATGAGGGCAATGCCGCGTCCGCTACGGCCGCTGGCGTGCATCTGGGCGATCCACCGCCGCACATGCGCCCCATGAACTTGCAGCAGAGGCACCCCAGCCTGGCGCGCGAACTCACCCAGCTTGGCCAGGTCCAGCGTGTACAGCTCGACCGTGCGCTGCGCGAGGCGCTTTTCGACGCGGACATGCGTCAGATACTGCTCAACGAGTTGCGTATCCGACGGCGCCATGCCTTACCTCAAGCGCGACAGCGCCGCACTCGCCACCTCGGCGATGCGAGACAGGAAATCCGTCCCCATGGTGCTGGTGTAACGCTGCGCATCCGGTGACGCGAGCACGATCAGACCGATGGTGGAAGGCGAGTCCGAAGCCTGCTCAGTGCGCGTGAATTCCGGTTCCACGGCGCGCAGTGGCAGCAGCGCCAGGGAGACGGCCTGCTCGGGATGAGGCAACCATGCGGCGACTTCAAAGCCCGTGTTCACACCGCAAAAGGGTTCGCGCAAGGCATTGGCGAATTCCCGCACCTCGTGGGTAGCGCCTTGGGCCCAAGGCGCATCCGCATGCGTTTGAGCCACGCCCCAAACGCGCAAGGCCACCTGGGGAACAGCGAACTGCTGCTGAATAGAGTCGGCGATGAGAGCCGGCACGCGAGTCGAGTCATGCTCCAGAAACAGATCACGCGACCACCGCAAGAGGCGGTCTGCCAACATGGTGTTGTCAGCGCCATGGCGCAGCAACTCCATCAAACGCATCTCGAAGGCACGGATCTTCTCTCGCAGCAACTCAGCCTGACGCTCTTGCAGGCTGACTGTGCGTCGACTGTGGGGGCTGACAAGCACGATCTCAGCCAGCGCATCCGCGTTGCGGTCAAAGAACGCTGGATTGCCACGCAAGTAGCGAACGATTTCTTCTTCGGTCATGGAGAACAGCTACAGCCTCAGGAACGCACAAGGTCAGACGCAATATCGGACAGGTCCGGGACGTCGATTTCGCCGTGAAAGACCGTGGTGGCCGGGCCGGTCATCAGGACCGGGCGTCCCTCGCCCCACTCGATGGTCAACACGCCGCCATGGGTGTGCACGTCAACGCACCCATCCAGCAGGCCCAGGCGGATGCCAGCCACGACCGCGGCGCAGGCCCCGGTACCGCACGCCAGGGTCTCGCCCGCACCTCGTTCCCAGACGCGCAGCTTCACGCGATCACGTGCCACCACCTGCATGAACCCTGCATTGACCCGACGCGGAAAACGCGCATGGTGTTCGATGCTTGGCCCCTGCTCACGCACGGCGGCGGCATCGACGTCCGCGACGATTTGCACGGCATGTGGGTTCCCCATGGACAGCACCGCCAGATTCACCGATACACCGTCTACGGGCACCAGCCAGGTCTGCCAGGCGCCATGCGCGTTGCGGTGCTCGACGGGCTTGAGGCCATCCGCATCAAAAGGCACTCTCGCCAAGTCGAAGATGGGCGCGCCCATGTCCACCGTGACGCGGCCATCTGACGTGATTCGAGGTTCGATCACGCCACCCAGCGTCTGCACGCGGATTGACGGTTTCTCACTCAAACCCCGGTCGTGCACGAAGCGGGCAAAGCAGCGGGCGCCGTTACCACATTGTTCGACCTCCGCACCGTCGGCGTTGTGGATGACGTACTCGAAATCGATGCCAGGCCCGGGTGATGGACGCACGCTCAAAATCTGGTCCGCGCCCACGCCGAAATGTCGGTCCGCCAGCCAGCGGTACTGGGCCGTGTTCAAGCCCAGCGAATCCTGGGTTTCATCGAGCACGACAAAGTCGTTGCCCGCGCCCTGCATTTTGGTGAAGCGTATGCGCATGGCGCAAATTATCGGGCAGACCGAAGGGCCTCCCCGATCGAGGCCCGGCGCGCTTGACGCGGCACGCTTTGGTGCAAACGCCCTTCGGGATTGCGCAGGGTTTTCAATCTGGGCCTGAACAAACCCAAACCAGGCCATCACGACCCGGAAGGCCGGACCGCAGCAAGCCCTGAGCGGCCCGTTCGCCGGATTTACATAACTTTAAAAGCGAAAATTGTTAGCACACACTTTCGCTCATAGCCAATGGTTGCTGAAGATTTCAAAGCTCTCTAAAAAATGATGCCGAATCACCTTGAAGTCGCGGGGAACTTCCCCATGTTGGAATGACTCAGTCCACCACCGACTGGGTTGGGCGCGTCCGAATAGCTCGCTCGGTCGGGTTCGTTGTTACTGGCTAAGAGAAAAGGAGTTCCCCATGCGTCTGAGCGCCAAAAGCCGCTTCGCCGTCGCCGCCATGATCGACCTCGCATTGCGCGAGGCCGCAGGCCCCGTGCCGCTGAACTCCATCGGCCAACGCCTGCAAATTTCCCTGTCATACCTGGAACAGCTGTTTTCCAAGCTGCGCCGCGCCAACTTGGTGGAGAGCACCCGAGGTCCTGGTGGCGGCTACACATTGGGCCGCAGTGCGCAACGCATCAGCGTGGCCGACATCATCCGCGCCGTCGAGGGCACTCAGGAGCTGATGGGCGAGGAAGTCGCGGATGCCGGTGAAGCCGGGCTGCAACTCACGCGCGACCTTTGGTCAGGCCTGAGCAGCCGCATGATGGACCACATGGAAGGCATCAAGCTGCATCAGCTCTGTGAAGAACAGCGCTCCAAGGGTGTGGACCTGGGCGCGGATGCGACTTCGCAACCCGCCGCAGCGCGCGGCGTGACCCAGACGCGCCGCGGCATCTTCGCGCCTCGCCCGGTGGAACGCCCCCGAACCACGGCACCCAATTCGGTGTTCGCGCTGGGCGCGGCGTTGGCTGCAGCATCGAAGTCCTGACAGCGCTCCCATCGCATCTTGCCCTCAGGGTGCGATGGTGTCGCAGGCGTCGTGAAAAGGCTGGCACGGTCCAGCCTTTTTCTTTGGAATCGCCCCAAGCAGCGCGCAGAGCAGCCAAAAGTGTGAAGTCGGCCTGTAAGCCGGATTCTGTGCATCACGGTTGCCCGTGACGTGACCGCCATTCATCTGGGCCGCTGGTCACCCATGCGGCTCGGTGCCACCTACCCGCACACTCGGGGGGCCCCGTCATCGTGTGCCTATTTGGTGTTGCTGCGCGTAGAGATTGCCCGTTTCACCCGAACTCAATCGGCTCGTCTCTGTTGCTCTGATCCTCACCTCGCGGTGGAGAGGTGTTACCTCCTACGCTGCCCTGCGCAGTCCGGACGTTCCTCCAGCACCAGGTTTCCCTGATCGTGCCAGCGGCGGTCCAGCCGACTTCACGGACGGCATTATCCCCCGCCTTATCATTCCGACTTTGCTGCACCTCTTTCTGCTTGATCACCACAAGCCCGAGGCATCCATGATCCGTCTGTCCGAACTCAAGCTCCCGCTGGAGCACGCCCCCGACGCCCTGCCCGCGCTCATCGCGCGGACGCTGGGCATCACACCCGATGAACTCAGGGCCCATCACGTTCACAAACGCAGCTTCGACGCGCGCAAGGCCGAGTTGCTGCAGGTCTACATCGTTGACGTCGAAGTGGCGCCTGACCTGGAAGCGCGTCTACTGGCGCAGTGGGACCGTCATCCCCACATCGGCCCCAGCCCCGACCTGAGTTACCGCGCACCTGTGCAGGCGCCGCATGATTTTGCCAACCGCCTCCAGAACCATCCTGAGCATCGCCCCGTGGTCATCGGCTTTGGTCCCTGCGGCATTTTTGCGGCCTTGCTGCTGGCCCAGATGGGTTTTCGGCCGATCGTGTTGGAGCGCGGCAAAGCCGTGCGCGAACGCACCCAGGACACCTGGGGCCTGTGGCGCAAGAAAGTGCTGCACCCTGAGTCGAATGTTCAGTTCGGCGAAGGGGGTGCGGGCACTTTCAGCGATGGCAAGCTCTACAGCCAAATCAAGGACCCGCGCCATCTGGGCCGCAAGGTGCTGAACGAGTTCGTGGCCGCAGGGGCACCGGAAGACATCCTGACGGAGGCACACCCTCACATCGGCACTTTCAAGCTGGTGAAGATGGTCGAGTCGATTCGCGCGCAGATTGAATCCTTGGGCGGGGAAATCCGTTTCCAACAGCGCGTGACGGATCTGCTGCTGGACACCGATGCATCCGTTCAGGGGCAACACGGCCTGCGCGGACTGAAGGTGCTCGACCTGGCCACCGGAACCTCCTACGAACTGCCAACGCACCATGCGGTGCTGGCGCTGGGCCACAGCGCGCGCGACACCTTCGCGCGGCTGTGGGACCAGGGCGTGGCCATGGAGGCCAAGCCCTTCTCGATTGGCTTCCGGATCGAGCATCCGCAAAGCCTGATCGACCGTGCCCGCTGGGGGCGCCATGCAGGTCACCCCCTGCTGGGCGCGGCCGATTACAAGTTGGTTCACCACGCCAGCAATGGGCGCGCCGTCTACAGCTTCTGCATGTGCCCAGGTGGCACCGTGGTCGCCGCCACTTCGGAGCCGGGCCGGGTGGTCACCAACGGCATGAGCCAGTACTCCCGGGCAGAACGCAACGCCAACGCCGGCATGGTCGTGGGCATTGAACCGGGCGACTACCCCAATGGTGTTCAAGATCAGGCGGACTGGATCGCGGCCTTTGGCGAGGACGATGGCCGCCGGTATGCCGCGCAGGCGGCAGCGCTGACCCAACAGCACCCCCGGCGATACCACCCACTGGCTGGCGTCGTGCTGCAACGCAAGCTTGAAGCGCGCGCCTACGAATTGGGCGGCGCAAGCTACGAAGCGCCGGGCCAGTTGGTGGGCGACTTCCTGGCGCAACGGCCGTCGCAAAAGTTTGGGGCCGTCCTGCCCTCCTACAAACCGGGCGTGAAGCTGGGCGATCTGAGCCTCGCCTTGCCGGGTTACGCGATCGAAGCCATGCGTGAAGCGCTTCCCGCCTTTGGCAAGAAGATCAAGGGTTATGACCTGGCGGACGCGGTGCTGACCGGTGTGGAAACGCGCACCTCTTCGCCCCTGCGCATGCCGCGCGGCGCGAACTACCAGAGCCAGAACGTGCGAGGGCTCTATCCGGCCGGGGAAGGCGCAGGTTACGCGGGCGGCATCCTCTCGGCGGGTGTGGATGGCATCAAGGTCGCGGAAGCGTTGGCCCTGTCGCTGAGGCAAGGGCTTGAAGCGACCGAGGCAACAACCTGAGCAGGACGACACACCGTGTTGGACTGGGTTCTGGGCTCACGCCTGCGGGCTTCAGGGCCTCGGAGGCCGCCCTGGAATCAGGCCTGACGGATCGCCTCCATGTCGTAGGGCGTGGCCTCGAAGCGCTTGACCAATTCAGCGAACTCAGCGGCTGGCAGTGGGCGCGCGAGGTAATACCCCTGGGCCTCGTCGCAGCCGAAGCGGCGCAACGCGGCGAGTACCTCGGCGTCTTCCACGCCCTCGGCGATGGTGCGCAGGCCCAAGCCCGCCGCCATCTGAATGATCGCGCGCACGATGGCCGCGTTGTCGGAATCACGCGCCAGATCGTGAACAAAGCTCTGGTCAATCTTGAGCTTGTCCACCGCGAAGCGCTTCAGATAGGCCAAGCTGGAGTAACCGGTGCCAAAGTCATCGATGGAGAGCTTCACCCCGAGCTGCTTGATCTGGTCCACGCCAGCCAGAACGCGCTCCGTGTTCTGCAATAGGATGGATTCGGTCAACTCCAGCTCCAGCTGTTCCGGAGCCAAGCCCGTGTCACGCAGGGCCTGGGCCACGATGGTCTGCACGTCGCCCCGCCGGAACTGAACGGCCGAGAGGTTCACGGCCATCAGCAAGGGGGGCAGTCCGGCCTGGCGCCAGGCCATGGCCTGGGCGCAGGCCTGACGGATCACCCATTCGCCGATCGGCACGATCAAGCCGCTGTCTTCCGCCACGGGCACGAAGCGCGCGGGCGAGATCAAGCCCTCATCGGGATGACGCCAGCGCAACAGCGCCTCCACCCCCACCACGGCGCCATTGCGCAAATCGAACTGGGGCTGGTAATGCAACTCAAGCTCCCCTCGGCTGAGGGCGCGGTGCAATCCGTTTTTAAGGCGCAGATGGTCTACCGCTTCCGTGTTCATCTGTTCGTCGAAGAAGCGCGCTTGGTTACGTCCCGCGTCCTTGGCCCGGTACAAGGCCGTGTCGGCTTTCTTCAGCAGGGTCTCAAAGTCCTGCCCATCATCCGGATACAAGGCGACGCCGATGGACGAGGAAATGCTCAGTTCGTGGCCATCGAACAGCAGAGGTTGCTGCAAACGCTCACGGATCTTGAGCAGCACCGGTGTAATCATGTCGGTGCCTTCCAAGTCGGAAAGCACGACCAGGAACTCATCGCCTCCTTGCCGGCTGATGGTGTCGCTCTCGCGCATGCAGTCGCTCAAGCGTCGCGCGACTTCCTTGAGCAGGGCATCGCCCGTGGCATGCCCCAGCGAGTCGTTGATGGTCTTGAAGTGATCCAAGTCCAGGAACAGCAAGGCCACCTTGCGGTGGTGGCGCTCGGCCCGCGCAATGGCCTGGGCAAACCGGTCTTGCAACAGCGAGCGGTTCGGTAGACCCGTGAGCACATCGCGGTAGGCCAAAAACTCAACTTGACGCTCGGCCCGCTTGCGCGCCGTCACGTCCCCGGCGATCGTCAGAAAACCGGTGATGTTCCCGTCGTCATCGCGCAACGGGGACAAAGAAGCGCTCAAATCGAACATCTCTCCGGTGACTTTCTGCCGTTGCACCTCGATGTCTGGAATGCTCTCGCCCGCGATCACCCGCAAGCGCAAGGCCTTGTCTTCATCCTGGTACTCCGTGGCCAAGGGGACGCTGGGCAAAAACCGTCCGAGTACCTCGGCCTCGGTCCAGCCAAAAAGCTTTTCCGCCGCGGGGTTCCAAGCCGTGACGCGACCTTCGGTGTCGCGCGTGTAGATCGCCAAGGGTGCCGAGCGCACGATGGTTTGGTTCAGCCCCTTTTCAAAGCGCAAGGCACGCAGCGCGGTGGCCTGGCTGCGCCACGCGCGATGGATCAGCACGGAAACGATCAAGCTGCCCACCTGAAACAAGAGCACCAAGGCAGCGGCCTGGTTCCTTTCGTGGCGCCAGTCATGCAGGTAGTCCCAGGCCGAGAGCACCAGCAGCAGGCGATAGTCGGTGCCCTCGATGCGGCGAAACAGCAGCAAGGACTCGTCTGCGCCGATGTGCATGCCAAGCGACCAGCGGTGACTTTCAGGCGAGCGCCGGAAAAAATGTCCTTCAGGCGCACCGGACGTGAACTTGGCGCGCAACTCAAGGGTGTCGAGGGACTCTGCTGCCTTGTCCAGGTTTATCGACGTGCTCGGCTGACGCACGATCTGGCGCCCTTGCGGGTCCACCACCACAGCGTGACCCTTGGTGCCCAAGAATTCCTGAATCTCAGAAAGGTGCTGCAAGTGGCGCGTCAGCACGGGCTGAGGCTCCAGCGATCGCTCCTGATTCAGGGCATAGGCCATGTTCTGGGCCAGGGCCCCCAGCAAGGTCTGAGCGGCGACGGTGGCGCTGTGTTCGAAACGCACGCGGCCCGCATGCAAGGCGAACACCGTCAGTGCGACCAAGAGCAGATTGAAGGTGACCATGGCCCCCCACAAGCGGACCACGAAACCGCGGCCTGGGCGGGTCGAGCGGGGTTGGCCCCCTGGGGTTAGCGCAGTGCGACGCGACACGGTTGCTGAATGGTGCTGCCTTCGATGCAGGGCGTGCCATCATCACGTGGCTGACTGGTGTGGTCAAGCCACTCGCTCGAATCGCCAAATTCAAAAAAAAACGCGCCGGTTCACACCGACGCGAGACAAAGGAATGGCCATTTTCTGGATGCTGGCGCGAGCATCCCGCGCCAGTCCAGCCAGGAAATTTCAGCGCATGGCTTGGAGGGCAGCGATGCGTTCCTCGATAGGGGGATGGGTGCTGAACAGTTGACCGATGCCACCCGCGATGCCCATGGCCGCGACGCTCTTGGGCAACTCGCCGGGCGTCAACCCGCCCAGCCGAGACAAGGCATTGATCATGGGCTGCTTGCGGCCCATCAACTGCGCCGCGCCGGCGTCCGCGCGGAACTCACGCTGACGCGAGAACCAGGCCACGATGATGGCGGCGAGGAAACCCAGCACGATGTCCAACACGATGGTGGTGACGTAATAGCCAATGCCAGGGCCACTGTTTTCCTGGTCACCCTTGCGCAGGAAACTGTCCACGGCATAGCCGATCACGCGGGACAGGAACACGACGAAGGTGTTCATCACGCCCTGAATCAGAGTCATGGTGACCATGTCGCCATTGGCGATGTGCGCGACTTCGTGACCAATGACCGCCTCGACTTCCTCGCGCGTCATGTTTTGCAGCAAGCCCGTGGAAACGGCCACCAAGGCCGAGTTCTTGAAGGCGCCCGTGGCGAAAGCATTGGGCTCACCTTCAAAGATGCCGACCTCGGGCATGCCGATGCCCGCTTGATCGGCGAACTTGCGCACCGTGTTGACGATCCAGGCCTCGTCCGCGTTGCGCGGCTGTTCGATGATCTGAACCCCCGCGCTCCACTTCGCCACGGGCTTGCTGATCAAGAGGGAAATGAAGGCGCCACCGAAACCCATGATCAGCGCGAAGCCCAGCAGCGCGCCCAAGTTCAGGCCATTGGCCGTCAGGTAGCGGTTGACGCCCAGCAGGTTCGCCACGATGCCCAGCACGAGCACGATGGCCAGGTTGGTCAGAACGAAAAGAACGATGCGTTTCATGATTTCCTTGCAACAAGCCGCACGCGGGATGGCGGCCACGGCGCGAATGGTAAGGGCGCGCCGCCCGGTTTCAAGAAAAACCGTGCAATCCCACAGGTGGAAATGGCAATTTCCGCAGTCCTGTGGGTTCTGGGGTGCCGGTGCGTCCTAGCTTGGCTCACGCCCGGGACCATCCAGCCCGGCCCGCCTACGAATGCGCGAGCGCAAAAAATACTGCTATCGCGCCGGAACTGGGCCTGGGCAGTTTCGGGCCGGAAACACCGCGCAAGCGCAGGTCGGGCATGCAACTCGCGGGGCCGATCAGGCGACCTGTGCCAGGCCCCGTGCGGGCCGGAACACCTGTGCGTCGTCGTAAAAGTCGGGCGCTTGGCTGTCGGCACACCACCCCGGAACGCCCAATACCGGCAAGGGCGTGAAGGGCTTGAGGGCCAAGCGCTCGGGCTGCAGTTGATCGGCCAGCCATGCATCCAGGCGCGCCATGGTGGTCATCTCGGCCTGGGCTCGCCAAACATGCGCGGTCAGGCCTCTGCGCGGGCGCTGCAACTGTTCCAGCAGAGCATGGCCACAGACCACCACGCGTGCCTCGGTCCAGCGCGGGCGCAGCTCGAGAAATAGCCGCTTCCAGTCGCGCGCCAGCAAGGCCTCCCATAGAACGTCTGGCGCCATCAGCACGGCGCCGTTTTCATCGAAGACGGTGAGCGCGTCGCGCACCGGCCCACGGACACCGCCCACGCCCTGCGACCTGATCTCGGCCGCCTGCAGTTGGTTCATGCGTCGCTTGGCCTGGGGCAAGCTCAACCAGACCAATCCGTTGAAAAAGTCGTGCGCGTTGTCGCGCGTCGGGACGACACCTTGATCGAAGATGTAACGTTCGTAGGGTTCGCCGACCGGCAGGATCTGTTGGGGCCCAAAACGCACGATCCGCGCGACCGACGGTGGCCGGGCCGCGTTCAGGGCGTCGTGCGCCGCGCGGCCGGCTTGGCGAAGATCGGCGGCACACGCGCCAGCTTCACGCCAGGGCAGGAACCAAGGTGCCGTCCAATCGATGGGCGCAGTCGCCCAGCCTGCCGCCTGGCGCTCGCCGTTCGAGACCTTCGCGCCGTCCTCCATCCACTGTCAAACCCGACGCCAGGCCAGCGCTTCGCCCGCGCGCAGCGGCTTGAGTTCGGCTTCGCCAAAGGCAAAACGTTCAGGAGGCGTCCAGCTCTCGCGGCGCAGCGTGATGCGCTGCGGGTTGCGCGGCACACCATAAAAATCCGCGCCATGGTGGCTGGCGAAGCCCTCCAGCTTGTCCATGGCATTCATGGCATCGAACACCTCGGCATACAGCTCGATGGCCGCGTGCGCGGTGTAGCAGCCGGCGGCGCAGACCGAGTTCTCCTTCAAGGTCGCGGCGTGCGGCGCGCTGTCGGTGCCCAGGAAAAAGCGCGGGTTGCCGCTGGTCGCCGCCTGCACCAGGGCAAGGCGATGCACCTCGCGCTTGAGCACGGGCAGGCAGTAGAAATGCGGCCGCAGACCGCCGGTGAAGATGGCGTTGCGGTTGTAGAGCAGGTGCTGGGCCGTGATGGTCGCGCCGGTGTAGTGGTCGGCGGTGGCCACGTACTGCGCGGCCTCCTGGGTGGTCAAGTGCTCGAAGACGATCTTCAGCTCGGGGAAGTCGCGGCGCAGGGGACGCAGCACGCGGTCGATGAAGACAGCTTCGCGGTCGAAGACGTCCACGTCGGGGTCGGTCACTTCACCGTGCACCAGCAGCAGCAGCCCGTGGCGCTGCATGGCTTCCAAGGTCTTGTAGGTTTTTCGGATGTCCGTCACACCCGCGTCGCTGTTGGTCGTCGCCCCCGCGGGATAGAGCTTGAGCGCGACCACGCCAGCCTCTTTCGCCAAGGCGATCTCCTCGGGCGGCGTGTTGTCGGTCAGGTACAGGGACATCAAAGGCTGAAACCCCGCGCTGCCAGGCAACTCATGGGGCACGGCCGCCAGGATGCGCTGCCGGTAGGCCACGGCATGCGCGGCGGTGGTCACCGGCGGACGGAGGTTGGGCATGATGAGCGCGCGGCCGAACTGCGCGGCCGCGTGCGCCACGGTCGTGGTCAGCACCGCACCGTCGCGCAGGTGCAGGTGCCAGTCATCGGGACGGGTCAGGGTGATTTCTTGCGTCATGGCCCGATTGTCCCGGATTGATAATCCGGTCCCATGCCGTCCGCCCTTGCCGACCCACTCTTCAATCAATCACTCGAAAAAGGACTGGCCGTGCTGCGCGCCTTCGACGCGGCGCACCGCACGCTGACCTTGGGCGAGCTGGCGGAACTGACTGGCATGAGCAAGGGCTCGGCGCAGCGCACGGTGCATACCCTGCAAGTGCTGGGTTACGTGGGCAAGCACCCGCAAACGCGGCGCTTCCAGTTGAAGCCCAAGGTCATCGACATCGGCTTCAACTACCTGGCCGCACACCCCTTGATCCGCGCGGCCCACCCTTATCTCTCGCAACTGGCCCAGTCCAGCGGCGAGACCGCCAGCCTGACCGAGGCGGTGGACACGGACATGGTCTACATCGCCCAATTCCTGACCACGCAGCACATCCCCGTGCTCACGCCGGTGGGCATGCGCATCCCGATGTACTGCACCAGCTCGGGGCGCGCCTGGCTGAGTACCCTGCCCGACACGCAGGTACGTAGCCTGCTGAGCAGCGCACCCCGGCCTGCGCGCACGCCCAACACCCTGACCAGCGTGAGCGCCATCCTGGAGCGCGTGGCCCTGTGCCGCAAATCCGGTTATGCCACCAACAGCGAAGAACTGTTCCTCGGCGACATGGGCATCGCCGCGCCGGTGCTTGACAACCAAGGCCAGGCGGTGGCCGCCGTGCACCTCTCGCCGCCGACGAGCCGCTGGACGATGGACGACGCGCAGGCCAAGCTCGCGCCGCTGGTCATCGAATGCGCGCGCGCGATTTCACAGGCGCTGGCCTATTGATCCGTTCAGTCCACCGCTCACTGTGCGATTGCGCAACGACCCAGGCCTGAACAGGCCCTAACTCGCGCGAGCCAGCATGGCCAGCAGCAGCACATCGGCGCCAGCGGCCAGGTGCTCGGGTTTCGCGTCCTCGATTTCGTTGTGGCTGATGCCGTCCTTGCAGGGTACGAAGATCATGCCCGAGGGCGCGACGCCGTTCAGATAGACCGCGTCGTGCCCAGCGCCGCTGACCACGTCCATGTGCGGTAGCTTCAGCGCGCGGGCCGCGTCCCGCACGCTGTCCACGCAGTCCGGATGGAAGGCGCAGGGCTTGAACTTGGTGACCTGGACGATGCCGACCTCGCACTGGCATTGGGCTGCCGCCAGGGCGAAGGCTTCGCGCATGCTGGCATCCATGCGGTCGAGCCCGGCTTGCGTCAGGTTGCGGAAATCGACCGAGAACTTCACCTGCCCCGGAATGACGTTGCGCGAATTGGGCAGGGCCTGGATGAAGCCCACGGTGCCCCGACCGTGCGGCGCTTCCGCCAGCGCGATGCGGTTGACCGCCTCGATCATGCGCGCCGCGGCCAGCATGGCATCGTGCCGCAAGGCCATGGGCGTGGGGCCGGCATGCGCGTCCTGCCCCGTCACGACCACGTCGTACCACTGCTGGCCCAGGGCGCCAGTCACGATGCCGATGGGCAGATCGGCGTCCTCGAGCACGGGGCCTTGCTCAATGTGAGTCTCGAAATAGGCGGCATACATGCCACCCGGCACCTGCCCGCAGGGATGCGGGCCCCGATAGCCGATGCGCGTCAGTTCGTCACCGACGGTCTGACCTTCGATGTCCGCGCGCTCGCGAATGAAGTCCGGCGCGAACACGCCGGCGAAGGCGCCCGAACCCATCATCACTGGCGTGAAGCGCGAGCCCTCCTCATTGGTCCAAAAAACCACTTCCAGCGGCGCACGCGTGCGTATGCCGTGGTCGTTGAGCGTGCGCACCACTTCCAGACCGGCCAGCACGCCGTAGTTGCCGTCGAACTTGCCGCCAGAAGGCTGTGTGTCGATGTGACTGCCCGTCGCGACGGCTGGCGCGTTGGCATCCGTGCCCGCGCGGCGACCGAATACATTGCCCACCTCGTCCACGCGCACCTCCAGCCCCGCTTCGCGGAACCACCGCACCACTTGGTCCCGGCCATGACGGTCTTCGTCCGTCAGGGCCAGCCGACGCACACCACCTCGGGGCGTGGCGCCAATGCGCGCGAGGTCCATCAAAGAAGACCAGAGACGTTCGGCGTTGATGCGGAGTTCGGTGGTGGCGACGGAATTCATGGTTTGGATGGGGCTTGAAATGCGCGAGGCAGGCATGCGTCAGTCGTAACAGTCCTCGATCGCTCCAAAGCGAATAGCATGCCAAATATCGATTAATTGATCAAACATATCGATAATCGATTTATTCATAGCGCTTTTGGCATGCGGTTTGCATCGGCGGCGGTACCCCTCAACCCGCTGACTTCTGGAGGTCGCATGAGTCTCTTTCCTTCCGCCACGCGCTTGGCCACACTGGGCCTGGCCTTGAGCGCTGCCCTGTCTTTGTTGCACAGCCCCGCCCAGGCACAAGAAAAAGTCTTGCGCATCGCCATGACGGCGGCCGACATCCCCCGAACACTCGGTCAGCCCGACCAGGGCTTCGAGGGCAACCGTTTCACGGGCATCCCCATCTATGACGCGCTGACGCAATGGGACCTGTCCAAGTCCGACGCGCCCAGCGTGCTGATTCCCGGCCTGGCGACCTCCTGGGCGGTGGATGCCAAGGACAAAACCAAGTGGACTTTCAAGCTGCGCAGCGGCGTGAAGTTCCATGATGGCTCCCCGTTCAATGCCGACGCCGTGGTCTGGAACGTGCAGAAGGTGCTCGACAAGGACGCCGTCCATTTCGACGCCAGCCAGGTCGGCGTGACCGCCTCGCGCATGCCCACGCTCCGGACCGCCCGCAAGGTCAACGACACGACCGTGGAACTGACCACCAGCGAGCCCGATGCCTTCCTGCCGCTCAACCTGACCAATCTGTTCATGGCCTCACCCGCGCACTGGCAGAAGAAGTTCGATGCCGCGCAAGGTGCCACCCCAGCCGACAAGGCCAAGGCAGCCTGGACCGCCTTCGCCGCAGACCCCGCGGGCTCTGGCCCCTTCAAGGTCACCCGCTTTGTCGCGCGTGAACGCCTGGAGCTGGCGGCGAACAAGACCTACTGGGACAGCAAGCGCACGCCCAAAATCGACAAGGTTGTGTTGCTGCCCATGCCCGAAGCCAACGCCCGCACGGCGGCGCTCCTGGGCGGTCAAGTGGATTGGATCGAGGCCCCCGCGCCGGACGCGATGGCGCAGATCACCCAGCGTGGCTTCAAGATCTACAGCAATGCCCAGCCCCATGTCTGGCCCTGGCAGCTGTCCTTTGCCGAAGGCTCGCCCTGGCTGGACAAGCGCGTGCGCCAAGCCGCCAACCTGTGCGTGGACCGTGGCGGCCTCAAGCAGCTGCTGGGCGGCATGATGGCCGAACCCAAAGGCGTGGTGCCGCCGGGCCACCCCTGGTGGGGCAACCCGAAGTTCGACATCAAGTACGACGTGAAGGCCGCGCAGGCCCTCATGACGGCCGCCGGGCACAGCGCCGCCAAGCCACTGAAGGTCAAGGTGCAGATTTCCGCCTCGGGCTCGGGTCAGATGCAGCCGCTGCCCATGAACGAATTCGTGCAGCAGTCCCTCAAGCAGTGCTATTTCGACGTCGAGTTCGACGTGATCGAATGGAACACGCTGTTCACGAACTGGCGCAAGGGCGCCAAAGACCCCTCGGCCAATGGCGCCAACGCGGTCAACATCAGCTTCGCCGCCATGGACCCGTTCTTCGCCATGGTGCGTTTCGTCTCGACCAAAGCCTTCCCGCCGGTCTCCAACAACTGGGGCTACTACGGCAGCCCCGAAGTGGACAAGCTGGTGGCGGACGCTCGCACGAGTTTCGACGACAAGGCGCGTGATGCGGCTCTGGCCAAGTTGCACGCCCACATGGTCGAGGACCCGCCCTTCGTCTACATCGCCCACGACGTCGGTCCGCGCGCGATGTCGGCCAAGGTGAAGAACGTGGTGCAGCCACGCAGCTGGTTCATTGACATCGCCACGATGAGCATGGACTGATCACACGCGCCTTTCATGCTCGCCTACCTGCTCCGGCGCGTCCTCTACACCCTGCCCATCATGCTGGGCGTGGCCCTGGTCTGCTTCACCCTGGTGCATTTGGCGCCAGGAGACCCCCTGGTCTCCATCCTGCCGCCCGACGCCTCCGCTGAGTTGCAGGCGCAGTTGCGCGAGCTCTATGGCTTCAACCGCTCCCTGCCCGAGCAGTTCGGGCTGTGGGTCTGGCGTGCCCTGCACGGCGATCTGGGCACCTCCATCGCGACCAGCCGCCCAGTGATCGACGAAGTGTTGCGCGCGGTGGTCAACACCCTGCGGCTGGCCGTGGTGGCCACGCTGATCGGCTTCCTGCTGGGCAGCCTGTTCGGTTTCGTTGCCGGCTATTTCCGCAACTCCCTGCTGGATCGCGCGGCCTCGCTGCTGTCGGTGCTGGGCGTGAGCGTGCCGCATTATTGGCTGGGCATGGTGATGGTGATCGTTTTTTCCAGCCTGTTGATGTGGTTGCCAGCGACGGGCGCGGGGCCGGGTGGCTCGGACCAGTGGGCCTGGGATTGGGAGCACTTCCAGTTCATGATTCTGCCCGCGCTGACCATGTCGGTCATTCCCATGGGCATCATCGCGCGCACGGTGCGCGCGCTGGTGGCCGAGCTGCTGGAGCAGGAATTCATCGTCGGCCTGCGGGCCAAGGGCCTGACCCAGTTCGGCATCTTCCGTCACGTGGTCAAGAACGCTGCGCCGACCGCGCTGGCCGTGATGGGCCTGCAACTGGGTTATCTGCTGGGCGGCTCGATCCTGATCGAGACCGTCTTCTCCTGGCCGGGCACGGGCTTCCTGTTGAACTCGGCCATCTTCCAACGCGACCTGCCGCTGCTTCAGGGCACCATTCTCGTGCTGGCGCTCTTCTTCGTCATCCTCAACCTGTTGGTGGACGTGCTGCAGACGCTGCTCGATCCCCGCATCGCGCGCTGACGAGCGCAACGAGTGACACCGTGACCACCTCCACGTCCATCCTCCTGCCCGTCTCCGCGCCCCGCTCGCGCGGCTACTGGACCTCGGTCGTGCTGCGTTTTCGGCACGACCCCGTCGCCGTCGGCGCGGCCTGCGTCGTGCTGCTGCTGATTCTGCTCGCGGTCTTTGGGCACTGGGTCGCGCCAGCCGACCCCTATGCCGCTTCCATGCTCAAGCGCCTCAAGCCCGTGGGTACCGAGGGCTTTTTGCTCGGCACCGACGAACTGGGTCGGGATCTGCTGTCGCGCTTGATCGTGGGCACTCGGCTGTCACTCTTCATGGGCATCACGCCGGTGATCTGCGCCTTCATCATCGGGGCCACCCTCGGCATCATCGCGGGCTACGCGGGCGGCGTGACCAATGCAGCCATCATGCGCACAGTGGACGTGTTCTACGCTTTCCCCTCGGTGCTGCTGGCCATCGCGCTCTCGGGCGCCCTGGGCGCTGGCATCCTGAACTCCCTGATTTCGCTGACCATCGTTTTCATCCCTCAAATCGCGCGCGTGGCCGAGGCCGTGACCACCCAGGTGCGGGGCCGCGACTACGTGGAGGCCGCCCGAGCCTCTGGCGCGAGCGCCTTCACCATCGTGCGCGTCCACGTGCTGGGCAATGTGCTGGGCCCCATCTTCGTCTACGCGACCAGCCTGGTGGCGGTCTCGATGATCCTGGCTTCCGGCTTGTCCTTCCTGGGCCTGGGCGTCAAGCCGCCCGAACCCGAGTGGGGCCTGATGCTCAACACACTGCGCACGGCCATCTACAGCCAGCCCCTGGTGGCGGCCCTTCCTGGCGTGATGATCTTCATCACCTCCATCTCCTTCAATCTACTGTCCGACGGATTGCGCTCGGCCATGGACAACAAGGGGTAAGCCCATGAGCGCGCTGTTGTCTCCCTTGTCCGACGTCGGTGGCCCCGCGCAACCGCTGCTCACCATCCGCGGACTGCAGAAGCACTTCCCGCTCAAAAAAGGGTTCCTGGGCGGTGGTGGTGGCGTGGTTCGCGCAGTCGATGGCGTCGACTTCGAAGTCCTCAAGGGCGAGACCTTGGGCGTGGTCGGCGAATCCGGCTGCGGCAAATCCACCACTGCGCGGCTGCTGATGCAGCTGATCACCCCCACCCGCGGCGAGGTGGTGTTCGACGGTCGGACGGTCGGCTCGCGCGACCTGCCGTTGCGGGAGTTCCGCCGCCAGGTGCAGATGGTGTTTCAAGACAGCTACGCCTCGCTCAACCCACGCTTGACCATCGAGGACTCCATCGCCTTCGGCCCCCAGGTGCATGGGGTCGGCACCGCCCAGGCCGTCGCGCGCGCGCGCGATCTGCTGGCACGGGTCGGACTGGAGCCTGGGCGTTTCGCCGAACGCTATCCGCATGAACTTTCGGGAGGCCAACGTCAACGCGTCAACATCGCCCGCGCTCTGGCCCTGCAACCGCGCATGGTCATCCTTGACGAAGCGGTGTCGGCGCTGGACAAATCCGTGGAGGCTCAGGTCATCAACCTGCTGCTCGACCTCAAAGCCGAGTTCGGCCTGACCTACGTCTTCATCAGCCATGACCTGCATGTGGTGCGCTACATCAGCGACCGCGTGATGGTGATGTACCTGGGCCAGGTGGCCGAGATCGGCGCCGCCGACCTGCTCTACGAGCGGCCTGCGCACCCGTACACCCGGGCGTTGCTCTCGTCCATGCCGTCCATGGACCCAGACCATCGCACCGAATCGGCGCCGCTGGCCGGCGACCCCCCCAACCCCATCAACCCGCCCGCGGGCTGCCGTTTCCATCCGCGCTGCCCTCAGGCGGCGTCCGTGTGCGCGGAACGCGCGCCGGTGCTGGGTACGCTCACGCCGCTGCAACGCGCCCGCTGCCTGATCCACGAAGCGGGCAGCGGCCATCCGCTGGCGCAAGCCACCTGACGCCACCGCCATGACCACAACGCCCACCTCCGACGAACCCTTGGTCCGGCTGCGCGACCTTGGCGTCACCTTCACCGGGGGTCGCAAGCCGGTGCACGCCGTCAGCGGCGTCACCCTGAACATCCAGCGTGGCGAAGTGCTGGCGCTGATCGGCGAATCCGGTTCGGGCAAAAGCGTGACCCTGCGCACCCTGCTGCGCCTGCACCCCGAACGCCGCACCACCCTGCGAGGCGAAGTGCGGGTGGCAGGTCGCGATGTCTTGGCCATGTCCGCACGCGAACTGGCCAACTACCGCGGCAAGGTGGTCGCCATGATCTTCCAGGAGCCCTTGTTAGCCCTGGACCCGGTCTACCCGGTCGGCGCGCAGATCATCGAGTCGATCCGTCGCCATGAAGCCGTGGACGCCAACACCGCACGCCGCCGCGCGCTGGAGCTGTTCGAGCGCGTGCGAATTCCCAGCCCCGAACGACGGTTGACGGCCTACCCGCACGAGATGTCCGGGGGCATGCGCCAACGCGCGATGATCGCCCTCGCACTGGCCTGTAAGCCGCAGGTGCTGCTGGCCGACGAGCCCACCACGGCGCTGGACGCCACGGTACAGATCCAGATCCTGCTGCTGCTGCGCGAGCTGCAACGTGAGCTGGGTCTGTCCATCGTCTTCGTCACGCACGACATCGGCGCGGCCGTCGAGGTGGCCGACCGCATGGCCGTGATGTACGCAGGCCGTATCGTCGAGGAAGGCACGGCGCGGGAACTGATCCGCACGCCGCGCCATCCCTACACCCAGGCCTTGCTACAGGGCCGCGCGCATGGCGCCATGCAACGCGGCGTGGCCTTGCCCACCATTGCCGGCTCGCCGCCGGATCTGAGCGCGCTGCCGCCCGGTTGCGCCTTCGCTGAACGCTGCCCCCACGTCCACGACAACTGCCGCGTCCAGATGCCCGTGACCGAGGAAGCCAGTCCCGGCCACTGGGTGCGCTGCCTGCGCTTGCACGACATCGCCTGAGTTCTTCCTCCTCCCATCGGCCATGCCCCTGAACGACCCCGCCCACGCCTTTGTTCCCTATCCCGACGTTGCCGTCGCGCACGCCGGCACTGGTCCGCTGTCCGGCCTGTCTTTCGGCGTCAAGGACCTGTTCGACGTGGCCGGTTATCCGACCGGCGGCGGCAACCCCATCGTGCTGGCGCTCTCGGGCATCAAAACCCGAACCGCGCCCACGGTGCAGACACTGCTGGACGCGGGCGCGCGCTTCGTGGGCAAGACCGTCACCGATGAGCTGGCGTTCTCGATGAACGGCAACAACGCGCATTTCGGTGCTCCTCTGAACGGCGCGGCGCCGGATCGCATCACCGGCGGATCGTCCTCGGGTTCGGCCTCGGCCGTGTCGTCCCGCTTGTGCGACTTCGCGCTCGGCACGGACACGGGCGGTTCGGTGCGCGCACCGGCCAATCACTGCGGGCTGTATGGCATCCGTCCCACGCACGGTCGAGTCAGCTTGATGGGAGCGCTGGACTTAGCGCCCAGCCAGGACACCTGCGGCTGGTTCGCGCGTGATGTGCAGACCTTCGCGCGCGTGGCCGACGTGCTGCTGGACACCGACCCGCACCCGCTTCCGACCAAGGTCCGCCTGCTGCGCCCCGATGACGTCTGGGCCCTGTTGTCACCCGAGGTCACCGCCGCGCTGAGCGGCGCCGTGCAAGGTCTGGAAAAACTGCTGGGCGCAAGCCAAGCCACCAGCGCGGTGTTGGACAGCTTCGAGAGCCTGTACTGGAGTTTCCGCCACATCCAGGGCCGTGAAGCCTGGATGACCGACGGCCCGCTGATCGAACGCTACGCACCGCCGTTGGGACCGGGTGTGTCGGATCGCTTTGCCTGGTCACGCCAGGTGACCGACGCGCAGGTGCAGACCGCCACGGCGTTCCGCCTGCGATTCCGTCAACACATGACGCGCCTGCTGGGCGCGGATGGCGTGCTGCTGATGCCCACCATGCCCGATGTCGCGCCGCTGCGCAGCACTTCCGAGTCCGCGTTGGAGGATTACCGCAATCGGGCCATCCGGATGCTGTGCATCGCAGGCCTCTCGGGGTTTCCACAGCTCTCGATGCCGCTGGCGCAGCGTGAAGGCGCGCCACTGGGTCTGTCGCTGCTCGGCCCCGCGGGCAGCGACCGTTCGCTGATCGCACTGGCCGAGCGCATCGCGAGCATGACGGGTGCCGACTCCACTTGAGCTGTCCTGGGTGCAGCAAAGTGATCGCGGTGGACTCTGCGTCACGCGGTCATGATGGCTAGGTCAGCAACAACGTCAGTGGCTGTGCAAGGTTCACTTCATCGCAGTCCACGGCGCGCGCGGCCCGTTCGATGACCACGAAATCACCCGCGTCCACCGCCAGCAAGGCATGGTGCCAGACCCCAGGTAAGAGTGTGATGCCTTGCTCGCCGTTCGTGATGAAGGCGTGCACATCGGCCGCGCTTGGCGCTGCGCCCGCCGGGGCGACCACGATCACGAAACGTCGCTGTCCCAGGGGAATGAAACTCTGACTGCCCAGCGCATGCCGTTCCAGCATCGTGAGGGACTGAGGAAACACGCGGGCCCGCGCACGAAACAACGCCAGCGCGGCCGTGCCGCCCGCCGTCTGCAGTTGTAGATCCGCTGTCAGGTCAACCCGCTGTGCGCTGCCTGAGTTGATGGTGCGCCCCGTCCCGCCGGGGTACTGGATCACCAGACCAAACGGCGCGAACGCCTCCGGTGTCAGTGGCAAGGGGCGTAACGTCGTCACGCACGGGTCTCAGTGATCAATGCGCGAGGATCTTGTTGAGGAAGTCCTTGGTGCGCGGCTGACGGGCCTCCAGGTTGCCGAAGAAGTCATCCTTGGAGCAGTCTTCCAGGATGCGCCCCCCCACGTCGATGAAGACCACGCGGCTGGCGACCTTGCGAGCAAAACCCATTTCATGCGTGACCACCATCATGGTCATGCCTTCCTTGGCCAAGTTGACCATCACGTCCAGCACTTCGCCCACCATCTCCGGGTCCAGCGCCGAGGTGGGCTCGTCGAACAGCATGACGATCGGGTCCATGGAAAGCGCTCGCGCGATCGCGACACGCTGCTGTTGACCACCGGAGAGCTGGCCGGGGAACTTGTCCTTGTGCGCCATCAGGCCGACACGGTCCAGCATCTTCAGGCCACGGGCCTTGGCTTCGTCCAGGCTGCGCCCCAGCACCTTCACCTGGGCGATGGTCAGGTTCTCCGTCACGGACAGATGGGGGAACAGCTCAAAGTGCTGGAACACCATGCCAACGCGGCTGCGCAGCTTGGGCAAGTTGGTCTTGGGGTCGTGCAGCGGCACACCGTCCACGAAGATCTCGCCCTGCTGGAAGGGCTCGAGCGCGTTCACGGTCTTGATCAAGGTGGACTTGCCCGAACCCGAAGGACCGCAGACCACGACCACGTCACCCTTGTTGATGCTGACCGAGCAGTGGTTGAGCACCTGCACCGGGCCATACCACTTGGACACTTCCTTGATTTCGATCATGGGCTGGGACATGGATGAAAAACTCCGACGAAACAGTATTTGGCTTTAGCGAATGATGGCGATCTTCTGCTGCAGGCGTTTGACGCCGTTGGACAGGGTGTAGCAGATCACGAAATAGAGCACGGCGGCCAGGATGTAGGCCTCGCGCGGGTGGCTCAGGTTGTTACCCGCCACGGTGAAACCGTGCAGCAGGTCATGGGCAGTGATGATGTAGACCAAGGACGTGTCCTGGAACAGGATGATGGTCTGGGTCATCAGCACCGGCAGCATGTTGCGGAACGCCTGAGGCAGGATCACGAGCTTCATGTTCTGCGCGTAGCTCATGCCCATGGCATAGCCAGCGAACACCTGGCCACGCGGAATGGACTGGATGCCCGCGCGCATGATCTCGCTGAAGTAGGCGGCCTCGAAGGCGATGAAGGTGATCACCGCGGAGCCCTCGGCGCCGATGGGGCGTCCGATCACCAGGGGCACCAGCAGGAAGAACCACAGCAACACCATCAGCAAGGGAATGGAGCGCATGCCGTTGACGTAAACGGCGGCGATCATTTCCAATGGCTTGATGCCGGATAAGCGCATCAACGCCAGCAACGTGCCAAAGAAGATGCCACCGAGCGTCGCGATGACGGTCAAGCCCAGGCTGAACCACAGACCGCCCAGGACGTAGGAACGGAAGACGTCCCAGGTGAAGAAGGAAAAATCCAAGGCCGTCATGTCAGTGTCCTCCGCCGGTGGAGGCAACAAAACCGGGCACGCGCACGCGCTTCTCGATCGCGGCCATGATGCGATTGATGGCGAAAGCCGAAATCACGTACAGCAAGGTGACCGCCAGGTACACCTCGATGCCGCGCGAAGTTTCCTCGGCCACTTGCTGGGCGAAGAAGGTCAGCTCGGTGATGGACACGGCGAAGGCCACGGAAGAATTCTTGAAGATGTTCATGCTCTCGCTGGTCAGCGGCGGCACGATGATGCGAAAGGCCATGGGCAGCAGCACATAACGATAGGTCTGCCCGGTCGAAAAACCCAGGGCCATGCCCGCGTAACGCTGTCCACGAGGCAGCGCCTGTATGCCCGTGCGCACCTGCTCGGCGATGCGTGCGGAGGTGAAGAAACCCAAGCCCATCACAACCAGCAACAGCTTGGGCGTGTCGGCGAACACCGGAAACACCACGGGCACCACGTGGTACCAGAGGATGACCTGCACCAACAACGGGATGTTGCGGAAGAACTCCACCCAAACGTTCGCCAAACGGGCCAAGCGGGACGGCTGCCCGTGCACGTTATTGGGCAAGGTGCGCAGCACGCCGACAGCGGTCCCGATGACCAAGGCGACGCACAGAGAGAGCACAGCGACCAAGACGGTCTGCCCCCAGGCTTCAAGCAACCACCCCAGGTAGGTCTGGTTGGGGCCAAAGCCCAGGCAGGTGGCCTGAACCTGCCGCTCGATGGTGTCAGCACAGAAGATCGACCAGTCCAGTGCCATGTACGTAACTCTCGCTAAGGTTTCAATCTGCTCTTGTGAAAACGCCCGCCGGGCGAATCGCCGGGACTCGCATCTCGGCCATTCCTGCGGCGGGCGTTAAGAGGTGCTGATTACTTGTTGAATTCCTCGGCCGGAGCGTCGGACGGGTTCTTCAGCAGACCAGCGAGCACGGAGCCCATGGCCAGGTTCACGCTGGTGTTCTTCGGGGGGATCGGGCTCAGGAACCACTTGGTGTAGAGCTTATTCAACTCACCCGACTTGATGGCGGCGCGGATGTAGTCGTCCACGGCCTTCTTGAAAGCCGGATCGTCCTTGCGCACCATGATGGCGATGGGCTCGATGTTGAGCGTTTCGCCAACGATGACGAAGTCCTTCGGGTTCTTGGAACCGGCGATCAGGCCCGCCAGGATGTTGTCATCCATCACGAAAGCGTCGGCGCGGCCCGACTCGAGCAGCAGGAAGCTGTCCGCGTGGTCCTTGCCGTAGACCTCGGTGAACTTGATGTCGGCGCCGCGCTTGTGCTTGCGCAGCAGGGCCACGGACGTGGTGCCGGTGGTGGTGGCGACGGTCTTGCCTTCCAGGTCAGCGATGGACTTGATCTTGGAGGTGGATTTGACGGCGGTGCGCACTTCCGTCACATAGGTCGTCAGCGCGAAGCTCACGTCCTTCTGGCGGGTAGCGTTGTTGGTGGTGGAACCGCATTCGATGTCCACGGTGCCGTTTTGCACGAGCGGGATGCGGTTGGCGGAGGTCACGGGCGTGTACTCGACGGTCGCGCCGGGAGCGATGGACTTGAGGATGTTCTGGCACAGCTCGACGTGGTAGCCGGTGTACTTGCCATCACCCAGGGTGTAGGACAGGGGGGCGGACGATTCGCGCACACCCATCACGACCTTGCCGGAGGACTTGATCTTGGCCAGGGTGTCATTGGCCTGGGCTTGCACGCCTGCCGCCAGGGTCGCCAGCGCCACGGCAAAGGCGGAAACCAGCAAATGCTTCTTCATGTGTAGAGCTCCTTGAGTGAGTTCGGGTGAATCCGGGATGGGAAAATTCGGACGGCGAAGTATCTAGCAAAAAGGCGAGCAAAAACCGTACCCGGGTCTCCTTTACGGGAAAACCGGGAGCGGATTATGGCCCCAGCGGCAGCGCGCACTCACGCGGCGTCCGAAACGCTTTGTTGCAGGGCCCACATGCGCGCATAAGCACCGTTTTTCTCGAGCAAGACCGCATGCGGTCCACGCTCCACGATGCGCCCTTGTTCGAGCACGAGGATTTCGTGCGCATCCACCACGGTCGAGAGCCGGTGCGCGATGACCAAGGTGGTCTTGCCCCGCGCCACGCTCTGAAGTTCGGCCTGAATGGCGCGCTCGTTCGCGCTGTCCAGGGCCGACGTGGCTTCATCAAAGATCAGGATGGGCGGGTTCTTGAGCAAGGTGCGTGCGATCGCCACGCGTTGCTTCTCGCCCCCTGACAGCTTGAGGCCTCGCTCGCCCACCATGGTGTCGTACCCCAAGGGTTGAGCGCTGACGAAGTCATGGATGTGGGCGGCCCGGGCGGCGGCCTCGATCTCCTCGCGGCTGGCGCCGGCTTCGCCGGGGCGGGCCGGATCGGTCGTGCGGCCGTAGCCGATGTTGTAGGCAATGGTGTCGTTGAAGAGCACTGTGTCCTGCGGCACGATGCCAATGGCCCGGCGCAAGCTGCCCTGGGTCACCTGTCGGATGTCCTGGCCCGCGATGCGGATGCTGCCGCCCGTGATGTCATAAAAGCGGTAGAGCAAGCGCGCGAGCGTCGACTTGCCCGCGCCCGACGGCCCGACCACGGCCACGGTCTTGCCAGCGGGGATCTCGAAACTCAGCCCGTGCAGAATCGGGCGGGACGGATCGTAGGCAAAGCTGACGTCGTCGAACCGGATGGCGGGCGGTCCCTCCTGTGGCAAGACCAATTCAGCGGCATCCGGTGCATCGGCCACTTCGCGTTCACGCTCCAACAAGGTGAACATCTTGTCGATGTCCGCCAGGCTCTGCTTGATTTCGCGGTACAGCACCCCCAGGAAGTTCAGCGGGATGTAGAGCTGGATCATCAGCGCGTTGACCATCACCAGGTCGCCCAGCGTCATGCGCCCATCGGCCACGCCCGACGCGGCACGCCAGAGCATGGCGACCAATCCCGTGGCGATGATGAGCTGCTGCCCGGTGTTGAGCAGGCTCAGAGTCATCTGGCTCTTGACGGCGGCGCGCCGGTACTGCTCCAGGTGCTCGTCGTAACGGCGCGCCTCGAAGGCCTCGTTGTTGAAGTACTTGACCGTTTCGTAATTGAGCAGGGAATCGATGGCACGACCATGCGCGTTGCTGTCCATCTCGTTCATGCGGCGGCGGTACTGCGTGCGCCATTCGGTCACCGAGACCGTGAACACGATGTACGCGACCAGCGCCGCCAAGGTGATCCAGACGAACATCGGATCGAACTTGAGCGCGAGCAAGCCCAGCACCAGCGCGAACTCGATCAGCGTCGGCAAGATGCTGTAGAGCGAGTACGAAATGAGCGTGTGCACGGCGCGCGTGCCGCGCTCGATGTCGCGTGTCATGCCCCCCGTCTGCCTCTCCAGATGGAAGCGCAAAGACAGTGCATGCAGGTGCCCGAAGACCTGCAAGGACAGCTTGCGCGCGGCGCCCTCGGTCGCCTTGGCGAAAATGAGTTCACGCAGCTCGGTGAACAGCGAGGTCATGAAGCGCAGCGCGCCATAAGCCAGCAGCAGCGCCGCTGGCACGATCACGGCCACGGCCACCGTGGTGCTCATGCCCGTGGCGCCGCCCATGCGGTCCACCAACTCTTTGAGCAGCACCGGCACGCCCACGTTGGCGAGCTTGGCGCAGACCATGAACCCCAGGGCCGCCAGCACGCGCCATTTGTAGTGCCAGAGGTAGGGAAACAACTTGGCCAGGGTGGACCAGTCTGAGCGCCGCCCACCTTCAGGCGAGGCAGGTGATGTGGCGGAGGCATTCATGAGTGCGCCCGCACGGCGCGCGGGTTGGTCAGCGTGAGCGCGCATGGGAAAAATCAGGGAGGGAATGAGACAATTCGGGGTCCGCCATGTGCGGATTGGTTTTCAGGAATTGTCTCCCATGTCGCTTGCCCCCGCCGCCCGCCCCGCCAATCTCGGCCCTGCCACTCCGCCCTCCGACGAGGAACTGGTGCTGAAGGTCATTCCCATGCCTGCGGATTGCAACGCCAATGGCGACATTTTCGGCGGCTGGGTCATGGCCCAGGTGGACCTGGCCGGTTCCGTCATCCCGGCCCGTTACGCTGGCGGACGCATGGCCACCGTGGCCGTCAATGAATTCCTGTTCAAGCAGCCCGTGCGCGTGGGCGATCTGCTGAGCTTCTATTCCAAGCTCGTCCGCATTGGTCGGACATCACTGACCGTCAAGGTGGAAGTGTTTGCCGAGCGGATCCCCGCCCAAGGCCAGTTCGTGAAGGTCACCGAAGCCACATTGACTTACGTCTGCATCGACGAGCAGGGCAAGCCGCGCGAAGTGCCGCATCGGCCTGCGACGAGCGCCTGAAAACCCGGCTGACTCAGAGCCAGCCCCTCAGTCGATAGACCATCAGTCCCACCAACTCGTGCAGGGCCGTTTGCCATTTGGCAGCCCCCTGTGACAGTGAGTACTGGTGCCAGGGCGTGGCGTCCCCAGCACGGTAATCGGTCGGCCAAGGCGTCACATTCCAGCCGGCCTTGCGAAAGGTCAGCAGGGAACGCGGCATGTGCCAAGCCGAGGTGATCAACAACCAAGGGCGCGTTCGGTCCACGCCGGGCAAGGCGGCGCTGAACACCGCGTTGTCGTGCGTGTTGCGCGAGGCGGACTCCAACAACAGCCGCGCTGGTGGTACCCCCTGCTCAGCGTAGAAGCGGCGCGCACGCTCCGCCTCGCTGGGGCCCGAGGCCAACAACTCGCCCTCGCCGCCCGTGTAGAGCAGCACCAGCCTTGGGTCGCGCAGCAGAAGCGGCAAGGCTGCGGTCAAGCGCTCGGCGGCACCGTTGAGCGCAGGCTGGTCGTGGCCTTCCCAAACGTAGCTGGATTCCGTGCTGCCGCCCAGCACGATGATCCCCGCGTACCGCGACAGATCGAGGTGCACGGGCGCGGGATGTTGCGCTTCAAGCTTGCGCAACAAGGCATCGGGCAATGGCTCCCAGCCCTGCAGGAGCAGCACGAACAACGCGGCCCAGACCACGCCCAGGCCCGCGCGACGCCAACGCCGCTGCAACAGGAGCCCGAGGACGAGCAAGACCGCGACCCAGGCCAGAGGCTGGGTGAGCACGTTCAGGAGCTTGGAAATGACGAACATGGAGACATTGTGAAGCCCCCGCAGGCAGCGAATTTCAGACCTTGCTGAAATCCGGTTTGCGCTTTTGCCTGCGGCGAAAACGTCAACGCCCTCGCGGGCCTGCCCCAGAGGGCAGCCTACTTCAGACTTTGCTGAAGTCGGGTTTCCGTTTCTCCATGAAGGCGCCGAAGGCTTCGCGGGCGGCGGGTTCGCGCAGCATGCGGCCGAAACTGGCGCCCTCCTCGCCCATGCGCGCGTTGACTTCCGCGTCCAGGCCACGCTTCATCAGGCGTTTGGTCTCGACCAGGGCGCTCAGGGGCTTGGCCGCGAGCTTGCGGGCCTGGGCCTGGGCGTAAGCGTGGGTCTCGGCGGGCGCGAGCACGCGGTTGACGAGGCCGACTTCCAAGGCGGCCTCGGCCATGAAGGGCTCGCCCAGCAGCAAGGCCTCGGCCGCGCGGTGGTATCCGAACATGCGCGGCACCAACAAGCTGGACGCAAATTCAGGGCACAAGCCGAGGTTCACGAAGGGCATGGAGAAGGCCGCGTTGTCACCCGCGAACACGAGGTCGCAATGGAACAGCAAGGTGGTGCCGATGCCCACGGCCGGACCGTTGACGGCGGCGATGGCAGGCTTGGGGAAGCCGGCCAAGGCGCGCATGAAACGCCACACCGGGGCGTTCTGATCGGCCGGGGGCGCATTCAAAAAATCGCCGATGTCGTTGCCGGCGGAGAACACCGTTTCACTGCCCTGGAACACCAGCACGCGTACGCTGGAATCGGCTGCGGCGGCTTCCACCGCGTCGGCGAGCTGCGCGTACATGGCGGCGGTGATGGAGTTCTTGCGCTCAGGGCGGTTGAAGCTCAAGGTCGTGATGCCAGCTTCGGTGTGGACGAGGACGTCGCTCATGGGGGTCTCCTGGGTGATGCCGTGTTGTGGACTACGCTTTGTAGTAGACGATCTGATGGCTGGTGGCGAGCAACACGCCCGCCTCATTCCAAAGTTGCGCGGACTGATCGAAGAAGCCGTTGCGGAATTCCTGCGCGCTGGCCTGGCCCAGCAGCCAGCCCTGGCCCGTGGCCTGCAGCTCCTGCGCGCTGGCATGGAAATAGGTCGTGATCGACACCGTGCCAGCGGGCGTGTAGGTGGCGCGCCGCAGCCAGACGCGCGGAAAGAAAACGTCCGAACAAGCCAGCAGCGAGCAGAAGTCCAAAGGACGCGGCGGCTGATCGCGAATCCAGAGCCGCGTGGTGCTGTCGGCGCCCAGACGATCGTCCCAGGCCTCGGGGATGGAGCCGCTGACCGGACGCATCTCGTACTGTCCCAGCCAGGCCATGGCGCGCTCGACGCCACGCACTGGCAGTTCGGCGGGCGCGGGCACCAGAGGCATGGGCCGATCGCTCAAGCTCCAGGTCTCGCGTCGCACCGCCGTCACGGCCGTGGCGGTGGTGACCACCTGGGCTTGGCCCTCTTCATCGTTCTGCACAATGGCCGCCGTCCAGTGCTGGGTCGAACGGTTGGTGCGCGCGGGCAACACCTGCACTTCGAAAGGCCCTTGGGTCAGCGCGGCGGCGTAGTTGACCGTGATGGACAGGGGCGCGCCCAACAGATCGGGATGGCGCAGGATGGCGGCGAGCACCACGGCCGCCGTGTTGCCACCAAAAGGCCCGACCATGTTCCAGTAGTCGGCGCTGGTGTGCCCGGCGAAGCGCGCGGGCAGACGATCCGTTCCGATCTGTTCCAACCGCAGCGCGGCGTCGAAAGCATGCATGGTGGTCACCCATCAAAAACGGGAATCGCGGGCGTAATGCTCATCCGCGAAGGATTGCAGCACCCGCGCGCTGCGCGGCCAGAGCGCCTTGCGCATGCTGTCGCGGAAGAAACCGAAATGACCAATACGTGGCAGTTCGACTTCCTCGGGTCGGATGACTTCCAGCGCCTGGGGCGCCGAGGCGTAGAGAGCCAAGAGGCTGCGCGTGCCCTCCAGGGTCATCATCTCGTCGTCGCTGAAGGACCAGGCACGGATGGCAAAAGGCGCGCTGGCATAAAGCTGCTCGACCTCGTGCCCCTCGGCCACCATGTAGCGCGGGTGCAGACACCAGCGCCGCCACTGACGGATCACCCCCGCCGGCAGGTCCCCCACCATGCCAAGTCGCCGTCCAGGGAAGTACCCGCACAGCAGCGTCGCCAAGGGCACCGCGACATACCAGAAGAACAAGACACGTCGACGCAGTTGCGGGGCGTTCTCACGCCAGTAGCCGCTGCCCGCCGCCAGAGTGAACAAGCCATCGACACGTTCGGGGCGCTCGAACAAGCCCGGCAACTGCGCGCCCAGGCTGTGGCCCAGCAAGTAGAGTGCAAGCTGTGGCCGTTCTTGCCGAGCGTGCTTCACGATGGATTCGTAGTCGCGGGCCCAGTCCAAGAGGTCGGCCTTGAAGCCTCGCAGCTTTCCCCCTGGCACGAAGGCCAGGGAATCGCCATGCCCACGGTAATCGAAAGTCCAGACCCGGTAGCCCTCCTGAGCCAGCCACGTCGCATAGGCGGCGTAATAGCTTTGCGGCACACCCATGGCGCCACCGACCACCACGGTGGCCCGGGGCTCGCCCGCGGGCTCGAAAACCCGCGCGGCCAGGGTCACGCCGTCGACGGTCAGGGTTCGGTTTTGCATGGCGAAGCTCCTGCGTTGGGCCTGGGGCCGGATGGCCCGGCCCGCCGCCTGTCAAACGCGCTCGAAAATGCCCGCAGCGCCCTGGCCCATGCCCACGCACATCGTGACCATGCCGTACTTCAGGTTCTTGCGACGCAAGGCATGCACCACGGTGGCCGAGCGGATCGCACCGGTCGCGCCCAGCGGGTGGCCCAGCGCGATCGCGCCGCCCATGGGGTTGACCTTGGCGGGATTCAGACCCAAGGTGCGGATCACGGCCAGCGACTGAGCGGCGAAGGCCTCGTTCAGCTCGATCCAGTCCATGTCCTCGTGCTTGAGCCCGGCGTAGCGCAGCGCGGCGGGAATGGCCTCGATCGGGCCGATGCCCATGATGTGCGAGGGCACCCCCTTGGAGGCGAAACTCACGAAACGCGCGAGCGGTTGCAAATTGAAGCGCTTGACAGCGGACTCGCTGGCCAGGATCAGCGCGCCCGCGCCGTCGCTGGTCTGCGAGCTGTTGCCCGCCGTCACCGAGCCGCGCGCGGCGAACACGGGCTTGAGCTTGGCCAAGGCCTCGACGGTGGTGTCGGGGCGCGCGCCTTCGTCCAGGTTCACGCTGCGCTTCTTGATGGAGACTTCGGCGGATGCCAGGTCGACCGAGCGGTCGGCCACTTCGATGGGCGTGATTTCGTTGGCGAAGTCGCCCGCCTTCATCGCGGCGACGGCCTTCATGTGGGACTTGTAAGCGAATTCATCCTGGTCGTCGCGGCTGACCTTCCACTGCGTGGCCACTTTCTCCGCCGTCAGGCCCATGCCGTAGGCGATGCCGTAGTCGTCCACGTTGTCGGTGTTGCCGAAGAAGTTGGGCGAGAAGGACGGCACGTTGCCACCCATGGGCACCATGCTCATGCTCTCCACGCCGGCGGCGATCATCACCTCGGCTTCGCCAACGCGGATGCGGTCGGCCGCCATCTGCACGGCCGACAGGCCCGAGGCGCAGAAACGGTTGACCGTGATGCCGCCCACGCCCACGGGCAGGCCGGCCATGACCGCGGCGATGCGCGCCACGTTCAAGCCCTGGGCCCCTTCGGGAATGGCGCAGCCCGCCACCACGTCTTCGATGGTCTTGGGGTCCAGGTTCGGAACCTGGGCCAGCGCAGCCTTGAGCGTGGTCGCCAGCAGGTCATCGGGCCGCATGTTGCGGAAGAAACCGCGGTGCGAACGGCCAATAGGCGTGCGCGTGGCGGCAACGATGTAAGCGTCTTGCACTTGTTTCATGATGCGTCTTTCTTCATCACGTTAAAAGGGTTTTGTTCGTGATTGAGGAAGCGTGGCGAGCGACCCTCAGGCAAGGCGGACGGAGCACAGGAACCGGAACGTACTTCCCGTACGTGAGGATTCCGAGCACCGCCCAACGCGGCATGAGGGACGCGCAGTAGCTTCATCAATTACGAACGGGCTTGCCGGTGTTCAGCATGCCCAAAATGCGCTCTTGCGTCTTGGGGTGCACGATCAGCGAACAGAAGGCCTTGCGCTCCAGCGCCATCAGGTACTCCTCGCTGACCAGGGTGTTCGCGTCCACGTCGCCGCCGCACACCACTTCGGCGATCAGGCTGGCGATGTGGAAATCGTGCTGGCTGATGAAACCGCCGTCGCGCATGTTCACGAGCTGGCCCTTGATGGTCGCGATGCCGCTGCGGCCCGCCACCGGGAACAGGCGCTTGAGCGGCGCGCGCCAGCCGCCCTGGTACATGGCCTTGGCTTCGTTGAGCGCGACGTAAAGCAGCTCGTCCTTGTTCGGGACGATCACGTCGCTGTCCAGCAGGTAGCCCAGCTTGCGCGATTCCAGCGCGCTGGTGCCCACCTTGGCCATGGCGGCGGCGGTGAAGCCATCGGTCAGGAAAGGCAGCAGTTCCTTGTTGGTGGAGAAGGCCGCGTTCTCGGCCGCGCGGCGCGCGATGTAGGTCAGGCCGCCGGCACCAGGGACAAGGCCCACGCCGACTTCCACCAGACCGATATAGCTTTCCATGGCCGCCACACGACGCTGCGAATAGACCGCCAGCTCGCAACCACCGCCCAAGGCCATGCCGCGAATGGCCGAAACCACCGGCACGCTGGCGTAGCGCAGGCGCAGCATCATCTGCTGCATTTCGTGCTCGGCGCCTTCGATCGCGCCCACGCCAGCCACCATGAAGGCGGGCAGCGTGGCCTGCAGGTCAGCGCCCACGCTGAAGGGCTCATCACCGGACCAGATCACCAGGCCTTGATAGTCCTGCTCGGCGATCTCCACCGCGCGCACCAGGCCTTCGACCACGCCCGGGCCGATCGCGTGCATCTTGCTCTTGATGCTGGCGATCAACACGCTGCCGGTCACGCTGGCACGGTTGCCGTCCAGTGTCCAGAGGCGAATGGCCTCGTCCTCGTGCAGGGTGATGCCCGCGCTCTTGTACTTCGGCGAGCCGTCGCCCAGCAGGCTTTCACGGAAATACTGCAGTTGGTAGACGGGCAACTGTCGACGGGGCTGGAACTTGCCGGTCGTGGGGTTGTAGGAGCCTTGCGGCGTGTGCACACCGCCGGCTTTGACCACGGCATCGCTGAACACCCACTTGGGCAGTGGCTCTTTGCTCAGGGCCTTGCCCGCGTCGATGTCGGCCTGCACCATCTTCGCCACTTCCAGCCAACCGGCCTCCTGCCACAGCTCGAAGGGACCTTGTTTCATGCCGAAGCCCCAGCGCATGGCCAGGTCCACATCGGCAGCGGTCTCGGCGATGGTGGCCAGGTGCACGGCCGCGTAGTGGAAGCTGTTGCGCAGGATGGCCCAGAGGAATTGGCCCTGCTTGCCTTCGGCATTGCGCAGCAGCTTGAGGCGCTCGCCTGCGGGCTTCTTGAGCATGCGCTCGTAGACCGCGTCGGCCTTTTCGCCGCCCGGCACGTAGTCCTTGCCTTCGAGGTCGAAGCGCAGGATGTCGCGCCCCACCTTCTTGTAGAAGCCGGCCTTGCTCTTCTGGCCCAGGTTGCCCATCTCGATCAGGGTCTTGAGCACGGCGGGCGTGCCAAAGCTGCCGTAGAAGGAGTCGCTCTTCTCGTCCAGGTTGTCCTGCAGCGTCTTGATCACGTGGGCCATGGTGTCCAGGCCCACCACGTCGGCGGTTCGGAAGGTGCCGCTGGAGGCGCGGCCCAGCTTCTTGCCCGTGAGGTCGTCCACCACGTCGTAGCTCAGGCCGTAGTTCTCGACCTCCTTCATCGTCGCCAGCATGCCGGCGATGCCCACGCGGTTGGCGATGAAGTTGGGCGTGTCCTTGGCGCGCACCACGCCTTTGCCCAGGCTGCTGGTGACGAAGGTTTCGAGCTGGTCGAGGATGGCCGGCTGCGTTGTCGGCGTCGCGATCAGTTCCACCAGGTACATGTAGCGCGGCGGGTTGAAGAAGTGGATGCCACAGAAGCGCGGCTTGATCTCGGCCGGCAGCGCCTCGGACAGCTTGGTGATCGACAGGCCCGAGGTGTTGGACGCGACGATGGCGTGCTTGGCCACGTGCGGTGCGATCTTCTTGTAGAGATCGAGCTTCCAGTCCATGCGCTCGGCGATGGCCTCGATGACGAGGTCGCATTCACCCAGCAGGCCCAGGTTCTCTTCGTAGTTGGCGGCCTGGATCAGCGCCGCGTCGTCGGCCACGCCCAGGGGCGAGGGTTTGAGTTTTTTGAGGTTGTCGACGGCCTTCTGGACGATGCCGTTCTTGGGGCCTTCCTTGGCGGGAAGGTCGAACAGCACGACCGGCACCTTGACGTTGACCAGATGGGCCGCGATCTGCGCGCCCATCACGCCCGCGCCGAGCACGGCGACCTTGCGGACTTGAAATCGGGACATGGTGATGTTCCTTGTTGTGTTGGTTTACTGAACCCGGTCCCAGACCTGGGTTCGGTAGAAGGGACCGAGGTAGCCACGCACCTGCAGCTTGGCCCCGCCCTCGATGGGCGTCAGCTTGAGCTTGTAAGTCTTGCCTTTTTCCGGGTCGAGAATCTCGCCGCCTTCCCAGACGGTCTCGCCCTTGGCCTGCTTGGCGCCGCGGATGATCTCCAGGCCCACCATGGGCTGGCCCTTGCGGTCGTCCTCGCATTTCACGCAAGTCGCTTTCGGGTCCGCACCCTTGCGCAGCACTTGCTCGATGCGGCCCGCAAGCACGCCACCGGTCTCGGTGATGGCGATCAGGCTCTTGACCTCGCCCGTCTCGTCATCGATGGTGTGCCACTTGCCCACGGGGGTGTTCTGGGCCGAGGCCGCCACGGCGGCCAGCCCCAGGCTCAGAGTCAGCAAAAGCTTGCAATAGCTGCGCATCTCGGTCTCCTTCTTCTTGGGCGTCGTGATCAGGCCAGGGCCAGATGGGTGTCCATCAGGGACTTGGAGCCCGCGCGGGCCGTGCGCATCAGCGTCGCCGTCTCGGGGAAGAGCTTGGCGAAGTAGAAGCGCGCAGTCTGCAGCTTGGCCTGGTAGAAGGGGTCGGTGTCACCGGCGGCGATCTTCTTGAGCGCGACGGAGGCCATGCGGGCAAAGAAGTAGCCGAACACCAGGTGACCTGCCACGCGCAGGTAGTCCACGGCAGCGGCGCCCACCTCGTCCGGGTTCTGCATGCCCTTGAAGCCGATTTCCATGGTGAACTTGGTCATCTGCTCGGCCAGCACGGCCAGGGGGCTGATGAACTCGCTCATCTTTTCGTTGACGCCCTCTTCCTCGATCAGCGCGCCGACGATCTTGCCGAACTTCTTGAGTGTCGCGCCGTTGTTGCCCAGGACCTTGCGGCCCAGCAAGTCCAGCGACTGCACGGTGTTCGTGCCTTCGTAGATCATGTTGATGCGGGCGTCGCGCACGAATTGCTCCATGCCCCATTCCTTGATGTAGCCATGGCCGCCGAAGACCTGCTGGCACATCACGGTGGCCTGGAAGCCGTTGTCCGTGAGGAACGCCTTGATGATGGGGGTGAGCAGGGCCAGCAGTTCATCGCTGTCCTGACGCACCTTCTCGTCAGGGTGGTAGAGGTGCTGATCCAGCAGCAAGGCGCAGTAGCAGGCCAAGGCGCGGCCGCCTTCGGCGTAGGCCTTGGCGGTCAGCAGCATCTTGCGCACGTCCGGGTGCACGATGATGGGATCGGCTTCCTTGTCCTTGGCCTTGGTGCCGGACAAGCTGCGCATCTGCAGGCGGTCCTTGGCGTAGGCCAAGGCGTTTTGATAAGCGACCTCGGTCAGACCCAGGGATTGGTTGCCCACGCCCAGGCGGGCGGCGTTCATCATCACGAACATGGCCTGCAGGCCCTTGTGCGGCTGACCGACCAGGGTACCCATCGCGTTGTCCAGGATCATCTGGCAGGTGGCGTTGCCGTGGATGCCCATCTTGTGCTCCAGACCGCCGCAGTAGATGCCGTTGTGCTCGCCCAGGGAACCGTCGGCCTTGAGCTTGTACTTGCTCACCGCGAACAGGCTGATCCCCTTGCTGCCCTTGGGCGCATCGGGCAAACGGGCCAGCACCAGGTGAATGATGTTGTCGGTGAAGTCGTTGTCGCCCGAGCTGATGAAGATCTTGGTGCCGTTGATCTTGTAGGTTCCGTCGGCCTGCGGTTCGGCCTTGGTGCGCAGCAGGCCGAGGTCGGTGCCGCAATGCGGTTCGGTCAGGCACATGGTGCCCAGCCATTCGCCGCTGACCAGCTTGGGCAGCAGCTGCTTCTTCTGCTCGTCGGTGCCATGGGCCTGCAGGCACTCGTAGGCGCCGTGCGACAGGCCGGGGTACATGGTCCAGGCCTGGTTGGCCGAATTCAGCATTTCATAGAAGCACTGGTTCAGCACGAAAGGCAGGCCCTGACCGCCGAACTCCGGGTCGCAGGACAGCGCGGCCCAGCCGCCCTCGATGTACTGCGCATAGGCTTCCTTGAAGCCCTTGGGCGTCGTCACCTCACGCGTCTGCGGGTTCAGGGTGCAACCTTCCTGGTCGCCGCTGATGTTGAGCGGGAACAGCACCTCAGCGGCGAACTTGCCCCCTTCTTCCAACACAGCGTTGATGGTGTCGGCGTCCGTGTCGGCGTGACGCGGGATCTGCTTGAGCGCATCGCTCACGTTCAGCACCTCGTGCATCACGAACTGCATGTCGCGCAGGGGTGGGTTGTAGCTGGGCATGGTGTACTCCTTGTGTGTTCGAAGGTTGGATTAAAGAACCGGTATGTGTAAGCCTGATGGAAGCACCGCTGTATCTCGCGATATGCGGCAGGCTCAAGGACCGCCGGACGAATATCGCGCCAGGATCTGCTCGAACGCCCTTTGCGCGCGCTCGATGGAACCCGGGGTCTGAAGAAAACGCGCCTCGTAGTGCACGGACAAAATCAAACCGTGAATCTCGAAGCAAATCTGTCGCACGTCCGCGTCGGCGACCAGTTGCCCTTCTTGCTTGGCGAGGGTCGCGGCGCGCTCCACCGCCGCCAACCAGACCCGCACCGACGTGGCCAATGCATCTCGCACGGGGCCAGGGCGGTCGTCAAAGTCGATCGCGCCACTGATGAAGATGCAGCCGGACTGGATTTCCTCCGTCACCCGTTTCATCCAGTTCTCGAACAGCGCACGCAAGCGCGGCAAACCCCGCGGCTCCTTGATCGCCGGATAGAACACCTCCTGCTCGAAGCGTTGGAAGTATTCATGAATGACGGAAATCTGCAACTCCTCGCGCGAACCGAAATGCGCGAACACGCCAGATTTGCTCATGCCGGTGGATTCGGCCAAGGCGCCGATGGACAAACCTTCCAGCCCGGCCTCGGCCGCCAGGGCCAAGGCGGCATCCAGAATCACCAGACGGGTTTGCTGCCCCTTGTGCAAGACGCGGCTGGGCGCTGCATTCTTGGCAGCGGCGCTGCGGCGAGCGGGTTTGCGGCTTGAAACAGCGAGCTGGGACATGGGGCGAAATAAAACGAACGGTCGTTCTATTTTGCCTCAAAAATTGTCCTCGTCAATCGTGGGTGGACCGCCCGGGCCCCCTTTGCCGCTCCCGACTTATTCCTGCGAGGTCGGTCCGAAAGGCCGGGGCGGAAAAAACACGGTCCGTGCTGCGGGACGATCATAGGCGTGGCGCAGGTAGACCAGGAAGCGGTTGGCCTCGTAGTCCGGTGAACGTTCCAGCTCGAGCAAGCCTCCCAGAAAGGTGTGCCCACTCAACTGGTATTCGGACGACCAGGCCAGGGAACGTCCCGTGCCACGGCTCGGGCCACCGTCGTAATCAGCGTTGATGCCCGCAGCGACAGCCGCATCTTGCAGGCTCGCATCGGTCGGGAAGTAAGGAGCACGCTCCGTCATCGACCAAGAGGCAGACACCGACGCACGAGCCACCCAGGACCACCGCTCAGAACGCTCGCCATAGCTCAGGGGCAGGGCCAGGGAACGGTAACGCTGCGGGCTGTAGTAACCGCCATGGCCATAGGTGTACTCGCCGCTGTTCTCGGAGAAGTGCCAGACCATGCCCGTGAGCCCGATTTGCAGCACGCGGTCTTCCTCGTTGATCACGCGCATTTGAGCGCCTGCCATCAGCTGCACGCGGTCGTTGTCCAGCACGTTGCGGCCGCTGAGCCGATGCACCCCCAGGGAGGACCAGGCGCCGTAACGCCCCCCGTCGTCCAGGCTCAGCCCCAGACGCACGCCCGTGGCCTGCACGCCGCCCCAGGTGCGGCCGGTCCTCGGGTCACGCGCGCCCGCGTAGGACAAAACGCTGCCGGTGACGGGGCGACGCGAGAGGTCCACGGAATATCCGAACGGGCCCCAATCACCCCGGTGCAGCAGGCCTCCCACCCAACTCTGAACCGGAAAGCCGATCGGCGTGGTGCCCAGGTCATAACGGGTGTCACCGCGCTCCAGGGCCACGTTCAGGGCCAGGCCTTCGGCTTGTTGCTCAGAGGCTTGATCGCAATCGGCCTGCGAGGTGCACAGGGCCGAACTGCCCAGCAATCGCCGCTCGTAGGCGCTGGCGCGCGACCAATCGAAGACGCCTGCGTCCAGCCGCACCATATCGGCGCGCACGGCCCAACGCCCCTCGTCCCGTTGCGGCCACAGCCACTCCAAAGGCAACTCGGTGGCCTCGTAGCGGGACACCCCCGACGTGCCCGGGCTCGCTCGATGATCGATCCCCGCGGACAGCCAGGTCGTGTCACGGTCCAGCAGCGCGTTCAGGGCGCGCTCGTCTGCGGCGCTGGGCGCTGGGTCGGCAGCGAGTGCGCGCCGCTGGTAGTCGATGGCCACGGCAACGCGTCCCTCTTCGCGCGCCAGTCGCGCCGCGTACGCCAGGGTGCGGGCATGCGGAGGCTCGGCCGGGCGCGCCTGGATGACGCGCCACGCGCGTTCCCGATCGCCCATGGACAGCAGGACGGCGATGAGGTCGGCCGCTTGGTCGGGCGTGGCCTGCTGGATCCGGTCGATTTGGCGATCGATCAGCGCACTGGCCTGCGCAGGGCGCCCGGTAGCCACCAGCAACTCCATCAAGCCCAGCGCGGCGTCGGCCCGATCCGGGTTGTCGCGCAACAACGCACGGTAGTCGGCCTCGGCGCGCTCGGGGTTCAACGGCGCCTCGCGCGCAATGCGGCGCACCTGGAGGCGCCGCTGCAATTCCAGGATGCTGGCATCGCGACGGGCCGCAGCGATGCCCTCCAGCGTGGCCAGGGCCGCGGCGTCTTGCTCCAGGCTGGACTGGTAGAGCGCGTAAGCATGCAAGACACCGGCGCGCTCGGCCTCGCCGAGGGTGCGAGCGGGCGGTGCGCGGCGCGACAGCAAGGCCTTGAACAAATCCTCGCCCTTTTGCGGAGCACCCCGGGCGGCATACAAGCGCGCCAGCCGCAGTCGCAGCCAGGGATCGTCGGCGTCCTCGCGCGCCGCGCGTTCCAGCAGCCGGATGGCCTCGTCCTCGCGGCCCTGGGCCTGCGCGCTGGCGGCCTGCTCTTGATAGAGGCTGGCGCGGGCGGCTGCGACGGCGGCCAGCAGATCACTCGGTGGACGGTCCATGCGACTCAGCAGCACCCGCGCGTCACGCTCGCGGCCCTGGCGCAAGTAGAGCGTGACCAGTGCCTCGGTCGCGCCAACGTGGTCGGGCGTCAACACCAGCGCCTGCTTCCAGTGTCGCTCGGCGTCCCCATCGCGGCCTTGGGCCGCGCGCAAGCGGCCCAGCAACACCCAGGCCGCAGGCTCCGCCGCGTTGACGGCGAGGGCTTCGTTGAGGCGGGCCTCGGCCCGTGCGTCGTCACGCGCGTCGACGGCCTCCGCCGCATCACGCATCGCGCCCCAATACCGAGAGACGGCGAGCAACTCGCTCCAGCGCCCGTTGGCGGGGTCGCGTTCACGGGCCCGGCGGAATTGCGCTTGCGCCTCGGCATGACGCCCTTGGCGCATGCGGAGTACCCCCAACCCGCCCAGCACCTCGGCGTCGTTGGGCCGGGCGGCCAGGGAACGCAGCAGCAAAGCCGCGGCGACGTCGCGCTGGACTGGGTCATCACGCTCCACCAGGGCCAGCCCCCGGCGGCCCGCGCGGTAGGCCGGGTCCGCCATCAAGATGCGTTCACGCTCGACGGCGGCGCGCAAGCTGTCCACGTGTTCCTGGACCGCGCTGTCTTCCCCCTGCTCCTGCGCCAAGTAGGCTTGCACCAGCCCCACATTCGCTGGCGTGGGTGGAAGTCGCAGCATGGCGCGCCGCCAGGCTGCGCGTGCGGGCCGCTCCAACGGGGGGTAGAGCGTCAACTCCCGCAGGGCCTGCAACGCGGCGGCATCGTCGGGACGGCGCGTGGTGACATGCTCGGCCCAGGCCAGACGGTAACGCGGGGTGTCGGGAAACTGCGCGGTCAAGCGGGTCAGACCCGCCAGCGCGGGTTCCCAGCCGGACTCGGTGTCGGCCACGATCCGCCAGTATTCCAGCGCCAGATCCCCCGTGGGCGGCCCCACGGGGTAGAGCTCGCGCAACACCACCAGGGCCTGTGCAGGCTGCCCTTCGCGTGCCAGGGCACGCGCCCGAGCCAGCCTGGGCTGGTCCACCCCGTCCAGGCGAAACAAGGTGTCGAGCCGCGCGATGTCGGGATGCTCGGGACTCAAGGCACGCAAGCGCTCCAAACCTCGTCGCGCCGCGTCCGGCTGGCCCGCTCGCCGTTGGATGTAGGCGAGCTGGGCGATGCCATCCGGATCGTCGGGAAACACGCGCAGCAGCTTGGCCAGCACCTCGCGTGCTCGATCGTCACGCTCACGCTCTTGCCAGAGCTTGGCCTGTGCCAGCAGGGCGGCCTGGGTGTCTTCATCCGGCGCGGCGCGTGCGGCTTGCCCTGTCAGGCCGCACAGCAGGGCCAGCAACAGGGCGCGGACCGCTGGATGACGCCAGCAGGCGGAACTCAGGGCGCGGCGCATGACCAACGGGGGAGCAAGGCGCCGTCGGGCGCGAAACGGTAGCGGCCTTCGAGCCAGCCCACTCCGAACAGAGCGAGCACCTGGTCGTAGTAGTTGTCGCGGCCCGCGAACACCGGCCCCACGGGCGGCCGCGACAGACGCTCGCGCTGGGCCTCGGCGGCTTGCGCCTGTCCCGCCGCTTGCAGCAAGGGCATCACAGCGGCCGAGAACCCTGCGGGGCCCGCCCCTTGCGCATTCCCAGCTGCGGTGTCCACCCGCAAGGGCGGATGACCGCTGTCGGTCACCTGCCGCACCATGGGCGCGAACGCGTCGATCAAGAGGGCACGCACCGGGTCGGACGGGTGCAACATGCCCGCCCACAGGTAGACGCGGATGGCGTCGTAGCTGCCCACACCCTGGGTACGCGGATCGGCAACGAACGCTCCCGCGCGGTGCAACACCCAGTCCGGCGCGTAGCCGCGCGGGGCGGACCCGCGCAGCACGGCCAGGGAGCTGTCCGCGACCCGAGGCCAGAGCGTGTCGGGATTGAGGACCGCGAGGCGACGCAGCAGCTGGGGCGGGACGTAACTCGGGTTCAGACGGTAGCTGCCCGCCTCGGTGCCCGAACCGGGCGCGAAACCCCAGGGTCCTGGCAGCAGCGTGGGGCCCAACGGAGAGATGTCCACCACTTCTTCGCGCAGCACGCGCGCGGCCAGGGCTTGGGCCAGCGCGGCGTAAGACGGCGCGTTCCATAGCCGAGCCGCTTCACCCAGGGCGTAGACGATCCAAAGGTCGGCGTCCGACGCGGCGTTGGCGTCGATCACGCCCCAGCTCTCGCGCCCCGTCGCGTCCAGGCGTCGTCCCCACTGCCAGGCAGGCAGGCGCGCGGTCAGATCGCCCGCCGCCAAGTTGTCTTGCGTCCAGCGCAGCAGGCGATCAAAGGCCGCGCGGTCGTTCGCCACCAGGGCGAAAAAAAGCGCGTAAGACTGGCCCTCGGACGTGGTTTGGTGCAGGGGCGTGGACGCATCGATCACACGGCCATCGGCGCTGATGAAGCCCTCGCGGAATCTCACCCAATCGGGCCACACCGCACCGGCGCCGGTGCCGGTGCCGACGGCCGCGGATGGAAGAACCCCATCCGACGCGGCGGGCCCGGCCTGCGGGGATGAGGACGGCGACGACCACGACACCACATCGCAGCCGGTGGCGACCGTGGTCGCGGCACCGCCCTGTGGGGCCAATATCAACAGCAGCGCATGGACCAGCGCCAGCGACCCACGCTGGCTCATGCGCGACCACGCCCGCGGCGATGGCGCACGGCCAGCCACAACTTCCAGACCAGCACCAGCCCCAAGACGGCCAGGCCGAACCAGAGCAGCCCCAGCAGCGTGGGGTGTTGGCGCAAGCCATGCGCGATGACGGTCCAAAACGGCAACACGCCCGTGGTGTAGGTCGGCCCCACCGCGATGCTGTCCACCTTCAGGGTGTCACGCCCGCTGAGCGGGTCCTTGAGGCTGCGCACGAAAACCACGCTGCCATGCATGACCCCAGCCTGGGTGTCCAGGGCGTCCAGCACCTTGGGCAGATCGCGCGGTTCCCCCGCCGTCACCGCCACGACGCTGCGGCCCGAAGCCAAGGGTGATTCAAATCCCAGCAGCGCGACCAGCGGACCTGTGGCCTCGATGCGCTCCTGTGTCACGGCAGCAGCTTCGCGTGGCAAGCCAAAGCCACCGAATAAGGCCGTGCTGGCACGCGCGGGCTGACTGACGCCGCGCTGCGTGCCGTCGACCACGGCGGGCAGGTGGTCCTTCCACGTCTGCAACAAGGTTTGGCCAGGGGCGGTACCGATCAGCAGCAGGTCGCGGTCGCGCACCGTGTCCACTTGCCGCGGCCCCACCACGGCGACTTGCGTGGCCGGATAGCCCGTGGATTCGCCCATGCGGCCCAGCAGCGTGAGCAGGGTCTCGATCTCGTCACGGCCCGGCTGCTCAGGCAAGACCACCGCCGTCTGCGACAGGTCCGCGTATCGGGTGAAGGGAAAGCCCAGGGACGCGAAATGGCTGAGCTGCGGCAGCTCGGCGTAATGCGGATAGCCCGAGAAATCGATGGTGGAGTCGGGGTCAACCGCGCCGCGCGCGTTGTCCACGGCAGGGTTCTCGCAATCGGCGCCACGGTGCGTGGCGAAGGAATAGGCGTACTGCAGCTGGCTGCGCGGCGCGAGCTGGAAGGGCGACAGCACCACGCGCTCGCGCTCGACGGCCAGCCCCTTGTCCATCAGAGGCAAGGTCCAGGACTGCTCCTCGCCGCGGCCTGGCTCGGACGCGCGCAGATTGAACGCCTGCACCAAGGACTGGTTGAGGCTCATGGTCATGCGCGATTCGCCCGCGCGCACGGGCGGCGTGTAGCGGAACTTCAGATCCACAGGAACGCCTCGGCTCTTCCACGCGTAGAGGTCGGGCGGAATGCGCAGGTCCACGCGGATGCTGTCGGTCTGGCGGCCGGCCGCCTGCAACTGCTCGGGCGTCTGAACCAATTCACCGAAGGTCGTGGGGCGATCCATGCGCACCCACCTGGGCGCGTCATAGGGCGCGCGCGCCGGGGCTGCGGGGCCGGCCTGCACCGCCACGTGCGAGCCCGAGAGCGCGACCGCGCCGCGCACCAAGGCGTCGGCGGCGACGCGCAAGTCCGCACCGTCACGGCCGCTGACCAGCAGCAGGCGCGAAGCGCCGTCGCCGGGGTTGCTCAGCATGCTTAGGCTGGGGCCGGTGAAGGGCGGCGTCTGCGCCATCCAGTCAGGGCGCTCGCTGTTGGTCGCGAAGACCAGGGCGTGCCCGGGAGGCAGGGTGCCGTCCACGCCATCCAGGTGGGCCGTGAAACGCGCGCCGCGCCAGGCCGCCAACTGGCCAAACCAGGAAGCGGTGATGCCCGCGGCGCGCAGGGTGTCGGGCGAAGGCTGCGCGGCGAACACGAAGGGCAAGTTCAAGCGCCCCAGGTCACGCGGGTCGAAAAAGGGCTCCGGCAGGCGGGCCAGGTCGTTGCGCAGCTCGATCGGGCGCACGGTGAGTTCCAGCTCGCTGGCGCCGCTGACATCGGCCCACAGACTGCTGTGCCCGGAGAGTTCGCAGTTCTGCGCGTAGTGGCCGATGAACTGCAGCGTCAGGCGATTGAAGTCGACGATGAAGCGCGGGTCGATCGTCACATCTTGCGTCACGGGCTGCCCCGCGTTGTTCGCCGTGAGGGGCAAGGTGGCCATCAACTCATCATTGAGCAGCACCTTGATGTGCGACTGTCCGGGGATCAAGGCGGGCGAATAGGCATAACGCAGGCGCAGCACGGCCTGGGTGACCAGTTCGTCGGCGCGCAAGCCGAAGTTGATGTCGGTCCGCCCCTCGGTCGTGCGCAATTGGAATGCAGTCTGATTGCCGAGCTGCCCCAGGTTCAGGCGGCGCACCCGCGTCGGCAGCGGTGACGCGGTCGGGTTGGACGCAGCAGGCGCGTTGGCGGTGTTGGCGGAAGCGGTGGACGTCGAGGGCTGGACCTTTTTCGGCCACGCCGGGCCCGAGATCAGCGAGGACAGGGCGGCGATCAGGGTCAGCGCGGCAGCGCGGCCCCGGGTCGGCGAGTAATTGAAAGGCTGTCGGTTCATGCGAATTCAGTGGACTGGCGGGGACCGGCCTGGGGCGTGGGATACGGGGACTGGGCAGGCGGCGCGGGGTGGAGCCTGCCGGAGACGGGCGTGCGCGGCAACAGGCTGGCGATCCTCTCGCCCAAGCGGCGGCCGGCCCGAGTGAATGGCGCCGCGAAGGGCAAGGCATGTTCAGCGATGCGGAGGTACCCGTCCATGCCGGTGCGCAGCACCTGGCGCAGCCCCGCCAGGGGCCGGTCGCGCCGCCGACCTTGCGACCAGGTGAGCCAAGCGTCGGCGCGCCCAAAGGTGCACTGCACCAGCGCCATGCGCTGCTCCACGCTCTCCAAGGCCCAACGCAGGCGCAAGCGCGTCGCCGAACTGCCAACCACCTGGGCGGGGAACACGAATTCCTCGGCGCCACGCCACAGCGACACCTGCACGGGCGCGTTGGCCGGCAAGCCTTGCTCGGCGGGCACCCTGAGCGAGAGGCCCCCTTCGGAAAAGTCCTCGGTCTCGCAGCGCAGCAGCTGGCCATCGGGCCGGCGCAGCGCGGCGGGCAAGGTCATGTCGACGCGGTGGGTGCGACGCACCTGCCGGGTCTCGGACGCCACCGACACGGCGGCGCCCAGCAACAGCACGTTGTAGCCCACCCAGAACAGATTGAGCAGCGTGGTCGGGATCTCGTCCGCCGGTCCCCAGAACACGCGCCAGATACCAAAGCCCAGGCCGAGCAGATTGAGACCGATGATGACGAGGTATGGCAGCGAGATGCGCCAGTCGAAGTAATTGCGCTCGACCAGGCCGCCCTTGCCGGTGACGTTGAATTGCCCCTGGCGCGGATCGATCAGCGCGGCCAGGGTGGGGCGCCAGATGTACCAGGCCAGCACCGTTTCGTAGACCTCGGCCCAGAAGGAATGGCGGTGCGCGCCCTGGATGCGCGAGTTGGTGATGTTGGCGTGCACCATGTGCGGCAACACATAGAGCAGCACGGCGATGGCCGGGGTGTAGATCACGTAGGCGTGAAACAGCAGAAACGCCAACGGCGCGGTCAAAAAGATCAGGCGCGGACCGCCATTGAGGAAGTGCAGCATCGCGTTGCCGTAGCAGATGCGCTGCATCCAGTTCAGGCCCTTGCCCAGGAAGGGGTTGTCGATGCGGAAGATCTGCGCCATGCCGCGCGCCCAGCGGATGCGCTGGCCGATGTGGGCCGACAAGCTTTCGGTGGCCAGCCCCGCCGCCTGCGGCAGGTTGATGTAGGCCGAGTTGTAGCCCAGGCGCTGCAGCTTGAGCGCGGTGTGGGCGTCTTCCGTCACCGTTTCGACCGCGATGCCGCCCACCTCCAGCAGGGGCGCGCGCTTGAGCACCGCGCAAGAGCCGCAAAAGAAGGCTGCGTTCCACAGGTCGTTGCCGTCCTGGATCACGCCATAGAACAGCTCGCCCTCGTTGGGCATGGTGCGGAACAGACCCAGGTTGCGCTCGAAGGGGTCGGGCGAGAAGAAGTGGTGCGGCGTCTGCACCAAGGCCAGCTTGGGGTCACGCAGGAACCAGCCCATGGTGGTCTGCAAGAACGAACGCACCGGGATGTGGTCGCAGTCGAAAACCGCGACGTACTCGCCTTCGGTGCGCGTCAGCGCGTGGTTCAGGTTGCCCGCCTTGGCGTGCTGGTTGTTGGGACGCACGATGTAGCCTATGCCCGCCTCCTCGGCGAACTGGCGGAAGACCTCGCGTCGGCCATCGTCCAGCAACCAGAGCTTGATCTTGTCGCGCGGCCAGTCCAGGCCCAAAGCCGCGTGAACCGTGGGCATGACCACGTTCAACGGCTCGTTGTAGGTTGGGATGAACACATCCACCGTGGGCCAGTCGCGCGTGTCCGCGGGGAGGGGCGCGGGCTTGCGCTTCAAAGGCCAGGCCGACTGCGCGTAGCCCAGCAGCAGGATGATCCAGGTGTAGATTTCCGCCGCCAGCAGCAGCAGGCCCCAGATCAGGTCCAGGCTTTCCTGCCAGTTCAGTGTCTCGGTGACGCGCCACCAGAGGTACCGCGTGGACGCGGTGAGCGACAGCACGATCAACAGCAGCGTCGCCACCGAGCCCGGCACCCGCCGCACCAGCATGGCGATCGCCCACAGCAAGGTGATGAACACCAGTTGCGCCAGGGTGTTGAAGGGGGTGGTCACGCACAGAAAAGCCAGCAAGGCGGCCATGCCATAGGCGGCGTACCGCACCAAGGGCTGGTCCCACAGCCCGTGGCGGGCCAGCGCCTCGGACCGGGTTTGCAGACGGTTCAGATCGATCGGGCGCGGTCGGACACGACGGTGCACGGCCTCTCCCCATGCGCGCATGCGCTTTGGCACCCAAGCACGCGCGGTGCTCGCGAGCCATGCCGGCACTGCGCGCCAAGCCCGCCTCCACGGCACCGTAGGGTGGTGTGCTTCGGCCAGCGGCACGGCGCGCACCAAGGCCAGCCAGAGCAATTGCAAGGGCACGCGCAGCAGGTCTCCCCAGCGCGGCTGGCGCAGGTTCACATGCGGAAAGGCCGTCGCGCACATAGCGCGCCAACCCGACCCAGTGGTCCACGGCGGCGCGCGAAAGACGAGCGACAGCATGCGGTCGTGCCAGGGCAAGTCCGGCGCGATTCCCGCGGCACGCCACAAACGCCGCCAGAAACTCTCAACGTTCGCGCGGAGCGCGCTCACGCGGGACGCTCCAGGTCCGGCCCGTGGGTGCGCGCCTCGCCGGCGAGCCGACCGGCCACGCGGGCCTCGATCTGGCCGAGCCGGGCGAGTGTCCAGGTCGCCAGGGCAGCGCAATCGTGCGCGGCCTGGCTGGTCGGAGCGAAATCGAACACGGTCTGCTTGCAGGCCAAGGCCTCGCGCAGTGATTCGTCGCGGTGCACGAGGGTCGGGGCGAAGACCGACTTGTACCCCGTTCGCAACAAGAGGGCGATGTCACGGTCCAGTCGGCGCGCGGGGTCATGGCCGTTGAGCACGATCGCCGTTTCGGACGATGGCCCGGTGCTTGGCGCGTCCGACATGCCCTTGGCTCCTGCCCACCCGCGCTCGATCCTGCCCGTGGCTTGGGCGTAGGACAGCGTGTCGGGAGCGCAGACCATCAGCGCCAGGTCGGCGGCTGTCAGGGCTTGGTCGCGCAGCGCAGCCGGTGCAATGGGACAGTCACAGACCACGACGGTGCCCGGGGCGAATTGGATCTCGTCCAAGCGGTCGCGCAGCCAGCGGGGGTGAGCCCGCAAGGTCTGAGCCAGTCGCTCCGCCGCGGCATCGTCAGGCAACGCGCCAAAGGGCATGAAAGCGCGGCCCCTGCTGTCACGCCAGGCCGCATCCTGCCAAGCCTCACCCGCCAGCATTTGGCGGGCCCAGCCCTGTTCCTGTGACCAGTCCATGCCATAGAACAGGCGCAGGGCATTGGTTGGGGATAAATCGATCGCCAGCACCGGGCGCTTCTGCGAAGCCAGCGCGCAGGCCAAGTGGGCCGCCACCGTGGTGGCGCCCGCGCCGCCCGTGGCGCCCATGACCGCGACCACGCGCACCTGTGGGCCCAATCCCTGCCTCAAGGCGCGCGAGTCCGGATGGACTGGCCAACGATTTCCGCCAGCAAAGGCCAGCGGCTTGCCGCAGCCTGGGCAGCCTCGTCACGCACCAGCTCTTGGTAATCCATGGAGCGGGATGCCGCGCCCACATGGGCAAACAAGGCCGTGACATCGCCACCTGGCAGACCGGACGCAGCGCGGGGTTCGGAATTTCGAGTCGGAACGGCCATGGGAAAGGGGCGATCTACCTAGGGAAAACCAGATTATGTTACAAATGAGTCGATGGCTGTAACAATTAGTCCTCATTCCGCCTACGGATTGAGCATTTTGAATCTGGCTCCGGCACTCCACATGGAGAGGGGCAAGGTGTATGCCATCGTGGGCGAGGACGATGCGCCATCCGCCGCCTTGCTGTGGCGTACCCTCCTGGACGCCTCTGAAAAAGAGCGGAACGCCGCCCTGGTTTCGGCGCCGGGCGTGGCCGAAAACCTGGCGCAATCTGGCCTCCAAGCAGAAGCACACGAGGCCATACGCCGCAAGCGTATTGCTGTTTTTGAAACCGTGCCGCCTGCGCGGACGGCTCCGCCTCCCAAGCCTGCCGCGAACCTCGCCCACGCGCAGGGCCTGGCACAGGACTTGACGCATCTGGAACGCCAGACCGGCCGACGCGCACAGCTGCTGGTGATCAACGGCATGGAAACCCTGTTCCCCGCGCTCGACGAAGCCACGCTGCGCTTCTGGCGCACGCACGCCGAGCAGGAGGACCGCGCCGTGGTCTTGCTGTTCCGTGAACACGCTCGGTCCTTGTCCGCCCTCCGACCCATGGTGCATGTCGTCGCGGGCCTGGTCGAACTGAAAAGCCGCTACGGCGCGACGACCCTGGGCATTTTTCACTGGTTCCACCGGGAAGGTCTGCTCGCGGGCCGCAGCGTGGCGGTGCGCCAAGGCAGCCAAGGCGCGCTGGAAGTCTGCGAACCCCAGCGAGGCGCTCAAGCCGCGAACCCGCTGTCGTCCGCTCCCCCGGCGACGGACGAAGCTCAGTTCATCGCCATGGGCTCGGTGTTCGCGCCGCAAGAGAAAGCGCCCTCGGGCTGGCGCATCACCGATGACGACCTGGCCCTGGTGCAGGCGCTCGGCGAGGACGCAGTGGCCGCCACCTTCGTGCTGGCGTTCACGCACGAAACCGACTTCGATCTCTTGGCGCGCAGCATCTTCGGACTGCGCCAGCGCGGCGGCCCGCGGGTGAAGATCCTGGTCCGCGAAGTTGGCACCCGCCTGCGCTACAACCAAGAGACTCTGGCCGTTCGGCTGGGCGCGAATCTGGTGGTCCCGGCCGAACTGAGCACCGCGCGCTTTCTGAGCCTGAGCACCATGGTGCAGGGTCAGGTCTTTCCGCACAGCCTGCCGTCCAGTTACGAGCAAGCGCTCAAGACCAGCATGCCCGAACAGGAACGCGGTTACCTCCCCCCCGCCGAGTTCACGCGAGCGGTGCGGGCCGCGCTGGCCCAAAGTCAGGTGCTGGGCGTGCAGGTGGCCTTGGTGCGCCTGCCCCTGGCCTACGGCCTGTTGCCCTTGGACGCGCTGCGCTACTGCTCGATCAAACGCGCGGGTGACCTGTGTGGCGCGGACTCAAGCAGCGTCTACCTCTTTCTTTATGCCTGCCGCGAGAACGACGTGGACGCCACGCTCAAGCGCCTGTTTACCCTGCCCGTCGGAGAGCTGTTCACCAGCGATGACCGCCTGCACTCGCCACGCGCCATTGAAGATGCGCTGCGCGACTACGACAGCCGCGGCGCGAGTGGGCGGTTCCCCGAGCTCACGGGTGAACTGGCGCAGCTTGCCTCGGCTGCGGGGCAGGCAGCAACTGGCCCCTCGGCGGTGCGCTCGGCACCGCTGGAATCGACCGGTCAGGGGGGGCAGGCGACCCGGCGCTTGCAAGACACGGCCGCATTCCTCTCCTCGGCCTACGCGCCGCCACCGCCCGCGGTGCCGGCGCCGCTGACGCTGCGTGAGCCGCGCACGTCCATGGCATCAGTCACCTCGGCAGATGAAATCGCCGAAGGCCTCGCAGCGTCCGATCTCAGCCTCACGCTTTCGCCCCATTCATGAGTTTCACCGTTGCCCTCCTGCTCCTCGCCCTGGGTGTTCTGATCGGCTACCAACTGCCGGGGCGGGTTGCTGCCTTGAAGGCGCTGGTTCGACGCCTGCGCTACCGCCCCCAGCGCTTGCGCGCCTGGACACCCGCCCCCATGCCCACCCAACCCCGGACCCGCGCCACCCGCGCCCCGGCCCCTCGCCGCCATGGCTGAGTCGACTTCTTCGTCTCGGCCCAAAACGTCGAACGATTTGCCCGCCGTGGCGCCCGGCCTGGCGATCCCGGCGATCCCATCCATCCGTTTGGGCGGCTGGAGCTTTTATTTCATCGCCAAGTTCGTGCTTTACGCGCGCGAGCTGATCGGCTGGCACGCGCTGGAGAACCTGGCGTTCGCAGCCGCCCTGCTGGTGCCTTTGCAACCCGCCTGGCGGCGCGCGCGCAACGTCGTCGCGCTGCCCGTGGCGGCTGCCCTGCTCTACCACGACTCCTGGCTGCCGCCTTTCTCACGCCTGTGGTCCCAAGCCACGCTGCTGACCGACTTCAGTGCCGACTACCTGCTGGAGCTGGCCGGACGGTTCGTGAACCTGGAAGTGATCGCGCTGCTCGTGCTCGCCTGGGCCACGCACCGCGTCGTGGCGCCCTACCTGCGCACGGGCGTGCTGGTGATGGCGGGCGTGGCCGGGCTGGCGCTCGCGCCCCTCTTTCAGGCATGGATGCCTAGCGGCCCGCCAGCCGTGGCCGCGCAAAGCGCGGTGCAAGCGCCGAACCCGCTCAAACCGGACGACTTGCTGCGCGAGTTCTACGCGGCCGAGGCACAACGCGCGGTGCGCCTGCCCGACGCGGCCTCGACCTCAGGCCAGGCCCCGTTCGACATCGTGTTCTTGCACGTCTGCTCGCTGTCGTGGGACGACCTGCGCCTCGTGGGGCTCGACCAGCACCCTTTGTGGTCACGTTTCGACGCGCTGTTCACGCAGTTCAATTCCGCGGCTTCTTACAGCGGCCCCTCGGCCATCCGCATTCAGCGCGCCCTGTGCGGGCAAACCTCGCATCACGGCTTGTACGACGCGGCGGCTGACCATTGTTATCTGTTCCCCAACCTCAAGCGCGCCGGCTATACGCCCGAGTTGGCGATGAACCACGATGGTCACTTTGACGACTTCCTGCCCGTGTTGCGCCGCCAGGGCCTGAACGCGCCACCGCTGCCGCTGGCCGGGGTGCCCATCCCGCAACGCGGTTTCGACAACTCCCCCATCCACGACGACTTGGCCGTTCTGACACGCTGGCTGGACGCACGCCGACAGACAGACCCGGCCCAGACCGCCGAGGGCCGCTCGGCGCTTTACTACAACACCATCAGCCTGCACGATGGCAACAAACTGGTTTCCGGCGACAAGCTCGATGCCGTGGCCAGCTACCGGCTGCGCGCGGGCAAGCTGTTCGATGACATCAACGGCTTCCTGAGCCTGCTTGAACAAAGCGGCCGCCTCGCCGTGGTCGTGCTCGTGCCCGAGCACGGCGCGGCGCTGCGCGGCGACAAGTTCCAGATTGCCGGGCTGCGCGAGATGCCCACGCCCAGCATCACCACGGTTCCGGTGGGCGTGAAAATCATCGGCGCCCAGCGAGAAGGCGACGGCGTGCGCATCGACGCGCCCAGCAGCTACCTCGCTCTTTCTCAGCTGCTGGCGAATGTGATGGCACGCCCGCCCTTTGAGATGGCGGCGATATCCGACAGTCCGGCCCGCTTGCGCATGGCCGACTACACCGCGCAGCTGCCCGTCACCCGCTACGTCGCCGACCATGAGGGCACGGTCGTCATGGCCTTGCCAGGCGGCGGTGGCGGGAGCACCGAGGGGACGGAAGCACCCGGCCGTGCCGCGCACTACCTCCTCCAGCGCGTGGGCCAAGCCTGGCAAGACTATGAGCCCTGAGCAGCGCCTCAAGTGCTGGCTGGCGATGCTGCTCACCACCCTGGCACTGGCGGGCCAAGCGGGTCAGGCAACCCCAACGCCCGCCGAGCTGCCAGCCCAGCCACAGGCATTGACGCAGACCCGAGTGGTCCGCTGGACTCAGCCCGCCGCTTCCGCGCAAGCAGGCTCCGCTGACTCCGCGCTCCGGCTACGGCCAGGCGGCGCCGCGCAGACCCTGGACTTCAGCCTAAGAGCAGACGAAGCCGTGACACACGCCACGGCCCGGCTGCGTTACGCCTTCGCACCTGGCTTGTCCCCCACGCTGACGCACCTGCGCGTGCTGCTCAACGGCGAAGTTGTGGCCACCGTGCCCATGCCGCGCGAGGGAACGGGCCCCAACAACAAGTTCAAGGACGGCGTTCCGATCACCGCACTGCGCACCCACGACATTGAGCTTGATCCGGCCGCGCTGCGGCGTTACAACCAGCTGGGCTTGGAGTTGGTGGCCGACGCAGGCGCGACGACGTCATGCCCAGCGCCGAGCGGCACCCCATCCGACCAGGGATCAGCCTCCTCCCCCGCGCCGGACACAGCGTGGGTGGACATCGCAGCCGATAGCGCCGTGCGTCTGAGCGTGCACCGGCGCCACCTGCCCAACGATCTGGGCCTGCTGCCCGAGCCCTTTGTGGACCGCGCCGATCCGACGCCCTTGACCCTGTCTTTCGTCTTCGCAGCCGCGCCTTCCGACACGGTCTTGCGGGCAGCGGGCATCGCCGCCTCTTGGTTTGGCACGCTGACCCAATGGCGCCGACCGCGTTTTGACGTCCACATGAATGAACTGCCCGCCGGGCATGCGGTGGTCTTCGCCACCAACCGTGAACGCCCTGTCGCGCTTGCCGAGTTGCCGCCCTTCAGTGGCCCGGAACTGCAGGTGCTGGACCACCCAAGCGACCCGCTGGCCAAGCTGCTGCTGATCGGCGGACGGGACGATGCCGATTTGACGCGGGCCGCCCAGGCCCTGGCCTTGGGATTGGGAGGGCTGTCCGGCGCGCAGGCCCGGGTGCACACCCCGCAAGAAGCACCCCTGCGGCAACCTTACGATGCCCCGAACTGGGTGCGCCTGGACCGGCCCATGCGCTTCGGCGAGTTGGTGGACAGCCCAGCACAGCTCCAGGTGCAAGGCCCCTCGCCACCGCCAGTGACGATGCGTCTGCGCCTGCCCCCCGACCTCTTCACTTGGCGCAGCCGCGGCGTGCCGGTGGACCTGAAGTTGCGCTACACACCCTCAGGCCCCAACGGCGCTGTGTCGGCCCGCGAAGCGCGAGTGACCCTGCGCGTCAACGGCGAAGCCGTGCAAACCATGCGATTGAGCGCCAGTGGTCGGGGTGGCACCCAAGCGCGCGTCGTGCTGCCCTTGTTGGACACGGGGCTGATGGGCGACAGCCGGGAATTGCTGATTCCCGCCTTCAAGCTTGGCAGCCGCAATCAAATTGACTACGTCTTTGACTTTGGGGGCGCCGGCGATCTCGACTGTGGCGAGAGCGGGCCAGACAGCCTGCGTGCCCTGATCGATGCCGACTCGCGCATCGATTTCTCTGGCCACCCGCATTACGCCGAGATGCCGCACCTCGGCTACTTCGCCACGTCCGGCTTTCCATTCACGATCCACGCGGACCTGGGGCAGACCGTGGCGGTGCTGCCCGAGGCGCCTGACCCAAGAGAAATCGAGGTGCTGCTGGCCTTGCTGGCGCGCGTGGGCGAAACCACGGGCTATCCCGCGACGCGGCTGCAAGTGACGCGCGGGCAGCCTCAAAAAGACGCCAACTTGCTAGAGGACCGCGATCTGTTGATGGTCGGCACACTCGCTCGGTTGCCGCTGCTGCAGCGCTGGCGCGAGGCCTGGGAACCCATGTTGGCGGAACAGCGTGGGTTCCAGGCGGCCCTGCTCGGTTTTGAATCGCCACTGACGCCGCGTCGTAGCGTGGTGGCCGTGACCGCGACCACGCCCGAGGCGCTGCCCCAAGTGCTTGACTTGCTGGACCAAGATGGGGCCGTCTACACCATGCACGGAGGCGCTGTGCTGCTGCCGGGCCAGGGGGGCGCGGCGGCGGCTCGGAGCATCGCAGCCCGGCATGGCTATACAACGGGTGAACTGCCTTTCTGGACGGCGGTCTGGTATCCCCTGTCGCGACACCCCGTGCTGCTGGCTTTGATGGCAGTGTTGGCCGTGCTCGTGCTGGCCTTCGCGCTCTGGCGCAGTCTGAACGCCGCGGCACAACGACGGCTGAGGGTGGGAGACCCCGACGCCTGACTGAACCCGCTCGCTGCGCGAGCGGGCGAGGCCGTGTCGGACTCAGCGCTTGAAAGCGATGACGCGCTGGGTCTGAGTGCCCAGGCCGTCGATGCCCAGCGTCATCACGTCGCCCGGCCGCAGGAAGCGCAGGGGTTTCATGCCCATGCCCACGCCAGGGGGCGTGCCGGTGATGATCACGTCGCCGGGCGTGAGCGTCATGTATTCGCTCAGGTGGCTAACGATCTTGGCCACGCTGAAAATCATGGTGCGCGTGTTGCCGGTCTGCATGCGTTGGCCATTGAGGTCCAGCCACATTCCCAGCTTCTGCGGGTTCGGGATCTCGTCTTTCGTCACCAGCCACGGCCCCAGCGGGCCAAAGGTGTCGCAGCCCTTGCCCTTGTCCCACTGGCCACCGCGCTCCAACTGGAAGGCGCGCTCGCTCACGTCGTTGGCGAGCACGTAGCCCGCCACGTGGTCCAGCGCCGCCTTCTGCGTGACGTGGCGCGCGGTCTTGCCGATGACCACGCCCAGTTCCACCTCCCAGTCGCCCTTCTGGCTGCCCTTGGGCAGCATCACCTCGTCGTCAGGCCCTTGGATGCAGCTGATGGCCTTGGTGAAGACGATGGGTTCGGCCGGGATGGCCATCTCCGCTTCCTTGGCATGGTCGCTGTAGTTCAGACCGATGGCGATGAACTTGGGCGTGCCTGCCACGGGCGGGCCGTAGCGGACCTGGCCGCGCACCAGGGGCAGCTTGTCGGTCTTGAGCTTGAGCAGCTTGGCCAGCACGGCCTCCGACAATTGCGCGGGGCCGATGTCGGGCAACACCCCGGCCAGCGAGCGCAGCTTTCCCTCGGCATCGATCAGGCCGGGCTTTTCCTGGCCGGGCTTGCCGTAACGAACGAGTTTCATGGTGGGTCTCCTCTTTTTGTTCTTGGCCTGAGCTGGAGCTCGCGACCATGCCACAAGCTGCGCACCAAGGCAGTGCCCCGCCGCATGGCGGAACAGATCGCCGCGTCAGCGCAGCATCTGCGCCAGGCTGTCGTCCAGGAATTCCGTGGGCGGACGGCGGAAGCCCGAGCGGGCAAAACGCTGCAGGCGGCCCACCACGAAGGCCGTCAGCACCGAGGCCTGAACCTGCGCATCGGCCGAGGGGGTGGACGCATCGGTCGCCGCGCCGAAGCGCAAACCCTGCTTGAGCAGGGTCTCGATCTTGTCGAAGAACTGGTTCATGCGCTGCTGCAGGCGCTCGTTCTCGTAGACCAGGGCATCGCCGACCATCACCCGCACCATGCCGGGGTTCTTCTCGGCGAACTGCAGCAACATGGTCACGACCGCGGCGGCCTGACGCAGGCCCGCACTCGGGTCGGTCGCCTGCGATTCACGCTCGGCAATCTGGTTGGCCAGGGTGAACACGGTCTGTTCGATGAACTCAATCAGCCCCTCGAACATCTGCGCCTTGCTGGCGAAATGGCGGTAGAGCGCCGCCTCGCTCACCTCCAGCCGGGCGGCCAGGGCTGCGGTGGTGATGCGCTCGGCGCCGGGCTGTTCCAGCATGGCGGCCAACGCCTGCAGGATCTGAATGCGCCGCTCGCCCGGCTTGGGGCGCTTGCGGGCCGGAGCAGCCTCTGTCCCGGCCTCGACTTCGGGGGCATCCGTGGCAGGAGGTTCGGCGGCGGAGGGAAGTTCGGCGTCGGACATTCGGTACGGGAAATCAGTGTTGAGCGTTGACAGGCCATTGTCCAACATTCGGCTGAGGGAATTCGGGATGGAAAGGAATCGCCATCCCCCAGTCCCTCAATGCGAACGGATCATGGTGCCGTAGGCATCCCCGGTCAGGATTTCCAATAGCATCGCATGCGGCACCCGCCCGTCGATGATGTGGACGGCGTTCACGCCGCTGCGGGCCGCGTCCACCGCGCCCGCGATCTTGGGAATCATGCCCCCCGAAATGGTGCCGTCGGCGGTCAGCTCGTCGATGCGCGTCATGGTCAGTTCGGTCAGAAGTTGGCCTTGTTTGTCCAGTACCCCGGGAATGTTGGACAACATGAGCAATTTCTCGGCCTGCAGCACCATGGCGAGCTTGGCGGCGACCACATCCGCATTGATGTTGTAGCTCTCGTTGGCCTCGCCAAAGCCGATGGGACTGACCACCGGGATGAATTGGTCATCCTGCAAGGCCTTGACCACCGAGGGATCAATCGACGTGATGTCGCCGACCTGTCCCAATTCGGGATTCAAGGTTTTCGCGCGGATCATGCCGCCGTCACGACCGGTCAGGCCCACGGCTTTGCCGCCCGCCTGGTTGATCAAACCCACGATGTCCTGCTGAACCTCGCCAGCCAGCACCCATTCGACCACTTCCATGGTCTCGGCGTCGGTCACGCGCATACCCTGGACAAACTCCCCCTTCTTGCCCAGTCGCTTCAGGGCCGTCTCGATCTGCGGCCCACCGCCATGCACCACCACGGGGTTGATGCCCACCAGCTTGAGCAGCACCACGTCTTCCGCGAAAGCCCGCTGCAACGCCGGCTCCGTCATCGCGTTGCCGCCGTACTTGATCACCATGGTCTTGCCATGGAACTGGCGGATGTAGGGCAGGGCCTGGGCCAGGATGGCGGCTTTGGCGTGGGAGGCGGCGGAGGAATTCTGGGCGTCGGTCACGGCGGCAAGGGAAGCGGATTGAAGAAGCGCTTAAATTGTGCCGCAAGTCACGAGCGCTTCGTCCATCAAATCACCTTCGATTTCAATTGCTCCGCATTCAGTGGCCACCCATCCGACGCGGTCAGAGCTCTTGATCACCTTGGTCGGAAGCTCTTTCATCGGTCTTCTTCTTGCGCAAGACCAACTGACGAGGCACCTTGAACAACACAATGCGCCGGTACAGCCACACATAGCTCACGGCGAAAAGCAGCACGAACCCAAACAAGATGGGTGTCGAGCGCCAGAACAGCATTGCTGGGAAGATCGCCATCGACGAGAGCACCCACAGATAGGGCGAAGTCAATGCGTTTCGATTGTTGCGATCTACAGCCTCCGCACTGCCGACCGCCCAACGAACCAATCGTTTGTAAACCAGCATGTGCAAGTGGACGCCGTCCGGCTCCCCCGGTGACATGCCTCGGAGGAATTTCTTGCGATAGATCGAAAACAGGGTTTCGAATACCGGATAAATCATCAAGAGCATCGGAAACCAAGGGGAAACCTCTGGATGCCTCATCACCAGCAACACCGACAGCTCCCCCGCCATGAAGCCCAGGAAATAGGCGCCACCATCCCCTAGAAAAATCAGCCCCCGAGGGTAGTTCCAGACCAAGAAGCCCAACAAGGCGCCAATCAAGGCTGCGCAGGTCGTCCACAGGAGCGTATCCCCGAGCAGAAAGGCGACATACCCCAAGGCACCGAAAATCATCACGCAGAACACGCCAGCAAGGCCGTGAAAGCCGTCGATGATGTTCACAGCGTTAGCCACGCCCCCGATGGCAACCATGGTCAGAAGCAAGGAGACCGGCCACCAGCTCAATGCGAGGTCTACCCATTGATCAACAAACGGCACGTCCAAACGGTTCAGCTCCGCACCAAGAAGCAAGTACCCGAGGACGGCGGACACCATGGTCAACCCCAGGCGCCAGAGCACGGAGACCCTCTTTGTCAAATCCTCCACCAACCCGCCTGCAAAAGCGGGTACAGCCGCCAGCAGGAGCACCAACATGCTCCAACCTACATCCAGCTTGCGCCAGACAAGATACAGCGCAACGGCCACGACACCGCAATACAGCGCCACCCCACCGACACGCGGAGTGGGATGTGCGTGGAACTTCTGGACACCAGCCAGGCAGTCAGAAGTTAAATCGGTGTGTAAATGATTGAATCGGATGATCAAAAGGGTGATCACCCAAGAGACCAAGCCGGCAATAACGACGCTGTTCACAGTATTGATTCCATCCCTTTTTTAATCTCATAAGCGCCTACTAAAGTTGTGCACAGTACCGCTGCCACCGCCAGGCACTGGCACACATTTCATCCAGACCTAGCTTGGCTTGCCACCCAAGCATGTGCCGCGCTTTGTCAGAGCTTGCATAACTCGAAGCCACGTCGCCAGCTCGGCGCGCGACTATTTCATAGGGCACCTTCATGCCACTGGCACGCTCAAACGCTTGGATCACTTCCAAGACGCTGTGACCTTTGCCCGTGCCCAAATTGAAGGCGTGCCACCCCACTCCGCTGGCACTTGCCAGAAAATTAAGCGCAGCAAGATGCCCGTGCGCCAAGTCCGTCACATGAATGTAGTCGCGGACACCCGTGCCATCCGGCGTTTCGTAGTCGCCACCGAACACACTGACCCTGTCGCGACGCCCGGTGGCGACTTGCGCGATATATGGCATGAGATTGTTCGGTATGCCATTCGGGTCTTCGCCGATCAAACCGGACTCGTGTGCGCCCACCGGATTGAAGTAGCGCAAGCATGCGATACGCCAGCTCGCATCCGACAATGCAAGATCGCTCAGCATCTCTTCGATATGCAGCTTGCTGCGACCGTATGGATTGACCGCACTGGTCGGATGCCTCTCATCCAGTGGAAGATAACGGGGTTCGCCATAGACGGTAGCACTGGAACTGAACACCAGTGTGCGCACACCGCAGCGGTGCATGGCGCGCAATAGACACTGAGTCCCCGTGACGTTGTTGTCGTAGTAAGTCAAGGGTTGCGCCACCGATTCACCGACTGCCTTGAGGCCAGCAAAATGAACCACAGCATCGATCGAGTGTTCACGCAATGCTTGCCCCAGCAAATCTGGGGCGCGCACATCGCCCTCGATCAAAACCAAAGGATACCCAAGAATTCGACCTACACGCGAAACAACATCTAACTGGCTATTGCTCAAGTTGTCATACAAAACAACCTTATGGCCCGCTTGCGCCAGAGCCACGGCAGCATGGCTGCCGATGTAACCACTACCACCCGTCAGCAATATGTTCATGGGCGGCGATTGTGCCGCAGAGTAGCCGCCCGAGCGGACTCGTGATGTTCAGCACCTTTCCAAAAAAGACCGCTGATGAAATAGGCCGCCAATATCAGGCCATCCCTCCAGCGGCGACGGAATTTGAGCACTTGCGTTGCCAGGATAAGGCGGTCTACGCACTGCCCTCGCGTCAAGCGCAGCGCCAGGGCGGCGAGTGCCCTACTGCTAAGAGATTGAGAACGTGCCAAGGCCACCATGCCAAGCACCTGCTGGCGATACCAACCGGAAACAATCTTGGCGTGACGCCCCCGCGCCGCACGCACTCCACGATTGACACCAACCTCATTTCGCTGATGCTGGCGATAGTTCATGGACGGTTTCGGGTCTATAACCCACTTGTGACCACGCGCGCGGCATAGGACATAGCAAAGCCAGTCATGATGCCCAGGAAGTGAAGTTGCGTCGCCTAACGCGAATTGCGCAACCGTCTCCCGAACCGTTTGGGCGAACGCGCTGGTCAAGACATACGTGCAGCCAGGCCCCGCAGCTTCGAACAAATAGTCATACAACTTCTGAGGTTGGGCTTTGTCGACCAATTCGTGCCTGCCATCGGGCCAAAACGCATTCACGTTGCTCGATGCAGCTGCGGCACCACACTGCCTCATTAACTCCACTGCCCTGATCAGCTTGTCCGGATACCAAACATCGTCCTGATCGGCAAATGCAATGTAGTCCGTATCCATGAAATCTGCTTCACGAAGCAAGCGATAAAAATTCAACGCCGCTGAACCGAAAGGCCCAGCATCGGGCAGCAAGGTGACGCGGTCATCCCGGGCAGCCAATTGCTGAAGCCAAAACAAGGTTCCATCGCTGGAACAATCATCCGAAATGACCAAGCGCACATGAACGCCCTGTTGTGCAAGGATGCTCTCCACCTGCTCTGGCAACCAAACCACGCCATCGTTTGAAGCAAGAAGCACCGTGATGATCATCATATTCCGCTCATAGCCTGGAATGCGCCACGCCACCTGCGAATGAACAGCCAACAAAGCAACTGCAAGCGCCACATGAAGCGCTGCCTAACGGGGGCGATGGATCTCTCACCAGACGAACTCAAATTGCCCCCGTGCCGACGATAAAGCAGCAAAACCTGGTCCAGAAAAAAAACCCTCCCTGTGCATTGCGCAACCAAACCGAGCCACCAGTCGTGCATCGCTACATTTGGCGGAAAAGGTAGTGCATGTTGCAACAATTTGCGACGCATCGCCATGCAGCAGCCTATGTAGCTATTGCGCGCCAGGTTACGCAGTAGCCCAGGCCCACTACGGCGCAAAGAAAAGAACGAGGGATGCAAGGTACGCATCTGACTGTCGACAATTGCACAATCGCTGACAACCAAATCAGCTCCAGCCAAGGCCTTCATCATGTTGTCGACCTTCCCGGGCAACCACACATCATCCTGATCAGCCAGGAAAATGACTTCCCCCCTCGCCTGCCCGAGCAGGAATTCAAAATTCCGCACAACCCCTTGACCGGGCCCCTGAAGCAGACGCACCCGCGGATCGTCGAATGATCGAATAATGGCCTGCGTGTCGTCATTTGAACCGTCATCTGACACGAGCACTTCAGCCACTCGCGGCGAAGCCAGGATGGACTGCAACTGGGCCTGGACGTAAGGCGCCCCGTTGTAAGTCGCCATGCAGACGGAAATCTCCACAATTTTCCTCAGACTTCAGGTCGGAAAAAGTCCCCAGCATCAATCCGCGACGACACAGATCAGGTCACGGAGTGTTCGGATACTTAAGATACTTTCGGCAAAGCGTCACGGGACCAGGCAGAAAGCTCATCGTCCAGTCCACGCTCGCAAACGCCTCATCCCGCCACGCCCATAAGCTGCAACACGCGCACGCCATGAAGCCCAGGGGCTGCCCTGCCCGCTGCGAATCGTCTTATACGGCGGGACGAAAGCTCGATCCAACTGGCGCGCTTGGGCCGCTGTCTGCGACCGACCAAACGCCTCGGCACGCAGCGACGGGCGCACATGCCCCTTGGCAATTTCGCGGTCCAGCTCGGCTTCCGTGATAACACCAGATGCAACAGCGCGCCGAAGGCAGGCCAACCACAAAGGTGCAAGCGGGTTGTCACGTGAAATCCAAGGCTGAATGTTCATGTCGGTGTAGTGCAGCAGCCTGGTTGCGTCGGGCTTTTCTTCAGGCACATACTTCTCAAGGCTATTCCATGAAGGATCCAGAGTACGCCCTACATTGTGGGCCACGCACATCTCATACATCAGCTGCTCGTAGGTGTAGCGCCCATCATCCAACCCCTGGACGATGGACTCGATGCGCCACTGCAGACGCTCACAGTCCAACAACACCACGCTGTACTGCCCTTTTCGTCCTTGGGTACCTTCACTCACCGTCAGCAAATCACAGCTCCCCATTGGCGCATTCCACAGCGCACCAATATCGGTGAATAGCTGCATGTCAGCATCAAGATAAATCGCGCGCCCTTGGTAAGCGCACAGTTCCGGAATCAGGAAGCGCTGAAACGAAAAAGGAGTGCGCGGACGATTGCGTACTTCGCGTGGTAGCGGCATAACACGATCGAAAGACGACATGTCGGACACCTGTACCGAGAATGCCGTGTGCTCACGGATCGAAAACTCCAGCACCTTCATGGGCAGCCATTCGCTGGCGGTGCATGCAACAAAGACACGAATAGGATTAATCAAATCGCCTCCTAAGTAAGTTAGGCAATCAGCATTACAGACCAGCCTGCATCAGCAGTTAGTACGGAACCCAGTCGACTCTCAGTGAAGTCACCACATACATGACGACCTCATCTGCCGGACGAAGCCAATTACCAAAGGAACGGCACCCGAAACTCTTCTCGAAATCGCTGCACTCTTCCTGCAAGTTTAGATCGCCTTGGCGCAGAAGGAGTCCGAAGAATCGTGTTTAAACTAGATTGCGCGCCTAAATAGTCCAACAGCTACAGAATCAGTACGGTCTGAAATGGTGGAGAGAAAGTGCGTAGGCGATTGAGCATCTCTTGCGGCAACAGCATGGCACGATCGAAAGACGACATGACAACCAGCTGAACTTAGGCGATGCCATGCACTCCCAGATCAAACTACTTTTGCTCCTAGCATCACGATCTTGATCATTCACTCCTCGATGCATAACGAATTACTTTCTTACTGGATGCCTTTCTTCTAGCATCCTTTGCACCAAGAAGTTAGAGCCATTGGCTGTCAAGTGTCCATAGTCCCAGGCCATCAAATCCGCAGGGCCATCGCCCAGACGAGTAAGACAAGCCCCCTCTTGGCACAACACGGCCATTGGCGAAAAGTATTCCGCGCCCACGGCACGGGCAATTGCCGCAAGACGCGTGTCAGTCTCTAAAATCATGTCGTTGAGCGATGTCTGCATGCGCTCCGGCAATCTATGCATGGGGTCTTTCATGTAAGCTTTCAGCAGCATCTCAGGCAAAGAAGGACGCCAGTTCGGAACCGGACCAACAACAATAATCCTGGGCACACCGCTGACCCGTAACGAACGAATGGTGTCTGCCAATCTCCCAAAATCGGGGGCCTTGTCATATTTGGGCCAATGGGCGCTCATGACCACGATCTTTGGACGCAGTGTTTGTATCTGCTGCAAGACATACTGATTGATGTCTTCGCAATTGCCCCGATTCGGAACTAGAAAACCAATGATGGGAGGGCAGCCCGCAGAGTTGAATTGCGCGATCGCAAAGTCTTCGGTCCTCGATGCGGCACGTAAACCAGGGAGTAAATGAGCCGCATGTGAGTCACCCCACAGCAAAAAATTAGTCCCAGATGCTGTGAAACCAGGATCCACGCATCCAATGACGAAATCCTTAGCTACTTGATCGGGTTTGAGAAAGCAGGCTGCTACCCGATATTCCACTTCATAGTTTGGATATTGGTAGCTGGCCAATTGCCGCACAAGCTGTGGAAATCGACTCGGGAAGCCTTCACGGAGATGCGTCAATAACCCCGCGCCCAGAACGATCAGCGCCGCCATGATCAGTCCCGTTAGCTGCCAAGGTGCGCGTTTGCGCCTGAAGGGCAACTCGATAAACCGGTAGGTCAGAATAGCGAGCAAAAAGGCTACTACGATGGCAATCGCCAGTTGGGTATTGGTGATCTCGCCGTCACTCATGCTACGCGTAAAGGCGAGAACCGGCCAGTGCCATAGATAGAGCGGGTAGCTGATCAAGCCGATGTAAACCAAAGGCCGTGCAGCGAGAACCGTCCGATTGAACCAAGCATCCTTGCCCGCGGCGATGATCAGAACAGTGCCAAGTGTAGGGAGCAGTGCCCAGCCACCGGGGAAAAGTCGCTTGTCATCTATCAGTGCGAATGCCGCAAGCAACAGTCCGACACCCGCAATTGAGGTCCTATCCCCGGCGAGTTGCCCCGCATGCCCCGTGAGGGTGAGTTGCGCCAGCAACGCACCAAGAAAAAGCTCCCAAAGGCGCGTGTGGGGTAAGAAAAATACCTCGGTTGAATGATGCTCAACGCGAGCAACATTGAGTGCGAAAGACACCAGGAGTCCTACGGCGAGCACGCCAACTATGCCCCCCTTGTACCGGCGCGCCAGCAACAATGCTGCAGGCCAGATTAGATAGAACTGCTCTTCCACCCCCAGAGACCAGAGGTGCAACAAGGGTCGCGTTTCAGCCGCCACGCCAAAGTAGTCTGTCTTCCACCAGAACAGAAAGTTAGCAAAAAAACCAATGCCACTCGCGATTTCCTGGCCTAAGGCTTGAAAAGCATCGGCCGCAAATAGATGCCAGCCTCCCGCCCAGCAAGCGATCAAGACAAGAATTAGTGCTGGAAACAACCGTCGGACGCGCCGGGCATAGAACCCCTTGAACGTAAACGTGCCCGAACCCGTCTCACCCAAGATGATTCCGGAGATCAGAAAACCGGAGATCACAAAAAAAATATCAACCCCGATGAATCCACTGGGGACCATCCGTGGCCAAGCATGAAAGGCCAAGACTGCAAGCACGGCCACGCACCGCAGTCCGTCTATATCAGGCCGGTAAGAGGAGGCTTTGGCGCTCATCATCCCGGGCAATGCAACTGCTGAATCGGCACGAAACATCTGCCGTCAATACCGTAAAGTGTCATCTGCTGATCGGAGTCGGATGCCCACCGAACGGCGCTCGAAGATCTTCTCGAAATCGCTCCGCTCCTGTAGCAACTCATCGACCGCTTTGCGACAGCCGGAATACGAGGAATAGTCGTCGAACACCAGCACACCACCCGGCGACAGACGCGGAATGATGCGCGCCATGCAGGTACGTACCGGCTCGTACCAGTCGCAATCTATATGCGCAAAAGCCACGGGGCCAGGTGGATGCAGTGTGTCGTCGAACAGGCCACGGACAAAACTCACCTGATCGCGCACTGGGTCGACGCCGAAACGCACAAGGTTGTCACGCACCTGATCCATCAGATTGTCACGATAGCCATAGTAGACATCGTCCCCCAGCCCCGCCGATGCGCCCGAGCGGATTACTTCATAGCGCTGGTGCGCATCCTCACCGTCCGCCGGACCTGGCGGCGGAATCATGGCAAACACATCGTACAAACGCAGCGGCACGTCCGCGGGCTTGCATTTCGCCAGCAGGATGGCCGATCCACCCAGGGCAACACCACATTCCAGAAAATCGCCCGGAACCCCTTCCGCACGCACACGCAGTGCAGCGTCACGTAGGTTCTGCAGTTTTGGGATGCCGCAGTACGTGATATTGGCCTCACGGACCAGATGGAGCAGCTTCTCGAGTTCATCACGCAACTCCGCCGGCACTGCGCTGCGCCGCTGCCCACCCCAAAGACGCTTCAACAATGACTTCATGATCCCAGGCTCTGCGTGAATTTCTGCATGACCGTGTACATCCGCTGTGCATTGCGTCGCACAGGCTCGAAATCCATGTCCCAATGACGCGAAAGATCCTGCGCGGCAGGCAAGGGAAATCCCAGTGACTCGGCCATCCCAACTGAACGGCCGTCCACAGGCACCAGCCAGCTACGTTTGTTCCGCGACAGGAACAGCAGATGTGCGTGCAGCCGGGTGCCTACATGGACATCCACCTGCTCATAGAAGCGTGCGCAGGCATCGGCATCCGCAGGCGTCACAATCTGAAACCCCTTGGTCCGTGCATACGCGCGCAGGCCTTCGACCCGGTTCGGCATGGATTCAGGCCTGGACCGGCGCAAGGTATGACGCAAAGCCTCGAAGCGCGTAGGCGGAGAGAAATTCTGATGCACGACGAAGAACTTGCGCGCACCAGCAAAACGCCGCGCGGCCGCATCAATGATGGCCGTCTCACGGTCCCAAAAGTCATGGCGCTCGGTGGCTGTCACGGCAACGCTGCTATCCTGCTCTGAAAACTGCTGGCCTTCCAGCAACGGCCTTCCGTACACGACGGCACATCCCGTCATGAGAAAGCGATCACCAAGATCCGGCAAGTTTGCACGCAGGTAATCCACGGTGATCGGGCACCGCCAAGACGAAAAGGAGATGCGCTCATGCATCACCTCCAACACTCGCTTTGTTTCCTGCGACATGCCTTCGTTGAACCCGGGCTCCCCATGCACTCCAACTCCGAAGGGAACAAACCTCCAGTTGCTGCGAAGCATTTCGTCGGCTGTCAGCCCTGGCCAAACCGTATAGCGGTCGTTCAACTGATTGGCGCCGGCCAATATGACCATACGGGCTTCCGCCATTGCTGCGCATGCCATGGAATTAGGCGCGACCCGCGGCGAAAACACACGCTCTGGCGAGAAGCTCTGGCCCAACTCCCGCTCCACCGCGCGTAAGATGAAACCGTCCCCCAGATTGGCAACCTTTTTCCCGACAAGTGCGGGAGGGATCAGATAGGGACTGAGGGCGGCAAGATGATTCGTCATGCGGCTCCTATTTTCCGATGGCGATGCATCTCTCAAGCGAGTAATTCCCAGGGCACTTGGCCACCCGACTCGGGCTGTGCGCGACGCAACATAACGCCATCAACCGCCTCGATTAAAAGTGCCAAGGCGAATCCCTCTTTGGCTGACAGACGACTTGCGCGAACGGCTCTCCAGTCAACAAACTCTTCCAACAATTGCCGAGCACCACGCAACTCCGCGCTAGACACACAGCGCTCCAACTCATTGGGGAAACTTGAAGAGAGCCAACTCTCCCACAGGTTCACTGTGCCTTGCTCGCCAAATTTCGGGCGCTGCCTAATGGCGTTGGGTAGGCGGTCTGCAAAGGCCTCAGCCAGCGCCACTTTTTCTTGACGTCCAGGCATTCCTCGCGGGGCGAGCATTCGGTCCGACGGCAAACTGGCGCTCGCCTGCAGCACAGGACGGTAGAGAAACGGAACTCGCGCCTCGACACCGTGCGCCATGTACATGCGATCGACTCGCAATAATTGCGAAAATTGCAGCTGAGTCTCTTGATCGTAGGCTAAAAATGAATTCAGCGACCCCGGAATAAATACTTTTTCAAATGCAGCACGCTGCATCTCCAAGCGCTCATTGCGCGCGCCATCGGGGCGGCACGGGCGCAAAAAAGCAACGCTGCCCTTCTGTGCACGCCGCTGCCAATATGCATCGAACACGGCTGCGCTATTCAAAGCAGGGTCCTGCGCTAGGCGATACCAGGGGTAGCCGCCGAACAATTCATCGGCCCCCTCTCCTACAAGAACGACTTTGAACCGATGGTCATTGAGCAAGGCACTCAGGCCATAGCTTAGAAGCGCGTTGGCATTCGCGACCGGCTCCTCCAAATGCCAAGCCACATGCCGCAGCCAACCTTCTATTTTGTGCGGCAAAACGCGCGCCACGGTGTGCCGCAGCCCGAGGTGGCGACAGAGCAATGCCGCATGCTCGACTTCTGGATCACGCCCTTCGGTCAATGTGAACGTAAACGCCTGTAAATCTGGCTTAACCTCGGCGGCAGCGGCAGCGACAATGCTGGAATCCAGTCCGCCACTTAAAGCTACGGCAACGGGAACATCTGCAATCATGTGATCGGCGACGGAAGAAACCATCACGTCATGCAGGGCTCTAGATCCCAGCTCTGGCCCTGGCGCCCGATACGCTTCGCGTAGCGTCCAGATATCTTGCTCTTGTACCCGCCAACCACCGCTACGCTCAATTGTCAGCAGTTTCCCAGGCTTAAGGTAGCGCACCCCAGCGTAGAGTGAGGCGCTCTCCATTTGGAACCCCCAGCTCAGGCAATCGGCAAGTACGCCTCCGTCAATCGATAACGAGCGCAAGGCCGCAATCGCTTTGACTTCTGAACCAAAAACGATCTCACCGTTACGCTCCAGAATACAGAGCGGTTTGATGCCGAATTCATCGCGAGCAAGGTGAAGGCAGTCCCCCTTCCGGTCGTACAAGGCAATCGCATACATACCCCGTAGACGCTTAAAGATCTCGCAGCCCCAACGCGCATAACCTAAAGCAATGACTTCCGAGTCTCCCATGGTACGGAACTTCTGGCCCATGGCCTGTAGTTCCGCGCGCAGTTGGCGATAGTTATAAATCTCTCCATTGAACAGAAGCACGCTTTCAGCTGTCTCGAAAGGCTGATCGCTACGTGCTTCGGGATCAATGATGCTCAGCCGGGCATGACCCAGCACCAAGCCGCGCTCGGGGTTGTAGTAAAGACCTTGGGCATCAGGGCCGCGATGAGACAAGGTACCCAGTGCATGAGTTGCATTGCGTTGCGATGGCACTCTCGTAGCCGGGCCGAAGAATCCGAAGATGCCGCACATCAGAGCGCCCGTTCACCTAGCAACACGTCACGATTGAATACGAAATAAATTCCAAAAAACTTCATACTTCAAGCTTCCGATGGATCAACTTCCTCGAATCCGCTGGGATCTAGCACGCCATTGAATTCTCCGCCGACACAACTCCATTCACGCGATTGGAAATACAGGCAATTGCTAGTCCTCCCTGTATCACGGACCACCAAGCGAACATTGTCAATAACGTCCAGCATGTCGTGCTGCGCACCACGCGATACGCTGACTTTGATCCGATACGTTCCGGGGCGCAGACCTACTGTCGGGAAAGACAGACTCAATTCCGCTTTGCCTTGCCCCAACGTGAGCCGCCCTTGATCCCGGCCTGACATCATGAACTGAACGGTTTCTCCAGGCTGATGGGTCAAATCGAAGAACATCAGATTCACACTCAGGTCATCGAGAGCCTGTCTACAATCCAGCTCCAAACGCAAACCACCCTGCAAGCCACTGACCCAATAGCCTTGATCGATGCCCTCACTGGCTCCGATCTTGACAGACAAGATATTGAGTTCACGCGCCGGGTCCGCATCACGCTGGTTGAAATTGGCAATCGCCTCAAGGTTGCGTGTGACAGCGGCGGCAACGCTGGCATCCTCGTATGCGCGCAGCACCTCAGTTGGCGCACCAAACGCCGAGACCTTGCCTTTACTCAGAAAAAGACATTCGTCCGATAAGGTTTCGATCAAGATGGTGCTGTGCGAAACCAGCAGCATTGAAGTTCCATTACGGCGCAGTTCGTTGATGCGATTGCGACACTTCATGCGGAATTTGGTGTCTCCCACCGAGAGAACCTCATCCACCACAAGAATCTGCGGATCGGTATGCACCGCGCAGGCGAACCCCAGGCGGGCGAGCATGCCGGAGCTATAGGTTCCGATTGGTGCTTCAATTGCTTCGTGCAATTCCGCGAAATCAACGATGGAATCGAAGCGTTGGCGTATATCGCGTTCTGCAACGCCCAGCAGCGCGAGATTCAGGAAGATATTCTCTCGTCCTGACAAGACTGGCTTGAAGCCTGCCCCTAGGGCTAACATGGGTGCAATGCGGCCGTTCACCTCGATATGACCTAGTGTTGGCTTCAGGATGCCGCTGATCATACGTAGCAAGGTTGTCTTGCCGCTGCCGTTCAGGCCCACGATGCCAATCGAGCGGCCACGGCGCAACTCCAACGAGACATTGCGCACCGCCCAGAATTCGCTCTCCAACAGCCGGTTTTCGCCGCCACGCCCTGTCAGCAGCCGGCCGATATCTCGCGCACCATAAATAAACGAGCGCTTCAGTGAGCGCGCAAATTTCTTGGAGACATCATGGACTGCGACGCAAATATCGGTGTCGTCTGTCACGCTTACCTCCCACCCAGCAGCATACGTTCGATCACGATCGGTGCGGTCGCCCGGATGAGAACAACACCGATCAACGTCGTCAGGGCCGAAATCGCGAGAACGACACCCAGGGCCTGGGGATGCGTGAACGCCAGTCCCGCCGCAGCTTCCCGCGCAGACGTCATGAGCGGTGAAATCGGGTTCCACCGGATCAACGTATCGAACAGGCTGCCGCTCTGAGGTTGATACATCGCTGGCGTCAGGAACAGGCCATAGCTCAGCACCAGTTTGATGGTGTTTTGCAGATCGCTGAACAGCAAAGTGAACGGCATCAGGAAAGCCCCAAGCCCAAGGCCCAGCAGCACGACGCCGACGAAACAGACGGCTACCCAGGCAACCGCCAAGAGATTGGGGCCGTAAAGCGTCGTCACCACCGCAACAACAACCAGAAGCCGCACCCCTGCAGTCACAAGAACCTCGTAGAGCTGGGCAAGGATGATGGCCTCACGACGGAAATTCACGCGCGTGAGATAAGAACGTGCTCCTTCAAAAGCTTGGTGCGGCACCTCGAAAGACTCCACAAACACTTGCCACATCAAAGTCCCAAACAGCACGAAAAGGGGATAGGGAAGGGTCGTGGCGCCCGGGTTGATGATGCCCGCTCGGTTGGCCAGCGTCACGCCCGCCGTGATCAGCAAAGCCGGTGCCACCATCCAGAAATAGCCGAGAAAGGATTTCCGATATTTCGCGCCCACTGTCAGCGCGAATAAGCGCCACGAGAGCGACAGCACCGAGCGAACCTGTAGAAGAAAGCGCATCAGATTCACTTCTTCCCGCCCCGAACCTGACGCACTTCAACTTTCTGCTGCTGTTTGAGCCATGCGCGCTCACGCCAGGCCCGATACAGGACCCATGGGATCCAGGAATGCCGCGGGCGCAGCCAGGCTCGCCAGAACGGGCCCATCAGGCGCTTGCGCTCCCCTTTGAAATGCAATACCCGTTTGCCCGGCAAGCCATCCGCAATCTCTTCATACCGGTTGTCTGGAGAGAAGTTGTAGATATCGCAAGGTAGCAGCAACACGCGGCACCCATCCACCTCAATCACATCCTGCCGGGAAAACTCCTTCAATTTCAAGCCCAGACAGTCGCGCAGAGCGAGTTGATCGCCGAACCAGGCAGCTTGACCCTCGGCATATTGCTCCTGGTAGATGCTCATGAATTTTTCAAAGAATCTACGGACCATTTCCGGACGCTGATTGTTAAGAATCATCAAGCCACCATTGACAGGCTGTTCATCGTTCTCACGCCAAGTCAATGCCACATCGAAGGAGCGCTGAAATACTGGGGCCAGCGACTCATTGATCAGGATGTCCGAGTCCAGCATGACGATCGGCTGCTCAAAGGCACTGGCTTGAACATAAAGCCACTGTGCCCGGGTTCGCTCCAGCATCAACCTGCTGCCATCGACATCTCCCCTTATCAGCCGGTCTAAGCGCGAGTGAATGCGGTCGAAACTCGTGCTGCGATCGCTCAGCATGACGCGCACGGCCTTTGGATGAAACAGGCGCACAGACGCGAACATCATGTCGATCATCGACAGATAGTTTTCATGCTCAAGCGTTTGATTCGGATGAACTGCTTGATCAATACCCAAGCCGACGTGGAAAGCAACAAACTCCAAAGTAAGACTCTCAGTGTTTTGAACAGGAATACGGAAAATCCGTAAATTTTAGTCTTTTGGCCTTGGAGTAACCCGCTTTATTTCGCCAGCAGAACGAAGAAATCCTTGTGATTTGGTGAGCTTGTCACCGTACAAGTTCGATAACCAAGTTCACGATATCGAGCCTGCAAAACCGTTTGCATCGTTTCAGGCGTGTAAAAGTGAACATGAATAGAGCGCCCTCTAGCCAGAACCTCGGCCGGATCGGTCTTGGGTGCGCGCACATTGCACCACCTGCGGTAATGGTCTAAGGTCGGAGTCATCAATCCCCTGCGATACTCGGCATCAAGTTCTTCCAGTGTGGATGGCTGGAATACATAGTCCTTGCATCCACGCATATCGGGAATCACTGCGGCGACCACTCCGCCTTTTTTCAGCAATTTGCTCCAGTACGCCAAATGGCCTAAAGGGTTCGCCAAATGTTCAATCACATGACTGGAAAAGATGAAGTCCAATGAATTCTGTTCAGCCGGGATCTGATCAGCATTCCCGACTACGTACAACTTCCACAGCCCAGGATCAACGGGTGTCTTGGTGTCCTTGCCATACAACTGCTGCCATTGATCAGGCGTGGCCTGTTCCACATACTGCACTTGAATATGGGCGCCCGGTAATATCTGGGGCCTGGGGCCGGGTCCAATCTCAACGCCACGCCCCTTGCAGTGCTTATACAAATCGTTGCGATCGAGCAAGCGATGCACGCCTAGAAAAAGTTTTGCAGGCCACTGTCGAGGTGGGACAGTAATCACAAGATCCATGTCTATCGTGGGAGCCGGCTGCACCGCCACCTTTTCAAGCTTCCCTCCGGACCATTCCGTGACATTCGTCTGCGGCTGCTCCTCACCCGCTCGCCAGGCTAAAGACGCTCTGACAGACGCAAAATTCGTTTTGCATAGCTGAAAGCTGCCGTGCCCCCCTGCATAGTCCGGCCAGTACCGGCTGGCCCGTCTAACAAGTACGCGCATGCCGGGACGAAGCACCAAGCCCCACACTGTACTCATGCCGATTTTGGGCAACAGTGCGCGACGCATTAGCGTCAACCGCCGAATTGCTGAAATACACGATTTCGCATTGGGATGCGGCTGCCAACTATCCTTCGCATCATTCCATACTTGCAACTGCACGTTAGGATCGTTTTTTGCAATGAGCTCGAGGATATTCATTCCATCCCACTTTGCTGTTTCCCGCCTTGAGATTGCGCCAAGAAACGGCCCAAACGGCGCGAAAAATCGGCGGCGCCGATGCCGCTGAGATGCCGCATGTCACTGAAGAACTGCATGGCATCCGGTCGATCCTGAATGCCCAGATCAACGTAAGTCACGTCGTGCTTCGCTGCCCATTCCGCGAGTACCCGCGAGTTCGCCAGATAGTCCGCGCGACGCTGAAAAGTGTCAATGACGACTGGATTGGTCGGCAAGGCAAACAAGGCCAAACGCCTCCCCGAAGCTCCCACCACCCTCTGAAGCTCGTCAAAAAAGCCGCCCTGATCAGCAAGCGACCGCCAGGCATTTTTGGGCATCGGCCTAAAATCCCTCTCAGGCACATACTGTGCTCTCCAACGCTCCAATTCTTTCGCATAGTCCGACTTGTCATACTCAATCGGATGGTGAGGTTGAAACCCGCGGTAAGGAGGCCCCATGCTGCGAGAGTTGAATGCTAGGCCCACCGGGGGAGTGAAGGCTTTAGGCAAGACAGCGCTTCGAACCGCTGGCGCATAGCGCACGATCCATAGCCAATTGAACAGGTCTCGCCCCAACTGTGCATCCCAGGAACGCGAATTGCAGAGCCCATCAAGCCCCAGATCGACTGCAAACGGAGAGGTCAGAACGGGCTTTTGCAAAGCGCCACAGTTCTGCACCGTATCCGACATGACCCGATGGATGTCTATGAGCTGTATCCCGACCACCACCGTCTTTACTTCGGCCAATGAGGGATCCGCCAGCACCTGCGGGAGCAGTTTTAACCACCACGTCGCTCCAAATCCATCAAACGCATGGTTAAACGAACGCGCTGTCAGGCCACCCTCAAGCAACCCTTGGTCCATCGCAGCTGGGTCAATGCCCCAGCGAACCTCGCTATCACCAACGAAAAGATGCGTCCATCCTGCTTCCTGTTTACGCGACCGCAGTTGCGCGTCGATACTGGCGCTATTTGAATAAGAGACATGGTCAAAAAGATAGGCTCGCAGACAAATTTCGATAGCCGCCAATGCAGCCACACACAGGATCAAGCTCAGGAGGAGTCGCCGCAACATTGCTCAAAATTGAAAGTAGATAAAAGGCACGGCCGCAGGCGCTCCCAACACCACAGCGCCCACGCCCCCCCAGAACGCCACACCGAGCGCCACGCTCGAACCTAGACGCTCTGCGCGCAATTTTTCCAGCAGGCACTCAATTGGCCACTGCAAGACAAACAAGCAACCTGAGAAGGCCAAGATCGGCACGACCTCTGTGCTGAGAACACCGATTTTTCCGTGAAACATCGATTGCACGATGGATGCGGCTTGCGGAATGTCTTGCGCACGGAAAAAGACCCAAGACACCATCACGATGACAAAAACATAAGCCCATCCGAGGAGACGCTCAAGACGACCTTCTTCCCCGACAGGGGATTTTCGCAAGAGGTGTTCGATGACCAGCACCAAGCCGTGCAACCCGCCCCAAGCAATGAACGTGTAATTGGCACCATGCCAGAGCCCCCCCAGTAGCATGGTGGCCATCAAGGCAAACACTGTTCTGAAATGACCATTCCTGGAACCGCCCAAGGGCTTGTAAAGGTAGTCACGCAGCCATTGCGACAGCGTGATGTGCCAGCGCCGCCAAAATTCCCGCAGAGAAGTTGAAAAGTATGGAAGCAGAAAATTTACCGGGATGGAAACACCGAACATGCGGGCCAGCCCCAAGGCCATTGTTGAATACGCCCAAAAATCTGCATAGATCTGCGCACCAAATCCCAATGCGGCTGTCCACGCTTCTATCGCGGTCCATGACATTCTTTCCGCAGCGAAGAGCTTGTCCACCATGGGGGCTAAGCCATCAGCGAAGAACTCCTTCAGCAAAAGACCCACGGCAAAAATCGCCAGCCCAGAGAAAAATCTATCCGCAGAAAAAACAAAGCGCCCCTTGAGTTGCGGAATCAACTCATGCGCGCGGCAGATGGGGCCTGCAATCAATTGGGGGAAAAACGCCTTGAAGAGCAACATCACCGAGAAACGTCGCTCCGCCGAGAAATCGCGTCGGTAGACGTCTACCACGTAGCCCAGCGCTTGAAAAACTATGAAACTGATGCCTATTGGCAATGCCAGCTGGGCCACGCGTCTCGAATCCGATTCCGCCGCACCTAGATCAACCGCCAACTCAGCAAAAAAACCAGCGTATTTGAAGTACCCAAGTATTCCCAGCAGAGTGACTGACGCAAACCAGACTGGAAGAGTCGAAGTCGTGCGCTCAGCCCACAAACCCGCCAACCAAGCGATACCGACCAAACCGACAAGCAGCGCCAAGTATGGCCAGTACCAGTAGCCATAGAAAAAGAGACTGCTTGCCAACAATACTCCACGTCGCAGCCCATCTTGCTTTGCAGACCAGAAAGCAAGGAGTGTCAGCGGCAGGAATATTCCAATGAAAACAAAAGAGTTGAAAAGCATGGAGATTCGGGAGAATCAGGCTTTCTTGCAAACCAGGATTGGCCGGTAAGAAGCGCCCTCCCAACCAAATACATGCGGGGTAACGACCTTCAGAATCAACTTGAAACCGGCCGAGCGCAAGGCGTCGATCAATGACTCCTCTTTGGCCCAGAAGGAAAATGTGTTGTCCAACGACGCGCGAACTTGCTGTTCACGCTGCTTGGCAGTTGCATCGTCTTTGTGCTCACGAAATAAGTACCCCTCGCGACCAGCGGCAGTCTTTACTGGACCTTGAAGCCGATGGTTTTTGATGGAATCCGCAGTGCTGATATGCGTGTAAACAAGCAAGATATCCTGCGTAACGCGCGCAAGCTCTTGCACCATTCCATCAAAATCATCTTGCCCCAGATGATGAAGAATCCCTGAAAACACCGTGATGTCGAAAGTGCCGATTTCGGTTGGCAGTCTACGAACATCGCCCTGAATGATGCGAATGTCGGACTGCCCCATTGCTTCAGCTGCAAAACGCGCCCTATCTACATATAAGGCTCGTCCCTCTACGCCTGTCACCTTGGCACCCTTCTTGGCAAATTGCACTGAATGCCCACCCTCTCCACACGCAAGATCAAGCACCCGCTTTCCCGCCAAGGAGTGCCCATGAACCTGCATTTCAGCAACGCTCAAGAGCAATTCCCCTACCAAGCTTAGTCCAGTTGCCTTTTTGTAAAACTGCTCGTTATCTGGTGTGACACTGAATACACCGGGCGCAAACTCCATCAAATGGGCCCAAGGTGTTTCAGGCGACAACTTCTGCAGTTGGGCTTTAATCGTTGCAACATCCATGTCTCATCTCCTTGTGAATCAAATTTAAATCTCGTAACGAACTCTATAGGCTCAAGAAATCATAGTTTCCACCAGCGTCCGGCATGAACAACTTAGGTGCGGCCAACCCGCGCCACAACTTCAAGCACTTGATCTTGCAAGCATTGCGCTGAAAAGAAATTGTCACAATGCACACGTGCAGCACGCAGCAGATTGCTGCGTCGCCCCGGATCATCCAGCAACGCCTCCAGCAAGCCCCGCCAATCACCCGCACCCGCCAAAACTCCGGCCTCATTCGCAATTGCCCGACGATAAACAATCACATCCGACGCAATAACCGGAATACCACAGCAGGTGTATTCGATGAACTTGGTCGGCGCCTTGCATTGATTGAAGGGCTCATCCACCAGGGGTGCCAGGCCTATGGCCCAACCCAAGCCCGCCATAGTCTTCAGGAATTCGTAGTATTTTTTTTGTACAGTGTGATGTCTCACACGGTCGCCAAAGCGGCGTAACTCGATCGGCATTTCGATCGTGCCGAAAGTTTCAAACCGCAGCTGCGGGCGCTCTTCCATCAGCGTCACCAAAGCAGGCACGACGAGAGCCAGGTCTTCCTTGTGCCCCTTGGAGCCCATGTAGCCAATTGTCAAGGGCGCATCTGGCGATCTTGGAGGAATCGCGACGTCGAATGCCGCGGCGTAGATTCCCTGGAACAGGGGTTTGTCAGGAAAGCGCGCCTTCAGTACGTCCGCCAACACAGCGGTCGATGCGTAGATCAGGTCGCATTGCTGCATCATCAAGGTGCGCGCCTGGACAGCGGCACCCTGACGCTGGAGAATCTCCACGCCCAACGACGGCGGCAAATCCAGCAGATTGTCATCAATGTGATAGACGACAGGAATTCGCCGCGCATGGCAATCACGGATGATGTCAACGCCGTCGCTACGTCCATATCGAGTAAGGAAAACCACCTCGGGTTTGAATGCATCGATCCAGGCTCGCCAGCAACCCGGGCCACCATCGGCAACTGCCTGCTGATCATAGGCTCGAAAACTCACCTCCCCTTTTTCATGTAAGGCTCGTAGCGGAGCATCAAAGCTGATGTAGTAGGTCGCATTGAAATACTCGGTCAGGACCAACAAACGACGCCCGTGCAGCGGCATATCGGCAGTCATTCCAGTCTTCGTTGGATCCCCTCCGCGATTCCAATATGCCAACCAACGCCGCAGAAAAGAGTTCAACTCCCGACTCCCTGTGTCGTCGACCCCAACTTCAATTTCTGAGCTGCCTCGTAATCCGCAATGGCTTTTTGTCGCGCACGCTTGGCTTCGTAAACATCCTTGTGTGGGACATAACCTGCCAACCTGTCGGCCGCTGCATTACGTCGATCCCATAGGCCACGAAATAACTTGGGAACACGATGTGCCCATTGAATGTCCCTCATGAGGGAAGGACGAAAGTAACCCAGGTCAATTTCCTTTTGCAGCGTGGCCGCATCCAGTACACCTTCGTTCATCATGCGCCGCACTTCATCGAACCAGAGATACCCCAGGGGATTTCCCACCGCTGTCCAGGGTTGGGTGTATACGTCCGTGTAATGCAACAACCGCGTGGTCGGATCCCAGTGTTCCAAGCTATTCCACTCAAACGGCACACCATATTTGATTTCATCCTCGCGCAGAACGCACATGTCGTACATCAACTGCTCGTAGTCATACGCACCGCGGTCCATACCAGCCACGATGCCATCGATGTCCCAATCCAGTCGCTCGCAATCCAGCAGCATCACCGCGCATTGCTTCTTGCGTTTTTTTGGTGCCCCGACCTTTGCAGTTGTCTGTTCCTCAAACTTCACTTCCTGCTGGATGATGACCTTGGCACCATCGAAGGGAATGTTCCAGAGCTCCCGGATGTCGCTGAACACCAGCATGTCGGCATCCAAGTAGATTGCCCGACCCTTATATCCAGCGAGCTTAGGAATACAGAAACGGCTAAATGAGAAACCCGTTCGCTGTCCGTTGCGCGGGTCTTGCGGCACTGGAACTGGCAAATCCAGCATGGGAATCACCTCCACATGGGCAGTCGTATGCCGCTTGATGGAGTATTCCAGCACCGGGACAGCCAATTGCTGCGAGCGATCGGCACCGACAAAAACACGGATGGGGTCGTTGTGCTTCATGAGACAACCTCTTTGCATCATTCAAGGATTTTTGAATTGCACCTGCGCCCAGCGAGCTAAGCGCGCGATGCCCTCTTCGACACTGACACGAGGTTTCCAGTCGAGCAACTCGCCTGCGGCCGTGATATCGGCGCAGGCGTGCCGAATGTCTCCCACACGGAAGGCGCCTGTGATGCGGTACGCGTCTTCGGAGCGACCCAAAGCCTTCATCAACAGCTTGGCAACCCCGAGGATGGAAACAGCCTTCCCCATGCCGATGTCCAGCACCGTGCCATGCGGAAGTTGTTTGTCACCCGCGCGCACCAGCGCATCAACAACATCATCGACATAAACAAAATCACGCGCAATGTCACCATCCTCAAAAATGGCGAGCTCTTTGCCTTGGATCAACTGCTGCGCAAAAATGGATAAAACGCCCGTATACGGATTGCGCAAGGACTGCCCATCCCCATAAACATTTTGGAATCGCAACATGGTTGCTCTCCAGGTCGCGCCCTCTCCAGCCTGCGTCAGCAAGTACTCCTGCATTAGTTTCGTTGACGCATACACAGATGCTGGTGCGAGCGCCATGCCCGCGCGACTGGGCGCAGGAGAACCAGGACCTAGGAACCCAGCTGGTAATGGCACGTCGAAGCGTCCATCCGCCATGTCAGCCGCCTCGCGGGGCAAGCCAACGCAGATATTGCCTCGTTGATCTCTGTAGGCTCCCTCACCGTAAACGGCCCGCGAAGCAGACAACACAACTCGTTGTACGGTTCCGGATTGACGCACGGCCTCGACCAAATGCGCAGTTCCCATGACATTGACACTGCTGTAACGCGCAGGTTCATCATAGGATTGCCCAGTGCCCGTCTCGGCTGCAAGGTGGTAAACCACAGCCGGTTGCGCCGCACGCATAGCCCTATGAATATCTTCAGGATTCGACACGTCTCCGCGTAAAAAAGTCACGTGCTCGCCCAGACGAGGCGCCTGCGCGTCCGGCCCGTGGACCTGGGGATGCAAATTGTCGAGAACCCAGATGCGAATGCCGGGGTTCTTCTGGGTCAAAGCCTTGGCTAACCGAGTACCTATAAATCCGGCGCCGCCAGTGATGAAGATATTGTTGTCAGGCATGGATAAATTTACTTTTGCACTGCCGCGGCAAGATCCGCGACGATATGTTCCGCGCCATCACCCTCAACCAGGACACGTCGCGTGAAGGAGGAGGAGGCTTCGATCAGTGGGATGCGCAACGCATCATCAAACACTGCCCGGATAAAAGCCGCTGCATCATCTGCAGTCTCCAGAGAGGGAAGAGGCGCGTAATTCGAGAGATTAAGGTTTCCAGCAAAGACAGCAACAGGCAACCTTTGTCGAGCTGCGTCCAGCGCAACAGTGGAAGGACTGGTGATGACAGCTCTCAAATTACCAAGAAGACTTTGTGCGGTGTACTGCTCCCAAGCTGTCAAATCTGGATCGGCTATCACTATATTGACAGACGTCGGCAGTTGTCCTGTATGACGCCGCGTAAGCCACAACCCAGCATGGTGAGGCTTCACCAGGAAAGTGACATCGGGAAAGGTTTGCGCAGCTAAATTGACGGCATCCAGGAAAGCATGCCGGTAGGCATCATCGTATCGATGCCAGTGTAAGTTCTCGAAAACGCCAACAATTGGACGATCTTGTGGCAAAAGCTGCCGCAGATCAGCCGGCTCCACAAAGGCGGGTTTCACACACCCTACCGAGATGCAGCGCGCTCGCACGTCTTCGCTTACTCGAGGGTGCAACGTATCTCGATCACCCCAGATGTAGATGCGCTGCGCTTTTATGGAAACGCGCTGTATGGGGTGAACCGCGTCGTCATAGGTCAAACCAACGTTCTCAAAGCCGTGCTGCATCGTCGCCACGACCAGACCACGCTCCAATGCTGCAATCGTCAATCGGCGAGAGAACCGATGTGGGGAAAGATCGGTCTCTGTGATGGTCAGTAGCGCCTTGGCGCTAGAAGGAAAATCAACGTATGTCGCGTCAATATTGTCCGGTATCAAACGAAACGGGATGCCACGCTTGCGCAGAGCGCTCAACACCCGAGGCGAAATGCAAGGCAGAGAAATACTGCACCACACCTGAACCGGGACGCCTTTCCGCTGCCAAACATCGAGCACGGGCAACGCCAAATCCATATCCTGCACTAGATTCAGCACCACAATATAGACGGGCATCGTCTCGACCATGCGGGACAAAGAGGAAACCTGAGATATCACTGACTTCCACGCGCCCGCAAGTGCCACCTGACCAAAACACTTTTGAGCCAACGCAAAGGCCGCCTGGGCATCCCGCCTACCTGCGTCTCTATCGCTCAAATACCGGCGCAAGCCTTGCTCAGCGCTTCCAGTATGGATATAGGGAGCCAACTGTTCCAATGCTGGCGTGGGCGTCGCGACTACAGGCACCCCCATAGACACGGCCAACACAGTGCGATTGGCTGACTTACACAGACTGAAAGAATCAAGGGTGTTCGGTACCACAACCACATCTGCCCGACCCAACCACTCCTGAACCAAGCTTGGCGACCACTCAATGTAGTGAGATGGAATCCGGATCGGCCTGATGGACTCTTCATACTTCTTGCGATGATTACTGATCACCACAAGCTGAACATCGTACGTTTGGGCAACCGCCTCTAGTGCCTCCCGTATCTCCAGCAAGTCCAGCATCCCAAATCGCGCGTACGGCGCCCCATGATTGCCGAACCACAAAATCACCTTGCTGGTTTGAGGAGCGGGCGTGGCAGGGTGTGCTCGCCCGATGCGTCGACGCAAAACAAACGCAGATGTCGCGTCCAGCGATTGCCGCAACATACGCCATCCGTAATACGCCGTTAACACAACGTATGGGGCGAACGCTCGAAACCCGCGCTCGCGAACGCGCTCAATAAGTTTGCGTGCGCGGTTGCGCAGCCATCCTCGCAACAAGTCCATGCGATGCATTTTCTCGATTGCTTTAGCCTTTTCCAGCAGATCGTGCATGCCCCTGGACAAGACCGGAAGATCAATGCCATCAGGTATAACGACCACCGGAACACCAGGCGCACGTTCACGGACAAGCGCAGCCAGTGGCTCCGTGGTGACTACGATGGCATCTGCTTGGGCAGCAATAACATTGAAAACCCGCGCGGGCGCAGCTTTGCCAAAGCCACCGTAGCCAGCGTCAATGAAAATGTTGTCGCATAAATCGAAAACAACGCGAATGCCTTTGCGCACCGCCTGTTGTGCCAAATGCAGATCATCTAGAGTCAAACTCTTGACGATCACCAGCACATCCAGGCCGTCCAAGTGCCGCTCCCAAGCCGATCGGAAGATCTTTGACCGAATCCCTTGAGACTCCAGCGCCAACATCGGCAGTAGTGCGCGATACCTGACGCTAGCTATCCCCATGGACAACAAGGAGACCTTCCAGCCAATACGCACTGGCTTGCTGCCCAGGCTCATTCGTATACCTCTGCGAAAGCCAGCAAAGCTCCGTTGCGATCCTTCTCAGACAGTAATGGCTGAACAACATCTGTGGGCCATCTGAGGCCGATCTGAGGATCGTTCCAGATCACACAGCGCTCTTGCTCAGGCGCGTAGTAATCTGTAGTTTTATATAAAAAGTCTGCTGAATCACTGGTCACCAGAAAGCCGTGACCGAAACCAGGTGGAACCCAGAGCTGGCGCTGATTTGTTTCACTCAACTCCACGCCAACCCATTTCCCAAAATTTGGTGAGCTTTTTCGCAAATCCACCGCAACGTCATATACGCAGCCACGAACCACGCGCACCAATTTCCCTTGGGGCTGCTTGAGTTGATAATGCAAACCGCGTAGAACTCCTTTTGCGCTGCGACTGTGATTGTCTTGTACGAAGTTGTATTTAGTACCTGTCAGTTCCTCGAAATTGCGCTGATTAAAGCTTTCAAAGAAAAAACCACGCGCATCACCGAATACCCTTGGCTCAAGAATCAATACTTCTGGTAGATCTGTGGGTATGACTTTCATTGCTTTCCTTCTCTAAGCAATCGCAGTAGATATTGGCCATATCCATTCTTCGCCAGCGGCCGGGCTAGTACTTCCAGTTGCCGAGCATCAATCCAACCATGCCTCCAAGCAATCTCTTCAGGGCAAGCCACCTTCAAGCCCTGACGGTGCTCCAAAGTGGCAATAAACTGGCTGGCCTCTAAAAGACTGTCGTGGGTCCCTGTGTCCAACCATGCATAGCCACGCCCCATCAGCTCGACGCTCAACTGTCCTTGCTCCAAGTACAGGCGATTTAAGTCTGTGATTTCCAGCTCACCGCGTGCCGATGGCTTGAGCTTTTTCGCCAAACTGACAACTTGATCGTCATAAAAATAAAGCCCTGTGACCGCGAAATTGCTTTTCGGCTCTCTAGGCTTTTCCTCAAGCGAAAGCACTTTCCCCTTCGCATCAAACTCTGCGACGCCATACCGCTCTGGGTCATGCACATGGTATGCAAAGACAGTTGCACCGCTAGCCCGCTCCGTAGCCTTGCTCAACAATGACTGAAAATCATGCCCATGGAAAATGTTGTCACCAAGTACAAGGGCACTCGGTTGATTAGCAATAAACCCTTCACCGATCAGAAAAGCCTGCGCCAGCCCATCCGGACTCGGCTGTACAGCGTATTGCAGATTCAAGCCCCACTGGCTTCCATCACCCAGTAACTGTGTGAAACGTGGTGTGTCCTGCGGAGTGCTGATCAGCAGAATGTCACGGATACCCGCGAGCATCAGAGTGGTCAACGGGTAATAAACCATGGGTTTGTCATAAACCGGCAGCAACTGCTTGCTGATAGCGAGCGTCGCCGGGTGCAAACGTGTTCCAGAACCACCAGCAAGAACGATGCCTTTACGCTGAGCATTCATCTCGATTTCTCTTCCACAAGTATTTCTTCAAGCATGCGTCTCACACCGGTCTGCCAAGACGGCAGCTTCAAATTAAATGCTTCTTGGAGACGCGTGCAATCCAAGCGCGAATTCAAGGGGCGCTGCGCGGCCGTGGAGTAGGCAGCGCTTGGAATGGGCTGCACTTGATGAGGCCCAACCTTCTGCACGAGCCCATGTGCCTGCGCATGCGACAGCACGAAGCGCGCGTATTCGAACCAACTGGTCGCACCGGCAGCGGTTAGATGATGAACGCCCAAGGTATTCACAGAAGCTTCAAGATGCATCACCTGGTAAGCGGCATGCGCCGTAACGTCTGCAATCAGATCAGCTCCAGTTGGTGCACCGATCTGATCGCTAATGACCTTAAGTTCCTCGCGCTCCGCAGCCAAGCGCAACATGGTCTTAGCGAAGTTGCCACCACGTGCGGCGTATACCCAACTGGTACGGAAGATAAGATGGCGACAACCGCTGGCCTGTATGGCTTGCTCACCCTCCAACTTGGTCCGTCCATAGACGCTGAGCGGCGAGGCGGTATCGTCCTCACGCCAGGGTCGCTCGCCGCTGCCGTCGAACACGTAATCCGTGCTGTAGTGCACCAGCAGCGCGCCCCGTTGCGCGGCTATGCGAGCCAGTACCCCCGGCGCCTCCGCATTGACGCGGCGCGCGGCGGCTGCGTCAGTTTCGGCTCGGTCCACGGCGGTGTAGGCGGCGGCATTGACAATCACCTGCGGTTGTATTGCGCGCGCGGTGCGATCCAGCCCCTCAAGATCACTCAGATCACCAGTCAGACCATCCGCCCCAGCGCGATCCAGCGCCACCACATCGCCCAGCGGGGCGAGGCTGCGCATCAGCTCCCAACCCACCTGCCCGTTCTTGCCAAAGAGAAGAATCTTCATGCGCCTGGCATCCCTTGCGCTCAGGCGTACTGCTTTTGCACCCAGTCCCGATAGGCACCAGATTGCACATGGGCCACCCATTCGGGGTTCTGCAGATACCACTGGACAGTCTTCAAGATCCCTGTCTCAAACGTCTCGGCAGGCTTCCAACCCAGTTCCCGCTCCAGCTTACGAGCGTCAATTGCGTAACGCCGGTCATGGCCCGGCCGATCTTTGACGTAGGTAATTTGCTCCACATAGCTCTTGCCGTCACCGCGCGGGCGCAACCCATCCAAAAGACTGCAGAGGGTTTTCACAATGTCGATATTGGCCTTTTCGTTCCAACCACCGACGTTGTAAGTCTCACCAACCCGGCCACGGGCCAGCACCTCGCGGATTGCGCTGCAATGATCCTTCACATACAGCCAGTCGCGCACCTGCATGCCATCGCCGTAGACCGGCAGCGGCTTACCGGCCAGGGCATTGACGATCATCAGCGGGATCAACTTCTCGGGAAAGTGGTAAGGGCCGTAGTTGTTGGAGCAGTTGGTCGTGAGCGCCGGCAGGCCATAGGTGTGGTGGTAGGCACGCACCAGGTGGTCGCTCGAGGCCTTGCTGGCGGAATAAGGGCTGTTGGGTTCGTACCGGTGAGCCTCGGTGAAGGCCGGGTCTTGCGCCGCCAAGGAACCATAGACCTCGTCGGTGGAGACATGGAGGAAGCGAAAGGTCGATCGGGCGGGACCGTCCAGGCCATTCCAATAAGCCCGAACCGCCTCCAACAGGCGAAAGGTGCCAACGATGTTGGTCTGGATGAAATCCTCGGGACCGTGGATGGAGCGGTCCACATGGGACTCGGCGGCGAAGTTGATGATGGCTCGCGGTCGGCGCTCGGCCAACAGGCGGGCCAGCAAGACGCTATCGCCGATGTCGCCCTGCACAAACACATGCCGCTCATCGCCCTGTAGGGAAGCAAGATTTTCCAGGTTGCCCGCGTAGGTGAGCTTGTCCAAGTTGAGCACCGGCTCGTCGCGATACCCGTGGTCAGTTCCCAACCAGTCCAGCACGAAATTGGAGCCTATGAAGCCCGCCCCACCTGTTACCAAAATCATTCCAGCCATCCCTCGGTTTTTTTACCGGCCGGATTATCGCAGCCCCTATGGCGTGTCCCTCTCCGAAACCTTACAGTGCATACCCGCGGAGGAGACATCATGAAAATACACCCTGATTTCGACGAAGCTGCCCGCCAGATTTGGCAAGGCGGTCTGGACGCTCTGACTCGAGCCCAAGCTCAAGGGAGCCAAGTGCTGGACGCGCTGGTGCAGGAGGGACTGGCCATGCAGCGCCGCACCCAGGCCATGGCGGGCTCGGTGGCGGAAAAAGCCCAGGCGGCCTTCAACCAGAAGCTTGGAGACAACGTCACCGAGAAATTGAGCGACAACCTGGGCCAGCAATGGAGCAAGTTGGAAGGCCTTTTCGAGGAACGCGTGGCACGCACCCTGCAGCGCTTGGGCCTGCCCACGGCGCAGGAATTGCAGGCGCTGAAAGACCGCATTGCGCGCCTGGAAGCCGAACTTACCTCCAAGGGCAAACGCCATCCCGCGCGTGAGGCCCAGGCAACCAAGACCGCCCTGGGCAAGAAAACCAAGGCCGCAGCCAAAACTCCTGCACGCAAAACGCCCGCCCGCAAGATTGCCGTGAAGAAGGCCCGCTGAACGCGGACCACCACCGCGATGACCCGCAAAGCTCCGCGCCGCACGGCCGAGCGCATCCTGGAGACGGCGCTGGCGCTGTTCAACCGCTATGGCGAACCGCAGGTGTCCACCGGGCAAATCGCGGCCGAGATGGGCATCAGCGCGGGCAATCTGCACTACCACCAGCCCAGCAAGGATGGCTTGGTCAATGCCCTGTTCGACCGCCATCTGGACGCCTTGACACCCCTGCTCACCGCAGCCTCGCAAGCGCGCGACGCAGAGGACGCTTGGTTCTTCACCCACAGTCTCGCGGAACGGATCTGGGACTACCGCTTTCTCTACCGAGACCTCAGCCTGTTGTTGCAGCGCAACCGGCATGTGGAGCAAGGGATGCGTAGGCTGCTGCTCGCACAGGCTGCCGCCTTGCGCCAGTTGCTCGATAGCCTGCATGCACATGGCGCCTTGGAGCCGGGCATGCAGGCCGACGGGCCCGACGCGGCACGGGACTTCGCGGCCCAACTTGACCAGCTGGCCACCACCCAGGGTGTGCTGCTGAGCCTTGGGCTGAGCCATGACTATGCCCTCGACCCCCGCCGAGCACTGGAACCCGAACAACTGCAGAACGCCGTGTTGCGCGCGGCCGCCCAGTCCCTGGCTTTGCTGTTACCCTATCTGGTTGCAGCGCAACAGACCTTGCTCAAGCATCTGCTCCGCTCTTACCAGCCTGAAGCCACTGTGCGTCGGGAACACCCACCCCTGAACATGGAACCCCGCCATGAGCGATCTGAAAAAGCAATTTGAAGCCGCCGTCGCACGATCCAAGGAACTGGACGAGCGCCCCGACAACGCCACCCTTCTGAAGATCTACTCGCTCTACAAACAAGCCATCGAGGGCGATGCGACCGGTTCGCGCCCCAGCTTCACCGACATGGTGGCACGCGCCAAATGGGATGCCTGGAACGCACACAAGGGCAAGAGCGCCGATGTGGCCATGCAGGAATACATCGACCTGATTGACTCCCTGAGCTGAACTCAGCAACTGCACACCCGCTGCGGGTCGTGCCAATTTACAGGCCCTGCACCATGCTCTACAAATTCCAGTCCCGTGCGGCTTCCGACCTGTTGATGCTGGAACCGCAAGGTCGCCGCATTCTGGAAATCATCGGCAAGTACGGTGAAGACCGCCGGGGCATCCTGCAGACGGCCGATATGGGGGGCGCCATCGCAGCCCTGGAAGCCGCGATCGCGCAGGAAGAGCGGGAAGCGGCAGAGGTAGCAGCGCAGGCGCAAGCTGACAACGCCCGTGGCGGCGAAAACGAGGAGGCGGTGAGCCTACGCCAGAGGGCCACGCCCTTCATCGACATGCTGCGCCGCAGCCAGGCCGCGGGCAAGGACGTGGTCTGGGGCGTCTGAGCCCTAGATGGTCCCGCTCTAGGCGGTTTGCGCGGCATCGATGATGCCCCCACCCAAGCAGACGTCTCCCTTGTACAGCACCGCGCTTTGCCCTGGGGTCACTGCCCACTGAGCCTCAGGGAAACGCAGGCTGAAGCCGGATTCATCAACTCGGTCGAGCGTGCACGCCGCATCCGCCTGACGGTAGCGTGCCTTGGCATGCAGGCCACCCGGCGCGGGCGGCTCACCCGCGATCCAGCTGGTGTCCAAGGCGTGCAGGCCGTGGCTTTGCAGCAGCGGGTGATCATGTCCCTGCACCACCCAGAGCTGATTCTTGTCCATGTCCTTGCGCGCGACGAACCAGGGCGCATGTTCGCCGCCGCCCTTTTGCGCGCCCTTGTCCTTGACGCCACCGATGCCCAGGCCCTGACGCTGACCCAAGGTGTAGAAGCTCAGACCCACGTGCTTGCCAATCACGCGCCCATGGGCGCGTTCGTAATCGGGGCTGCCCGGCAGGGGCGTACCGTCCTTGATCGGCCCGGGCTCCTTCTGAATGTAGCGATTGAGAAATTCACGAAACGGGCGCTCACCAATGAAACAGATGCCCGTGGAATCCTTTTTCTTCGCATTCGGCAGGCCGATTGCTTCGGCGATGCGCCGCACCTCGGTCTTGTGCAACTCGCCCACCGGGAACATGGTCTTGCTCAGTTGCGCCTGGTTCAGGCGGTGTAGGAAATAGCTCTGGTCCTTGGACGGGTCCAGGCCCTTGAGCAGTTCGTGCTTGCCTGTTTTCTCGTTGAGTCGCACACGCGCGTAATGGCCGGTGGCTATCTTCTCGGCGCCCAAGCGCATGGCGTGGTCCAGGAAGGCCTTGAATTTAATTTCTGCGTTGCACAGCACGTCCGGGTTGGGCGTGCGGCCGGCTTGGTATTCGCGCAAGAACTCGGCAAAGACGCGGTCCTTGTACTCGGCGGCGAAGTTGACGTGCTCGATCTCAATACCGATCACGTCGGCCACGGCCGCAGCGTCGACAAAGTCGACGTTGGAAGAACAGTACTCGTTGTCATCGTCATCTTCCCAGTTCTTCATGAAGATGCCCACCACGTCGTAACCCTGTTTCTTCAGCAGGTACGCGCTGACCGCGGAATCCACGCCCCCGCTCAAACCCACCACCACGCGCTGACCGCGAATCGACTTGTCCATGATGACCGGGATTATCCCTAGGCTTACCAGAACCTGCCGCGCTGGGGATTTGGCGTTGCCCCACAGGAGAGCGTCTGGAGCTCATGAAGATGCCAACGATTTGTACCTATGCTCTACTCAGCAGCTAAGCGCTGATCCGCAGTCCACACTACCGTTCACCCCTTGCGGTCGCTACTGGCATGCACGTCGACTCCCCGGCTTTGATTTTTTCATGTGCCTTCCGCCCGGCGAGGACGTGCAGAGCGCGTGGCCACCAGCAAGTCATAGAGCTGCTGCGCGGCGGGCGATAGGCTTTTGCCACGGCGCTTGATCAGCCCCATCTGTCGGGTGACGATGGGCTCCACCAAAGGAATGCTCACCAGCGTGAGGTGGTCCTTGCCAGGCATGGCCAGACTCGGCACCGCCGCCACGCCCAAGCCCGCCTCCACCAGTCCCAGCTGGGTGGTGACATGCTTGGCCTCGTACAGGCACTGAGGACGGTCGGGCACATTGGCCAGCGCGAGGTCCATCAACAGACGATTACCTGAGGTCTTGCCGACGGACATGAAATCGTGTTGGCCCAGCTCGGCCCAAGTCACTTTCTTGCGCCGCGCCAGCACATGGTCGCGTCGGCAAGCGGCGACGAAGCGTTCGGCCAGCACCGGTTTGAATTCAATTTCCGCCTCCTGGCTACCGATGAAGTTCAGGCCAAAGTCGGCGTCACCTTGCGCCACGGCCACGAGCACGTCGTTGGCGCTCGCGTCATGCACCTTCACGCGAATCTTCGGAAAACGCTCGTGGTAGCGCTTGACCACCTGAGGCAGGAAGTAATAGACGGCTGAGGGAACACAAGCGATCGTCACTTCGCCCATGCGCCTGGCTGCCACGTCACCCAAGCCCATGAGCATGCCGTCCAACTCATCCAACCAAGCCCGGGTCTTGCGAGCGAAGTCACGGCCCACGGCCGTCAAGGTAACGCGACGCGTGGTGCGATCCAGCAACTTCACGCCCAGGGCGTCCTCCAGCTTTTCAATGCGGCGACTGAATGCAGGCTGTGACAAATGAATAGCCTCCGCAGCGGCGCGGAAGCTCTGCAATTCGGCAACTGCGGCGAAAGCCTGCACATCTGCGAGATCGAATTTCTTGTTCATTGAAAGAACCTAGATTCAAGCCAAGGCGGGGGCTGGCAATGAGTGCTTTGATTTATTGTGCATTACGCATCAATGATTGCCAACAATGCAATTCACAGAAATGACGAGGTAACGCAGCATCACCACTCATGAGCTTCATACTTCCTTGCGTATTGATGCGTGGCGGCACCTCGCGGGGCCCCTTCTTTTTGGCGGACTGGCTACCCAGAGACATAGCCGCGCGTGACAAGACCTTGATCGCGGCCTTGGGCTCGCCGCACGAACTACAAGTCGACGGACTGGGCGGTGGAAACTCACTGACCAGCAAGGTGGCCATCGTCTCGCGCTCAGCGCATGCAGACTGCGATGTCGACTACCTGTTTGCCCAGGTCAGCGTGGACGAAGCCCGCGTGGACACCAAACCCAACTGCGGCAACATGCTCGCGGGGGTTGGCCCTTTCGCGATTGAGCAGGGACTCGTAGGCGCTTCCGAAGGGCCCACCACCAAGGTCAGAGTCTTCAACGTCAACACGGGCGCCCGCATTGATCTACAGGTCTGCACGGCCGGCGGTCATGTGCGCTACGAGGGCGATGTACAGATCGACGGCGTGCAAGGCACAGCAGCCCCCGTGCTGATGAACTTCCTCGACGCCTGGGGCGCTGTCACAGGTCAGATGTTTCCCACCGGTCAGCGCGTCGACATCATTCAGAGCCTGGAAGTGACCTGCATCGATGCCGCGCAGGTCATGGTGCTCGTGCGCGCCGCGGACCTGGGTTTGCATGGCTCGGAAACGCCCGCTCAACTGGACGCCAACGCCGACTTGCTGCTTCGGCTTGAAGCAGTACGGCGCGAGGCGGGGCAGCGCATGGGCATGGGCGATGTGTCTCAGAGCGTTTTGCCCAAGCCCGTGATCGTGGCGCCCGGCGCGCAACCGGGCAGCATCGTGTCACGCTACTTCACCCCGCTGCGCTGCCATCGCTCCCATGCCGTCACGGGCGCGATTGGCGTGGCAGCGGCCATGGTGCTGCCGGGTACGGTGGCGTCTGATTCCAACACCCGTGCAGCTGCCGGAGTAAGACGGGTGGAAGTGCAGCATCCGGCCGGTCGCATCCATGTCGACGTGGAACTGGCCATGGAAGCAGGACAGTGCACGCTGGTGCAGGCAGCCCTGATCCGCACGGCTCGAAAGATTCTTCAAGGCACCTTGTTCGTGCCCGACAGCGCCTTACTCACCCAGTGATGTCCGAAGCCGCGTGCCCAGGCGTGCTTTTCGCTTTTCAATGCTTACAGCCCATGCCGCCTTTCGTGGGCGCGCGTATTGCCAACCAGGAGACAACCATGCAAGAACATTCTCAACATAATTCAGCAAATATCGCCAACGCCTCGACGCTCCGCCCCTCCAACGAACCTAGCGCCGTCGGACGTCGCCAGGTCGCGCGCACGCTGTTGGCAGCGGCAACCAGTTTGATGTTGGCTTGGTGCTGTCCAGTGTTCGCGGCGTTTCCAGACCGGCCGCTGACATTGGTCGTGCCCACTGCGGCGGGCGGAGGCAACGATGCCATCGCCCGCGTGGTGGCGCAAAAGATGAGCAGCTTGCTAGGTCAACAGGTCATTGTGGACAACAAGGCCGGCGCCAACGGCTCCATCGCGTCGGAGTTCGTCGCCCGAGCTGCGCCCGATGGGTACACCATCCTGTTCGGTTACATCGCCACCCACGGGATGAACCCATCCCTTCAAAAGCTTCGGTACGACCCCATCAAGAGTTTCGAGCCCATCGGCATGGTGTGCACTTCTCCCACGCTGATGGTCATGAATCCTCAGGTGCCAGCTCATTCAGTGACCGAGCTGATCAAGATGTCCCAGGCCACACCCGAGAAGTACAACTATGCCTCTGCCGGCAATGGGACGGCGCCACATTTTTCCGCGGAGATTTTCAAGCTGGAGAGTGGCGCCAAATTGACCCATGTGCCCTATCGCGGTTCCGCGCCGGCCTTGACAGACACGATGGCTGGCCAGACACAGGTGATGTTTCCCAGCCTGTTTTCTGCCTACCCCTACGTCAAGACGGGCAAGCTGCGAGCATTGGCCGTGGCGGGTACTCAGCGCTCGCCTCTCTTGCCTGAGGTACCGACGCTGGAAGAATTGGGTATCAAAGGGGTGGATGTCAGTCAGTGGTACGCGCTTTTCGCGCCCGCTGGCACTCCACGCCCATTGGTCGAGCGACTCAACAAGGCACTACTGACCTCCCTGGCTGACCATGAAGTCAAGAAGCGCATTGAAGACCATGGCGCTCAAGTGGAGGGCAGCAGCCCCGAGGCGTTGGCGCAAACCGTCAGCAAGGAGTTGATCAAGTGGCGGGGTGTTGTGCAGAAAGCACAGCTCACCGCTGACTGATAGAACGCGCCCCAAAGTGCCGCGCAAGCAAGGACTCCTGCCTGGGCTATAACTGCATAATCGTTGCGCTGGGGCAGCGAGCAATGCCATGGTGCTGTTGCCAATCAATCAGTGTTGTGCATAGCACTTTCCAGCCAACCTGGGAAGATCTCCATCAAGAGCCAAGGACTGCCCATGAATAATCTTTCCATCGGCAAGCGACTGGCATTGGTGCTGGGTGCCATCCTCGCGCTGCTGGTCATCACCAGCGCGCTGGCCATTGTCATGTTGCAACGGCTGGGTCAGGAAGTGGAGGTCATGCTGGAGCGCAACACCCGCGCCGAGCGTTTGGCCGTGGACTGGAGCATGAACCTCAACGCCGCAGTGCAACGGCGCGCGGCCATCTCCAAGAGCCAGGACCCGAGCCTCAAGGCGTACTTTGCGGAAGCCAACGCGCAAAGCGTCAAGGTGACAGCAGAACTGCAGAAGCAGATCGACGAGCAGCTCACATCCTCGACCGACCGCGCTGCGCTGGAGGAAGTTGGCACCCGACGCAAGGCCTACCAAACTGTGCGCGACGAAGTATCCCGACTCAAGGATGCCGGCGACGAAGCCGCGGCGGCACGCCTTTTTGATGAAAAGTTCGACCTTGCTGCTCGTGCCTATCAGGAGGCGGTGCAGAAGGTCGTGAGCCTACAGCGGCAGCAATTGGACGCGCGCGGCGCCGAGGTTTTGGCCTTGCGTTCACGCATTTTGTGGTTGCTTTGGCTCAGCACGGGAGTGGGGTTGGTATTGGGGATCGTCTTGGCATGGCTGCTATCGCGCAGCATCGTGGAGCCTGTGCGCAAGTCACATGCCATCGCGGTGGAACTCGGGGCGCTGGACTTGCGGGGCAAGCCGCAGTCCAGCTACAGCCGCGACGAAACAGGCGCGTTGTTGAGCGCCCTGGACCGCATGCGCGCGGCATGGCGCAACACATTGATGGAAGTTCGCGGCGTGGTGGATGGCGTGCACACCGCCAGCAAGGAAATTGCCGCAGGCAATATCGATTTGAGCGCTCGCACCGAAAGTACCGCTGGCAGGCTGGAAGAGACTGCGAGTGCCATGGAAGAGTTGACCAGCACCGTGAAGCAAAGCGCCGACGCGGCATCGCAAGCTAGCCAGCTCTCCTCCAAGGCGGTGGAGGTGGCCCAACGCGGAGGTCAGCTGATGGGCACCGTGGTGCACACCATGGACCGCATTCATGCCTCCTCGGGACGGATTGCCGACATCATCGGTGTCATCGACGGTATTGCCTTCCAAACCAATATCCTCGCCCTGAATGCCGCCGTTGAGGCCGCACGCGCGGGCGATCAGGGTAAGGGATTCGCCGTGGTCGCCAGCGAAGTGCGAGCGCTGGCGCAACGATCGGCATCCGCGGCCAAGGAGATCAAGGCACTGATCGATGACAGCGTGAGCGAAGTCAGCACGGGATCCTCCCAGGTAGAGGAAGCCGGGGCAACGGTTGGTCAAATCGTCGAAAGCATCAAGAGAGTGCGCGACATCGTCAGCGAGATCAGCGTTGCCTCGCTTGAGCAGAGCCGCGGCATCGCCCAAATCCATGTTGCCATCAGCCAGCTCGACGAGATGACTCAGCAGAACTCCGCACTGGTTGAGCAATCCGCCGCAGCGGCGGGCAGCCTGAATGAACAGGCACAGCGGCTGGCGCGGGCATTGGCGACTTTCCAGTTTGAGGAGGGCCCAAAAGGCGGGGGCACCAGGCTGGAACGCGCCCTGCCAGCGCTGGGCATGTGACGACTTTTACTGAATCGCCCGTCAGCGTCGAGACGAATGCACGGATGCGTCTGTATAGACCAAGTCGAGCGGGTGGCGCAGGCCGCGCAGATGATCTTCCATGCAACGCAACACCAGTGGACTGCGATGGCGCTCCTGACTGGCCCGGATATCGTCGGGTGTGAGCCAGACCGTGCGCAGGATGCCGGCGTCCAGCACACGGCCTGCCACCCTTTCCCCCAGTTCGCCAGTGAAGGCAAAACGCAGGTAGGTGATGTCCTGGGAAGGCTCCCCCGGACGCTGGCGCTGGAACCGCGAAAGATAGACCCCCAGCAGGTGGGTGGGGGTAAAGCGGTGGGCGGTTTCTTCCAGTGCCTCGCGCACACAACCTTGCAGCGGCGACTCGCCTGGCTCGAGGTGCCCTGCCGGGTTGTTCAGCCGCAGCCCCTCCGGCGTCTCCTCCTCGACCAGCAGAAAACGGCCGGCGCGCTCGATGATGGCGGCCACGGTAACGCTGGGACTCCAACGATTGCTCATGGGACAGGATTCTATGAACGCCTGGGAACGCCATAGCGTTTATTCCAGGATGGCATAAGTTTCTCGGGTAAGCTTGCCGCCCGAAAGGCGGCTCCGCGACCCGGAAATCGCGGCCGCGCAACAGGTTTCAAAACTACCCAGGAGATTTTCATGCAAGCTGGTTCGACAGCCTCGGCGGCTCCGGCGGCGCAGCGCATTGGCGTGCCGCGGGAGACCTTCCCTGGCGAAAAGCGTGTCGCCACCGCGCCCGAGGTGGTGGAAAAGCTCATCAAGCTTGGCTTCAAGGTCGCGGTCGAGTCTGGTGCTGGCGAAGCCGCCAACTTCAGCGACGACAGCTACCGTGCCGCAGGGGCCGAAATCATCGCGGGCGCCACAGCGCTGTGGGCGGCTGCCGACATCGTGTTCAAGGTACGTCCGCCGACCGCGGCCGAAGTCGCGCTGCTGCGCGAGGGCGCGACGCTGATCGGCTTTATCTGGCCAGCGCAAAACCCGGAACTGATGCAGCAACTGGCAGCGCGCAAGGCCACGGTCCTCGCCATCGATGCCCTGCCGCGCACGCTTTCACGCGCCCAGAAGATGGACGCGCTGACCTCCATGGCCGGCGTCAGTGGCTACCGTGCCGTGATCGAGGCGGCCAATGCCTTCGGTCGTTTCTTCAACGGCCAGATCACGGCCGCGGGCAAGGTGCCGCCGGCCAAGGTGTTCATCGCTGGCGCCGGCGTGGCCGGTTTGTCGGCCATCGGCACCGCCGCTAATTTGGGCGCCATCGTGCGCGCCAACGACACGCGTGCCGAAGTGGCCGACCAAGTGGTCTCTCTGGGTGGCGAGTTCGTCAAGGTGGACTATGAGGAAGAAGGCTCGGGTGGCGGCGGCTACGCCAAGGTCATGAGCGAGGGCTTCCAGGCCGCGCAGCGCGCCATGTACGCACAGCAGGCCAAGGAAGTCGACATCATCATCACCACCGCGCTGATCCCCGGCAAACCAGCTCCCAAGCTCATCACGGCCGACATGGTCAAGTCCATGAAACCGGGCAGCGTGATCGTGGACATGGCCGCCGAACAGGGCGGCAATTGCGAGCTGACCGAACCGGGCCAGTCCGTCGTCAAGCACGGCGTGACCATCGTGGGCTACACCGACCTGGCTTCACGCCTGGCCAAACAGTCGTCCACGCTGTACGCCACCAACCTGCTGCGCCTCACGGAAGAACTCTGCAAGGCCAAGAACGGTGTCGCCCACATCAACATGGAAGACGACGCCATCCGCGGCCTGACGGTCATCAAGGACGGCGCCGTCACCTGGCCCGCGCCACCGCTCAAGCCCGCCGCCGCCCCGGCGCCCAAGCCCGCCGCCGCGCCCGTGGCCGAAAAGAAGGGTGGCCACGGCCACGGCAGCACAGGCCCGCTACCCGCAAAAACCCTGGCCATCCTCTTCGCCGTGGCTGCGCTGGCCTTCTGGTTCATCGGCGCCTACGCGCCGGCCGCCTTCCTGGGCCACTTCACGGTCTTCGTGCTGGCCTGCTTCATCGGCTACATGGTGGTCTGGAACGTGACGCCCGCGCTGCACACACCTCTGATGAGCGTGACCAACGCGATCTCCAGCATCATCGCCATCGGGGCGCTGGTGCAGATCGCGCCCCCCGAGGCCGGAACGGCTGGCCGCCCCGACGAGCTGATCCGTTGGCTGGCCTTTGCAGGCATCGTGCTGACGGCCATCAACATGTTCGGTGGCTTCGCCGTCACGCGCCGCATGCTAGCCATGTTCCGCAAGTAAAACAACAAGAAGAAGGTAGACACGATCATGTCCCAAAGTCTCGCCACGGTGGCCTATCTCGGCGCCGCCATTCTTTTCATCCTGAGCCTGGGTGGCCTGTCCAACCCAGAAACCTCCCGTCGCGGCAACCTGTTCGGCATCATCGGCATGGCCCTGGCCGTGCTGGCGACCGTCTTTGGTCCGCGCGTGAGCAGCAGCGGCATCGCCTGGATCATCATCGCGCTGCTGATCGGCGGTGGCATCGGTCTCTACGCGGCCAAGGTCGTGAAGATGACCCAGATGCCCGAGCTGGTCGCGCTCATGCACAGCCTGGTCGGCTTGGCCGCCTGCCTGGTGGGTTTCGCCAGCTATGTCGACACGTCGATTCAGTACCAAGGCGCGGAAAAGATCATCCACGAAGTGGAAATCTACGTCGGCATCCTGATCGGCGCCGTCACGTTCTCGGGCTCGATGATTGCCTTCGGCAAGCTCAACGGCAAGATCGGCGGCAAGCCGCTGCTGCTGCCCGCGCGCCACTGGCTCAACCTCGTCGCCCTGCTGGTGGTGATCTGGTTCGGTCGTGAGTTCATCCACGCGCCCACCGTGGCCGAAGGCATGACACCGCTGATCGTGATGACGGTCATCGCCCTGCTGTTCGGCGTGCACATGGTGATGGCCATCGGTGGCGCCGACATGCCGGTGGTGGTGTCGATGCTGAACAGCTACTCGGGCTGGGCCGCCGCGGCCACTGGCTTCATGCTCAGCAATGACCTGCTGATCGTGACCGGCGCGCTCGTGGGCTCCTCGGGCGCCATCCTGTCTTACATCATGTGCAACGCGATGAACCGCAACTTCATCAGCGTCATCGCCGGTGGCTTCGGTTCGAGCGGCGGCGCCCCCGCCAAGTCGGGCGAGGCGGCCGCGCCGCAAGGGGAGGTCGTGCCGGTGACGGCGACGGAAACGGCCGAGCTGCTGCGCGAGGCCAAGAGCGTGATCATCGTGCCGGGCTACGGCATGGCGGTCGCCCAGGCTCAGCACACGGTCAACGAGATCACCAAGACCCTGCGCGACAAGGGCGTCACCGTGCGCTTCGGCATCCACCCGGTGGCGGGCCGCATGCCGGGCCACATGAACGTGCTGTTGGCCGAGGCCAAAGTGCCTTATGACATCGTGATGGAGATGGACGAGATCAACGAAGACTTCCCGGACACCGACGTGGCCATGGTCATCGGCGCCAACGACATCGTGAACCCCGCCGCGCAGGACGATCCGGCCAGCCCCATCGCTGGGATGCCGGTGCTCGAAGTATGGAAGGCTCGCACCTCCATCGTCATGAAGCGTTCCATGGCCTCGGGGTATGCCGGCGTGGATAACCCCCTGTTCTACAAGGAAAACAACCGCATGCTTTTCGGGGATGCGAAGAAGATGTTGGACGAAGTGCTGGTCGCCCTGAAAATTTGACGGGCATAATTCCTCGGCGGAAAAAAGCACGACCGTGCTGGAAATTCCAGCACGGTCTTTTTTGTTCCGCTATCGTCAGAACCGACATCACAGGAGACAAGACATGAGCGAACGCATCTGGCTCAAAAGCTACCCCGAAGGCGTGCCGCACGACCTGCCGCCCCTGCCCTACGACTCCCTGGTGGGTCTGCTGGACGAGAGCTTTCGCAAGTACGCGGACCGCCCTGCGTACAGCTTCTTGGGCAAGGAGCTGAGCTACGCGGACACCGATCGACTGAGCCGCGCCTTCGCGGCTTATCTGCAAGGCCTGGGACTGGTGCAAGGCGACCGTGTCGCCATCATGATGCCCAACGTGCCGCAATACCCGGTGACGGTCGCGGCCATCCTGCGCGCCGGCTACGTGGTGGTCAACGTCAACCCGCTGTACACGGCACGCGAGCTGGAGCATCAGCTCAAGGACAGCGGCGCCAAGGCCATCGTCATCATCGAGAACTTCGCCGCGACCTTGCAGAAATGCATCGCCAACACCCCCGTCAAGCATGTGGTGCTGGCGGCGATGGGTGACCTGATTGGCCTCAAGGGCCACATCGTCAACCTGGTCGTGCGCAAGGTCAAGAAGCTCGTGCCACCGTTCGAGTTGCCCACCGCGGTGCGCTTCAACGATGCCCTCGCCCAAGGTGCGCGCAAGACCTTGACCCCCCCCAAGTTGAAGCCCGACGACGTCGCCGTGCTTCAGTACACGGGCGGCACCACGGGCGTGAGCAAGGGCGCGGTGCTGCTGCACCGCAACGTCATCGCCAACGCACTGCAGTCGGAGTTGTGGAACGCCCCAGTGATGAGCAAGGTGCCGGCGGGTGAGCAGCCCACAGGCGTCTGCGCATTGCCGCTCTATCACATCTTCGCTTTCACCGTGGGCATGATGCTCAGCCTGCGCAATGGCAGCAAGCTCATCCTCATTCCTAACCCGCGCGACCTGCCCGCGGTGCTCAAGGAGCTGAGCAAGCACACCTTCCACAGCTTCCCCGCGGTCAACACGCTCTTCAACGGCTTGGTCAACCACCCGGACTTCCACACAGTGGATTGGAGCAATCTCAAGGTGTCCCTGGGCGGCGGCATGTCGGTGCAAAGCGCGGTGGCCGACAAGTGGCTCAAGCAGACCCATTGCCCCATCGTCGAGGGCTACGGTCTGTCCGAGACCAGCCCCTCGGCCAGCTGCAACCCGGTGACCAACAAGGAGTTCACCGGCACCATCGGCGTGCCCATTCCGTCGACCTACATGAAGATCATCGACGACAACGGCAACGACGTGCCTCAGGGCCAAGCGGGCGAGATTGCCATCAAGGGCCCTCAGGTGATGGCCGGTTACTGGCAGCGCCCAGACGAAACAGCCAAGGTCATGACCGCCGACGGTTGGTTCAAGAGCGGCGACATCGGGGTGATGGATGAAAAGGGCTACTTCAAGATCGTGGACCGCAAGAAGGACATGATCCTGGTCAGCGGCTTCAATGTCTACCCGAACGAAGTCGAGGACGTGGTGGCACGCATGCCCGGCGTGCTCGAAGTCGCGGCCGTGGGCGTGCCCAACGAGGAGAGCGGCGAAGCCGTCAAGCTGGTCATCGTCAAGCGCGATCCTGCCCTGACCCAGGAGCAGGTGCAGGCCTATTGCCGCGAGAACCTCACCGGCTACAAGCGCCCCAAGGTCATCGAGTTCCGCACTGAGCTGCCGAAGACCCCAGTCGGCAAGATCCTGAGGCGTGAGCTGCGGGACAAAGCATGATTCAATGCGTCATGCTTTGGGGCGTAGGCCAACTTGACCTTGGCATCACCAAGTAAAGCGCTGCGAGCCGAAGCCACAAGCGCAGGATAAAAACCATGCCCCTGGCCATCGTCTCCGCCATGCGCGAAGAGCTCGCTGCGGTGCTTGAAGACATTGAGCACGGAGTGGCGGAACAGGTGGCCGGGCGTGAGTTCTGGCGAGGTCGCTTGCGCGGCCACGACGTGATCGCCGTGCAGGCCCGCATCGGCAAGGTCGCGGCGGCGGCCACGGCGACCGTGCTGGCCGAGCGCTACCGGGTCGATGCCATTCTCTTCACTGGCGTGGCCGGAGGCTTGGCCACAGGTGTGCAGAGAGGCGATGTGGTGGTGGCGGAGGAGTTCTTGCAACACGACATGGATGCCTCGCCGCTGTTTCCGCGCTTCGAAGCACCGCTGTATGGGCGGGCCCGCTTTCCCACCGATCTTGATTGGAGTGAGCGGCTCGCAAGCGCAGTGAAACGGGCGCTTCCGCACGCCGTCTTGCACCAGGGACTCGTGGTCAGTGGTGACCGCTTCGTCTCCAGCGCGGTGGAGAGCCGCGTGCTGCGGGATACCCTACCCGATGCGCTGGCGGTTGAAATGGAGGGCGCGGCCATCGCCCAGGTCTGTCTCGACTATGGCCTGCCCTACGCGGCCGTGCGGACGGTGTCGGATCGCGCCGACGACGAGGCGCACGGTGATTTTCAGAAGTTCATCGAAGAAACAGCGAGCCGCCACTCCGCGGCCATCATCCGGGCTCTGCTGAGCTGATGCACAGGCCCCCCACGGCGCCCACCCTGGCCAAGGGGGCCCGGGCGATCACGTCAGCGGATTTCCAGCGGCATGGTCACCCCGAAGAACCAGCGCCCGCCCTCGTCGGTGCCATTCAACCCTTGCTCGCGGCTGACGTCGAAGTTGCCATTGCGGCCCACGCCGATGCGAAATCCAAGGCGCAAGTAATCGGCTTCAAAGCGACGATAACGCTCGCCGACAAACGACCATTGCCCCATGTTCGTCATCGCTTCAGGCAAACGCCCGGCCTGAGGAGTCCACTCCAACGCCACGCCCCAGCGGGAATAGTCCTCGCTGCCGCCGTCGTTTCCGCCCTTGTCGACGATGTCCGTGCCCACGTTGAGGTGCACGGCGTACTCACGCCAGGAGGCAGGCTTCCAGGTGAAAAGACCATTGAAGGAGCTCAGCGCATACTCCGGCGGAAACGGGCGTGCATCGATCCCCAGTTCATACGACAAGCCCAGAGCCACTTCTTCGTCCAGGGACTGCGCCCATTTCATTTGAAGTTCCAGCCCGGTTTGCGAGGGAAAGTCCGAGTCAGGGTTGAGTGACCGTTCATGCTCAGCCGACATGCCAAGCTCGACGGGTCCCAACCCGCAGGAAGCGCCCAGGTGCAACAGCGTCGTGCTGCTGTCCCCGATCCAGGCGTCAGCGAGGCAGGAGCGGGAATCCAGTGTCGCCGCGTCATCGACCGCATGGTGCCCACCCGCGGCATGAGCCGCCATGGGCACAACTCCAGCGCACAGCAGCAGCGCTGTGCATTGCAGGCCGTGCTTGAGATCTCGTTTGTTCATCGTCTCAGCCACCCTTTCTTGTGGAAATAGACCATGGGCAAGACTGCGCTCAGCACCATCAACCCCAGGGCGAAGGGATAGCCCCAGGGCTGGCTCAGCTCAGGCATGTGCTCGAAGTTCATGCCGTAGAGACTGGCGATCATGGTAGGCGGCAGAAATGCCACGCTGGCCACGGAAAAAATCTTGATGATCTTGTTCTGATTGATGTTGATGAAGCCGACGGTGGCGTCCATCAGGAAGTTGATTTTGTCGAACAGGAAAGCGGTGTGGCCATCCAGCGAGTCGATGTCCCGCATGATCTGCCTGGCCTCCTCGAACTGCTCAGCACCCAGCATGCGACTGCGCATCATGAAACTGACCGCGCGTCGAGTGTCCATCGCGTTGCGACGGATGCGCCCATTCAAGTCTTCCTGCCGTGCAATGGCCGCGAGCACCTCGCCGGCCAGTTCGTCGGTCACCTCGCCCGATAGCACCAGCTTGCTCGCTTTCTCCAGTTCGTCGTAGACACCTTCGAGACGGTCGGCGCAGTACTCCACGTCAGCGTCGAAGAGCTTGAGCAATACCTCGCGCGCATCGGCGATGAGACCCGGCGCACGGCGCGCACGCATGCGCAGCAAACGGAAGACCGGCAAATCTTCATCGTGGATGGAAAACAGCACGCCCTTGCTCTTGAGCTGATCGTTGGCCAGGTTCAGAATGAAGGCTGCGCGCACGGATCGAGGCTGATCCTCGTCGGTGATCAGGAAGTCGCTGCGAATGTGCAGGTCCCCGTTGTCTTCTTCGTAAAAACGCGCCGATTCCTCGATGTCTTCGTCCATCGCATCCTCGGGGATCGACAGACCGTAATACTGCTTGACCCAACGTTTTTCTTCAAGCGTTGGCGCCTCCAAATCCACCCAGATCGGCTGGAATCGCGACAGTTCCTCCAGCGATTCAATCTCTTCCTGAAACAAGCGGCCATTAACGAGCGTGAATATGTTGAGCATGGCGCTTATAGAGGAAAGCGTTGAACGAAATGCGCTCGATTATCGCACCGCACCATGCCAGGGCAGAGTGCTTTTGCGGCATGTGACGACCCTCTCGGCATTCTGCAATGCAACAAATTTCACACGGCGTCGCGAATAAAAAAACAGGACAGACTGGCAGGAAAAGGCATTGCATTTCCGTGACACCGGGCGCATAGTGAATTCGTCCGCAGCTGTGCAGCCCCGATCGTTCAGCCGTGTTGTGAGAATGGATCGAGGGGTTGTCAGGTACGGCGTTTTCTCCCCCAAAGACTATGGAGGCGTCCATGAATTTGACGATCAGCGGCCATCATCTCGATGTCACCCCGGCCCTGCGCAACTATGTCACGAGCAAGCTCGACCGCATCACGCGTCACTTCGATCAGCTTGTCGACATCAAGGTGCTCCTGAGTGTGGAAAAGCAAAAGGAGAAGGAACGGCGACAACGCGCCGAATGCAACATCCACGTCAAGGGCAATGACTTGTTCGCCGAGAGCACGCATGCAGACCTTTACGCAGCCGTTGATGAGTTGATGGACAAGCTGGACCGCCAAGTGGTCCGCCACAAGGACCGGCTCCAAAGTCATCACGGCGCATCCGCCAAGCATCTCCTTCAGTGACCTTGTTAACCAGGGTGCCCTCCGGCCGCCCTGCGAATCAAGCGCCTGTATGCAGATACAGGCGCTTTTTCTTGCCCCTCTGGTGTGACGCCCACTTATGCATAATCAGCGCTCCCATGAATCGCCTCGCCGCCATCCTGCCCGCCGCGCAAGTGCTCACGCACGTTGAAGCCACCAGCAAGAAGCGGGTGTTCGAGGAAGTCGGCCTGCTGTTCGAGAACCTGCAGGGCCTGAACCGTGCTCTGGTCGCCGACAGCCTGTTCGCGCGAGAGCGCTTGGGGTCTACGGGACTGGGTCACGGCGTGGCCATCCCCCACGGGCGCATCAAGGGTCTGAAGACACCGCTGGCAGCCGTGCTGCAACTGTCACGCCCCATCGTCTTCGATGCGCCCGATGCCCTGCCCGTCGGCCTGTTCATCGTACTGCTGGTGCCGGAAGCCGCGACGCAGAAGCACCTGGAAATACTCTCCGAAATCGCCGAGATGCTGAGCGACAACCTGCTGCGAGATCGGCTCTCCAGCGACAGCGACGCAACGTCGCTGCATGGCTTGATCGCGGGCTGGCGCTCGTCGCAAGGCTCGGTTTCCCCCCTGTCTGCATAGCACCTCGCTCAGCGCGCTGGTCGTCAGACACCCACCCCACACAGAGAAGGAGCGCCATGAGGCCCACCGTCGTCAGCGCCGAGGTGCTGTTTGAAGAGTTTCGCGGACGACTCAAATGGGAATGGGTAGCAGGTCTCGGCGCGTCCGAACGCCGCTTTGACGAAGTCGCCGTGCGCGCGGCGCGTTCGGGCGCGGACTTGGTGGGTTATCTGAACTACATCCATCCTTATCGCGTGCAGGTGATGGGGGAGCGTGAAATTGCTTACCTGACGCGCGGCACCCATGAAGACTGTGCCCGCCGGGTGGCCCGCATCACGACGTTGGAACCCCCCGTGCTCGTCCTGGCGGATGGTCAACCCGCACCCAAGGCGCTGATTGACTTCTGCGAGAACGCGAACATCCCGATGTTTGCCTCGCCAGAATCCTCGGCCTACGTCATCGATGTCCTGCGCAGCTACCTGTCGCGGCACTTCGCGGACCGAGCCTCCATGCACGGGGTGTTCATGGACATCCTCGGCCTGGGGGTGCTGATCACCGGAGAGTCTGGCCTGGGTAAAAGTGAGTTGGGACTGGAACTGATTTCGCGGGGACACGGCCTGGTGGCGGATGACGCGGTGGATCTTTACCGCGTGAATCAGGACACCATCGAAGGCCGATGCCCCGAACTCCTGCGCAACCTGCTGGAGGTGCGCGGGATTGGGTTGCTGGACATCAAAGCCATCTTTGGTGAAACCGCGGTGCGCCGACGGATGCGGCTCAAGCTGATCGTCCACCTTGTGCGCAAGGAAACGATGGAGCGCGACTACGAGCGCATTCCTTCAGAACCTCTGCGTCAGGATGTGCTGGGCATTCCGGTGCGCAAGGCGATCATTCAAGTGGTGGCCGGCCGCAACTTGGCGGTGCTGGTGGAGGCGGCGGTGCGCAACACCATCTTGCAACTGCGGGGCATCGACACCTACAAGGAATTCACCGAGCGACATCGCAAAGCCATGGGCGGCTGAGAGACGCCAAGCCCGCCTAGGCTCCGCCCCAAAGCCGATGGGCTTTCTTCAGCGCTGCGGCATGCCGCCCTTGACGCAATCGGCGCACAGGCCATAGAGCGACATGGTGTGCTCCTGCAACAGCCACCCCTTGTCCTTCGCAATGGCTTTTTGCCGACTCTCGATCTGCTCGTCGTAGAACTCCTCGACCTTTCCGCACTTGGTGCAGATGAAATGGTCGTGGTGGTGGCCCTCATTCAGCTCATAGATGGCCTTGCCTCCCTCGAAATTGCTTCGAATCAGGATGCCGGCCTGCTCGAACTGGGTCAACACGCGGTAGACAGTGGCCAGGCCCACGTCGGAGTGTTCGTCCAACAGCACGCGAAAGACGTCTTCCGCGCTCATGTGCCTTTGCTTGCCCTTCTGGAAAATCTCCAACACCTTCAGGCGGGGCAGGGTCGCTTTCAGACCGGTGCTCTTGAGTTCGTCGATGGTGCTCATGGGCAGGCTCCTGGACTCAGGGGATTCGTGGGCAGGATGAGAGAAAATACAATGAACGATGATAGCGCGTTCGCTGTTGCCGTCAGCCCGGTTCCGGGTTTACACCCGACTCCATCGCGCTTGTTCCTTCCGGCCGCCCGCCCTTTTCCCATGCCCAACATCTTGCGCCGCCTCCACCGGGCGTTTTTACTCGCCACACTGGCATTCGCCGCCAGCACCGTGACGCTGCTCACGGCTTGCGCGCCCTACCGACCCACCATCGTGCAGGGCAATGTGATCACCCGCGAACAGCTAGGCGCGCTGCGACCCGGCATGAGCCGCATCCAGGTGCGTGACATTCTGGGCACGCCCCTGGTCAGCGACCTCTTCCACGCCAGTCGCTGGGACTATGTATTCACCATTGACCAGCAGGGCGTGGCACCGCAGGCCCGCAGGCTGACGGTGCTGTTCCAGGAGGATCGCTTGGAGCGCTTTGAGACGAATGCCGAATTCCCCAGCGAAGTGGAGTTCGCCGCCAGTTTGAGCAAACCGGTGACCAAGCGCGTGCCCTTGCTGCAGGCTGCCGAAAAAGACCTCGCAGATTTCCCCGCACCCGCACCGGCCGCTCCACTGCCGCCTGTGCCCCCCCTGCCCAGCAGCTACCCGCCCCTGGAAAGCGCACCCCAATCATGAGCCTCGCTCCGACCACTGCCTCGCCCGCCACCATGCGCCGATACCGCGTCGCCGTGGCAGGTGCCTCTGGCCGCATGGGCCGCATGCTGATCGAGGCGGTGCAGGCGTCAGCCAGTCATCAATTGGCAGGCGCGCTGGACCAACCGCACAGCCCCGCGCTCGGCCAGGAAGCCACGGCTTTTCTGGGGCAAGCCAGCGGCGTGGCCATCACCTCCGATCTGCGGGCCGGTTTGAAAGACGCAGGCACGCTGATCGACTTCACGCGACCTGAAGGCACGATGGCCCATCTCGCGGTTTGTCGTGAACTTGGCGTGGCCCTGGTCATCGGAACCACCGGTTTCTCCGACGCTCAAAAAACGGAGATCAGCGCGGCGGCCCGCGAAATCCCCATCGTGCTCGCGCCCAATATGAGCGTAGGCGTGAACGTGACGCTGAAGCTGCTGGCCATGGCGGCGCAGGCGCTGTCCACGGGCTATGACATCGAGATCATCGAAGCCCATCACCGCCACAAAGTGGATGCGCCCAGCGGCACCGCGCTCAAGATGGGCGAGGTGATCGCGGAAGCTTTGGGCCGGGACCTGAAGGATTGCGCGGTTTACGAGCGTTACGGCCACACGGGGGAGCGCGATCCGTCGACCATCGGCTTCTCGACCATCCGCGGTGGTGACATCGTGGGCGACCACACTGTGCTCTTCGCGGGCACGGGCGAGCGCATCGAGATCACGCACAAATCCGCGAGCCGTGCGACCTACGCCCAGGGCAGCTTGCGCGCCGTGGGTTTCCTCGCCGACAAGCCCCATGGCCTGTACGACATGTTCGACGTGCTCGGCCTGAAATAAGCCTTTCCACCCGCACCATGCAAGAAAAATACTCGCCTCTCGAAGTCGAACACGACGCGCGCACCGATTGGATCGCGCAGGACGCCTACCGCGTGACGGAGAACGCCCTGGATGCGCAGGGCCAGCCCAAGCCGAAGTTCTACGCTTGCTCCATGTTGCCCTACCCCAGCGGCAAGTTGCACATGGGCCACGTGCGCAACTACACCATCAATGACATGCTGGCGCGCAGCCTGCGCATGAAGGGCCACAACGTGCTCATGCCCATGGGTTGGGATGCCTTCGGCCTGCCGGCCGAGAACGCCGCGCTCAAGAACGGCGTGCCGCCCGCGAAGTGGACCTACGAGAACATCGCCTACATGAAAGGGCAGATGCAGGCCATGGGCCTGGCCATCGACTGGAGCCGTGAAGTCGCCACCTGCGACCCCACGTACTACAAGTGGAACCAATGGCTCTTCCTCAAGATGCTTGAAAAAGGCATCGCCTACCGCAAGACCCAAGTGGTCAATTGGGACCCGGTGGATCAGACAGTGCTGGCCAATGAGCAGGTCATTGACGGACGGGGCTGGCGCACCGGCGCGCTGGTGGAGAAGCGCGAGATCCCGGGCTACTACCTGAAGATCACCGACTACGCGGAAGAGTTGCTGGACCATGTACAGCTAGGCAACCCCAAGGCCACGCTGACCGGCTGGCCCGACAAAGTGCGGCTGATGCAAGAAAACTGGATCGGCAAGAGCGAAGGCCTGCGCTTCGCCTTCCCGCATGACATCAAAGGCGCCGACGGCCAACTCATCCAAGACGGCAAGCTCTACGTCTTCACCACGCGCGCTGACACCGTCATGGGCGTGACCTTCTGCGCCGTCGCGCCCGAGCACCCCTTGGCCCTGCACGCCGCTCAAAGCAATGCCAAGCTCGCCGCCTTCATCGAGGACTGCAAGAAGGGTGGCACCACCGAAGCCGAGCTGGCGCTCAAAGAAAAAGAAGGGCTGCCCACGGGGCTCTTCGTCACGCACCCGCTCACCGGCGAGAAGGTGGAAGTCTGGGTCGGCAACTATGTGCTGATGAGCTACGGCGATGGGGCCGTCATGGGCGTGCCCGCGCACGATGAGCGTGACTTTGCGTTCGCCAAGAAGTACGGCATCCCGATCAAACAGGTGGTCACGGTCGCAGGCGAAAACTTCTCCGCCGCGGCCTGGGCCGAATGGTATGGCGACAAGCAAAAGGGCGTCTGTGTCCACAGCGGCGTTCTGGACGGCCTGGGTCACAAGGCTGCCGTCGACAAAGTGGCCGAACTGCTCGGAGCCAAGGGCCTGGGCGAGAAAAAAACCACCTGGCGCCTGCGGGACTGGGGCATCAGCCGCCAGCGCTACTGGGGCACGCCCATCCCCATCATCCATTGCGCCGAGCACGGCGCCGTGCCCGTGCCCGAGCGCGACCTTCCCGTAGTCTTGCCGCAAGACTGTGTGCCCGATGGCTCCGGCAATCCGCTGCACAAGCACGAAGGCTTCCACGCTGGCGTGGTGTGCCCGGTCTGCGGCAAGCCCGCCCGTCGCGAGACGGACACCATGGACACCTTCGTGGACAGCTCCTGGTACTTCATGCGCTACTGTGATCCAGCGAATGCAGACCAGATGGTCGCAGGTGGCGCGGACTACTGGATGCCGATGAACCAGTACATCGGTGGCATCGAACACGCCATCCTGCACTTGCTGTACGCGCGCTTCTGGACCAAGGTGATGCGTGACCTCGGATTGGTCAAAATCGACGAACCCTTCACCCACCTGCTCACGCAAGGCATGGTGCTCAACCACATCTACTCGCGCCGCACCGAGAAGGGCGGCAAGGAGTATTTCTGGCCCCATGACGTGGAGCATGTGCTGGACGCGACTGGCAAGGTCATCGGCGCCAAGCTCAAGAACGCGGTCGGCACGCTGCCCGCAGGCACGCCCATCGACTACGAGGGCGTGGGTACCATGTCCAAGTCCAAGAACAACGGCGTGGACCCGCAGGACTTGATTGAGAAGTACGGCGCCGACACGGCCCGCCTCTACACCATGTTCGCCGCGCCGCCCGAGGCCACGCTGGAGTGGAACGACACAGCCGTCGAAGGCAGTCACCGCTTCCTCAAGCGTGTCTGGGCCTTTGGCACCAAGCTCGCTGCCATGGACAAGAGCGCGGCCGAGGCCAGCGTGGCTGGCAAGCGATCCCTCGGCGACGTCGAATTCAGCGCGCAAGCCAAGGCCTTGCGCTTCGAGGTGCACAGTGCGCTCAAGCAGGTGGATTACGACTACCAACGCATGCAGTACAACACCGTGGTCTCGGGCGTGATGAAGATGCTCAATGCCCTGGAAAGCTTCAAGGGCCACGGGAGCGCGGGGGCAGAAGTGGCGATGATCGAAAGTTTTGGCATCCTGCTGCGCTGCCTCTACCCCGCCACACCCCACATCACTCACGTGCTGTGGGAAGAGCTGGGGTATGCCAGCCAGTTCGGTGGTTTACTGGACACGGCCTGGCCCAAGGTGGATGACAACGCACTGCGCCAGGACGAGGTCGAACTGATGCTGCAGGTCAACGGCAAGCTGCGCGGCGCGCTGCGCGTGGCCGCGGACGCCAGCAAGGACGCCATCGAAGCGGCAGCACTGGCGTCGCCCGACTTCACCAAGTTCGCGGAAGGCAAACCGGCGAAAAAAGTCATCGTCGTGCCGGGCCGCCTGGTCAACATCGTGGTCTGATGATGTACTCACGCTCACGCCACTCTCGGCTGCGCAGACTTGGGGGGGTTGCTGGGGGGCTCGCGCTGACCCTGCTCCTCAGCGCCTGCGGCTTCGGCCTGCGCGCACCCGTCGACTACCCTTTCCATACGCTCTACAGCAGCACGCCGCGCTACTCGCCCATGGGCGCGGAACTGCAGCGTCAACTGCCTGCCAGCGGAAAGCTGGTGTATCTGACACAACCCGCTCAACCCACGGATGCGCAGGTGGTGTTGGACGTGTATGGCGAGCAGCGCAAGAAAACCGTCATCGGCGTCAACGCCACGGGCCAAGCGCGTGAATTCCAATTGGCCCTGACCATCAAGTTTCGCCTGCGCGTGCCCCAAGGTCGGGTTGTCATCCCCGAAACGACGCTGACCCAGCAGCGCACCATGAGCTACGACGAAACCCTGGCACTGGCCAAGGAGGCTGAGGAGGCAGCGCTGTATCGGAGCATGCAGGTTGACTTGGTGCAGCAGATCGTTCGCCGTCTCGCAGCCCTGGATGCCAAAGCTCTGGAAAAACCATCCGACGAATGACACTGTCACCAGACAACGGAGTCCGAAATTGACCAGAACGTCGCACCGCTGGCTTGCCTCCCTGGCGATAGTCTCCTGCCTGCTCGGCCCCGTCGTGGTCAAGGCTCAGACAGACAACCCCATGTTCGGTGACAAGCTCAATCAGTTCGCGCTGTACACCGCAGGCTCCACGGGAACCGGGGCCGTGTCTCGGATGGGTAGCACCCTCAAAGTTGAGGAAGACATGGGTCTTGTCGAGGTGCAATACGCGCAGCCCTCGACTTTTTTCCGCTTGCCCGCGAGGTCTTCGGTGCACCTCTCGCAGATCATGGGCTTGGGCAAGGACCAATTGGTCTTTGGCTTGGCGCAGGAGTTTCTCTTCATCCCGAACTTCGAGCATTTTTACGCTGGGTTGGGATTGGGCATCTACATCAAGGAGCGCAGCACCGACGGGCGCGTGGATTCCGCCTTCACCTTTGGGGAAAAGCTGTTCCTGGGTTACCGTTTCGACAATGATGTCGCGCTGGAACTTTATTGGCGACACTTCTCCAACGGCGACATCACGCCCGTCAACGCCGCCTACAACTTCGTGGGCCTGGGTTTGATCAAGAACTTCTGACGATGCAAATCGCCGCGGGTCAACTTACGGCCCATCTGCGCAAGGGTCTCAAAAGCCTCTACACGGTGCACGGAGATGAAGCCCTCCTGCAGCAAGAGGCGGCAGACAGCATTCGGGCCGCCGCAAGGGCCGAGGGCTTCAGCGAGCGCAGCGTGCACACGGTGGCGGGCGCGCACTTCGACTGGAGCGAGGTGTTGGCAGCAGGGGGAAGCCTCAGCCTGTTCGCGCAGCGGCAGATCGTGGAAATCCGGGTGCCCAGCGGCAAACCAGGCAAGGAAGGCAGCGCGGCCCTGCAGCAGATCGCCGAAGCGGCGCAAGGCAATGACAGCATCCTCACGCTGGTGCTATTGCCTCGCCTGGACATGCAGACCAAAAAAGGGGCCTGGTTTGGCGCCTTGGAGAGCTTTGGCGTCACCGTCCAAGTAGACCCCGTCGAGCGTCGCGCCCTGCCCGCCTGGATCGCCCAGCGACTGGCGGCACAAGGACAGCGGGTTGAAGAGGGCGAAGCGGGCCAACGCAGCCTGCAGTTCTTCGCTGACCGGGTTGAAGGCAACCTGCTGGCGGCGCACCAGGAAATCAGCAAGCTGGCGCTGCTTTACCCGGCCGGCACGCTGAGCTTCGAACAGATCGAATCCGCCGTGCTCAACGTCGCGCGTTACGACGTGTTCAAGCTGGCCGAAGCGGTGTTAGCAGGACAAAGCGCCCGTGCCCAGAAAATGCTGGATGGGCTACAGGCCGAGGGCGAAGCCGAGGTACTGGCTCATTACGCACTCGCCGAAGACATCCGCGGCCTCAAGCGCGTCAAGGATGCACTCGGCCAGGGGCGTCCCCTGCCCATGGCATTGCGCGAGCAGCGCGTCTGGGGTGCCAAGGAAAAGCTCTATGAACGGGCCCTGCCAAGGCTATCGGAGACACAACTCAATGATTTGCTTCACGCAGCGCATCAGGTGGATGGCATCGTCAAAGGCCTCAAAGTCCCGGGATGGCCCACGAACGGCTGGCAAGCGCTGCACCGGCTCGCCATGGAAGTGTGCCAAGCAGTGCAATAGCCCTCCGGCGTAAAATGCAGGCATGAATGCGCCAGAGAAAGCCCCTTTGCTCGCCCCCTCGGCGTCCGGGGCTGAAGCCGCCTCGCCGAACCTGACCGAGTTGATGCAGACCTTGGGTATTCAAGCCCGGTCGGCCTCGGCGCTGATGGCCAAGGCCCACTCGGCCAGCAAGAATGCCGCGCTGCGCGCCTTGGCGCGTCGACTGCGCGAACACACCATTGATCTGCAAACCAGCAACGCACTGGATCTGGAACGCGCTCAGGCGTCAGGTTTGAGCGAACCCATGGTGGACCGGCTCAAGCTCACGCCCAAGATCATCGAAACGGTCGCGCTGGGTTGTGAACAGCTCGCTGCCATGCCCGACATCATCGGTGAGATTTCCGGTCTCACGCAGCAGCCTTCGGGCATCCGCGTGGGCCAGATGCGGGTGCCGCTGGGTGTGTTCGGCATGATTTACGAGAGTCGCCCGAACGTGACGATCGAGGCAGCGAGCCTCTCCATCAAGAGCGGCAATGCCTGCATCTTGCGCGGCGGCTCAGAAGCCATCGAGTCGAACAAGGCGCTGGCACGCCTGGTGCACGCAGCCCTGACCGAGGCCGGCCTCCCGGCGCACGCGGTGCAGCTCGTGCCCACCACCGACCGAGAAGCCGTGGGCCGGCTCATCGCCATGCCGGACTACGTCGATGTCATCATCCCGCGCGGCGGACGCAGCCTGATCGAACGCGTGAGCCGCGAGGCCAAGGTGCCGGTGATCAAGCACCTGGACGGCAATTGCCACACCTACGTGGACGCACCGTGTGACATCGACATGGCCGTTGCGGTGGCCGATAACGCGAAGACCCAGAAATACAGTCCCTGCAACGCCAGCGAAGGCCTCTTGGTAGCTCGCGACATCGCGCGGGAGTTTCTGCCCAGGATCGGCGCCGTCTATGCCGCCAAGGGCGTTGAAATGCGCTGTGATGCTGAGGCCCAGTCCATCCTGGCCTCAGTGCCCAACGCCAGGTTGGCCGCCGCCACCGAGCAAGACTGGTACACCGAATACTTGGCGCCCATCATCAGCGTCAAGGTGGTGGGCGGCCTGGACGAAGCCATCGCGCACATCAATCACTACGGCAGCCATCACACGGATGCCATCTTGACCACCGACCATGTCCATGCCCAGCGCTTCTTGCGGGAGGTCGACTCGGCCAGCGTGATGGTCAACGCCAGCACACGCTTCGCCGATGGCTTCGAGTACGGGCTGGGCGCGGAGATCGGCATCAGCACGGACAAGTTCCATGCCCGCGGTCCGGTGGGCATCGCTGGGCTGACTTCGCTCAAATGGGTGGTGCTGGGGCAAGGGGAAGTCAGGACGTAAGGCCCTGGCGGACCGCGCATCTGCAAGATGTGCTCGTCCTGCGCTCCTCAACACGAAAAGGGTTTGCATGGTTCCGCATCTCATCACCGCCCTCACGGGGCCGATCAACGAACTCGAACAACGCGTGCTGGACTCGATGCCAGCCATCGAACGGTGGTTCCGTCTGGAGTGGATGGAGCACACGCCGCCCTTCTACTGTTCCGTCGACATCCGCAACGCGGGCTTCAAGCTCGCCCCGGTGGACACCAACTTGTTCCCCGGCGGTTGGGACCATTTGACACCCGAGATGTTGCCGCTGGCTGTGCAAGCCGCCATGGCCGCAGTTGAGAAGATATGTCCGGAGGCGCGCAACCTGTTGCTGATTCCGGAAAACATCGATCCCGCCAACGCCGGTCGCAACACTTTTTATCTGAGCAACATCGCTCAGTTACAGCGGATCTTCCACATGACGGGGCTGAACGTGCGCATCGGCTCCATCAACCCCTCGATCAAGAAAAACACCACCATCGCGCTGCCTGGCGGTGAGTCCATCACGCTGGAGCCCGTGGTGCGTAGCAAGACCCGCCTGGGGCTGAAGGACTTCGACCCCTGCACGATTTTGCTCAACAACGACTTGACCGCCGGCATTCCGGGCATCCTCGAAGACATCCACGAGCAATACTTGTTGCCACCCTTGCACGCGGGCTGGAGCCTGCGGCGCAAGAGCCGTCACTTCAAAAGCTACGAAGAAGTCGCCAAGCGCCTGGGCAAGATGTTGGGCATCGACCCCTGGCTCATTACCCCCATGCACGAGCAATGCGAAGGCGTGGCGTTCTCGGACTCCAACACGGACTCCGGGCTGGAATGCCTGAGCAGCAACGTCGATACCTTGCTCACGCGCATCCGCCGCAAGTACAAGGAATACGGCATCAAGGAAAAGCCTTTTGTCGTCGTGAAGGCCGACAACGGCACGGACGGCAAGGGCATCATGACCGTGCGCGACACCAAGGACCTGCAGGTCTTGAACGAGCGCGCCCGCGCCAAACTTCGCGCGCAGAAGGACATCCCGAGCGTGATCATCCAAGAGGGCGTGCTCACGCACGAGCGCATGCACGACGCCGTGGCAGAACCCGTCGTCTACATGATGGATCGCTACGTGGTTGGAGGCTTCTATCGCATCCATGCCGAGCGCGGTGAGGATGAAAACCTGAACGCCCCCGGCGCCAGCTATGTGCCCCTTGCATTCGACCAGAGCACGCAATTGCCTCAGCCCGGCGCGAAGCCGGGCGCGTCGGTGCCTAACCGCTTCTACATGTACGGCGTGGTCGCCCGCTTGGGACTGCTGGCGTCGAGCTACGAGCTGGAAGCCACCGACCCCGAGGCCGAGGTGTACGCCTGACCGGGCCCGCAGCCCGCCCCTCCACGCAACGGCCCAGCGCCATCCCCCATGAGCGCCACCAAATCCTCTCTCGCCGCCCTGACTCTCGGGGCCATCGGCATCGTCTATGGCGACATCGGCACCAGCGTGCTGTATGCCGTCAAGGAAGTGTTCGGCTCCGGCCACGTGGTGTTCACGCCAGAGAACGTGTACGGCATCCTGTCCATTTTCTTCTGGACATTGACGCTCATCGTTTCCCTGAAATACGTGGTGCTCGTACTGCGCGCCGACAACAAAGGCGAGGGCGGCCTCGTCGCCATGCTCGCGCTGGCCTCCCAGTCCGTGAAGGACAAGCCGGCGCTGCGCCGCGTGTTGCTGATGGTGGGTGTCTTCGGCGCTTGCCTGTTCTACGGTGACGGCGTTATCACGCCAGCCATCTCGGTGCTGTCGGCCATCGAGGGCTTGGAAGTGGCCTCGCCGGCTTTCAAGCGCTTGGTGATTCCGCTGACCTTGATCATTCTCTTCTGCCTGTTTTTCGTGCAGAAGTACGGAACCGGGGGCATCGGCCGCTTTTTCGGCCCCATCACCTTGCTGTGGTTCGTCACCATCGCGGCGCTGGGAATCGTGCACATTGCCGACAACCCGGCCATCCTGGCCGCGCTCAGCCCGCACCACGCACTGCGCTTCATCGGTGACAACCCAGGCACATCATTCATCATCCTGGGGGCGGTGGTGCTCTGCGTGACTGGCGCCGAAGCGCTGTACGCGGACATGGGTCACTTTGGCAAGCGCCCCATCCGCCTGGCCTGGTTCGCCATCGTGATGCCGGCGCTCACGCTCAACTACTTTGGTCAAGGCGCACTGCTGCTGCAACGCCCGGAAGCAGTCAAGAATCCTTTCTACCTGATGGCACCCGATTGGGCACTGCTGCCCCTCGTGGCCTTGGCCACCATGGCCACGGTGATTGCATCACAAGCCTTGATCTCTGGCGCATTCAGTGTCACGAAACAAGTCATCCAGCTAGGCTACTTGCCTCGCCTCCAGATCCGTCACACCAGCGTGAAAGAGACGGGGCAGATCTACATGCCCTTCATCAACTGGGGCCTGTTCATCGCCATCGCGCTGGCGGTGATGCTGTTCAAGTCGTCCAGCAATCTGGCGTCAGCCTATGGCATTGCCGTCACGCTCGACATGCTGATCACCACGATCCTGACTTTCTTCGTCATTCGCTACGGTTGGCGCTACCCCCTGTGGTTGTGCATCTCCGCCACGGGTTGCTTCTTCTTGATTGACCTGGCCTTCTTCAGCTCCAACATGCTCAAGCTGGCGGATGGTGGCTGGTTCCCTCTGCTCATTGGTGGCGCCATCTTCACCTTGATGCTCACTTGGAAGGAGGGACGCAACCTGCTCGCGGACAAGCAACGCGCCGATGCCATCGACCTGCGCAGTTTCCTGGATGCGGTGTTCATCAGCCCGCCCGCGCGGGTCGAGGGCACGGCGGTCTTCCTGACCTCCGAGGCAGGCACGGTGCCCAACGCGCTGCTGCACAACCTCAAACACAACAAGGTGCTGCACGAAAACAATTTGTTTGTCACCGTGCGCAACCATGAAACGCCATGGATCGGCTTGGACAAGCGCATCGAGATCACTCCACTGGGCCACGACTGTTGGCAGGTGATCGTCAACTATGGCTTCAAGAATGACCCAGACCTGCCCGCCGCGCTGGAACCTGTGCGCAACCGTGGGTGCCTGATGGATTCGATGAACACCAGTTACTTCCTCTCGCGCGACGTGGTGGTACCCACCTTTGGGGGTGGCATGGCCGACTGGCGTGAAAAGCTCTTCGCGCAGATGCACCACAACGCCAGCGCAGCCGCCGACTTCCTCAACCTGCCCAACAACGCCGTGGTGGAGCTGGGCAGCAAGGTGGAAATCTGAGCGCTTTGGAGCGCTATCTTTGGTGGGCCTGCGAGCCAAAGGGCACCTGTGCAATGCACGGGATGTAACAGCATCAACACCCAGCATCTGACTGGCGCTACCTCGTGCAACTCCCTGTTGCTCAGGCGCAACTGATGCAGATCAAAGGCATGCTTCTTGCGTACCAAATCACTCAGACGGCCGTGACTAGGCTGTCATAATTCCCAACGGTCTTTCGAAGACTTTACTCAACCCATCAAGGACTTTTCACATGAAAAAAGCTCTGATTTCCGCCGCAGCCGCAGCCGCCCTCTTGGGCGCTGCCGGTGTGGCCCAAGCCCAAGTGACCGCCTACGGTCTGTTCGACATCAGTGCAGGCAAGAGCGTTCTGGGTGACGCCACCGACAACGACGTTGCACTGCACTCGGGCGCTGACGGTGGCGCCAGCGAAGGCAACTCCACCTCCCGCTTCGGCATCAAGGGCAGCGTCGACGTCGGCAGTGGCTATAAGGCCAACTTCAACTACCAAGCTGGTATCGACGGCTCTGGCACGACCAACGGCAAGACCAATTCCAGCGACAACCTGCAACTCTTCGCGCGCCAGGCTTGGGGCGGCCTGTCGGGTGGTTTTGGTGAAGTTCGCTTCGGCCGCCAAGACTCCGTGCCTTTCCAGACCTTCATTGGTCTGGACTACAACGGCGCATCCAACGGTGTGTCCGCTGCTTACTTCGCTGGCTCTGAGTGGCTGCAACTGTCTCGCCAAAGCAACTCGCTGCAGTACATCTCCCCGGCCATGGGCGGTCTGACCTTCCAAGCTGGCTACACGATGAACAGCGCTGAGACCGACTACGATGCATCTACGGATACCGGCAAAGACAAGTCGGACGTCCTGTCGGCTGGCGCGACCTATGTGACGGGCCCCCTGACCTTGGTCGCTGCCTTCCAAGGCCAAGAAGCCAAGGACGACGACAAGTCGACCGGCGACTTCGACGAAACCGCCCCCTACATGGGCTTTGGTGCTCAGTACGACTTTGGCTCTTTCAAGCTGAAGGCCGACTATCACAAGGTTGACACCCGGTCCAGCATCAACACCGGCGTCGTGACCACGGTTGCTGGCTGGAGCGTGGGTGCCCAGTACTCCATCGGTACTGACGGTTCGAGCGGCGATGACGTCAAGACCACGGCCTACGAACTGTTCGTGAACAAGGAAGTCCTGAAGAACGTCTACGGCTACGCCGAAATCGGCGGCGCTAAGACCGACGACGACACCCTGTGGTTCGGCGGCGACAGCGATTCCGCCACCGGCTTCGCCGTGGGCATGATCCTGGTGTTCTGATCGTTGCCAGCTGATCGGTGCGCTGGCGAGGGCCTGGCACCGATTTGATGCAATCTCAAAAAAACCCCCGTGCAGCGTGAGCTGTACGGGGGTTTTTTCATGCCGTCCTGGCAGCGTTGCGCAGCCTGGAGCCTGCGGACAATGCGCTGGTTATTTCTTTGCCCCCTGCACCTCCGACTTGTTGCTCAAGCACTGACTCATGAAGGCTTTGCGTTCATCGCCCTTCAAGGTCTTGGCCTTGGCCTCGGCGTTGCAGCTCTTCATACGCTCCTGCTGGGTTTGCTTTTTCCCGGATTCTTGGCCAGCTTGGGTCTGCACGACGGGCGCTGGCTTGGCGGGTTTCACAGTGGCGCTGGCGGGACTGCCGCTAGTCTGGGGCGGCACCGCCGCCCACACGTAACTCAGACCCATCGCAAGCCCAAAAGCCAAGCTGAGCCGCAGCGTCAAATATGCGAATTTCAAAGAGGATGATTTCATGATGAGACCTTTTGCATGAAGTTGCTGGGACATTCATTCCAGCAGGTCTCACTAGCCTCATCCAGCCGCTGAACGGAGCCAAAGCCAACACCTTGGAAATCCAGAGTCGTAGATCATGACTTTGAATCAAAGGCAATGGCCCACGCAGATCTCGGGCTCGGTCGCATTCAGCCCATGCCCACAGGCCAGACCACGCCCTTGTCGTTGAGGATGGCGTCCAAAGGCATATCATGGGGTTCGGGTTCAAGATCGTCCACGAAACCCGTGGCATAACCCAGGCCCACGGTATACGGCTTGGGATGCAAAGTAGCGAGCGTGCGGTCATAGAACCCACCGCCATAGCCCAGGCGATACCCCCCGGGGCCGTAGCCCACGCAGGGCACGAACAAGAGTGTCGGAACGATGACTTCCGTGTCCTTGGGCTTGGGGATGCCGTAGGCATCTTCCTCCATGGGGCAGCCGGGGTACCAAGCGTGGAAAGTCAGCGTTTTGTGCACCTTGTCGATGACCGGCAAACCGATGCGGCGACGCTGGGGTTGGTCCAGCAGCTCGCCATCCTCCTTCCACCGGTGCAGGGCCGGCAGGGGGTCGAATTCACCCTTGATCGGCCAATAAGCCCCAATCACCAAATCAGTGCGCCCAATCAGCCAGATGCGCATGACCTGCTGCAAGGCCGCCGCCCGAGCCATGCGGTCGGGCAAGTTCAGGCGCTCGGCGATCAAGCGCTTGCGCAGTTCCTGCTTTTCTGACCCTATTCCTGTGGTTTTTTCTGACATATCGCGGGGCCCGGTCGTGGTCATAATTTGGGCATGAAGTTTCGAGCTATTCTGACATCGACCGTCGGCCTGATGCTGGGCGGCAGCCTGCTGGCCTCAAGCCATGCCGCGCCAGCTCTGGGCGAGGCCGCGCCAGACGTTCCCGCAGCGTTCTTGGTGCCGCCTTCTTCCGCCGCGAGCACGGGCACCTCAGCAATCGCTCCCATCGGCGTTTCTGGAACACCGTCGCCCACGGCCTCAGCGCCAGCGGCGCCCAGCCCAAGCACTTTGGCGCCTGTCACGGCCGCCCCGCTCACGCAGACGGCGGCACCCGCCGCCGCCTCGAAGGCAGGGACGGAAGCGCCATCAGTGGCCATGGCCTCCCCCGCCAGCACGGCTGCGGTGGCGGGGAACAAATCGCGTCAAGACGTGCTGATGGGCGACATGTCCATGGCCTACAAGAAGCTAGATCGCCGCCGCATGGCCGAACTGTTGCCGCAGGTGCGAGGCCATGCCCTGGAGATCTGGGCGGCCTACTGGGAATTGAGCGCCCGGCTCGAAGATGCGAAGACTGCGGACATCGACGCCTTCCTGACCCGTTACGCGGGCAGCTATCAAGAAGACCGGCTGCGCAACGATTGGCTGCTGGTCCTTGGCAAGCGACGCGACTGGACCCGCTTCGAGGCCGAATACGCCAAGTTCCGCATGCATGACGACCCCGAGGTGCGCTGCCATGCCCTGCACGCCACCTATGCGCGTGAAGGTGCCAGCACGCCCGCCGAGGTGGCTGACCCCATCGCGCGTCAAGTGACGGAGCTATGGCTGGGCCAGTTGTTCACCCCTGGCGAAGGCTGCGCTGCCGCAGCCCAAGGCTTGCTGCATGACGGACGGCTGGACCCGATGGTGGTTTGGCGGCGCGCGCGCCTGGGCTTTGAGTTCGACCAGCCCCAAATTGCCCAGCAAGCGGTGAGCCTGCTCAATCCGGCCTGGGCGGTGGGCTTGAACCAGCTGTATGCCGGCCCCAAGCGCTACTTGGACGAGAACCTGACGGCCTTCCGCCCCAAGACCCGGGAGTGGGTCACGCTCGCCATCGTGCGCATGGCCTCCAACGACCCGCACGCCGCAGCCGAGGAATTGAACAAGCTGCGCTGGCGCGCCCAGTTGACCGACGAAGAACGCAGTTGGATTTGGGGCGTGATTGGCAAGCGCGCGGCACGCATGCTCTCCGACAAGGCGCTGGAGTACTACGCCCAAGGCGATCCCGCCAGCATGCACAGCGACCACCTGCTCTGGCGCGTGCGCGCCGCCTTGCGGGCGAATGACTGGCAGCAGGTGAACGACGCCATCAACACCCTGACCCCCGCGCAGTTGCGCGATCCAACCTGGGTCTACTGGCGCGCTCGCGCATTGCTTGCGCTGCAGGTGCCGGATGCCGAGCAGCGCGCCCGTGTCCTGCTGCAATCCATTGCCTCGCCCAGCCATTTCTACGGCCAACTCGCGTTGGAGGAATTGGGCCAAACCATCGCGACGCCGACCGAGCAAACAGAACCCAAGGCCGAAGAACTGCAAGCCGCGCGCGACAACCCTGGTCTACAGCGCGCGCTGCAGGCGATCCGCATCGGCTTGCGCGACGAAGGCGTGCGGGAATGGAACTACACCATCAGCCTGCACACGCCTGGCGGCATGACCGACCGCGAGTTGCTGGCGGCAGCAACGCTGGCCTGCGAGGCCCAAGTTTGGGACCGTTGCATCAACACCAGCGACCGCACGCGCGCGTTCATGAATTACGCGCAGCGTTTCCCGACGCCCTACCGCGAGCAGGTGCAGGAGCGTGCCGTGCAAACCGGGTTGGAGCCGGCTTTCATCTATGGACTGATCCGACAAGAAAGCCGCTTCATCGCCGAAGCGCAATCCAGCGTGGGCGCCGCAGGTTTGATGCAGGTGATGCCCGCCACTGCACACTGGACGGCGCGCCGCATCGGGCTGCGCAATTACAAGCCCAAGCAGATCACCGACCGTGACACCAATATTGCCCTGGGCTCCAGCTACCTCAAGCTCGTGCTGGAAGCCTTCGATGGGTCTATGCCCATGGCCGCGGCGGCTTACAACGCTGGCCCCAGCCGCGCCCGGATTTGGCGTGGCGAGGTGAGTGACCCTGTGCTCGAGGCTGCGATCTGGATCGAAAACATCCCCTTTGGGGAGACCCGCGACTACGTCAAGAAAGTGTTGCCGAATACCGTCAACTACGCCGCGGTGCTCAGCGGTCAGCCTCAGTCGCTCAAGGCACGCCTGGGGTATGTCGGACCGCAGGGCGTGGCCAAGCCGGAGCCCGTCGAGGAACTGCCATGAAGCGAGTGCTTGTACTGGGCGGTACCGGCTTCGTGGGTCGCCATGTGTGCGAACACTTGGTCCGGCGTGGCTGCGGCGTCACGGTGCTCACGCGCCGGGCCACACATGCCCGCGCGGTGCAACACCTGCCCGGCCTGACCGTGATGGAAGGGGACGTGCACGACGAGACCACCTTGCGCCGTCTGCTGCCCGGCCACGACGCCGTGGTACATCTGGTGGCCATCCTGCACGGCAGCAATGCTGCGTTCGAACGCGCGCACGTGGCGTTGCCCCGTGCACTGGCGCGGGCCTGCTTGGCCAGCGAAGTTCGGCGCGTGATCCACGTCAGCGCGCTGGGCGCCGACCCCGCGACGGCCACCTCAGCGCCTTCGCGTTATCTGCGCAGCAAGAGCCAAGGGGAAGCCGTGCTGAGGGATGCGGCTCAGACGACGGGCGGCACCGGCCTGCAACTCACCGTGCTGCGCCCCAGCGTGATCTTCGGATCCGACGATCGTTTCCTCAACTTGTTCGCCACGCTTCAGCGCGTCTTTCCCGTGGTTCCGCTTGCAGGTGCAGAGGCACGCTTCCAGCCGGTGTGGGTGGAGGACGTGGCCGAGGCGGTGACGCGCTGCCTCTTCGATGCGGGCACGGTCGATCAGACCTACGAACTCTGCGGCCCCACGGTGCTCAGCTTGCGTGAACTGGTCCGGCTCGCTGGGCGCTCGGCGGGTGTGCAGCGCCCTGTCATCGGGCTGCCAGCCTTGTTGGGCCGACTGCAGGCCATGGTGATGGAGTGCGCACCCGGCGAGCCGCTGATGAGTCGCGACAACCTGGATTCGATGCAAGTCCCCAACGTGTCCACCGGTCGGTTCCCAACCCTGAACGCGCTGGGCATCACCCCGGCTTCGCCGCTGGCGATTGTTCCCGGCTATCTGGGGCCATCGGACCGGCTTCAGGTGCTGCGCGCGCGCGGACCGGGGGCAAAGCACCGCTGAGAACCGCGAGGCCCGATCGAACGCGGGCCTTGTTCGCTCCATCCTCAATGACGAGCTTGCGACAAGCGCCGCCAGCCGGTGTACTCCAGCTCGGTCAGCACCACGACCGCCAAAGCCTGTCCCACCAGGACCAGTTTGCCTAGCCAGGTGAGCGGCAGCACGAACCAAAGATAGGCGCTGCCGACGACCCAGGCTGCATTGCCCAGGATCACGAGCCAGACCAGTGTCGCCGGGGGCTGGTCACTGCGGGCAGCCAACAACATCAAGGCCGCGAAAGGAAGTAGGGCCAGGCCGCTGGCCAGCAGAAGCTGGGCCGGCATGCCCAGCCAGGCAGCCAACGGATCGGCCCAGACCACCAGAGGCACACCCATGGCCAGGCCGCTGATGGCGTCAGCGCGCAGGGTGTAGTGAAGGAGGCGGGATGAAGCAAACACTTGAGTCAAAGCAGACATGGTGAACTCCTGGGTGTGAATGACGGCGCGAGTCTCCGCCTTGGGCTGCGGCGCGTCGATTACCTGCCAGGTCATGGAAGCGCCGCGCAAAATGCCGCATGCTGTTCGTCTCGAGCCCCCCAACATCGTCCAGCCCATGAACACTCCGCACGCAATACCCGCCGCCACATCCCGCCCCACCGCCGGGGGTGGCATCGGAGACTTGATCCGCGAATGGCGCCAGCAGCGGCGGCTGAGCCAGATGGATCTGGCTCTGGACGTGGGTATCTCCCCTCGGCACCTGAGCTTCGTGGAAACGGGGCGCGCCCGCCCCGGGGCTGAAGTGCTGCTGGCGATCGCCGAGCGACTGGCCCTGCCACTGCGCACGCGCAACGTGTGGCTGATGGCCGCAGGCTACGCGCCGCGTTACACCGAGCAACCGCTCGCGTGCGGACAGATGTCGCAAATCCATGCCGCGCTGGACAAGCTGCTGCGCGCTCACGACCCCTACCCCGGCGTGGTGTTGGACGGGGGGTGGAATGTGGTGCGGGCCAACAGCGCGGCGCTGCGTCTGATGGCCCTGCTGCCACCCGCGCTGCGCGAACCCGGCGTCAACATGTTTCGCGCCAGCCTGCACGCCGAAGGCTACGCCGCACTGACCCGCAACTTCCACGAATGGGGTGCCTACCTGCTGCGCACCTTGCGCCGGCAGGTGCAGGAATCGCGCGACGCACAGCTGGCAGCACTGGAGCAAGAGGTGCTGGCCTACCCCCATGTGGCCGCGCTGTTGGACGCGCCCGGTCCGGCCACCGGCGCCCCCGAACTGCTCGTTCCTTGCGAGATGAACATTGGCGGCCACGCGCTCTCCCTCTTCACCACCATGACGGCCTTCGGCACGCCGCGCGACATCACCCTCGCCGAGCTGAGCATCGAACTTTTCTACCCGTCCGACCCCGCGACGGACACCCTGCTGCACCAGTTCGCCGCGACCGCCTGAGCCCGGCCGCGCGAGCCTGCCCCGTGTTGGCCCTGCGCGCATCACGGCGGTCAGGTTCACCAAGCCACCAGAGAACACAAGCGGCTAGACTGTCCGCATGCAGATCTACATGGTGGGCGGCGCGGTGCGCGATGCCCTGCTCGGCCTGCCGGTGAAGGACCGGGATTGGGTGGTGGTGGGCACCACGCCCGAGGCCATGGCCGCCCAGGGCTTCACGCCCGTGGGCAAGGACTTCCCGGTCTTTCTCCACCCCGAAACCCACGAAGAACACGCGCTGGCGCGCACCGAGCGCAAGACCGCGCGCGGCTACAAGGGCTTCGCCGTGCACGCCGCGCCGGATGTGACGCTGGAGCAAGACCTGGCCCGACGCGATTTGACCCTCAATGCCCTGGCCGTGCCCCGCGAGCATTGCCGGCCCGACGGGGGCTTCGACCCCGTGCGGGTCGTCGACCCGTACCAGGGGCGGCGCGATCTGGAACAGCGCATCCTGCGTCACGTCACACCGGCTTTCCGCGAGGACCCGGTGCGGATCCTGCGCGTGGCGCGCTTCTCGGCCCGCTTCACGGAGTTCCGCGTCGCGCCCGAGACCCTGGCGCTGATGCGCGAGATGGTCGATGACGGCGAGGTGGATCACCTGGTGCCCGAGCGCGTCTGGCAGGAACTCAGCCGCGGCCTGATGGAAGCCCGGCCCTCGCGCATGTTCGAGGTGCTGCGCGCCTGCGGCGCCCTAGGACGCCTGCTGCCCGAAGTGGACCGGCTCTGGGGTGTGCCCCAGCCGCCTGAGCACCACCCCGAAGTGGACACTGGCGTGCACCTCATGCTGGTGCTGGACCTGGCCGCCGAATTGAAAGCCCCCCTGCCCGTGCGCTACGCCTGCCTGGGCCACGATTTGGGCAAGGGCACCACGCCGACGGACCTGCTGCCGAGACACCTGGGCCATGAGGGGCGCAGCGCGCGGCTGCTGCAAGGCCTCTCCGAGCGGCTGCGCGTGCCCTTGGACTGCCGCGATCTGGGCGAGGTGGTGGCGCGCGAGCACGGCAACATCCACGCCAGCGGCAAGCTCAACGCCGAAGCCGTGTTGCGCCTGCTGGAACGTTGCGATGCCCTGCGCAAGCCCGAACGCTTCAGCCAGGCGCTGCTGGCCTGTGCCTGTGACGCGCGCGGTCGCGGGGTGGCCGGCGATGGGCTGCGCGAACGCCCTTACCCTCAGGCGGCGCGCCTGCAAGCCGCGCTCGACGCCGCGCTCGCCCTACCTACTCACGACATCGCCACGGCGGCGATGAACCAAGGACTCAAAGGGCCGGAAGTGGGTCGACGCATTCAGGCCGCGCGCGTGCAGGCGATTGAACACGCCTTGTCGACGATGAAAACGGCGTGAACCGTGCGAGGGTACAAGCGGTACAAGCCGAACAAGGGCCATAGAACGTGGGGCGCGCTACGCGCCAGGATCGGCGACCTGGGTAAGGTTGGGCCAAGGCGGACAGCCTTGGCGTCGTCGCGCGCCTGGATTGGCGCTGTTTGCGCCCCCCCGTTCGCACTCAGGAAATGGGTGTGAACAGGCCCTAGATCAAACGGGCAATCAGCGCCGCCGCGACGCTCAGCAAAATGGTGCTCATGAAGGGCAGGTTGAAGCGCCGACCAAACAAAGTGAAGTTGAAGTCGCCAGGTAAACGACCGAAACCGATGCGCTGAAACCAGGGCGTCAGGGCGTTGACGATCAACACGATGATGAAAACAGCCAGCAACCAACGCCACATGTTCGGTCCTTGTCCTTGCTGCGGTTTCCGTCAGAGTGCGTGGGTGCGATCGCCGTGCGCGAAACCCAGCGCGGCGGCATCCCCCCAGGAGGACCGCCCCACCGCATCGAGCGTGGCGAAACCGATGACCTTGAACAACTCGCCCATCTCATGCTCCATCACCAGCTTGCTCGCCTGCGCGCGGCGGGCCAGCGCCTCCGGGGTGTCGGCGGCAGCTTCATCAGGTGCCATCAAGCGTGCCAAACCGCAGTTGAACAAAAATCGGCCCTGGGAGGTGTAGCCCAGAACTTCCAGCCCCGCCTCCTGCCCGGCCAAGGCGATGCCCGTGAAGTTCACATGAGCGGTGATGTCCTTCAAGCCCACGTCGCTCAGCGGGTCGGCGTCGGACTGGTGCGCTCGGTGGCACATCACCGTGCCCATGTGACGCTGAGGGTGGTAGTACTCGGCCTCGGGAAAACCGTAGTCGATGAAAAAGGCCGCGCCAGGGCGGCCCTCCCGAGCGCCCTGCAACAGCTTGCCCGCCACCGTGCGCAGGAAGGCTTCGGCCTGCGCGTGCGTTTCGGTCAGGTAATCGTGCTCACCCGCAATCGCCACCGGTGGACGCAAGGCCGTGGTGCGATCGGCCCAGACGAAACGCCCCTGGTCTTCGGCCACGCCGCGCTCCTGCCAGACACCGTGTTTGCGCGCCAGCAACTTGACCGGCATCGCGTCCAGCACTTCGTTGCCAACCACGACGCCATGCATGGCTTCGGGCAGGGTCGTGGCCCAGTCGATGCGCACATCGGCTTGATCGGCGAACTCTTGCAAGGTCTCCTGCTGGCGCGCGCGCAGGGCACCCGACACATCCACGATGGTGTAGCGGCGCACCTTGCCGCGCAGGGCGCGCAACAGTTGCAAGGCCAGCGCCCCTGACCCCGCGCCGAATTCCCAGATTTGGTCCGTCCCCGTGCGCTCCAGCGCTTCACCGATCTGGGCCGCGAGTGCCTGCCCAAACAAAGGCGAGAGTTCGGGGGCTGTCACGAAATCACTGCCCCCCCCACTGGCCCCGGGCATCAAACCCAACTTGCGCAGATCGTTCGCGTAGTAGCCCAGGCCAGGCGTGTACAGCGCCCGCGACATGAAGTCGTCAAAGCCTAGCCAGCCACCGGCTTCCGCCAAGGCCTGCGTCAGATGCGCGGACAGATGGGTCGTTAAACTCTGCGTCGTATTGCTCACGCGCGGATTGTCACCGAAGCGATGTCATGAACAGAAAATGAAGGCGGCTTTAAACCGCCAACGGTCTGACGCTACGCGACAAGGACGGCCACTCTCCATGAACATGTCTGAACCCAAAACAGTCCTCGTCACGGGCGGCGCCAAGCGCCTTGGCAGGGAAATCGCCCTCACGCTGGCCCAGGTTGGTTGGCGTGTCGCCATCCACTTTCGAGGCTCAGAAACCGAAGCCCGCCATACGGTAGAAGACTGTCGACGAACTGGAAGCGACGCAGAAGCCTTTGACGCCGACCTCATCGACGAAACCGCAGTACGGGGATTGCTGCCTCGCGTGATCGCGACGTTCGGCAGCATCGATGCGGTCGTCAACAGCGCTGCGTTGTTCGAACATGACACCGCGACCGACTTTAGCTATGCCGCCATGGAGCGGCACATGCGCGTGAACACAGGTGCTCCCATCTTGCTGGCCCAGGCGCTGCACGCCCATGCACAGCAACGGCAGGTTCGCGGAGTGATTGTCAACATGCTGGACCAGAAGCTCTGGAACCCCAATCCAGACTTCCTCAGCTACACGCTGGCCAAAGCCGCTCTCGAAAGCGCGAACACCTTGCTCGCCCTGGCACTTGCCCCTCGAATCAGGGTGGTGGGCGTGGCGCCCGGCTTGACGCTGAGCAGCGAATACCTGAGTGCGGAAAAGTTCTCTGCGCTGCATCAACTTTCTCCCCTGGGCCGCTCCTCCACCCCGGCAGATGTGAGCGCCACCGTGAAGTTCGCGCTGGAAAACGGCTCGATCACTGGCACGACGCTGCTGGTCGATGGTGGTCAGCACCTGCAGCGCTTCGATCGTGATTTTTCAATGATGTGAGGTGCTCATGCTGAACAAAGGCACGCAAAAACTCTCGCTGACCGGTCTGCGCTTTCAGGCCAACCTGGGTATCCTGGACCATGAAATCAGTGCCTCCCAGCCCATCGCCGTCGATGTGGAGCTGAACCAAGGCTCTCAGCCTCTGCAACCTGTCGATGACCACATTCACAGCGTTCTGGACTATAGGAAGGTGCATGACATCGTGATCGCTGAATGCACAGAACGGCATGTGAATCTGCTGGAAAGCTTGACGGGGAAACTCGCCAATCGCCTGCTGCAGCTACCCGGCGTAATCGGCGTGCGCGTCAAAATCGTGAAGTTGGAAATCTTCGACGATTGCGAAGTCGCCATTGAACAGCTCGTGGGTCAGTGGTAAGCCATGCGCGACAGCCTGACTCAACCCAACAACTTGGATGCCCAACAGATCATTTTCTTGCCACTTTGGGCAAGGATCGCGTTGTTGGTTCTGTTGGCACTGCTTGGCCTCTGCGCGATCGGCGCGGGCCTCCATTTTCTTTTTTCAGCGCCCGAGGCGAGTGAACGCGTGGTTCCATTGATGGCGATTGCTCAAACCGCCATCGGTGCTTTCGCCATCATGGTCTTCGTGCTGTTCGCGGAGAGACAGCTCAGCACGTCGCGGCTCTACGAGAAGACCAACCTGTTCCTTGACCGACACCTGATCGAGAGCCTGTCACGGATCGAAATACCTCAGCTCCAGGCTGAGCAGACCGTCACCGTCAAGCCCGTTACACGGGCATCGACCGTGCATGGACGCCGCAAAGACATCTTTGGCTGCAACTACCACCTCACCTTGGCCGACTTCCAAATGAAGTTCTGGATCGGACTTAACGTCAAGCGTTTGAGCGTCATCTACTTCGTGAAAGTCAACGGCCCGGAGGACGTCGAGAAGCTCAAGGAGGTTTTCAGGTTCACCTTTTCTGGCGCCGAAAAAGTCGGCTATCACACCAACTTCGAGCATGCCCAACTGGGTGACGAACATATTGTCTCGATGTGGTCAACGGTGTTCGCTGAGCATGCCATTCTGGGAAATCCAGCGGAACAATTGTTCTGGACGCAAGACATCGCGATGATGACGCAGTCACTCGCGCGAACTGCGGTTCGATCCAACATTGACTTGAACCCCAGCGTTGAACCTGGTCCCCTGTGAGGGGCTTCATGGTCAGACCCAACCCCAGCGTGGACTGACTTCCTACCTACCACCGAGACGTGCCATTTCCGTCCTGAGCGCACGTGTTGTGGAAGCCGGATAATTCAGCCCTTTGATGCTCCCGCTGCCCCCAGACCATGACCGCCACCTGGACCGAACCCGAAACCGCCGCCTCCGCGATCAGCCATGAGAAGGCGATCAAGATTGAGCGCGAGACGCACAAGCTTGAGAAGCGCCTGTGCCGCGAGGTGGGGCGCGCCATCGTGGACTACAACATGATCGAGGAAGGCGACCGGGTCATGGTCTGCATGTCCGGCGGGAAGGACAGCTACGGCATGCTGGACATCCTGATGAAGCTGCAGAGCCGCGCACCGGTGAAGTTCACCCTCGTGGCCGTCAACCTGGACCAGAAGCAGCCCGGTTTCCCCGATCACATCCTGCCCGAGTACCTGAAGCAGCTCGGCATCGAGTTCCACATCGAGACCCAGGACACCTATTCCATCGTCAAGAAGAACATCCCCGAGGGCAAGACGATGTGCAGCCTGTGCAGCCGGCTGCGCCGCGGCATCCTCTACCGGGTGGCGCGCGAGCTGAAGTGCAACAAGCTCGCGCTGGGCCACCACCGCGATGACATGCTGCAGACCTTCTTCCTCAACATGTTCTTCGGCGGCAAGTTGAAAGGCATGCCGCCCAAGCTGGTCAGCGACAACGGCGAGTTCATTGTGATCCGCCCGCTGGCCTACGTGGCCGAGAAAGACCTGATCCGCTGGGCCGCGCATCGCCAATACCCCATCATCCCCTGCACGCTGTGCGGTAGCCAGGAGCATCTGCAGCGCAAGCAAGTCGGGGAGATGCTGCGCGAGTGGGACAAGAAATACCCTGGTCGGCTGGTCACCATGTTCAGCGCGCTCCAAAACGTCGTGCCCACGCACCTGATGGACGCCACGCTGCACGACTTCAAGAACATCCAGACCACGGGCGTGCCCGATGCGGACGGCGACACGGCCTTCGACGAGGAAGAATTCCCGGAATCGACCTCCGCCACGGGCGGTCTGCCAGGCATCCAAGTCGTCACCCTCTGATCACCGCGCCATGCCGTGCCGGTTCGCTGTCATCGCCTGCGCCGCGTTGTTCGGGCTGTTGGCCGCGGGCTGCTCGGGGCTGCGAACCATCGAGGTCGACGTGCGCGCCATCGCGCCCACGGAGGATGCGGCCCATGCAATTGGCGGCCCGAACCCAGCGGTGACCGGGGCGGGGGCCCCGGCAACAGCCCTCGGCCCCGGCGCACGCTACCGCTACGAACGCCTGCCCTCCCAAGCCGAGGATCCGACCCGCGCCGCAACCATCGAGGCGATGGCTGACCGCGCGCTCCAGGCCGCAGGCTTGTTGCGTGATGAACAGCAGCCCCGCTACAGCGTGCAGGTGCACACCGGTGTCGAGGCCTACTACGTGGACGACTGGGGACGCCGGTATCCCGGCGTTCCCCCCTACAGCCCCGGCTTCTTTGGTGAGTTCGGCGTGTTCGTGGGTCCGGGCCGCATCGGCCCAGGCACCCGCATCGGCATGGGGTGGAGCACCTGGCCGCCCACGGTCCGTTATGGCTACGCGGTGTCATTGCTGTTGCGGGATTTGGTCAGCCAGCGCATCGTCTACGAAACCCGCGCCACCCACGACGGCCCCTGGGGTGACCAAGACCAAGTGCTACCGGCCCTGATGAAGGCCGCGCTGCAAGACTTTCCCTTGCCGCGCAGCGGCCCCGTGAAGATGAATATCGCCCGGTGAATCTGGCTCCCGCAGGCGCTCGCTGCGTCCAGGGCCTCTGTCAGCCGGCCACAACCCACCCTCACACGCCGTATCCCTAAAATCCAGCCCATGCAGCAGCCGACCCGCATCATCGCCGTGCGCCACGGTGAAACGGCCTGGAACGTGGACACGCGCATCCAAGGTCACCTCGACATTCCGCTCAACGACACGGGCCGCTGGCAGGCCCAGCGGCTGGGGCGCGCCCTGGCCGAGCGCCACGGGGGCGACGCGGAAGCGGACCCCATCGCCGCGATTTACAGCAGCGACCTGCAACGCGCGCGGCAAACCGCCGAGGCCATCCGGCTGGCCACGGGCGCACCGTTGAATTTGCACGTGGGATTGCGCGAACGAGGTTTTGGGGCCTTCGAGGGGCTGACCTACGCGGAGATCGAGCAGCGCTGGCCGCAGGAGGCACTGCACTGGCGCAAGCGTGTTCCCGATTGGGCGCCACCTCCAGCGGCCCCCGAGCGCACCGGCGTCGCGCCCGGTGAATCGCTGTTGCAGGTGCGCGATCGCGTGGCGCGCACATTGGCCGATCTCGCAGCGCCGCACGCAGGCCAGCTCATCGTGCTGGTGGCGCACGGTGGGGTCATGGACCAGCTGTACCGCCTGGCGACCGCTCAGGATCTTCAGGCGCCGCGCACTTGGCAGTTGGGCAACGCCGCCCTCAACCACCTCCTGTGGACGCCCGAGGGCATGAGCCTGGTCGGTTGGGCCGACACCTCGCACCTGGAAGACGCGGGCCTGGACGAAACCAGCGCCTGAGCCGGCAACACACCGCTCGGAGACGGGGCCTTCTCGGGCGCGCATGCCGCACACGCGCCTGCTAGACGCCAAACGCCCAAGGCCGACCAGAAAAATTACAGTATTATTAAAGGCATTGCCCGGGACTGCGAGAACGAGGCAAGCTCACACAAGACCCAGAGACAAGGGCAGCACGGACCATGCGCCAGGCGCGCGGCATCGCCGCGCGACCGTTTCATGCCTGCATGCCGCATCCGACAAAACCACCCATGAACGCAGACGCGACACCCGGCAGGCTGGACATCGTCATTTTTGGCGGCACAGGAGACTTGGCCTGGCGCAAGCTGCTGCCCGCGCTGTACATGGCCCACGTGCATGGGCGACTCCCACAGAACACCCGCATCATCGGCATCGGTCGCGAGGACTGGGATCGTGATGGTTACCTGGCGTTCATTCAGGCGCGCTCCACCGGTTTGATCGCGCCTGCGGCCTGGTCACAAGCCCATTGGGACCGCTTCCTGGCCTGCCTGGACTACGTGGCGCTGGACCTTGCCCAGGGCGAGGGTTGCGCCACGCTGAGCCAACTCCTGAACCCGGACGCCTTGCGCGTCTTCTACCTGGCCACGGCGCCCGCGCTGTTCGCGCAGATCTGCGCACGCCTGCACGCCGATGGTTTGATCGACCTTCAGGCCCGCGTGGTGGTTGAAAAGCCTTTGGGCAATGACTTGGCCTCGGCCCAAGCCATCAACGCAGAAATTGCACGTCATTTCCGCGAAGACCAGATCTACCGCATTGACCATTACTTGGGCAAGGAAACGGTGCAGAACCTGATGGTGCTGCGCTTTGGCAACGCCATCTTTGAGCCGCTATGGCGCGCGCCCTTCATCCGCAGCGTGCAAATCACCGTCGCAGAGTCGGTGGGTGTGGGCAGCCGCGCCGGTTTCTATGACCAAACAGGCGCGCTGCGCGACATGGTGCAGAACCACTTGCTGCAGCTGCTGTGCATCGTGGCCATGGAACCGCCGATTTCGATGGACCCCGATGACGTGCGCGACGAGAAGCTCAAGGTGCTGCGATCGCTGCGCAAGATGAGCCCAGCCGACGTCAAGCGCGACACCGTGCGCGGGCAATACACCGCGGGCGTGAGCGAGGGCGCCGCCGTGCCCGGGTACCTGCAGGAAGCCGAAGTGCCCGCGCAAAGCCGGACTGAAACCTTCGTCGCACTGCGCGCGCACATCGACAACGCGCGCTGGGCGCAGGTGCCATTTTTCCTGCGCACCGGCAAGCGCATGGAAAAACGCCACTCCGAGATCATCATCGAGTTCGCAGAACAGCCCTTTTCGCCTTTTGGCCAGAGCCCTGGCCAGCAAGCCAACCGCCTCATCATCAGCCTGCAGCCCGAGGAATCCATCGAATTGGCCATGATGGTCAAGGAGCCTGGCTCGGGCATGAACTTGCATCCTGTGCGCCTGAGCCTGGACCTGCAAGAAACCTCGCGTCAGCGCCGCGCGGAGGCTTACGAACGTCTGTTGCTGGACGTGATCAAGGGCCGCCTGACGCACTTCATGCGCCGCGACGAACTCGAAGCGGCTTGGCGCTGGATCGACCCCATACTCGCGGGCTGGCGGGCATTGGATGACGTGCCGCGCGCTTACCCAGCGGGCAGCTGGGGTCCGGCGGCGTCCTCGGCGCTGATGGCCCGCGAACTTGGCGCCTGGTTCGAGGCCTCCTGAGCCTGCATCGCCACCTGACGACAGCACCGAGCCGCCGACCGAACGAGACACCGAGACACCCTCTTCTGCTCCATCCACCATGTTTGAATCGATCTCCACCAGCGCCACGCTCCACGCTGCCTACCCCCGCTGGCTGGGTGACATCGGCGGCACCAATGCACGCTTTGGCTGGCAGGAAAACGCCACCAGCCCGATCAGCCATGTGCAGGTGCTTCCCTGCGCGGAACACCCCTCCTTGGTGGACGCGGGCCTCGCTTATCTGCAGGCCCAGGGTCTCTCCGCGGCGGCCTGCGCGGCCTTCGGCATCGCCAACCCGGTCACGGGGGATCAGATCGCGATGACCAACCACCACTGGAAGTTTTCCATCGAGGCGACGCGCGTCGCCCTGGGTCTGCCGCGTTTGCTGCTGCTCAACGACTTCACGGCCCTGGCCTTGGCCCTGCCCGATTTGCCGCGCGAGCACTTGCGCCAAGTCGGTCCGGGTGTGGCGGCGCCACAAGCCGCGGTGGGCCTGATTGGCGCCGGGACGGGCTTGGGGGTGTCGGGTCTGCTGCCCTTGGGGCACCAAGGCAAGTGGCTGCCGATCGCGGGCGAAGGCGGGCACGTCACGCTGAGCGCCAGCAACGCGCAGGAATACGCGGTGATCGAGCACCTGCGGGTGCGCTACGGCCATGTCTCGGCCGAGCGCATTCTGTCGGGGCCCGGCCTGGTCGACCTCTACCATGCCCTGTGCGAGCTGCAAGACGGGCAGGGCCGAGAGATCACCACGCCCGCCGAGGTGATGGAACGCGCCGAGGCCTTGCCCCAGTCGAAGGCGGCGCAGGCCCTTGAAATGTTCTGCGCCCTCTTGGGCAGCGTGGCGGGTGACCTGGCCTTGACGCTGGGGGCGCGCGGTGGCATCTACATCGGCGGCGGCATCGTGCCAAGACTGGGGGAGCGTTTCGACCGCTCGCCGTTCCGGGCGCGCTTCGAGAGCAAGGGACGTTTCCGTGCTTACCTTGCCGCGATCCCGACTTGGGTGATCCAAAGTCCGGTCTCACCGGCCCTGCAAGGCGCATCGAAAGCCCTGAACCTCACTCAGTGGTGAGCGCCCGCTCACGGGGATGAACTGGGATGGAGGGCCGCGCTTCACGGCACAATCCCCGGCATGGCACTCATCCTCTTGGTTGAAGACGACGAACTGCTGCGCGACAGCGTGTCGGACCTGCTGGAGCAGGCCGGCCATCGCACCCTGGCCTGCGCCGACGGCCTCTGCGCGCAAGAGCAACTCTCCCACGGCGCGGTGGACGCCGTGCTGCTGGACCTGGGGCTGCCCGGCATCGACGGCATGAGCCTGCTGCGCTGGATCCGAGAGCGCTTTGAGAGTCTGCCGGTGCTGATCCTGACAGCGCGTGACAGCATCGACCACCGGGTGGAGGGCTTGATGGCCGGCGCCGATGACTACCTCACCAAGCCCTTTGGCAATGCTGAGTTGAGCGCGCGCCTGCAAGCCCTGTTGCGCCGCGCGCGCCTGCCCGCCTTCGAGGCCCGCCATGGGGCCTCGAGCGTCGAATCAGGCACGCGCGCACCGCCGCACGGCACCGCCGCAAGCGCCGCACCCAGCCTGCAGTTCGACACGGAACAGCCTCGGGTCTGGGTGCGAGGCCAGCCCATCCTGCTGACCCAGCGTGAGTGGGAACTGCTGCGGGTGTTGCACGCGCAACTCAACCAAGTCGTCAGCCGTGACAACGTGCTGCTGGTCTGGCAAGCGGAAGGTTCCGAGCCGATTGCATCCAACGCCCTGGAGGTCTACGTGCACCGCCTGCGGCGCAAGCTGCAGGGCACGGGCGCGAGCATCCGCAACATCCGCGGCCTGGGCTACATGCTCGAACTGGCTTGAGCCTGAATCGGCGTTTGCCCTGCATGAAATCCATCCCGTCATTGCGTCGCCAATTGCTGACCTGGCTGCTGCTGCCGCAGCTGGTGCTCTGGCTGGTGGGAGGGGCACTGACCTACCGCATCGCGCTGATCTCGGCGGAAAAAGCGCTGGACCAGTCCCTGCTGCAATCGGTGCGCTCGCTGGCGCGGCAGGTCAAGCCCATCGGCTCAGGACTGCTGGTGGACTTTCCCAAGGCGGCACAAGCCATCATCGAAGAGGAGCCTGAGGACCGCGTGAACTACATGGTGTCCTCGCCGCCAGGTCGTTTCCTGATCGGCAACCAGACGTTCGCCGAACCACCTCAGCCGTTGCGCCCTGGCAAACCCGCCGTCTATCGCACCGAACAAAGCGGTCGCACCATGCGCGCCGTGGCGCTGGACCTGCCTTATGGCGAAGGTGACGCGCAATTGCTGCGGGTGCAACTGGCCAAGAGCTACGTGGCGCGCGACCGCATCGCTCGGGAGCTGATCGCCGACCTGTTGGCCCCACTGCTGGTTCTGGGCGGACTGCTCAGCCTGCTGGTATACGGTGGCATCAAGCGTGGCATGCAACCCCTGACGCGACTGGAAGCGCAGCTTCAGCAGCGCTCACCGCAGGAGTTGACGCCGCTGGAGCTGACCACCGCGCCGCGGGAGGTGCACACCCTGCTCACCGCCATCAACCGGCTGCTGGCCTCGGTGGCGCGCAGCATGGTGCAGGAAAAGCGCTTCATCAACGACGCGGCCCATCAGCTGCGCACGCCCCTGGCTGGCTTGATCAGTCAAACGGAACTTGCGCTGCAAGAAGAGTCGCCCGCGCTGATCCAAGCCCGCTTGCGCAAGGTGCACGCGGGCGCGCTGCGCAGCGCGCACCTGCTGAACCAACTGCTGATGTTGGCGCGCAGCGGCGCCGACGTGCCCATGCAGCCCCTGGATTTGGGTCAATTGGCGCGCGCCGTCGCGCGCGAGTACAGCCCAAGGGCCATCAGCCTGGGCGTGGACCTCGGTTACGAGGGCCCTGACCAAGCCTGGGTTTGGGTGCTGGGTTCCGAGGTGCTGCTGCGCGAGGCCTTGGGCAATTTGATCGACAACGCGCTGCGCTATGGGCGACGGGAAAGCGCCGCGCAGGGTGAGAGCACGGTCACCATTGCGGTGCTGGAGCATGGCGCCCGGCTTGAACTGCGCGTGGAGGACAACGGTCCAGGCCTGGACGCCGCGCTGCGCGAGCAGGCTTTCGAGCGCTTCTGGCGCGGCAGCAACCTGCCAGGCGGTTGCGGTCTGGGCCTTTCCATCGTTCAGGAGATCGCGCGCCGCCATGGCGGCGAGGCGCTCATCGAGACCGCGCAGCCTCCGAGTGAAGCCCACCCCGCAGGCAACGGCCTGCGGGTGCGGCTGTTGCTGCCTAGGTTGGCTGACGCCTCACAGGCGCGCGCCTGAGGCCGCGTTGAACCAGTGCGCCTGTTCCGGACTGAGGGACAGGCCCACCCGGTCACCGACGCGCACGGGGGTCTGCGGAGAGGTGCGGACGGTCACCCGGCCCGCGGCGGTCTGCACCATCACGTAGGTGTCCGCGCCCGTGGGCTCGACCACCTGGACATCCCCGCGCCAGGCCGCGCCGTCGGTGAACAACAGGTGCTCGGGACGCACGCCCAGGGTCACGGCCTGCGCCGCAGGCACTGGGCAGGCGAGCGGCAGGACCGCCTCAGACAGCGCGAAGCCCTGACCTTGGGGCGCCGCCGTCCCAGAGATCAGGTTCATGGTCGGGGAACCAATGAAGGTCGCCACATAGGTGTTAGCGGGGCGGTTGTAGATCTCGTCCGGGGTGCCCAGCTGTTGCACCAAGCCGTCCTTCATGACGGCGATGCGACTGCCCAGGGTCATGGCCTCGATCTGGTCGTGCGTCACGTAAACGCTGGTGATGCCGCTGAGCTGGTGCAGACGCTTGATCTCGGCCCGCATTTCGACGCGCAGCTTGGCGTCCAGGTTGGACAGCGGTTCATCGAAAAGGAAGAGCTCGGGCTGACGCGCCAGCGCACGCCCCATGGCCACGCGCTGCCGCTGCCCGCCCGAGAGCTGCGAAGGCCGACGGTCCAGCAAGTGGCTGATTTGCAGCATGGCGGCCACTTCGGCAATGCGCTGCATACGCTGGGCCTTGGGCACCTTGCGGATCTCCATGGCAAAGCCGATGTTCTCGGCCACGCTCATGGTCGGATACAGCGCGTAGCTCTGGAACACCATCGCGATGTCGCGCTGCGCCGGGGGCACGCCCACGACGTCCCGCCCTCCAATGCGGATGGCCCCTTCGGTCGGGTCATCCAGGCCCGCGATCAAATTGAGCAAAGTCGACTTGCCACAGCCCGAAGGACCGACCAGGATCAAAAATTCACCGGGTTTGACGTCGATGTCGATGCGCTTGAGCACCTCCACCTGCCGCTCGCCCTTGCCAAAACTCTTGCGGATGCCGCGAATATCCAAGGCAGATGCCATATCGTCTTTACTTTCCTCAACCCTTGACGGCACCGGCCGTCAGGCCGCGCACGAAATAACGTCCCGCCAGCACGTAGACCAGCATGGTGGGCAAGCCCGCGATCAACGCCGCGGCCATGTCCACGTTGTAGGCCTTCACGCTGCTGGAGGTGTTGGCCAGATTGTTCAAGCCCACCGTGACGGGTTTGGAGTCCGCGCCAGTGAAGGCTACGCCGAAGAGAAAGTCGTTCCAGACCTGGGTGAACTGCCAGATCAGCGTGACCATCACGATGGGCGTGGACATGGGCAGGATGATGCGCCAGAAGATCATCCAGAACCCGGCACCATCGATGCGCGCCGCGCGCAGCAACTCGGGCGGCACGGCCGCGTAGTAATTGCGGAAGAACAATGTGGTGCTGGGCAGACCCGCCAGCATGTGCACCAAGATCAAGCCCCCCACCGAGCTGGACAGGCCCAACCAGCCCAACACTTGGCTCATGGGCAGCAACACCACCTGGAAAGGCATGAAGACACCAAAGAGCAACAAGGCAAACAGGGTGTCGCTGCCCTTGAACTTCCACAGGCTGAGCACGTAGCCATTGATGGCCCCCCAGGCCGTGGACAAGAGCACGGCCGGCACGGCCATCAACACCGAGTTCCAGAAGTACGGTTGCAAGCCCGAACATTGCGCGCCCGTGCAGGCCGTGGACCAGGCCAGGGTCCAGGACTCCCAGTTCAGCGAGGTCGGCAGGGCCAGCAGATTGCCTGCCCGGATCTGCTCGGCGTCCTTGAGCGAGGTAACCAGCATCACGTACAGCGGTGCCAGGAACAGCAAGGCACCCAGCCCCAAGCTGGCGTAGATCAGCGCACGGCTGAGCCATTGGAAGGACAGTCGCTTGGCGTTCATTCGGAAGTCTCCGTGCGGTGCGCTGCGGTGCGGGCACATGCGGTCAGCCGTTCAGCGCTCATGGGACTTGCTCCGCAGTTCGCTGTAGAGGTAAGGCACCACCAGGGCGGCGACCGTCATCAGCATCACCATGGCACTGGCCGCGCCGAGGCCAATCTGGCCACGCGTGAAACTCATGGCGTACATGAAGGTGGCTGGCACGTCGGTGGCGTACCCCGGCCCCCCCGCGGTCAAGGCCATGACCAGGTCAAAACTCTTGATGGCTAGATGCGACAAGACCATCAAGGTGGAAAACACCACGGGTCGCAGCGCAGGCAACACGATGCGCCAGTAGATGCGCGGCAAGGACGCACCATCGATCTGGGCGGCTTTGATGATGCTGTCGTCAATGCCACGCAAGCCCGCGAGGAACAGCGCCATGGTGAAACCGGCTGACTGCCAGACACCCGCGATCACCACGCAGTAGATGGCCATGTCGTTGTCCACCAGCCATCCAAAGCTGGCGCTCTCCCAGCCCCAGTCATGCAAGAGCTTCTCGAGGCCCAAGCTGGGATTGAGCAGCCACTTCCAGACCGTGCCCGTCACCACGAAGGACAGCGCCATGGGGTAGAGGTAGACCGTGCGGATGAAACCTTCGGCGCGGATCTTCTGATCCAGCAAGATCGCCAGCCAGATGCCGAGCACCATGGAACCGCCGACATAACCGAAGCCGAAGATCGCCAGGTTTTTCAGCGCCACCCACCAGCGGTCCATCTCCCAGAGCCGGGCGTACTGCGCCAGGCCCACGAATTCGTAATTGGGCAGCATGCGCGAGACCGAAACCGACAATACGCCGTTCCAGATCATCAGGCCGTACACAAAGGCCAACCCCAACACCAGCCCAGGCGCCAGGACCAGCTTGGGCAGCCATTTTTCCAATCGATCAGTCACTCGCACAAGCGTCACACGTCCCCACAAAAAAACCGGGGAAGAGCCCTTGGCTCTTCCCCTGGCTCTCAATCAACCCAGCGGGTTTTTACCACCAGATTTCGTACTGCAGACCCACGATGGTCTGCTTCTTCAGCGCGTCGCCGTTGTCGTCCGTGCCGAACGTGTCGGCGTTGGCCTCGGCGGCGGCGGTGTTCCAGTTCGCCATGGTCACATACAGGCGCAGTTCAGGACGCTTGTAGAAGCCCGCGCCGCTGCTCAGCGTGGGCGCGATCGTGACCTTGTTCAACGTCTGGTCATCGCCGCCATCACGGGTACGCTTCGTCGAGGCCGCTTCCAACAGCAACTTGAAGTTGTTGGTGAAGGCATAGGAGATGCGACCACCGAAGGTCAGGTCCTTGGTTTCCACGTCGTTGCCGTCATCGGGCTCGCTGGTCTGGTAACCCACCAGCGCCTGACCTCCAAAATTGCCGACTTGCCAGTCAATGGAATCCGCGACGCGGCTCACCTTGGCGCCCACCACACCCGCCGCCGCAGCAGCAGCACCCGCGGCATCCGTGCCTTGCTTGAGGTCCACGAACTTGCCCTGGATGTTGGCCAGCCCGCTGGAAGTTTGCAGGTACAGGCTGTTCTTCAAGGCGCCGAAGCCTTGGTTGTACAGCAGCGAGAAGCCGCTGCCCCCGTTCTTTCCGAAGCCGGTGGTGCTGACGCTGGTCGCCACCAGACGCAGCTTGCCGCTGTCATTGACCGGGAAACCAACATCCAAGTTCACCTTGCTGGCCGAGGTACCCTGGGGCAGCTTGGCGTCGAACTTATCACCCGAGGACACCGTCAAACCGACGGTCGCGGGGCCCACAGCCCAGTCCTGCACGCCGGCGCCTTGGTACTCACCCAGGTCCATCAGGAAGTTGTCGACGATGTGCACGTCCTGGATGCGCAAGCGACGTTGTCCGACCCAGAACTTCGCTTCGGGCGCGAAGTCCAGGCCCCAGATTTCGCTGTACGCCTGCACGGTCTTGATGCCACCACCCCAGTTCTCAGGCATGTAGCCGAACTTGTACTTGACGCCGTTCTCAGCATCGAAAGTCTTGCCAATGAAGAATTCGTAGCCGCCCTGAGTGCCTTCGTTGCCGAGGCGATAGCCCTGCAGATCACCCCCCAGGCTGAAACCGCCCACGGAATCGGTCTTGGCGTCGATGTTCTTGTCAGACTTGAACACCGGGCCGCCACGGCTGTAACCGGTGAATTCGATGCCAGAACCAAGATCGGCCGCGCTGGCCGAGGTGATGGCGGCCAGGCTGGCCGCCGCGATGAGGGCACGTTTGTATTGCATGTTGTCTCCTGTTGGATTTGTGCTTGCTTGAGGGAAAAGGGGAACTTGGAACTCAGGGCTTGGCGCGAGCGGCGGCCAGCAGGCGCTTGACGCCATCGTCCACGCTGATCTTGTCGTCGTTCCAGAACTGGCTCACCAAGTCCTTGATCGCGCCTTCGGTGGCGGGAGCGATGGCCATGCCGTGCGCGACGGACGGGACCAGGCCGCCGTTCTTGGCAGTGGCCACGAAGTCCTTGCTGGACAGCTTGGCGCAGTCATCGAACTTGGCCATGGACATGTTCAGTCGCACCGGGATGGAACCCTTGTTGAGGTTGAACACCTCCTGGAAGTCAGGGCTCATGATCGCCGCAGCCAGTGCCGCCTGGGCTTGTTGGGCGCCTGCATCCTTGAGCTTGAACATGGCGAAGGAGTCCACGTTGAAAGTGAAGGCGTTCGCCGTGCCCGGCGCGGCGGCGCAGAGGAAGTCCTTGCCCGGCTTCTTGCCCGCTGCGATGAACTCGCCCTTGGCCCAGTCGCCCATGAACTGGAAGCCAGCCTTGCCCTGCATCACCATGGCCGTGGCGAGGTTCCAGTCACGACCCGGGGCCGCGCTGTCGGTGTAGCTCTTGATCTTGCGGAAGGTCTCGAAGGACTTCTTCATCGTGGCCGAGTCGATGGCCTTGGGGTCCAGCTTCACCAGCGCGTCCTGGTAAAACTTGGCGCCACCGACACCCAGCACCACCGATTCAAAGGTGGTGAAGTCCTGCCAGTTCTGACCACCATGGGCCACGGCGATGAAGCCAGCCTTCTTGATCTTGTCGGCCGCGGCGAAGAATTCGTCGTAGCTGGTGGGCATGGCGGCAACGCCAGCCTTCTTCAGCACGTCGGGGTTCGCCCAGACCCAGTTCACGCGGTGCACGTTCACCGGGGCCGCCACGTAAGCACCCTTGTACTTCATGACGTTGGCCACGACGCCGGGCAGCAGGGTGTCCCACTTCTCGGCCTTGGCCACTTCGTCCAGATTGGCCAGCACGCCTTCCTGCGCCCATTCCTGGATGGCCGGGCCCTTGATCTGTGCGGCTGCAGGCGGATTGCCCGAAACCACGCGGCTCTTGAGCACGGTCATGGCGTTGTCACCGCCGCCACCGGCCACGGCGAAATCTTTCCAGGTGTGGCCCTTGCCGCTGATGATTTTCTTGAGCTCGGCGGCCGACTTGGCCTCGCCGCCCGATGTCCAGTAATGCAGCACTTCAACCTCGGCCGCGAGGGCCAGGTTGACGGACAAGGCCATGCCGCAGGCCAGCAGAATTCGATGGAGTCTCATGGTGTGGTCTTTCTTGTAAGTTGTCAGAGGGTCCCCTGACTCCGATGTCAGAGTCATTAATTTTTTATTAATTAAACAATTCTAACGATCGGTATTTACCCCGGGCATGCATCCATGCGGCCCTAGAATCGCGCATGCTCATCCGTTGTTTGTCACTGTTGCTCGCCTTTGGCTGGGCCGTCGCCGCGCACGCCGCCAGCGAATGGAATGGCAATGGCGGCTTCTGTCTGTACCCCTTGCCGGAGGATGGCGGCAAGCGCCGCTACATCAATCTGAACATCGTGCAATACATCGAAGTCGACAAGGACGAACTCAAGATCGTCTACGGCGGCGGGGCGTTGGGCTCGGGGTACGACATCAAACTGGCATTGAAGACACCCGATGAAGGCAAGGCACTGCTGGACGATCTGAGCCGGGTTGCGCGGAACTGCGCCGCCAAGTAAGCCCCACATCGCGGGCCAAGCTCAGGGTTTTGCCAGACACGCGGCCGTGCCAGCCGCACGCACAATCCGGCCATGACTGAACTTGAAAGCAGCGAGCCGCACGCGTCCCGCGCCGTCAAGGCTCTTGTCGCCATGCAACTTCTCGCTGTACTGGCGGGAGCCCTGTCCTTTCTGTTTCTCTCGCCCTCGACGGCAAGGGCGCAACCAGGAAGCCTGCCCTTGGTCGAAGCCATCGTCTGGCTGCTGGCCCTGGGCACCGGTCTTTGGAGCGCCAACGCGCTACTGCAAGGACGCATCGGCGTGGTGGAGCTGATCTACATCGATGCCGCGGTACTGGCCACGGCTTGCGCGGCATTGTCGCTGGTGGAGGCACACCGGGTCTTCAAGCCCCTGCCCATGTTGCTGGCACTGGCCTGGGTCTCGCGCGCATGGGCGCTGGGGCGATTGCCGAAAGTCTCCGCATGGGTGCTGCTGCTGGCGCTGGCCTCATCCCTGTTGGGCGACGTTTTCCTGATGCTGCCCGACCCGTACTTCCTCCCGGGCCTGTTGAGCTTTCTGCTCGCGCATCTCGCCTACCTCGTTCTCTTTCGGCGCGGTCAAGCTTGGTTCCCCAACCGCGCTGCACTGGCTTTGACCCTGTTGCTAGGGATCGCGGTGTATGGAGCCCTGTGGCGCCACGGCCTGCCAGCTGCCCTGCGGGGACCGGTGGCAGGCTACGTGCTGGTGATCACTTGCATGGCGGCCCAAGCGTTGGGGCGGACTGCGTCGCGCCAGACCTCGGGGTCGGTGTTGGTGGGAGCTGGCGCGGTTTTTTTCATGGCCAGCGACAGCCTGCTGGCATTCAACAAATTCGTGACGCCGTTGCCGCTGGCCCCGCTGTGGGTACTGTCCAGCTATTTCCTCGCGCAGTGGCTGATCGTGCGGGGCTGGCTGCGCGAACCAGAGTGAAAGGGGCACGGGCGCAAGCACGGCCGTGGCAGACCGAAACTGTCTGAGTCCCTCTATCTCCTGCGTGTTCAATCCGACAGCGTGACGCGCTCCGCCGAACGCTTGAACACCCATCCGATGGCGAGACCCAGGGCATGGTCGGTGCGGCGCTGCACCAGGGGACTGTCGATGAAAGCCGCGTCGCGCAGATCCTCGTGACGGAAAAAGGCGCCCACCCAAAAGTCGCCGTGCATACGGCTGATCGTCAAGGTGTGCTGTCTGCCTGACAGGCCTCCACCGGGCTGGTACGCTGGCCGATCAGCGCTCACGTCCTTCTGGCTTACCTCGTAAAAATAGCGATGGTAGGAGGCGTCGCCATACAGCCAGCCTACCGAACCGCCCAGGTTCCAGCCTGTGCCCGCCAAATTCTTGTAGGTCAGGTTCAACGTTGGTTGGGACAACCAGCCCACGTGCTCGAAACGCTCGAGGCTGACGGCGAACACAGGCCGCACCGGGACACGCAAGCCGATGAAGGTGTCACCACGCCGCGCGGTGCGCCGTTCGTCGCGCAGCAGCACCCAGCGCAGTTCCGGCCCCAGCTCCAAAGTGGGGTCAAGGTCGGCCATACCTCGGCGCGCCCGGCTTTCCGAGCTGTCCACCGGCACGGAACCGTTGAGACTGAGGTCGACTTCCAATCGATCGCTCGCTAGCAGGGGACTGCGCATGCGCTCGCGGTCCACCTGAAGGTAATCACCACGGTACTGCAGATACGGGGTGGGCAGCACATAACGGTGGCGCTCGGCCGCGCCACGGTAGAGGGGAAAATCCACCATCGCGACGCCAGCGCCCAGTTCCCAACGCGGCAGCCCAAGGAGTTGGTGCGGGGTGTGCGACGCCGACGTTTCCTCGCTTTCCTCGCTCGACAATTCTTGGCCGCAAACCGATCCCACCATCAGCGCCAGGGCCCAGCACCACGCGAAACCCGCGCGCGCAATGGCACATTTCCTTGCCGACGGTCCGGCCGCCTTAACGTCGCGCGCTCTCACGCGCCAAACAGCCCTGCGTCCGGGGTGCCAGGCAGCGAAGGCTGCGTTTGAGGCGGTACCACGCCCAGATGGCGGTACGCGGCCATCGTGGCCACACGACCTCGCGGGGTGCGCTGCAAAAAGCCCTGCTGAATCAGATAGGGCTCGATCACGTCTTCGATGGTGCCGGCTTCCTCGCCGATGCTCGCAGCAATGTTGTCCAGCCCCACGGGCCCGCCGTCGAAGCGATGGATCACCGCTTCCAGCAGCTTGCGGTCCATCAAATCGAAGCCTTGCGGGTCCACGTCCAGCATGACCAAGGCCTTTTGCGCCATCTCCTGCGTGATGCGGCCCGCGCCTTTCACATCGGCGTAGTCGCGCACGCGGCGCAGCAAGCGGTTGGCGATGCGCGGCGTTCCGCGCGAGCGGCGCGCGATCTCGCTCGCGCCGGACTCGTCCATGGGCGCGTTGAGCAACTTGGCGCTGCGCGTGACGATGCGCGTCAACTCCTCGGCCGTGTAAAACTCCAGCCGCGCCACGATGCCGAAGCGATCGCGCAATGGATTGGTCAGCATGCCCGCGCGCGTGGTGGCGCCGACCAAGGTGAAGGGCTGCAAGTCAAGTTTGATGCTGCGCGCCGCTGGCCCCTCGCCAATCATGATGTCGATCTGGTAGTCCTCGAGCGCCGGGTAGAGGATCTCCTCGACCACGGGCGAAAGGCGATGGATCTCGTCGATGAAGAGCACGTCGTTCTTCTCGAGGTTGGTCAGCAAGGCAGCCAAGTCCTTCGGCTTTTCAAGCACCGGGCCACTGGTCTGGCGCAGGTTGACCCCCAGCTCCTGAGCGATGATGTGCGAGAGCGTGGTCTTGCCCAGGCCGGGCGGACCGAACAGCAGCACATGGTCCAGCGCTTCCTCACGCTTGCGCGCCGCGCCGATGAAGATTTCCAGCTGCTCGCGGACTTTCTGTTGGCCCACATACTCGTCCAGCAGCTTGGGCCGCAAGGCACGCTCAATCACCTCCTCCTTCGGGGAAGCACTGGCGGCGGATACCACGCGGGGCGTGGGCGCGAAATCGTCGGTCTGTATGGTCATGGTGACTGTGAGACCGGATTATCCGTTTGATTGCCTAAGCGGCCAGACGACCGTCGCGTCTTGACGGCGCTGGCCCCTGCCAGCCCCCTCGCATCATGGAATCGACAGCCCCTCGCACGGCCGCCAGCCAAGCCACGGACTGGCGGCAGCCCATCAACGAGGCCTGCTTACACCACCGAGGCCGAGGCCGCGTCGTTCGGGATGTGCGCGTGGCGGTCGTCCGGCGCCGCGGTGACGATGGAATCCAGCGCGGGCTCGGGCCTGCGCAGGCGAGCGACATCGGGGCGTGGACGGCGCAAGGCTGGGTCGCAGGAAAATGCCTGCTCCATGGCCTTGGACGCGGCCAGCAAGGCCAGGTCCCCCCGGAAACGACCCGTCACCTGCAAGCCAAAGGGCATGCCTTTTTCGTCGACACCACAGGGCAGAGCCAACGCGGGATGCGTGGTCAAGGTGACCACGTAGGTCAGCGCCAGCCAGCGGTAGTAGTTCTCTTGCGGGCGGCCATCGATCTCGGCGGCGTAGGGCAAGGACCACGGGAAGGGCGACACCGGCGTGGTGGGCGACAGCACCAAGTCATAGTCCTCGAACACCTTCTGGAAGCGTTGCACGATGCGCGTCTGCTCCGTCTGGGCCCAGGCCACGTCGAGCAAGCTCATGCGCATGCCCATCTCGTAGTTGGCGCGCGGATTCGGGCCCAGCCGCGACGGGTCGCGTTCGTAGGCTTCGCGCATGCCGGCCACGAAGGCTTCGGCACGCAGCACGTCGAAGCAGCGATGCACGTCGCCCAGCTTGAAATTCACCTCGTCGCAGGCCGCGAACAAACCGCGCACCTCGGCGATACGTGAGCGCAGAGCGCGACGCACGACGGGATCGACGTCGCACGCGCCAAAGTCCTCGGTCCAGGCCACCCGCAAGCGCGAGAGATCGACCTCGGGCAGGTTCAGAAAAGCCGACGCATCCAGCGGAAAGCTCAGCGGATCGCCCGCATGCGGGCCCGCCGTCGCGGCGAGTTGCAGGCACGCGTCGCCCACGTCGCGCCCCATCGGACCCACCACCGAGATCGGCGAGAACCCCATGGGCTTGCGCACGCTGGGCACCACGCCCGGCGAGGGTCGCATGCCCACCACGCCGCACTTGGCCGCGGGAATGCGCAGGGAGCCGCCGGTGTCAGAGCCCGTGCACACCGGCAACAGGTCCAGGGCCAGCGCGGCGGCCGAACCGCCCGAAGACCCCCCCGCGTTCAGATTGGGGTCGAAGGGATTGCCCGTCGCGCCCCACACCGGGTTGCGGCTGTTGGCGCCCGCGCCCATCTCCGGCACATTGGTCTTGCCGACCACGATGGCGCCGGCCGCGCGCAAGCGACGCACCAACTCGACGTCACGCGAAGGCACGTTGTTGCGCAGGTTGGGCGAGCCTTGCGTGGAAAGCAGCCCTTCCGTCGGCTCCAGGTCTTTGACCCCAAGGGGCAAGCCATGCAGCAGGCCCAGAGGTTCACCACGCAGCACGGCGGCTTCGGCGACGCGTGCCTCGGCGCGCGCGCGTTCGTACCAGGTCGCGGTGATCGCGTTGACGTAGGGGTTGAGCTGTTCGATGCGCGCGATGCAGGCTTCGAGCAGCTCGACCGGTGACAACTTGCGTGCACCGATGAGACGGCGCAGCTCGACGGCCGAAATCTCAGTGATGGAACTCATCGATCGGACGTCAATCGGCCTGGATGTTCGCGCGCTGCGCCACTTCGCGCATCAACGGCAGTTCGCGCGCGATCTGAGCAGCCGACGCGGCGGCACCGGCGAAGGCGGGTTCGGCCCCCTGCGCCGCCAAGGCCTCCTTGGCCTCGGTCGTGGACAGGATCTTGGCGATGGCTTTTTCAAGCTTGCCAAGCACCGGCGCTGGCGTGCCCTTGGGGGCCACGAACATGATCCAGGTGTCGGCGTTGATTTGCGGATAGCCCGCTTCGGCGAAGGTCGGCACGTCCGGCAATTGCGAAGAACGCTTGGCCGAGGTGACTGCGATGGGCTTGACCTTGCCTCCCTTGACTTGCGGAATGGCGGCCGTCACCGTGTCGAAGGAAAACGGGACTTGGCCGCCGATCAGGTCCGTCATGGCCGGGGCGCTGCCCTTGTACGGCACGTGCAAGGCCTTGGCGCCCACCGCGTGCAAGACGATCTCGGCCGTGAAGTGCGAGGTGGTTCCGCTGCCAAACGAAGCGTAGGTGTATTTGTCGGGCGCGGCCTTGAGGGCCGCGACGAACTCTTGCACCGTGCTGACCGGCTCGTTCTTGTTGGCCAAGAGGATCAGGGGAATGCGGCCCACGATGGCGATCGGGTCAAAGCTCTTGACCGAGTCGTAAGGCAGGTTGGGGCGGATCGCCGGGTTGGCAGTGAAGGTCGAGCCTGAACTGACCAACAAGGTGTAGCCATCGGCGGGCGCCTTGGCCACGTAGCCGGCCCCCACCGCAGTGCCCGCGCCAGGCCGGTTGTCGATCACAACCGACTGGCCCAGCTCGTCGGCCAGACGCTTCCCAATGAGGCGACCAATCGTGTCAGCGCTGCCGCCTGGAGGGAAAGGAACGACCAGGGTGATGGGGCGCGAAGGCCAGGCGGCCTGCGCCAGCGCGGTGGCGGGAACCATGAGCGACAGCACCGAGACAGCGAACGCGCAGACCAGGCCCGCTGCTCGGCGCGTGGCTTGAGAAACCCAGAGAGGGCGATCCAGGGAACGGGAAGCATGCATGGGGGGTTGCCTTTCAGGTTCGTGACAGCCTCATGGTAGAAACGCGGCATGCATGCAGCAAGAACAATGGAATTAAAGTTACGTTGCCGAAATCGCAACGATTGAAACTGCGCCATGGCCTCGAGTTCACGCACCCCAACCACCCGTGTCAGCGCTGGCCGTCGGCCGATCAACCCGCGCGTGCTGCAGGAAGTGTCACTGCGCTATTTCATGGAAGTGGCGCACGCGGGCTCGGTGACCGAGGCCGCGGCCCGGCTCGAAGTCGCGCCTTCGGCAGTCAGCCGTCAGATCGCCCGGCTGGAACGCGAACTCGACACCTTGCTGTTCGAACGCCGCGCGCGGGGCATGACGCTCAACTCCGCGGGCGAGTTGCTAGCGGCCCATGCTCGCCGCACTTGGCTGGACATCGAACGCGTCACCGACGAAATCCTGGCGCTGCGTGGACTGCGCCAGGGGGAAGTGCGCATCGCCGCCACCGAGGGGTTCGCCTATGACTTCTTGCCCGCCTTGGTAGCCGATTTCCAGACCCGGAGCCAAGGCATCCGCTTCACGGTGGACATGTGCGTGAAAAGCGAGGTCGCCCGACGCGTGCGCGAGGGGGCAGCCGACATCGGCGTGACGGTCAGCCTCGCCTCTGAACGTGGGCTCAATATCGAGTTCAGGCATCCCTCGCCCATCCTGGCGGTGATGGCAACCGACCACCCGCTGGCGAAACGACGCCAAGTCTCGCTGGCGCAGGTGGTCGCTTACCCCTTGGCCTTGCCTTCCCCCGTCTCCACGTTGCGGCAATTGCTGGACATCAGCTGCACCCGACAGGCGCTGGCGCTGGACCCCGTGGTCACCAGCGATCACCTCTACCCCCTGATTCAGTACGTGGCGCGCTCACGCGCGATCACTTTCTGTGGCGAAATCGCGCTGCGTCCGCAGTTGCAAGCCAAGGCCATCGCGGCCGTTGCGCTGCGCGATCGGGAAATGAACGAGCGGTTTTTCGAAGTGCAGACCATGGCAGGCAGGCACCTGCCCGAGGCGGCGCGCGCCTTCATCAACCACCTGCGCGAGACGGTACGACGCAACTTCTGATCCCACAGCGCAACCCAATGGTCACCATCTGCGTTGCGAATTGAGCAACGCACGATTCAGCGCACCGTGTCATGTGGGCTCACCGGCAAGCGGAATAATTGTCCGAGTCCAAGCCCACCGGCTTCGCATCGCAACGATCCCACCGTCATGACAACCGTTTCCGAACTCCCTTTCTCGAAAGTCCGCCACGCGGGCGACCTGGTCTTCCTGTCGGGTGATCTGCCGATCGCGGCCGACGGCAGCGTGCCCGAGGGCATCGAGGCACAGACCGAGCTGACACTGGAGCGCATCGCCGCCACCCTGCACGGGGAGGGACTCTCTCTGGCCGACGTGGTGTCGGTCACCGCCTATTTGGTGAACCCATCGGACTTCGCGGGGTTCAACCGCGTCTATGCGCAAACCTTTGCGCAGCCGCGTCCGGTACGCACGACCGTGCGCGCTGACCTGATGCTGCCCAAGGCGCTGCTTGAGCTCACCGTCATTGCCAGCAAGCAGCCATGAGCCCGACCAACGTGATTGTCCTGGGTGCCGGCATGGTCGGCACCTGCACCGCCCTGCACCTGCAACAGCGCGGGCATGACGTCGTGCTGGTGGACCGCCGAGGTCCGGGCGAGGAAACGTCTTACGGCAACGCCGGCATCATCCAGTGCGAGGCAGTGGAACCCTATCCGTTTCCACGGTCCTTGAGCAAACTGCTGCGCGCGGCGTTCAAGCGCGGCGGTGACGTGAACTACCATTTCTCCGCCCTGCCTGTCATCGCGAGTCACTTGGCGCGCTATTGGCTCCATTCCGGTCCCGCTCGCTACCCAGCCATCGCCCAGGCTTATGGCCGCCTGTCCGACCAGGCCATCGCCGAACACACGCCCTTGATCGATGCGGCCGGGGCGGGTGACTTGGTGCGGCGTGAAGGCTACCGCTGGGTGTTCCGCGATCCGGCGTCTTTGGAAACCGCGCTGCGAACGGCCGAACGCGTCGCGCCAGAGCACGGGCTGCGTCATGCGGCGCTCACCCCTGCGGAACTCGCGCAAGCCGAACCCGCGCTGCGCCAACGACTCGCGGGCGCGATCGACTGGCTCGACCCCTGGAGCGTGAGTGACCCAGGCGAGCTGGTCGCCCGCTACGCGGACTTGTTCGTTCGTCGGGGTGGGCTCATCGTGCGCGGCGATGCCAGCACGCTGAGGCGGGGGGTCACGGGCTGGGGCGTGCTCACCGACGAGGGGGCGTTCAGCGCGGAGCACGCGGTGGTCGCGCTGGGCCCGTGGTCTGACACCCTGCTGAAACCCCTCGGCTACCGCGTCCCCCTGTTCGTCAAGCGCGGCTACCACCGCCACTACACCGGGGGCACTGGGCCCACCCGGGCTCTGCTCGACATGGACCGCGGCCTGGTCATCGCGCCGATGAAGCGTGGCGTGCGCATCACCACCGGTGCCGAGTTCGCGCGCCGCGATGCGCCCTCCACCCCTTGGCAATTGACCCGTGCCGAAGCCGCCGCTCGCGAGCTGATCGACCTGCCCACGCCGGTGGAACACGAGCCTTGGCGCGGCGCGCGCCCTTGCCTGCCCGACATGAAACCCGTGATCGGCCAAGCATCACGGCACCATGGCCTATGGTTCAACTTTGGTCACGCCCACCAGGGTTTCACCATGGGTGCCATCAGCGGTCGCCTGCTGGCCGAGTTGCTGAACGGCGACAGCCCGGCGGTGGATCCGCGGCCCTATTCCCCCTCCCGATTCGACTGAAAACATTCGGCTGAATGTCGAACGAAGCACGACGCGGCGTTGCGGAACGCGCCGCTGTTGTGCATCCCGCCCAGGCTCTGGCGGGCCGGGCAACCGCCGAAAAAGTCAGGTGGCGGCCCTGGGGCGGAAAATTTACCGCTCAAGTACCTTCCCCGGCTTGCCGATAGGATGACGAGTCCTATAGGATTTCGCAATTCAGCCGAGAATCCGGACCAGACCACGGGAATCACGGGAAATCGGGATCAAGAAAACCATGAAAACACGCACCGCACCGTCTTTGCGCCCGCAATTGCACGCCTTGTTCATGGGCGCCGCAGCGTTGGCCTTGATCGCCGCCGCGCTGGGCCCCTCGCTTGGCCGCGCCCAGGCGCCAGCGCCCGCAGCCACGAGCGCCGCAGGGCCCGTCACGCAACCCGTTGCGCCTCAGGGCGATGTGGCGACCAACCCCGTGCGCCAACCGTCGGCGGAACAGGCACCGGTGCGGGTCGAGGGCGGCAGCAACACCATCGCCAACCAGATCAAGGACGTGATGAACGGCGGCGACGCCACGGGCAAGCAGCTCAACATCATCATCGACAAAAACAGCAGCAGCGGCGGCATGGCCGCGGGGTCGCAGCCGCCGAAGAACCCCGGAGCGGCGCCTCAGGGCAGCAAGCCCACCAACAGCGCTCAGATGCGCAAGGCGGAACTCGACGGCAAGGCCCGCCTGGCGCAATCGTCCAATCCGCGCAACGCCTCGGGCATCGTGATCCGCGCCAAACCGCTGCCGATGCCCAAGCCCGTGGCCAAGCACACGGAACCCGAGCTGCCCGAACATTGGAGCTACGAGGGTCTGGGTGGACCGCAAAACTGGCACAAGCTCAAGCCCGAGTACGCCATGTGCGGCAAGGGCAAGATGCAGTCCCCGATCGCCATCCTGGACGACGACGCGTTGAAGGGCCCGGCCGAGCCACTGCAGTTCAGCTACAAGCCCAGCAAGGGTACGATCACCGACACCGGTCACAGCATCGAAGTCAAGGTTTACAACACCGACAACGTGCTGACGGTGCGCAACACCAAGTACCGCTTGCTGCAGTTCCACTTCCATGCCCCAGCCGAAGAAACCATCAACGGCCAGCGCTTCCCCTTGGGCGCGCACTTCGTGCACAAGAACGACATGGGCCAACTCGCCGTGGTGACGGTGCTGTTCGAGACCGGCGATCCCAATGCGCTGATCGAGAAGGTCTGGACCCACATGCCCTTGGGCCCCAGCGACAGCGTGCGCATGCCGCCCGACTTGGTGAACGTCTACGACATCCTGCCGAAGGACCAGCGCTACTACTCTTACTTCGGCTCGCTCACCACGCCGCCTTGCACCGAGGGTGTGCTATGGCTGGTGCTGAAGCAACCGGTGCAAATCAGCCCCGAGCAGCTCTACATGTACACCCAGCTCTACAGCAACACGGCCCGCCCGCTGCAGCCGCGCAACAGCCGCACGATCCGCGACGCGATCACGCTCACGGGCGCGACGCCAGCGAACTGAGCACGGCCTGGGGCAACGCCCCAGCAATCTCGTGACGCCGCCATCACATCCGGCCCTCCTAGGAGGGCCTTTTTCATTTGGCCAAGGATTTGAGCGCGAGGCGGATGCCCTCGCTCACCTCGACGTCCTTGGGCAAAGCCTTGAGCGCGGCGGCGGCTTCCTTGTCGCTGTAACCCAGAGCCAGCAAGGCCTGCTGGATGTCGGCTTGCGTGTCGTGCACCGCCGCGATGGCACCGGGCCCCGCCACACCGATGTCGGCACCCAACTTGCCCTTGAGTTCCAGCAACAGACGCTCCGCCGTTTTCTTGCCCACACCGGGCGCCTTGAGCAGCCGCCCCATTTCCTGCTGGGTCACGGCCTGCGCCAGCTCGGCCACGCTCATGCCCGAGAGCACGGCCAGGGCCGTGCGAGGCCCGACGCCGCTGACCTTGATCAGCTCGCGGAAGGCGACTCGCTCGGCCTCCTCGCCAAAGCCGTAAAGCAGTTGCGCGTCCTCGCGCACCACGAAGTGCGTGAGCAGCGTCACGGGCTGGCCCAAGGCGGGCAGGTGGTAGAAGGTGTTCATGGACACCTGCACCTCGTAGCCCACGCCATGGCAGTCCACCAGGACTTCAGGAGGATTCTTCGCGATGAGGATGCCGGAAAGCCTGCCGATCATGGGGGACCTATCATTCACTGTGTTTGAAACCGACCGGAAATTATCCACCGCCGCTCCCCAATGATCCTGCGCCACGACTTCACCCCGCCCAACAACACGCGCCTGGCCAACCTCTGCGGCCCGGCCGACGAGCACCTGCGCACCCTCGAAGACGCGTTGCAAGTCAAGATCGCCCACCGGCACGAACAGTTCAAGATCGACGGCGCGAAGAAGCCCGCGCAACGTGCGCTGGAAGTGCTGCAGGCCCTGTACGAAATCGCCGCGCGCCCCGTGCAGTCGGACCATGTGCAGCTCATGCTCGCGGGTGACGGCAGCATGGCGCTGGATGAAGGAGGTGAAGTACTGCACACGCGCAGGCAGGATCTGCGCGCGCGCACGCCCAATCAGGCGCTCTACATGGAGAGCATCGCCAACCACGACATCACCTTCGGCATCGGCCCCGCCGGCACGGGCAAAACCTACCTGGCCGTGGCTGCGGCCGTCGACGCGCTGGAACGCAGCGCCGTGCAGCGCATCGTGCTCACCCGCCCGGCCGTCGAAGCCGGGGAACGCCTGGGCTTCCTGCCCGGCGACCTGACGCAAAAGGTGGACCCGTACCTGCGCCCGCTCTACGACGCGCTCTATGACCTGATGGGTTTCGAGAAAGTGCAGAAAGCCTTCGAGCGCAACGCGCTGGAAATCGCGCCCCTGGCCTTCATGCGCGGGCGCACACTGAACAACGCCTTTGTCATCCTGGACGAAGCGCAGAACACCACGCCCGAGCAGATGAAGATGTTCCTCACCCGCATTGGTTTTGGCGCGCGCGCGGTCGTCACCGGTGACGTGAGCCAGATCGACCTGCCCAAGACGCAACTCAGCGGCCTGGTCGATGCCGAGCGCGTGCTCAAGCGCGTCAAGGGCATCGCCATCTGCCGCTTCACCAGCGTTGACGTGGTGCGCCACCCCCTGGTCGCGCGCATTGTCGATGCCTACGACAAGCGCAAGACGGAATCGGCACGCAGTGGAGACCGTGCATGAAAGCCTCAAAACCCGTTCGCGTTAAGTCTGTCGAAACGTCGCTGCCCACGCTCACCCTCTCGCTGCAGTTCAGCACCGCCGTACCAGCCGCACACAAGAAGCTGCTCAGCAAGGCCCGCGTCACGCGCTGGATGCGCATGGCCCTGTTGCGTGACGCCGAGATCACCGTGCGCGTCGTCGGCGCCGCCGAAGGCCGTGCGCTCAACCGCGACTACCGGAACAAGGACTACGCCACCAACGTCCTGACCTTCGACTACACGCAAGAACCCGTCGTCACCGCCGACCTCGTGCTCTGCGCGCCCGTGGTGGCGCAAGAGGCGAAAGAGCAGAACAAGACCTTGGAAGAACACTACGCCCATCTGCTGGTGCACGGCACCCTGCATGCGCAGGGCTACGACCATGAGACCAGCGAAAGCGACGCGCTGGAGATGGAGGCGCTGGAGGTGTTGTTGATGGAAGGGATGGGATTCGGGAATCCGTACGAGTAAGCGGCGGCGCGGGATAGGCTTCTCAAGCCCGCCACACACGCAGTCCCCAGCCTTCAGCGGCGTCGAAGTCCGCATCGTCATGCAGCAGGGCCACTCCCTCATGAATGCACCAGCTGGCAATCAGCAAATCCACGGTCTTGGCCAAGGTGACGCCTTTGGCCCGCAGTTTGCGATAGAGCGCCGCTGCGCGCAAGGCAGCGTCGATGCCGCCCAACGATGCGCAAGGAAACCGCAGCAGCATGGCCTGCACGCGAGCGGCATCCCGTTCGGTGCGACAGCCACGCACAACTTCCAAGGTGATCAAATCCGCAGTGATGACTTCCCGGCTCTGGTCGAAAAGCATGCCGCGCAAGCCATGAACGGCGGGCGTCAAGTCGCCGCGTAGATGGTCAATCCAGACGCTGGAATCGACCAGCACTGTCATGCGCGCTTCGCCTTGGCAGCCTTCGGGGCCAAGCGTTTCGTTGGTGAGCGCCCGGACTTGGAAGTCGCAGCGTATGCTGGAGAGGCAGGTTCGGCAGCTTGCCAGACAGCGCCGCGTGACGGCTTGTCGCGCCGCCATGCATCCAGGTCGCCCTGCCAATCGATCCGGCCGCCCAGCGCCAAGGCATCGGCGTACGCCCGGCGACGTTGCGCCAACATGCGCAAACCCGCCTCCACCGTCTCACGCTTGGTCGCGTAGCCGCCCGCCTGCATGGCCGCAGCCATGAGTTCGTCGTCAATGTCGATGTTGGTGCGCATGGTCGAGCCTGACAGATGATGTGTATGTACATGAAAATTCTACACATTTGCCGTGGCAGCGCTACTGCATGCGCATCGGCACTGTCACCGGCCCATCGTTCACCAGATGCACCTGCATGTCCGCCGCAAACTGCCCGGTCTGCACGATGGGATGTGAACTCCGCGCCTGGACCACGAAATAGTCGTAGAGCCTGCGCCCCTCATCCGGCGGCGCGGCATTGGTGAAGCTGGGCCGGTTGCCGCTGGAGGTATCGGCAGCCAGGGTGAACTGGCTGACGATGAGCAGGCCACCACCGACATCCACCACGCTTTTGTTCATCTTCCCGGATTTGTTCGCCCCCACGCTCCCCACTGCGTGTGGTTCGCTGCCCCCCGAGGGGGCCGGGTCGGCTTGGGGCGGCCCGGCGCCGACCCCATCATCACTGAATATCCGCAGCTTGAGGATCTTGGCCAGCAGCTTGTCGGCCACGGCCTCGTTGTCGCCGCGCTCGGCGCAGAGCAGCACCAGCAGGCCTTGCTGGATGGAACCGACGGTCTGGCCCGCGACGTCGACGCGGGCTTCTTTCACACGTTGCAGTAAAGCGAGCATGAGAAGGTTTATAACCCGGCCCATGCTGAACCGCCCCCGATCCACCGCGCTGCTGACGGGCCTGCTGCTTCTGGCCCAAGGCTGCACCTCAACAGGCGATGCGAAGGCGCAGGCGCCACAAGGGGCCGAGGCTCGTGCACCGGCCATTCAGAGCGCGGCGCCGCCCGAGTTCAGCCTGACGCGTCAGCGCGCCCTGGCCGCGGTCTGCGCGACCTGCCACGGCACCGAGGGCCGCCCGCTGAAGGATTCGCTCATCGCACCCCTGGCCGCCTTGCCTCGGGGGTACATGGCGCAGCAGCTGCGCGCCTTCCGCGATGGCAGCCGGCCGTCGACCGTGATGCAGCAGATCACCCTGGGTCTGACGGAAGTGGAGATCGAAGCCGTCGCCTTTTACTACTCGACACTCAAGCGCTGAGCGTGGGTTGCCGAACCCAGGTCGTTCGACTCCGATCTGCTCGCCTCGTGCCTGCAGGTTCAATGCAGGACCGACCGATCGTCGGGCTTCTACGTGCCTCGGCGGGCCTCGGCCAGACAGGACGTTCAGAGTTCAACCCTGCTTCGTACGCAAGGCTCGGCTCAGCATCACCACGGGAATCAAGCCCACCAGCACCAAGGCCAGCGCAGGCAAGGCCGCCTCGCCCAGGCGCTCGTCGCGCGCGAGCTGGTAGGTCACTACCGCCAGGGTATCGCTGTTGAAGGGGCGTAGCACCAGGGTGGCAGGCAGTTCCTTCATCACGTCCACGAAGACCAGCAGGGTCGCCGCGATCAGCGGACGGCGCAGCAGCGGGCCGTGCACGCGCGTCAGCAGACCCCAGCCGCCCGCGCCCAACAGGCGCGCGCTGTCGTCCAGGCTGGGCGGGATGCGCGCATAGCCGCTCTGCACCGACTCCAAGGCCACGGCGGTGAAACGTACCAGGTAGGCCCAGACGATGCCCAACGACGTGGCCGTGATCCAGTACGAGAGGCTGTTGCTCGGCCAGTTCGTCTGCACCCAGCCCACGGGCAGCAGCAAACCGACCACGACCACGGCCCCCGGCACGGCGTAGCCCAGGCCCGCGATGCGCGCCACGCCACGCGTCAGCGGGTCGGGTTGGCGGCGCAAGGCGAAAGCCAGTAACAGAGCCACGGCCACGGCCAGCACGGCCGCGATCAGGCCCAAGCGCACGCTGTTGGCGGCCCAGCCCAGAAAGCGGTCCCAGGGCAGGTCGGCCCAGTTGCCCAGCAGCGGGTGCAACATGAAGAGCACGGGCGCGACAAAGCCCATGAGGATGGGCAGCGCGCAGACCAGCCAGGCAGCCCACGAACCGCCGCGCCGCCCCTCCAAGCTGACCGGCCGCGCCTGTTCGCCCGAAGCCGCTGCGCCACCCGCGCCGCCGCGCGCCGTGACGAAACGCAGGCGAGCGCGCGAGCGCTGTTCCAGCCACAGCAACAGGGCGACTGCGCCCAGCAACAAGGTGGCCAATTGCGCGGCGGCGATGCGGTGGTCCATGGCCAACCAGGCCTTGTAGATGCCTGCGGTGAAGGTCTGGATGCCGAAGTAACTGGACACGCCAAAGTCGGCCAGCGTCTCCATCAAGGCCAGGGCCACGCCCGCGGCCACCGCTGGCCGTGCCAGCGGCAGAGCCACGGCGCGCACGCGCGCCCCCAGAGGCGCGCCTAGGAGGCGGGCGGCCTCCATCAGGTGAGCGGCACGTTCGGCCAGCGCGGTGCGCGCCAGCAGATAGACATAGGGATACAGGGTGAACGTCAGCACCCAGGCCGCACCCCAGACGTTGCGGATCTCGGGGAACATGCGGCCTTGGCCGCCGGTCAACGCCCGCAGCGCCTCCTGAAACGCGCCGCTGTACTGCAGAAAGTCGGTGTACGCGTAAGCCACCACATAGGCCGGCATCGCCAGGGGCAGCAGCAGCGCCCACTCGAAAAAGCGCCGCCCTGGAAAATCAAACAGGGTGACGACGGCCGCCGTCGCCAGCCCCACCACGGTCACGCCCAGCCCCACCAGCGCGCACAGCAGAAGCGTCGTCCTGACGTACTGCGGCAAAACGGACGCGGCCATCTCGCGCACGACGTCCAGCGCACGCACGCCGTCTTCCAAGCCGCCCACACCCATCCAGCGGGTCAGATCGCCCGGCCACCAGGCTGCGAACAAGGCCAAGACCGGCAACATCAGCAAGGCGATGAGCGCCAGCAGCAGGAAGGGTCGCCCCCAGGACAGGTGCCGGGACCATGCGGATGACAGGCGAAAAACAGGCACGTGAAGTGGGTGGGAATGGGCGACGGGGACGGACTTGGGCGAAGCACGCCCCGGGGCCAGAAGGCCGCCCGAGGCAATTGAGAATTGTACGTATCTACAATGCCTCCCCATGTTCCTGGAAGTCCAAGACCTTGATGTGCGCTACGCGGGCAACCGACAGTCCGCTGTGCGCGGTGTATCGCTGCAACTGAACGCGGGTGACATCGGCGTGCTGATCGGCCCCTCAGGCTGCGGCAAGACCACGCTGCTTCGCGCCGTGGCGGGACTGGAACAGGTCCACAGCGGCGAGATTCGTCTGCAAGGCCGGGTGGTGGGCAGCGCGGGTCTGCAACTCCCTCCCGAGGAACGTCGCATCGGCATGGTGTTCCAGGACTACGCGCTCTTCCCTCATCTGAGCGTGGCGCGCAACGTGGGCTTTGGCCTGGAACACCTCAAGCCACGACCGAGCGCCGCCGAGCGCCATGCCCGCGTGCACGAGGTGCTGGCCCTGGTGGGCCTGGAAGGCTACGAGGCGCGCTACCCGCATGAACTCTCGGGCGGTCAGCAGCAACGGGTGGCGCTGGCCCGCGCACTGGCGCCGCGACCCCAACTGCTGCTGCTGGACGAGCCCTTCTCTAACTTGGACGTGGACCTTCGTGAGCGCCTCGCGCATGAGGTGCGCACCATCCTCAAGGCGGCGCAGGCCACGGCCTTGTTCGTCACGCACGATCAGCTCGAGGCCTTCGCCATCGGCGACCGCATCGGCGTCATGCACGAGGGCCGGTTGCACCAGTGGGCCGACGCTTACACGCTGTACCACCGGCCCGCCACGCGCTTCGTGGCGGACTTCATCGGCCATGGCGTGTTCGCGCCCGCGACCGTCAGCGAGGTCAATGGCCGGGTCGTCGTGCAGACGCCCCTGGGGGAACTGAGCGAGGTGAACTCCAGCCACTTCGCCGATGCCCGGCCGGGCGAGGGCCGCGACATCCTGCTGCGGGCGGACGACATCGTGCACGACGACGGCTCGCCGGTGAAGGCGGAAATCGTGCGCAAGGCGTTCCGGGGCGCGGAGTTCCTCTACACCCTGCGCCTGGCCAACGGCCAGACCGTGCTGGCCCACGTGCCCAGCCACCACGACCACCGCATTGGCGAATGGATCGGCATCCGGCCCGAGGTGGACCATGTGGTGACATTCCCGGCCCGGAACTGAACGCGCGCCAGGCCACGCTCGCGCGCATCCGTGGGGCACCGGCGCGCGCGGACTCTGTCGGCTCAGCGCGCGGCGGCTTCGGTAAAGAAGCGGATGCGCTCCGCGTCCGCCGGATGGCTGGCCAGGGCGATGGGTAACTCCCCCCGCTCTCGTTTGCGCGTTTCCTGCTGCAGGGCCTGCAACCGTTCGAAGAACACCACCATGGCCTGAGGCGACAAGCCGCTCGCTCGCAGCAGGCGCACGGCCTCGGCGTCGGCTTCGCGCTCCGCACCCCGTGAATAGTCCATTTGCGCCAACAATAAGGGGACCGCGCCGAGCAGGCTGCTGAAGTCGCCCACCACCACCGAAACCGCGGCCGAGGCCAGCGTCAGGCGCGCCAGGGACTGCATGCCGTGGCGCATGCGCACGTGGCCGTACTCATGACCCAGCACGCCGAGCAAGGCGTCGTCGCGCCCCTCCAGCAGCTGCACCAGTTCGTCGGTGACGATGATGTGACCGCCCGGCAGCGCCAACGCGTTGGGGGCGATGCCGCGTCGGCTGTTCTTGCCCTTGCCATTTGGGCCATTGTTTGAGGAGTCCTTGCTTGTGGGGTCCATGTTGGTGGGGTCCGTCCCCGCGGCACCCGCCTTGGGTACACCCGCGCGGAAATGCAAAGTCCATGGCACGGGCACCTCGTCCATCGCCCGCACGGCCTGATCAAAGGCAGCGCGCAACTCGGCCTGGCGCGGCTCGGGCAAGGCGCTGGGAGACAGCAGGTGCGCGTCCAGGCTGCGCAAGGCTTCCGCGCCCAGCGCTTCGTCCACCTGCGCGGGCACGACGCGCAGGAGTTGCACCGCCACCCAGGGTACCCCCCAGCGGTAACCGGCGACCAGCACCCCCACGAGCAACACCAGCGCCAGCAGCACGCCGCGCCAATGCGACTGCGCACGCACCACCCAACTGTCCCGATGGCCGATGGCGGCGCGCCAAGCGTCAAAGGCAACCGCATCCACCACTTGCAGGGAACCGCCGCTGTCCAGCAGGATGACCCGCTGGCCATGGCGCGTGCGCTCGGGCCACTGCACCTGATTCAGGGGCCAGCGGGCGATTGCCACCTCGCTCGCCACGCCGACCCCAGGCGGGTCGTTCGGTTCCCGTTCAACGCCCCAGGCGCACAGTTCGCTCGCTTCCACAGTCAGTCGCACGGACTGGGGCCGCGCGCTGCGGCCGTCGAAGTACAGCGCCTCGATGGACGGCGGGAGCGGGGTGACAGCGGGCATGGTGTCGATCAACCTAGGGTCTGTTCACACAAATTTCCCGAGTGCGAACGGGGAGCGAACAGGCCCTGGCTCAGAGACCGAAGTCCAGACCGAACAAATCACCCGCCGCATCGCCCGTGGCGGTGGCCGCATTCGCGTCGTGCGCGGCCACCAACTCGTCCATGTCGGCGGTGGCGAGCAGGGTCACCGCCTCCAGCCGCAAGCGGGCATTGGCCACTTTGGCGTAAGGGTGGTAGAGCCCCAGCGTCACCAACGTCAGCAGCCAGTTCTTGAACCAGAGTTGGATCAGCGCGCCCGCCGGGAGCGCGCTGCGGAAGGCCAGGCCGGGACTGCGCGTGCCGTTCCAGGTCAGGTTCTGCAAGCGCGCGACGAAATATCCACCCACCACGCACAAAATCAGCAGATAGCCCCCCATCACCAAGGCGGTGATCGCCCACGGCATGGACAAGACTTGCGACTTACCCAAGCCAAAGATCGCGAGCGCACCCGCCAGGAAGAGCAATACGGCATAGAGCAAGGCCACGCCAAATAAGCGATAGAACTTGCCCGCGCCAACATCGAAGGTTGTCTGCTCACTGGCAATCGCCAAATGGGCTTGCTGATAGCGCCTGTGCAGCCAGAACCCGGCGGGTATCAAGGCCAGGCCCACCGGGTAGGCCAGCAAAATCAAGATCAGCGCATGACTTTGAAGCACCTTAGAAGTTGAAGTGGCCAAGGTGATCCCGATGACAAACACCGCGAGCACGGCGTACAGCAGTGCAAACGCGCCATAGGCGCCACCCCGCGTGCCCGTGAACCGCAGACGCAGACCGCGCCATCCCGTATTGGCCAAACTGAATCTCAAGGAGGCGTGCCACAAGAAAGGCCACGCCAGCATGAGGAACGCAAAAGCCAACAAACCGGCGATTGGCGAGACTTTGCCTGCCATGTTGTACAGAACGACCAGCAGCGCCGCCAAGACATACCCCCGGAACATCGCCCAAGGCTTGCCGTGAAAAGACAGAGGGTGCCCACCCACCTCGGTCGCGCCGTAGAAGTACTTCAGGCGCCGCGTCTTGGCGAAGGGGTAATACAACCCCAGCGTGACCAGCGTGAGCAGCAGGTTGACGATCCAGATGCGGAAATACTCGCTGCCCGAACCGACGAAACGGACGCCCAGTTCGGCGGGGCCTTGCGCCAACCCGGGTGCTTCAGCCACGTCCTCTTGGATCGCTCTGATTTTTTGAGTCTGTCCCGTCTTTTGAGACTGTTCCATCTCATTGATCTCTTCTTCGAAGCTCCGCATCTCGGACTCTCCCTAACTGTTGAAACAGGATTCATTGTCTCTGGTGCGGCCCAGGCCTCAGGGCCGCGAATCCGAAACAGTCCGTAAGACTGCCTGACGCCTCGCCATGCCCACCTTGCGACACAACGACCTTCGGGCCCCAGGGCCCAGCTGGTCCGCCATGGGTCCGCCGTGGGTCCGCCATTGATCCGTATTCAGGGAACTTCTTTCTTGCTGTCGAAGGCATGCCCCTCACGCAGGCGGATGACGTCGTCTCGCAAGGCGTCTGCCCAGCCTCGGCGATCACGTCCCTGCGCGGTTTGCGGCGCGCCATAGGTCACGCGCACCACCAAGCCCTTGGAACGCGCGGTGCGCCAAGCCGTGTCGAGCAAGGAGTCCTCACCGATGTAGCAGGGTGCCAGGCTGCGTTCGCCTCGACTGTCCAGAAAATCCAGGGCCACGGGCTGCACGGGGACATCGGCGCTGATGGCGGCCTGCAGCAAATTGGCATGGAAGGGCAGCAGGGTTTGGCCATCGCTGGTCGTGCCCTCGGGAAAGACAGCCAGCACCTCGCCCGCGCGCAGGCGCTCCGCCATGTGCTGGACCACGCGCATCGCGTCGCGCCGAGATTCGCGCTGAATGAACAACGTGCCCGCGCCCGCGACCAGCCGTCCCACCAGGGGCCAGCGCTGGATGTCGGCCTTGGCGACGAAGCGGCAATAACGCGCCGCGTGCAGGCTCATGATGTCCAGCCAAGAGATGTGGTTGGAAGCCAGCAGCAACGGACCGGGCGAAACCACGTCACCGCGCACTTCCACGCGCAGCCCCAGGTGGCGCAACAAAGCGCGAGCCCAGACCTGCACATGCTGCTCCCGACGCTCCTCGCTCAGGCGAGGAAAGCGCACGACCACGATGAACAGGCCATGGAAGAGGTGCAAAAAAGCACGCAGCAGGCGCCAACTGGCGCGCAGCCGCGAGACCTGGCTGGACTTGCGCCGCCCCACGTCAGATGGGCTTTGGCCAGGCAGCTTCGTCTGAACTTGCTGCGTCATGCGCCGGGTCTGCCTGCCGCTCCATCGCCTTGGTAGGCGATCTGCCCGCCCACCACGGTGCAGCGCACACGCCCAGGCAACTCATAGCCGGCAAAGGGGGTGTGCTTGCCTTGGCTGTGCAGGGTCTCGGGTGTCACCGACCAAGCCCCACGGGGATCGAACAGACACAAGTCGGCCACGCCGCCCACGCTGAGCTTGCCGATGCTGGCCTGCAGCGTGCCCAAGGCAGCGCCCAGCACGCGCGCGGGTTCGCTGCTCAGCACGGCAAGCGCACGGCCCAACCCCGGCGCACCCAAAGTCTCGCCCCACTTGAGGGCCAGGCTCAACAGCAGCTCCACGCCGGTCGCTCCGGGTTCGGCCGAGGCGAAGGGCAGCATCTTGGCGTCCTCGTCCACGGGCGTGTGGTCGGACACGAGGGCATCGATGGTGCCGTCGGCCAATGCGGCGCTCAGGGCGTCACGGTCGCTGCTCTGGCGCAGCGGCGGCGTCAGGCGCGCGCGGCTGTCGAAGTACCCGATATCGGTATCACACAGGTGCAGGCTGTTGACGCTCACGTCGCAGGTGATGGGCAGGCCTTCGGCCTTGGCCTGGCGCACCAGGGCCACGCCGGCCGCGCTGGAGATGCGGCTCAGATGGACGCGGCAGCCCGTGTTGCGGACCAACTCAAAAATCGTGTGCAGGGCAATGGTCTCGGCCGCCACCGGCACGCCGGACAGACCCAGCCTTGTGGCCAGCGCGCCGCTGGCGGCCACGCCCTGCCCCAGGTGGTAGTCATCCGGTCGCAACCAAACCGTGTAGCCAAAGGTGGCCGCATACAGCAGGGCACGCTGCAGCACCTGAGTGTTCAACAGCGGGACGTCGGCCTGACCAAAGGCCACGCAACCGGCTTCGGTCAACTCAGCCATCTCCGTCAGGCTCTCGCCTTGGAGACCGCGCGTGAGCGCGCCGATGGGGAAGACACGCGCCTGGTGCAGCTTTTCGGCGCGGAACTTCAGCATTTCCACCAGGCCGGGCTCATCCAACACGGGGTCGGTGTCGGGCGGGCACGCCAGGCTGGTCACGCCACCCGCGACGGCCGCCGCCATCTCGCTTTCCAGCATGCCCTCGTGCTCGTGCCCGGGCTCGCGCAGGCGCACGGCCAAATCCACGAGGCCGGGCGCGACCACGAGGCCGCGCGCGTCGATCACGCGATCAGGTGAAAAATCGGCCGAGACCGGCCCGATGCCCACGATGCGTCCCGCCGCGATCGCCACGTCGGCGATCCGGTCCGTCTTGCTGGCGGGGTCGATGACACGACCGCCTTGAATCAACAGTTTCATGCGATGCCCTTGTTCCGACCTTCAGTTCGCCACATTGCCCGCGACGATGCTCATCACCGCCATGCGCACCGCGATGCCGAAGGTGACCTGCGGCAGAATGACGCTCTGCTTGCCATCCACCACCGCCGAGGCGATTTCCACGCCGCGGTTGATGGGGCCCGGGTGCATGACGATGGCGTCGGGCTTGGCGAGTTGCAGCTTCTCGGGCGTGAGTCCGAAGCTCTTGAAGAACTCCTGGCTGCTGGGCAGCAGCGCGCCGCTCATGCGCTCGTTCTGCAGGCGCAGCATGATGACGACGTCGGCGTCCTTGATGCCTTCTTCAAGCGTGTGGCAGACACGCACGCCCATGGGCGCCATGCTCGCGGGCACCAGGGTCTTGGGGCCGACCACGCGCACTTCGGCGCAGCCCAGGGTGGTCAGCGCGTGGATGTCGGAGCGCGCCACGCGCGAGTGCAGCACGTCACCCACGACGGCCACCGTGAGGTTGCTGAAGTCCTTCTTGTAGTGCCGGATGGTGTACATGTCCAGCAGGCCCTGCGTGGGGTGGGCATGCCGCCCGTCACCCGCGTTGACCACGTGCACATGCGGCGCGACATGCTGGGCAATCAGGTAGGGCGCGCCCGACTCGCTGTGCCGCACGACGAACAAGTCCGCCGCCATGGCGCTCAGGTTGGCGATGGTGTCGAGCAAGCTCTCGCCCTTGCTGGCCGAGGAACGCGCGATGTCGAGGTTGATGACGTCGGCGGACAGGCGCGTCGCCGCGATCTCGAAGGTGGTGCGCGTGCGCGTGCTGTTTTCGAAGAAGAGGTTGAACACGCTCTTGCCGCGCAGCAGCGGCACCTTCTTCACTTCGCGGTCGCTCACGCTGACAAAGTTCGCGGCGGTGTCCAGGATGTGCGTGAGGATGTCACGCGGCAGCCCTTCGGTGGAGAGCAGATGGATCAGCTCGCCGTTCTTGTTGAGTTGGGGGTTGCGGTGTTTCATGGTGGTTATGGCGACCCGTGATGGTGTGCGTCGGCGCTCAGGCGCTTTCCACGCGGAAGCTGAAGCGGCCATCCTCGCCGCGCGCCAGTTGCAGCAGGCGGTCGTCCGGCACGCTGACGCGCGCGGCGGCGTAGTCGGCGGCCACAGGCAGCTCGCGCCCGCCCCGGTCCACCAGCACGGCCAGTTGCACGCTGGCCGGACGGCCATAGTCGAACAGCTCGTTGAGCACGGCGCGGATGGTGCGCCCGGTGTAGAGCACATCGTCCAGCAGGAGGATGCGCGCCTGATTCACGTCGAAGGGCAGCACGGTCTGTGCTGAACTGCTCAGGCCCCGGCGCGCGAAGTCGTCGCGGTGCATGGCCGAGGAGATGACGCCATGCTTGCCCTCCAGCTGCAAGTCGCCCTGCAGGCGCTCGGCCAGCCAGGCGCCGCCAGACGTGACGCCGACCAGCCGGGTCTGCGGTGTGACCAGACTGCGCACGCCCTTGAGCAGTTCGCGGTAGAGGGCTTCCGCGTCCAGAAACAAGGCGCCCGTCCCGCCCGACTCCACAGTGCTCATTCCAGATTCCTCAAAAATTGTTCCAGGATGACGCAGGCCGCGCCCGCATCGGCATCGAAACGCTTGTGACCTCCGCCCTCGGCGATGGCTTCCGTGGTGCTGTAGCGCTCGTCGACCTCGTGCACCGGCAGACCAAAACGACCGCGGAGCTGGCGCGCGAACTTGCGCGCGCGCTCGGTATTGTCGTGCGCCGCGCCATCGGGATGGAAAGGCACGCCCACCACCAACGCGTCAGGTTGCCACTCGCGGATGCGCGCCGCGATCTGCGTGAAGCGCGCGTCGCCCTCGGCGCGGATGGTGGCCTGGGGCTGGGCCTGCTTCAGCAAACGGTTGCCCACGGCGACGCCGGTGCGCTTGAGGCCGAAGTCCAGGGCCAGGAAGGTCTGCTGCTCGGAGGGGATCGAGGTCGTGGCATTCATGTCACGCCCGCTTGCGCGCCAGAAGCCCAAGCGGGGAACGCCGTAGAACCGGCTTTGCCGGGCTACTGGCGTTGCCCCCTGCAAGGGGCTGAGGGCTACGGCTCCAAGCCTGCCTGCGCAGGCTTGGACAGACGGAAGAGCCCGCGCCTCTGGCGCCGGCACGTGGGGCGAAGCGACACGAAGTGCGCGCAGCCTGGGGATGTGCCATATCACGCGTGCCCCGCGTCGGGTGACAGCATCCAGGCCTCCAAGCCCAGCAGGGCCAGCGCCTTCTCATAACGCTGCTCGATCGGCGTGTCGAAGATCAGCGCCATCATGCGCGCGGATTCAACCTGCACGGTCAGCCAGCTGTTCTCACCGATCTCGGACTCCAGTTGGCCTTGCGCCCAGGCCGAGTAGCCCAAGGAAATCAGCACCCGGTTCGGGCCCGCGCCGTTGGACAGCGCCTCGAGCACATCACGCGAGGTGGTCATTTCAAGCGCGGCCCCCGGAATGACCAAGGTCGAGGCGTAGACCGCGTCGGACGGACCTTCCTCGCGATCGTTCGGCGCTTCGGGCGCCGCATCGTGCTGACCGTCGCGCGGCACCGCAGCCCAGGCCGCGGGGGCCTCCACGCCTGGACTCAAGGCGTCGTGCAGCACGAAACCCCGCTCGGTCTGGACCGGACCGCCCTGGAACACCGGTGCGTCGCGGAGGTCGGCCCGCCCCAAGGGCAGGTCGACTTTCTCAAACAGGTGCTGCAGCGTGATGTCGGTGGCTTTGTTGATCATCAGCCCCAGCGCGCCCCGCTCGCTGTGCTCGCAGAGGTAGACCACGCTCTTGGCGAAGAAGGCATCCCCCAAACCCGGCATGGCGATCAGGAAATGATTCGTCAGGTTGATGCTGTCTTCGGAAGCGCGGTCTTGGGCCATGGCCGGATTTTAGTGGGCCGGGTCGCTCGCATCGCCAACTGCGACGCCCTTCACGCTAGGACCAGCTCACACTTGAGAAACGAGTGAGCGCAGGCCCTAGGCGCCGCTCTCGTCGTCGAGTTCGCGCAGATCGTCCTCCAACTCGCCCAGCGCCTCTTGCAAATGACGCTGGACGGTGGCGATCTCCTTGAGCGCCTCGGGCGGCAAACCGGCCGATTTGAGGTAGGTGCGCAGGCGCTCGAGCATGAGGTCCAACTCATGCAGGCCGCCATGCACCTCGTCCACGCGCGCCTCCAGGCGCTGGCGCAGGGTCCGGGGTGCCGGAGGATCGGTGCCATAGGCCGCCTCCGGCAAGGTGTCATAGCCCCATTCGTTGTGAGAGGGGGTGCGCGGCGCGGCCCCGTCCTGCGCGGCGGGCGTGAAGAGATCCGGCTCGTCCGACACCAGGCTCTGACTGCCCGACTGCGCCTGAGCGTCGGCCGTCTCCTCGGCCGCGAACGCGGAGGGTGACGCAGGCGCGAGCAAGACCGGCGCCTCGATGCCCGCGGCGGCGGCCAGCTCGTCCAGCAAGCCGGGCTCGGGCATCTTCAGCTCTCCGGCAGCCAACTGGTGCAAGAGGTAGCGGATGTCCTCCGCCGCCAGCAGGAAGATGCGCGCTGCTTCGCTGGTCGGCACCTGCAATTCGCGCTCGCCGCGCGACTGCATCATGGCCTGCTCCAAGGTGCGCGCCAGCGTGGCAATCGCTTCCAGGCCCAGCGCCGTCGCGCTACCCGCCAGGGCATGCGCCAGCGCGAGCAGGTTGACGGGCAAGGCCCGGCGGACTTGATGGCCGAGGTCCAGTGCCCACTCGTTCAGCCCCGCGCTGAGCAGGCGCGACCACTCGTCCGCCTCGCTCACGAAAGCCTGGTAGTCCGCCAGCGGCAGACGCAAGGGACCGATCTGCTTGAACTGCGCCTCCCGTTCCAAGAACCGGTTTTGACGGAAGGGCGGGGGCTCTGACTCCGGCGCCGCGCCAGGCATCACGATCACGGGGTCTGCGGCGTCAGCCGGTGACACCCGTGCTGGAGTATCCAGCGCGGGTTCCTCCAGGTCAGTGCGCGCCCCAGAGTCCGCGTCCGCGTCTTCATCGGCATCGGCATCGGTGGAGGTGTCCGTCGGCGAGGAGGTTTGCAGACTCAAGGCCGCGGCCGCTTGCCGCAGGGCCTCGGCCAAGGGTTCCGGCTCGCGTCCTGCGGCCAAATCCTCGACCCACAAGCCGATCTGATGCAGCGCCTCCAAGGCCAGATGAAGCACCTCCGGACGAGCACCCGCTCCTTCTGCGCTGGACAGGAAAGGCCGCAGGACCTCAACGGCCTCGGCCAGTTCCCCCGCCTGGCTCAAGCCGTCGGCCTGCTCACGCAGGGCGGCCTCGGCCAACTGCGTGAACACCTCGGCCAGGGGACCATCACCCTCCGCAGCATGGACCGACGCCGCCTCGGGGGTCGTGTCGAACATGCCGGCCAATTGACCCGCCACGACGTCCAAGCCCTCGTGGACGGCTTGGCGCGCGGTGGTCAGGAAGGCTTCGTGTCTGGCCGTGTCGTCTGCGGCCTGGGTGAGCACGGGCAAGCTGTCCAGCGGCGGGGCAGCTGTTTCCCCGATGTCCAAGTCCCGGGCGGCGTCGCCCGGTTCGCCGTCCCTTCCCTGCGGCTCGACGGATTGCGAAGGCGGGGCCTCGCCTTGGACGACGGGTTCCGTGGACATGGAGGGTTCGTCGAGCGGCAACTCGCTGTGGCTGCCAACAGCGCCGTCACCCTGATGATGTTCAGGGCCATCGTGGTGGGCCTCATCCCCCGTGGCGCCAGGTTCCTCATCCAGACGCGGCTCGGATTGCGCAAACGACTCCAGCACCGTGAGCGGTTTGGGCGCCCAGGCAGGCTCGGTCTGCCTCGGCACCGACGGCATGGTGGACGCAGGATGCGGCGCCGAGACCCGGAAAGGATGGCCTTCGTGCTCCAGTTCGATCAGCGGCTGGAACACGGATTCGGTGGGCGCGGGCAAGCCCAGCAACTCCGCCATCCAAGGCTGGAAGGGCTCGGCCGGTTCGTCCAGGCCGCTTTCGGCCGCATCCACAGCGCGGTCGATGCGCAGGGCCAGCAGATCACCCCGCTCCTGCTTGAGCATGTCTTCCGCCGGATCCAGGTCTTCGTAGGCGGCGTCCAGGAAGCACAGCGCCAGATCCACTTCGGTGGCCAACCGTGCTCCGGACAAGGAGGGTCGCCAGGACGCGGCACGGGCAATGTAGTCGGCCGCTTGCAGCAAGGCGCGCACGAGTTCGCGCCGCTCAGGCTGCAAGGTCAGCAGGGACACCCCCAGCTGGCTGAAGAGAGCCGTCAACGCCTCGAAGCGGTGGCTGTCCGGGATGCTGTTGGGATACAGCAGGTCCGGCTCGGTGTTGAAGTCAGCCCAGCCTTCGAGCGCCGCGCGGATGCGCTGACGCGCCTGCGCCAGCGCGGTGGGGTCGAAACGTCCGTAGCGCTGGGCTTCGTAGTTGACGGGTTGGGCCTCGTCAAGGCCATAGAGGCGGCGCACCGTGGCCAACACGGGGGCGGCTTGCGCTGCCGTGAGCAAGTTGGGAGGCGCGGCCTGGGCACAGAAAAACAGCAGGTCCTGCGCCAGACCGTCGGCCACATCCACCTCGGCGCCCGACAGTTGCCGTGAAAACGCGCTGTACTGCAACAAGACGCGGCTGGCCGTGCGCTTGACGTAGACATCGGCCGCGATCAGCTCCAAGGCCAAGGCCTCGAAGTAAGCAGACGCGAGTTGCCAGAAGGCGCGCCGATGCAATGGGGTCTCGCCCGCAGCCAGGCCCAGGGCGATGTCACGCAAGGGCAAGGCTGCGGCACCACCACCGGCTTTGACCATCTGCAGCAGAGCCACGTCCATGCGGGAACGCAGCGCTGGCGCATAGGCCAACGGTTCGGCCTTGAGGGCCGCGCGCGCGGCCTTGTCGGCCCGCGTGCCGTCGATCCAGGCCCAGGCCTGCGGAGCCGCCAAGGGAGTACGCGCGTCCGCCGGGGCGCCCTCCAAGGGGAACTCCACCGGGGGCACGGGGCGGACCGTCGAGGTCGGGGGTGTCCAAAGCTCCGCGGGGTGCACGCGCTCCTCGCCGAGCAGCATCAGCAGCTCACGGTATTGGGGAAACAGGGCCACGGCCGAGACTTGCTTGCCGCGCGCGAGCGCGGCCAGGTGCTCGATCACGGCATCGCTGGCGCGTTCGACCGCGGCGGCCGAGGCCTCGCTCAAGGATGGGGGGTGGGCGGCATGGCTCTGCACCAGCGAGGCCATGGCGTAGAGCAACTTGGCGGAGCCGCTGAAAGGCTCCAGGGCGGTGGCGCAACGCAGCAGTCGATCACGCACCTCGGGCAGGCTGGCCAGCTCGGGGGCTAGGCCCGTGCCTGCCACGCCCCCTGTCGCGCGCTCATGCAGTAGCCTGCGCAGCGACCGGCCCGTCGCGTCCAGCGTGACGCGCAGTTCTTCCTGCAGTACGGCGCTGGGGATGGGCGACATGGCGGAAGGACGTCCTTTCTGACTCGTGCGAAACGGGCTGCCTCAAGGGAGTCCCGTGGCGCGGATTGTCGCCGCTGCGCCGCCCGTCGCGCGAATCAGATTTGCACCATCTCGAAATCTTCCTTGCGCGCGCCGCATTCCGGACAGGTCCAGTTCATGGGAACGTCGGCCCAGGCGGTGCCCGGGGCAATGCCGTGCTCGGGATCACCTTGGGCTTCGTCGTACATCCAGCCGCAGATCAGGCACATCCAGGTTTTGTTGTTGTCACTCACAGCTTGCAACTTTCTCTCTATAGAATTGAATCGAAACGCGCGAGAGCCGCTGATCTGTTCCAGCTTACCCGCCAAGGTAAGCGCAACAGCCGCAACCTTCACGCACTATTCTGCCTGATGAACTTCACAGGTCAGCCATGCAAATCCCCGAAACAGACACCCGCGCGCAAGACCAGGAATTGGGCGAACAGCAGCCACCTTGCGTGTTGGTGTTCAACGCCAATGACCCCAGCGGTGCTGGCGGCATTTCAGCCGACATCACCGCCATGGCCTCGGTGGGCGCGCATGCGCTGCCCGTGCTGACGGGCGCTTACGCACGCGACACGGCGACGACTTTTGACCACTTTCCCCTCGACGAGGAGGCCGTGGCCGAACAGGCGCGCGCGCTGCTGGAGGACGTGCAAGTGCAAACGATCAAGGTCGGGTTCGCGGGCACGCCCGAGAACCTGAGCACCATCGCCGAAATCGCGAGCGACTACGCCGAGACGCCCCTGATCGCCTACATGCCCAATCTATCGTGGTGGAACGAAGTGCAGATTGATCTGTATCAAGACGCCTTCGCCGAACTGCTCTTGCCGCAGACCACGATCCTCGTGGGCAACCACAGCACGCTGTCGCGCTGGCTGCTACCGGACTGGGAGAACGACAAGCCCCCGAGCGCGCGTGACATCGCTCGCGCCGCGGGCGAGCACGGCTCGGCCTACGTCCTTGTGACGGGCATTCCGGTGATCGACCCGTCCAACCCGGCCGAGCAACAAATCGACAACGTGCTGGCCTCGCCCGAGAGCGTGCTGGGCAGCCTGAAGTTCGAACGTTTCGAGGCCGCCTTCACCGGAGCGGGCGACACGCTGAGCGCGGCGTTGACCGCCCTGCTGGCTTCGGGCAACGACCTGGATGAAGCCTTCACCGAGGCCCTGGCCTACTTGGACCAGGCCCTGGATGCAGGCTTTCGACCCGGCATGGGCATGGTCATCCCCGAGCGCATGTTCTGGGCGCAAGGCGACGTCGACGTCAGCGAGATCGGCGTGGATGACGAAGAACGTCCTGTCGATGCGCTGGACCTTCCCCCCCACAGCACCCGGCATTGACCCCCTGGGGTGCTTCCACGCATCCCGTACCCGCATCGCGTCTGTCTCCGCAGTCACTCTCGTTTCAGTTTCAGTTTCAGTTTCCGTCTCCGCAAGTCACCATGTCCAGCCCCACCTCTACCGCCAGCCTCAACCCCGTCCTGTTCGAACGCGCCAAGCGCGTCATCCCCGGCGGGGTCAACTCGCCCGTGCGGGCCTTCCGTGCCGTGGGGGGCACGCCACGCTTCATCGCGCGCGCCCACGGCGCCTACATGTGGGACGCGGACGGCAAGCAGTACATCGATTACATCGGTTCTTGGGGGCCGATGATCCTGGGCCACGGCCACCCCGCCGTGCTGGAGGCCGTGCAGAAGGCCGCCATGGACGGCTTTTCGTTCGGCGCCCCGACCGAGCGTGAAATCGAACTGGCCGAGGAAATCCTCAAGCATGTTCCGTCGATGGAGATGCTGCGCTTGGTCAGCAGCGGCACCGAGGCGGGCATGAGCGCCATCCGCCTCGCGCGCGGCGCCACCAACCGTCCCAAGATCATCAAGTTCGAGGGCTGCTACCACGGCCACGCCGATTCGCTGTTGGTCAAGGCGGGTTCGGGCCTCGCCACCTTCGGCCACCCCACCAGCGCCGGCGTGCCGCCGGAAGTGGTGCAGCACACCCTGGTACTCGAATACAACAACGTTCAGCAGATCGAGGAAGCCTTCGCCCTGCATGGCAAGGACATCGCCTGCGTCATGATCGAGCCCATCGCAGGCAACATGAACTTCGTGCGCGCCTCCGTGCCCTTCATGAAGCGCTGCCGCGAACTTTGCACCCAGCACGGCGCGCTGCTCATCCTCGATGAAGTGATGACGGGTTTCCGCGTCGCGCTGGGCAGCGCGCAAAGCGTCTATGCGAAAGCCATCCCCGGCTTCCAACCCGATCTCACGGTGCTGGGCAAAGTCATCGGCGGCGGCATGCCGCTAGCGGCCTTCGGCGGCCCGCGCGCCATCATGGAACAGATGGCCCCACTTGGCCCCGTCTACCAGGCGGGCACGCTCAGCGGCAACCCCGTCGCCACGGCCTGCGGCTTGGCCACGCTCAAGGAAATTGCCCAGCCCGGCTTCTACGAGGCGCTAGCCAAGAAAACGCGTGTTCTGGTTGATGGCCTGCAAGCTGCCGCGAACCAGGCGGGCGTGCCGTTTGTGGGCGACTGCGAAGGCGGCATGTTTGGTTTCTTCCTGCTGCCTCAATTGCCTCAGAACTACGCCCAGGTCATGAAGACCGAGGGCGCCAAATTCAACGCGCTGTTCCACGGGCTGCTGGATCGCGGCGTTTACATCGCGCCCGCGTTGTATGAGGCGGGGTTTGTGAGCGCGGCGCACAGCGAGGCAGACATCCAGGCGACGGTGAATGCAGCGGAAGAAGTATTCAAGACATTGGCGTGAAGCATGGTGGGACATCAAGGCTAAGAGCCACCGCTGCTGGTGCAACAGCGGCAACTCACTCTCGATGCCAATCCACCCACTGCAGCCCCGCCACCCGCGAAAACTCCCGCGTTCTGCGGGTGACCAGCGTGGCTTGATGGCGTAAGGCCGTCGCGGCGATCAAGAGGTCCATGGGACCGATGGGCGTGCCCGCCGCTTCTAGCGTGGTACGCAGACGTGCGGCCTCAGTGGCGCACTCACTGTCAAACGGCAGCTTCTGCAGGGGACGCAGCAGTTGAGCCAAGGCAGCAAGGCGCGGTTCTGCCACTTCCTGCGGCAAACGCATCAAGCCATCACGCAACTCGTACTCCACCACCGCAGGCACCCCCACATCGGAAGGGGCCACGGCCTGCAGGCGCGGCACGACTTTCGGGTCACCCCGAAAGTCGTAGCTGATGGTGTTCGTGTCGAGAACGAGCACCGTCAGAAACCCATGCGCTGGGTATCGGCAGGCAGCGGTGGCAAGTCTTCACGCAGAGGGAAATCCGCGAACCGCCCGGCCAGCGCAATGCAGTCCTGCGGCCACTCGTGCGCGGCATGCTTGCATATCAGTTCCGCCACCCAGCGGCTTTTGGACACGCCATTGGCCTGCGCGGCCTGCTCGACCAGCGCCTGGGTTGCATCATCCAGGTAGAGCGTGATTTGGGACATGGCAGACACCTCCAATCCACATATATTTTCATTTATATGTGTGGCTCAGGGCTGCCACGCATTTCAATGCCGGAAATGCCGCACGCCCGAAAACACCATGGCGATGCCGCGCTCGTTCGCCGCATCGATGACTTCCTGGTCACGCATGCTGCCACCCGGCTGGATGACGCAGGTCGCACCCGCCTCGGCCACCACATCCAGGCCGTCGCGGAAGGGGAAGAAGGCATCGCTGGCCACGGCCGTGCCTTGGAGGCTCAGCCCTGCGTGCTCGGCCTTGATGCTGGCGATGCGGGCGCTGTCCAGGCGGCTCATCTGGCCCGCGCCGACACCCATGGTCATGCCACCGCTGCAGAAGACGATGGCGTTGCTCTTGACGAACTTTGCCACCTTCCAGGCGAAGAGCAGATCGTCGAGCTGCTGCGCGGTCGGCGCGAGTTTCGTGACGACCTTGAGGTCGTCACGCTGGAGTTCATGGTTGTCCGCGGTCTGGATCAGCAGACCCGAACCGACGCGCTTGACGTCGTGGCTGTTGAGGCCACGCTCCCAGGCGGTCTTGCCGTCGCGCTTCACGCCATCGAGTGAAATGGCGAGCACGCGCACATTGACCTTGCTCTTGAAGATCTCCAGCGCCTCGGGCGTGTAGCCCGGCGCCATCAGCACCTCGACGAAGTGCTTGTTGGCCACGGTGATCGCTTGCGCCACCGCGCCGTCCACGGTGCGGTTGAAGGCGAGGATGCCGCCGAAAGCGCTGGTCGGGTCGGTCTTGAAGGCCTTGCCGTAGGCCTCCAAGGCGTCCTGGCCGACCGCCACACCGCAGGGGTTGGCGTGCTTGACGATGACGCAGGCAGGCGCATCAAAGGTCTTCACGCATTCCCAGGCCGCGTCGGCGTCGGCGATGTTGTTGTAGCTCAACTCCTTGCCCTGCAACTGCTTGGCAGTGACCAAGGAGCCCGGCGCGGGGTACAGGTCGCGGTAGAAGGCGGCGGTCTGGTGCGGGTTCTCGCCGTAGCGCAGGTCCTGCAGCTTGACGAAGTTGCTGTTGGCCTGGCCCGCGTATTCGGCGGGCGCGGCGGGCTCGCCGCCCTCGCCAAGAATGACGGAAGACAGGTAGTTGCTGATGGCCGCGTCGTAGTTGGCGATGCGGTTGTAGGCGGCCACGCTCAGGGCGAATTTGGTCTTGTGGGTGATGCCACCGCTTTTCAATTCAGCGAGCACGCCCGCGTACTGCGAGGCGTCGGTCAGCACCGCCACATCCTTCCAGTTCTTGGCGGCGCTGCGCACCATGGCCGGGCCGCCAATGTCGATGTTCTCGATGGCGTCTTCCAGCGTGCAGCCGGGCTTAGCGACGGTGGCCTCGAAGGGGTAGAGGTTGACGGCCAGGATGTCGATGCGCGTGATGCCATGCTTTTGCATGGCGGCCACGTGCTCGGGCAGGTCCGCGCGTGCCAGCAAACCGCCGTGGATTTTCGGATGCAGGGTCTTGACGCGCCCGTCCAGCATCTCAGGAAAGCCGGTGTGCTCGGCCACTTCGGTCACGGGCAGACCAGCGTCGGCGAGGAGCTTGGCTGTGCCACCGGTGGACAGCAGCTTGACGCCGAGCGCGTTCAGTTCTTTGGCGAATTCGAGGATGCCGGTCTTGTCGGAAACGGAAAGCAGTGCTTGCATGGTGTCTATCGTTCGGTTCTGAAAATCATTTGAGCAATTTGTGCTCGACCAGCTTCTTGCGCAGGGTGTTGCGGTTCAGGCCCAGCCATTCGGCGGCGCGGGACTGGTTGTTCTCGGCGTGCGCCATCACCACCTCCAACAGCGGTTTCTCGACCACGCGCACCAGCATCTCGTACATGCCGTCGGGCTCGGCGCCACGCAGGTCCTTGAAATAGCTCTCCATGCTGTTGCGCACGCATTCTTCGATCTGCTTCTTGCTCATTGTTTTGGGCTCATTGTTCTTGGCACTTGCGTTCTGACTCGCGCATTCCTTCCCGCGCGCATCCCCGCTTCACGGACTCACACGGACGCGTCGACCTCCACGGGTCCAGGCAACACGGCATCCGCCGCTGGCAATCGGTCCATCACCGCGCCCAGCTCATCAAAATAATCCGACACGGCCTGCCATTGGGCACGGCTGTCTTCCAGGCCATTCATGTGGGCCCGGAAAGCCTCGCCGCCCGGCAGCCCGCGCACGTACCAGCCGATGTGCTTGCGCGCGCTTCGAACGCCTGTGTTCGTTCCCGGTTGCACGCCCGTGCTCGCGGTCGACGCGGCCGAGAGCGTTTCGGGGCCCGCGGCCAGGCTCGCGCTCCAGCGGTCGTCACCGTAGAGCAGGTAGTGCTCCTGCAAGTGGTCCAGCAACAGGCGTTTGACTTCGGCGACCAAGGGCGGCGCGAGGTGCTCACCCGTGGACAGGTAATGCGCGACCTCGCGGAAGATCCAGGGGCGCCCCTGGGCCGCGCGGCCGATCATCACCGCGTCGGCGCCCGTGTGGACCAGCACGGCACGCGCCTTTTCGGGCGAGGTGATGTCGCCATTGGCCACGACGGGCACCTGCACGGCGGCCTTGACGGCGGCAATCGTGTCGTACTCAGCCTCACCGCCATAACCTTGCTCGCGCGTGCGGCCGTGCACGGTCAGCATGCGAATGCCCGCGCCTTCAAAGGCACGGGCCAGCGTGACCGCGTTCTTGTTCGACTGGCACCAGCCCGTGCGCATCTTGAGCGTGACGGGAACCGCATGTGGCTCGCAGGCGGCGACCACGGCCTCGGCGATCTCCAATGCCAGCGCTTCGTCCTGCATCAGCGCCGAGCCCGCCCATTTGTTGCAGACCTTCTTGGCCGGGCAGCCCATGTTGATGTCGATGATCTGCGCGCCGCGCTCGATGTTGTAGACCGCCGCCTCGGCCATCATGGCGGCGTCCGTGCCGGCGATCTGCACCGCGATGGGCCCAGGTTCGCCGCTGTGGTCGGCGCGGCGGCTGGTCTTGAGGCTGTTCCACAGCTCCTTGCGCGACGTCACCATCTCGCTCACCGCGTAGCCCGCGCCCAAAGCCTTGCACAGCTTGCGGAAAGGCCGGTCCGTCACGCCCGCCATAGGCGCGGCGAACACGTTGTTCGGCAGCAGGTGCGCGCCGATGCGCACGCCGGAAACGAGGCCGGGGTTCATGCGGGAAGAGGAAAAAGGGGCCGGAGAGGGCGAAGACGAAAGGGGCGGATTCTAGCTGCTCAAATTTTCAGCAGTTGGAATCGCGCCCGCAAGCCGTCTCAAGACCTTCGTTGATCTCGCTTTCCCTTACTGGCGCTTACGTGCTTTCTATACTGCGCCCCATGATGGAGCAATTCAATATGGCGCTGCAGCAAATGCTGGGTTGGCTGGCACTGCCGGAGTTCGGCCTCAGCACGCTGTTCGTGATCGCCTTCATTTCCGCCACCCTGTTGCCCATGGGTTCCGAACCGGCGGTAGTGGGCCTGCTGCACCTGAACCCCGACTTGTTCTGGCCCGCGATGTTCGTGGCCACGGCGGGCAACACCCTCGGCGGCGCACTGAATTGGTGGCTGGGCTACGGCACCCACCGCGCCGTGGACCGGCTGCGCCATCATGATGGCGAGGACCTGCGCGCCCAGGCGAGCGCGAAATCTCCCGCGCACCTGCGTGCTTTGGGCTGGCTGGAACGCCTGGGGCCCAAAGCCTGCTTGCTGTCTTGGTTGCCGGTCGTGGGTGACCCGCTGTGCGCGGTGGCGGGCTGGCTCAAGCTGCCCTTCTGGCCCTGCGTGGCCTACATGGCGGTGGGCAAATTCCTGCGCTATGTGACGATGACGGCAGCGCTGTTGTGGCTGATCCCGGAATCGCTCAAGCTGCTCTGAAGGCCCGAACGTTCCGGTCCTGATCAAGCGCTCATGCGGCGCCGGGCCAGGCGCCACAGCGGCGGCGCGAACAGCAGCACCAGGGCCACGGCCATCAGCGTGCCCGACAACGGGCGCGTGAAGAAGGTGAACCAATCGCCTTGGCTGATGATCAGCGCCTGCCGCATGGACTGCTCGGCCATGGGCGCGAGGATCAACCCAACGATCAGCGGCGCAGCGGGGAAGTCAAAACGCCGCATCACGAAGCCGATGAGGCCGAAGACGAACAACAAGCCGACGTTGAACACCGAGTTGCTGGCCCCGTAGACGCCCGCGATGGACACGATGATGATGCCCGCGTAGAGCCAGGGTGGCGGGATCTTGAGCAGCTTGACCCACAAGCCCACCAGTGGCAGGTTGAGGACGAGCAGGATCACGTTGCCGATGTACAGGCTGGCGATCAGCGTCCACACCAGGGCGCCCTGCTGCGTGAAGAGCTGCGGGCCGGGCTGGATGCCGTAGCCCTCGAAGGCCGACAGCATGATGGCCGCCGTGGCCGAGGTTGGGATGCCCAGGGTCAGCAGCGGCATCAGCACACCCGCCGCCGCCGCGTTGTTGGCGGCCTCGGGCCCGGCGACGCCTTCGATGGCGCCCTTGCCGAACTCCTCCGGGTGCTTGCTGAGCTTGCGCTCCGTGTAGTACGACAGCATGGTCGGCAGCTCGGCGCCACCGGCCGGCATCGCCCCGATGGGGAAACCGTAGAACGCGCCGCGCAGCCAGGCCTTCCAAGAACGTCCCCAATCCTGTCGACTCAGACGCAGGCTGCCGCTGAGCTTCATCACCTCGGCATTGCGCGACTCACGCCCTTGCCAGGCCAGGTACAAGGCCTCGCCGACAGCGAACAGACCCACCACCACCACGGTGACTTCCAGTCCGTCCAGCAGCTCGGCGCGACCGAAGGTGAAACGCGGCTGACCGGTCTGCAAGTCGATGCCCACCAAGCCCGCCAGCAAACCGAGAAAGAGACTGATCAACCCACGCAGCACGGAGCTGCCCAGCACGGCCGACACCGCGACCAGCGACAACACCATCAGGCTGAAGTATTCCGCCGGGCCAAAGGCCAAGGCGGCCTTCACCACCCAGGGCGCGAAGAAGGTCAGCGCGAGCGTGCCGATGGTGCCCGCCACGAAACTGCCGATGGCGGCAGTCGCCAGCGCCTGGCCCGCGCGTCCGCGCCGCGCCATCTTGTTGCCTTCCAGTGCCGTCACCACCGAACCCGATTCACCCGGTGTGTTGAGCAAGATGGAGGTGGTCGAGCCCCCATAGGCCGCCCCGTAGTAGATGCCCGCGAACATCACGAACATGCTGGTCGCTGGCACCTGGTAGGTCAGCGGCAGCAGCAGCGCGATGGTCAGCGCCGGGCTGATGCCCGGCAGCACGCCCACCAGCGTGCCTAGAAAACAACCCGCGAAACCCCAAAGCAGGGTCGTGGGCTGCAGCGCGCTGGCAAACCCGGCCAGCAGGGCCTCGAATCCTTGCATGCTTGCTCCGAAAAATCAGGCCGCGACGGCGTCGGCGGCCAAGTTCGTCCCGGGCCAGCTGAATGCCGGGCCCAAGCCCACGCCCAGCAAATAGGCCAGCACGAACCAGAAAAAGGCGGCGATGCCCAGACAGATCAGGGCCGAGCGCCAGGCGGAACGCCCGATGACGGGCGCATCGAAGGCGCGCGCCACGCCCATGCCGCACAGGGCGGCGGGGATGATGAAGCCCAGCGCTTGCACCAGGGCCATGAAGAGCACACCGCCCCCCAGCAAGAACATCAAACGCCGGTCCGCGCCGGGCAAGGGCTCGTGGTCCTCGATCTGGCTGTCGTCCACTTGGCGGCCGCGCCAGGCACTCCAGCCGTAGGCCAGGGCCAGCACGGCCAGCATGGCCACCACCATCCCAGGCACCAACACGGGGCCAACGGCCATCTGGATCATGGACTCGGGTATGACAGTGACTTGCCAGGCGGCGGCGGCGGCCAAACCGCCCAGCAAGACCGCCAGGAGGAAGGGCGTGAAGCGTGCACGCCGCTTGGCGCTGTTGCGCGTGGGGGTGGCGGTGGACGCGGACATCAGGCCAGCCCCAGGTCCTTCATCACGGCCTCGGTGGCGCGGATGTCTTCGGCCAGTTGCTTGTCGAAGGCAGGCGCGGTCAGGAAAACGTCCGTCCACTTGCGGGTTTCGAGTTCCTTCTTCCAGGCCTCGGAAGCGTGCAAGCGCGTCATGAAGGTCACCAGGGCGTCACGCTGCTCGTTGCTGATGGCCGGGGGCGCGAACACGCCGCGCCAGTTGGCCGCCGTCACGGGCACGCCCAACTCGCTCAGGGTCGGCAGGTTCACGCCGGGGATGCGCTTGTTACCCGAGACGGCCAGCGGGATCAGTCGTCCGCCGTTGATGTGTTCCTCGAATTCGGAGTAGCCAGAAATGCCCGCCACCACCTGCCCGCCCAGCAGCGCGGCGTTGGCTTGGCCCCCGCCGGAGAACGCCACATAGGCCGCCTCGCGCGGGTTACGACCCAGGGCTTGGATGATGAGCCCAAGCAGCACATGGTCCGTGCCGCCCGCGCTGCCACCCGCCACCGGCACGGCACGGGGATTGGCCTTGAGCGCGGCTTCCAGCTCCTTCCAGGTCTTGATCGAGCCGCTGGCGGGCACGGCCACCACACCGGCTTCTTCCGTCAATCGCGCGATGGGCGTGACGTTCTTCATCGTGACCGGGCTCTTGTTGGCAATGGCCGCGCCCACCATGACGGAGCCGCCCACCATCAGGTTGTCGCCCTTGCCTTTGCGCTGGTTCACGTAGCGCGGCAGGCCCACCATGCCGCCCGCGCCAGCGACGTTTTCGAAGGGCATGTTGCCCACCAGGCCCGCGGCCTTGGCGGCGCGCTCGATGGCGCGCGCCGTGCCGTCCCAGCCGCCGCCCGGCGCGGCCGGCACGAACATATTGAGGTTCTCGAACAGGGGCTTGCCCTGGGCCCAAACGGGCAAGGCCAGGCCGGCACCGGCGGCCAGACCCAGGCCGAGGAATTCACGTCGCTTCGATTGCATCGTCGTCTCCTGTGTAAGAATCAAAAAAGCTTTGCAGGACCCTGCCCGCAGGCCCGGGATTCTGAACCTCTGGCCAAGTCCAGGCTTTCAAACACCTGTCAGAACCCCCCGGTGCATACCCTGACATCCCGCCTCCTCCTCGTCGAAGACACCCCTGATCTGGCGCTGTGGCTGGGCACGGCCCTGCGCCAAAGCGGCGCGGAGGTGGCATTCGCGCGGGATGGCGACGAGGCCCTGGCCTTGTTGCGCGATGGCGACGCCTTCGATGCCGTGCTGCTGGACCTCAACCTGCCGGGCCGAGACGGCCTGTCGGTACTGCAGGAACTGCGCGAAAGCGGCAACGCCGTGCCCGTGATGATCTTGACTGCGCGCGCCAGCGTCCCCGACCGCGTGCTGGGCTTGAACCTCGGCGCGGACGACTACCTGCCCAAGCCCTTTGACCTCAGCGAACTGGAAGCGCGGCTGCACGCCCTGCTGCGCCGACCCGGGCGCATCAAATCGGCGCGACTGCGCCTGGGCCCCTTGGAGTTGGAGCGCGAGTCGGGCCAAGTCACGCTCAACCAACAGGTGCTGGCCCTGACCCCGCGCGAAACGGCGGCTCTGCGCGTGCTGTTGGAACATCCAGGCCGCGCCGTCGGCAAGGAAGCCCTGCACCGAGCCGTGTTCAGCGACGAGGCCGCCGAACTCGAAGCGGTGGAAGTCTTGATTCACCGTCTGCGCAAGAAGCTCGACACCGCGTCCCGACCCCCAGACCCCCCGGCCCCCACGGTCAGCACCATCCGCGGCCTGGGCTACCTGCTGACGCTCAAGGACGCCAAGCGCGCCGCATGAACGGGACCGCCTCGCTGCGCGCCCGCCTGCTGGGCTGGATCTTGCTGCCGCTGGTGGGCCTGAGCGCGCTCAACGCCTGGGTCAGTTACGGCAACGCGGTCGACGCCAGCAACGAGGCCTACGACCGGGCGCTCTACCTGGCCAGCCGCGCGCTGGCCGAGGAACTGTCCTGGCGCCAGGGTGGCCTGCAGCTGCAAGCGCAACGCGCGGCCGGTTACCTGCTGGAGAACCACACCGGCTCGCGCTTGTACTACCGCATCGCGGACGCCCAGGGCCATTGGCTGGCCGGGCAGGACGATCTGCCGGGCCCCACGGGCGCCGTACCGATGCAGGTGCACTACCACGCCCTGGTGCAGTTCGACGACATTCAATTTCGCGGACTGCCCGTGCGCCTGGCTCACCTCACCCATGTGCTGGAGGACGAAAGTGGGCAGGCCCTCATCGTCAAGATCAGCGTGGCGGAGACGCTGGAGACTCGGCAACAGATGGTGCGGCACATCCTGCGCGACACGCTGAGCCAGCAAGCACTGCTGCTGCTGGCCGCGGCGCTGCTGGTGGTGGTGGGCGTGCAGCGCGGCATCCGGCCTCTGGAGAGCTTCCGCCAACGGCTGGCGCAGCGCGCGGACGATGACCTCGCCCCCATCGAGCCCCCCGGCCTGCCGCGGGAACTGCACCCCTTGGTGCAAACGCTCAACACGTACCTGACTCGGCTGGGACGGCTGATCGACATTCGCAAGCGCTTCCTCGACAACGCCGCGCACCAGCTGCGCACGCCACTCACGGTGTTGAAGACCCAGCTGACGCTGGCTGAACGCGACACCACTTCGGACCGTGCCGCGCTGCTGAGCGCCGCGCGCAAGACCACGGACGATGCAGTGCGTCTGACCGAACAGCTGCTGGCGATGACGCGCGCCGAGCATGCGCCCGAGATGCAATCGCACCAGCCGGTGGACCTGGTGGCACTGGCGCAGCAGGTCACACAAGACTTCTTGCCGCGCGCCCTGCAACGCGGTGATGACCTCGGTTTCGAGGCGTTGGTGGTGGCTTGCACCGTGCAGGGCTCGGCCGCGCTGCTGCAAGAAGCCCTGGGCAATCTGCTGGACAACGCCTTGCACCATGCACCGCCCGGCACCCGTGTCACGGTGCGCGTGGGGCCAGGCTGGGTCGAGGTGGAAGACAGCGGGCCGGGCATCGCCCCCGAACACCAAGCCCATGTGTTCGAGCGCTTCTACCGCGCCGCGCCCGCCGAGGTGCGGGGCAGCGGCCTGGGCTTGGCCATTGCGCGCGAAATCGCCAAGCAGCACGGCGCGCAGCTCAGCCTGCGCAGCCCCCTGCCCACTGGGCCGGGCACGGTGTTTCGCATGGCGTTTGATGGCCATTCGGGCTGAAGCCCCATCGCTGCCCACGCAAGCCCTGCGGCGGCCGAGGCAACACGCACGACCCTCTGCCCGCACAGGCCCCCACCGGCCCCCACTCGCCCGCACAGACTCAGACTGAAAGCCTCATACTGCCCACCCTTGCCATGACCGAATCCAGCCCTTCCCCCTCCCACGCCAGCTCGGCGCCCTCCGCCGCAGCGGCGCTGCGCGCCCTGCTGTTCGGCAACTTCGTGATCGGCGCGGGCGTGATGGTGGTGCCCGGCACGCTCAACGACATCAGCGCCTCGTTGGAGGTGTCCATTCCCCAGACGGGGCTGTTGATCACGGTGGGCGGCGTCTTGATCGGCGTGGGCGCGCCCCTGGCCGCAGGCTTGGTGGCGGGCTGGGACCGCCGCCGGCTGCTGGCGCTCTCCTTGCTCTGGTACGGCGTCTTCATGGCGGCCAGCGCCTGCGCGCCCAGCTACGGCTGGCTCTTGGTGCTGCGCGCCCTGGCCATGATGCCGCCCGGCATCTTCACGCCCCAGGCGGCGGCCAGCGTGGGGCTGCTGGTGCCCCCGTCGCAGCGCGGACGCGCCATCACCACCATCTTCCTCGGCTGGTCCCTGGCCTCGGTGCTGGGCATGCCGCTGTCGGCCTGGATCGGTGGCGCCCTGGGTTGGCGCTGGGCCTTCGGGCTGGTGGCGCTGCTGGCCTTGGTGGGCGCGGTCTGGGTGTGGCGTGTGCTGCCGAATGGGGTGCGCCCGCCCGCGATCTCACGCCAGGGCTGGGCACAGACCCTGCGTTCTCCGGCGCTGATGGGCGTGGTGGCCGTGACGCTGTTCTATTCCTTCAGCCAGATGACGCTGTTCGCCTACTTCGCGCCGTACCACGAGCAAATGATGGGCATGGGCGCGACCGCGCTGGCACTGCTGCTGCTCTGGTTCGGCGTGTTCGGGCTGGCGGGCAACATGCTCTTGTCGCGCCACATCGACCGCGTGGGACCTTCGCGCGCCGTCGCCATCACGTTGACGGGCATTGCACTCAGCCTGGCGCTGTGGCCGTTGAGTCGCGCTTTCGGTGCGCCCTCTTTCTGGCTGCATGCGCTGATCGCACTGCCTTGGGCCTTGTGTGGCTTCGCGTGCAATTCAGCGCAGCAAGCGCGCTTGGTGCAGCTGGCGCCCGCGCTGGCCTCGGCCACGATCGCGCTCAACTCGTCAGCCATCTATGCCGGGCAGGCCCTGGGCGCGGCGCTGGGCGGCAGCCTGATCGCTCAGGGGCTGCTGGCCCATCTGCATGTCTTTGGCTTGGGGCTGGTCTTGATGGGGCTGGGTGTCAGCCTGTGGGCCAGCCGACGTGCGGGTGCGGGTGCGGGTCAAACCGCAGCGAGCTGATTGCGCAACGCTCGTCAAATCCAGCGCGAACGGATTCGGGTTCTGACGCTAGGGTACTGAGTTATCGCGTCCAGTCCGTGCCCGCCACCAGCGTGGCCACCATGCGCGTGAGGCCCTGGGCGTCGATCTCATCGAAGCGGGCCAGTTCGGGGCTGTCCAAGTCGAGCACGCCAAGGAACTGATCCCCGGCGCGCAGCGGCAGCACCAGCTCGGAGCGTGAAGCGCTGTCGCAGGCGATGTGGCCAGGGAAGGCCTCCACGTCCGGCACGATCTGAACTTGCCCGCTGGCGGCGCAGGTGCCGCACACGCCCCGGCCGAAGGGAATGCGCACGCAGGCCACCTTGCCCTGGAAGGGGCCGAGCACCAGGGTCTCGCCCTGGGCCAGGTAAAAGCCCGCCCAGTTCAAGGCAGGCAGGGCCTGGTAAAGCAGGGCGGAAAACTGCGCCAGGTTGGCGATGCGGTCCCGCTCGCCTTCCAGCAGGCTCTGGAGTTGGGCGTTCAGGGTGTCGTAGGCCGCACGCTTGGCGGCCGGGGTAGACATGTCGAGGTTGTCGGCGACGGTGAAGCTCATGGAGTCTTGGGTTCGGTATGCGTTTGCTGGGTGCCTGCGCGCCTGAAGACGCGCGGCAAGGGCAGCACTGAGTGTGGCAGAGAACACCGCGTATTTTCTTGACGGCCCCACGTGTTTTGCTGCGACATGGGGGTTCTGGCTGACGGCACGCCGGTGGACCGGATGCTTGAGCGGTTGGCGCTGCAAACGAAGCAAGCGCTCAGCGCGCCTGCGGGCGACCGCGCGCCGAACGATCCGCGGTGGTGTTGCGTTCTGGCGCATGGGAGGAAAGCGCCACCGATGCCCCCACGTACTGGTCGTTCAGCGCCGCATCCGCCAGAAATTCGCCCACTTGCTGGCGCGACACCTTCATGCTCTGGTAGTCACCTTGGGAGGAAGCGAATGCGGGCTCCGACACAGCGTCGTCGGTGAGGTTCACGGGTTGCACCAGCACCCAGTCCAGCCCGCTGTCGCGCACGGCGTCCTCCTGCCGCCCGGTGTCGCGGATCTGAGGGCGCAGCATCAAGGCAAACACCAGCTTGATCATGAACGGCAGTCGGCCCTCCGTCGCACCCACGCCGTAGCTGGTCTGCACCACGAGGCGGCGCACGCCGTGGCGGTGCATGGCCTCGATCACATGGCGTGTGCCACGTGAGCGCACGTCCATGGCGGTATGGGCGCTGCCCAGCAGGCGCACGCGCAAAGGGTTTTCGCGTATGCCCAGGGCCACCACCACGGCGTCGTGGCCCGCCATGACACGGTCAATGTCTTCAAAACGCGTGGCGTCGCCGGCCACTTTGCTCAACGGGCCATGGAGAGGCGGCAGTGCATCAGGATGGCGGGCAAAGGCGGTGACCTGCGCCCCCTTGGCGAGCAGACTGCGGGTGACAGCGAGGCCGGATCCGCCGGTGGCGCCGATGACGAGGACTTTCATGGGAATCTCCAAAAGGATCAAATGAGACGCCCAGTTTGCTGGCGCAAGGGCTGCAAAACAACGTTCAAAACAGCGGGTTTCATGATCATTCGTCCATAACACTTGGACAAATGGCAGGTTTGCAGCACAGTCGCCGCATGACACCCGACACCCTTGACCGCTTCTGCGACCCCCTGGGCGAGGCCTTGCACCAACTGCGCATGAGCGGCGTGTTCTATTGCCAGTCGGCGCTCACGGCGCCCTGGGGTGCGCACCTGCCAGCCATGCCGGGCTGCCTGCTGATCCACCTGGTGACGCGGGGCCGCTGCTGGCTGAGCACCGACAGCGGCGAGGCGGGCGGGCGCTGGCTGCAGGCCGGTGATTTCGCGCTGGTGCCGCATGGTCTGGGCCACAGCATTCAAAGCGATCCGCAGACGGCCACGCCCGATCTGTTTGAGCTGCCCCGGGAGCTGGTGAGCGACCGTTTCGAAATTCTTCGCAGCGGCGGCGGAGGGGAAGCGACCCAGATGGTGTGCGCTGCGGTGCAGCTGGATCACCCTGTCGCGCCTCAGCTGCTTTCCTCCTTACCGCCGGTGATCTGCATTGAGGCCGCCGGGCTCACGCCTGACGACTGGTTGCCTTCCCTGCTGCGCCTGATGGCGGATGAAGCTCGGCAGATGCGGGCCGGTGGTGAAGCGGTGATCACGCGGCTGGCCGACATTCTGGTGATTCAGGCGATCCGGCATTGGGTGCAGCACGACGCCACCGCGCAGTCCGGCTGGTTGGGGGCTTTGAAAGACAAGCGCATAGGTCGGGCCATGGCGATGATCCACAGGGACCCCTCCCGGGACTGGAGCGTGGCCTCGCTGGCGCAGGCATCGAGCATGTCGCGCTCGGCCTTTGCCCAGCGCTTCACGGCACTTGTGGGCGTGCCCGCCATGGAGTACCTCACCCGTTGGCGCATGAACCTGGCGCAGGCGTGGCTGTCTCAGGGCTTGAACATGGCCGAGGTGGCGGCGCGTACCGGCTACCAGTCCGACGTGGCGTTTGCGCGGGCGTTCAAGCGCGTGCAGGGCGCCACGCCGGGCAGCTTGAGGCTGCACGCTCGGCACGCAGAAGCAGGCAACAGTGCTTGATCAGGCCCGGAAAGACGGCCGTGACCACCGAGACCTCCTATGATCGACTCGGCTTGTCCGATGCACACACACGCGGTCACCGCGCGGAACAAATGAAACTCACTTTCCTGGGCGCCGCCGGCACCGTGACCGGCTCGCGTTATCTGTTGGAACACGAGGGGCGGCGCTTGCTGATCGATTGCGGCCTGTTCCAGGGCTACAAGAACCTGCGCGAATTGAACTGGGAGGACTTCCCCTTCGACCCCGAGAAGCTGGACGCGGTGGTGCTGACCCATGCGCACTTGGACCATTCCGGTGCCCTGCCCCTGCTGCTGCGGCGCGGCTTTCGCGGCCCCATCCACGCCACCCCCGCCACCATCGAGCTCTGCCATCTGCTGCTGCCCGACAGCTGCCATTTGCAGGAAGAGGACGCGGCCTACGCCAATCGGCACGGCAGCAGCAAGCACCACCCGGCCCTGGCGCTGTACACCGAAGAGGACGCGCGGCACAGCCTGCGTTACCTGCGGCCGCTGGACTTTGGCGTGAGGGAGGAAGTGCTGCCCGGCCTGCACGTCACCCTCGCGCCCGCAGGGCACATCCTCGGCGCGGCCCATGCGACCTTCTCGGACGGCCGCACCAAGCTCCTGTTCTCGGGTGACCTGGGTCGCGAAGACGATCTGATCATGCAGCCGCCCACACCGCCCGGAGCGGTGGACTGCATGGTGGTCGAGTCCACCTACGGCGACCGCGTGCACCCGACCGTGGACAACCAGGCTCTGCTGGGCGACATCATCCAGCGCACGGCCAGCCGGGGCGGCAGCGTGGTGATCCCGGCCTTCGCGGTCGGACGCGCGCAGGCCCTGCTGGTGCTGATCGCGCGGCTCAAGGCCCGCCAAGCCATCCCCGATCTGCCCGTCTTCCTGGACAGCCCCATGGCCATCGACATGACGGGCATCTACCAGCGCCACCACCATTTGCACCGGCTGAGCCCGGAGGACAGCCAGCGCATGTTCCGCGTTGCGCGGATGGTGCGCACCACGGACGAATCCCGCGCGCTCAACGAGGTGCGTTACCCCTGCGTCATCATCTCGGCCAGCGGCATGGCCACGGGAGGCCGGGTGCTGCACCACCTCAAGCGCCTGGCACCGGACCATCGCAACACCCTCGTGCTGGCCGGCTACCAGGCCGGCGGCACCCGCGGCGCGCGCATCGCTGCGGGCGAGAAGAGCATCCGCATCTTCGGGCAGGAGGTGCCCCTGAACGCCGAAGTCACCAGCCTGCCCGGCATGTCAGCCCATGCCGACGCGCCGCAACTGCTGCGCTGGATGGGCAGCGCGCCCCAGCGGCCCAAGCAGGTCTTCCTGACCCACGGCGAACCCGAGGCGGCCGACCAGCTGCGCCAGCGCATCGAGCGGGAACTGGGCTGGACCGCGAGCGTGGCGCGCATGGGGCAAGGGGTGGTGCTGGGCTAGGGAAATTCGAGTGGGCGTTAGTGGATGCGCTACGCTCTCGCTCCCGCAAAAAACACGGAGTCCCTCTTGAAGCTAAAGATGGCGAAGAACTCGCTGTTCGCGATCCTGCTGCGCTCGCGCTGGTGGATCAGCCTGTTGATCGGCCTGCTGCTGACACTGGTCAGCGTGGCCCTGCTGCCCGACGAGGTCCGCGTGGTGGGCGCGCTGTCAGGCCTGCCTTTCTTCGTGATCGCCATCATGGCGGCGATCCGCCAATGGGGGCGGCCCAGCCCCGAACGCGTGGCACAAATCCAAGACGCCATCGCCGCCCTGAGCTGGCCCGCCTTCGCCAATCTGCTGGAGCAGGCATTCGTGCGCGAGGGCCACACGGTGCAACGCGGCAAGACGGAGGACTTCGATTTCGAGCTGGAGCGCCAGGGACGACGCACCCTGGTCAGCGCGCGCCGCTGGAAATCGGCGCGCACGGGCGTGGAAAGCCTGCGCGCGCTGCAGGCGGCGCGCGAGGCCCGCACGGCCGACGAGGCGCTGTACATCGCCCTGGCCCCGCTCAGCGAGCAGGCCCAGCCTTACGCGACTGCACAGGGGATCCAGGTCTGGCAGGCGGAGGAATTGGCGCTGGCGCTGCGGGATATGCAGATAGTCAAGAGCAAAGGCCGTTAGGCCATCACCATTTCCACACGGCTTGGGCAGACCGGTCGTTTCATACCGCCCAAGTACTGGAAAGCTGCTCCGCCTGTTGGAGCACCAGCTCCACGGCCTGGGGCTCCTGATCGGGCGGGTATTTCCATTTTTGCAGGCAACGCCGCACCAGGATGCGCAGCTTGGCGCGGACACTCTCGCGCACCTGCCAGTCAACCGTGGTGCTGGCGCGCAACTTCTCGGTGATCTCGATGGCGATTTTTTTCAAGACTTCATCGCCCAACTTGCGCACGGCGCTCTCGTTGTTGGCCAGTGCATCGTAGAAGGCGATCTCATCGTGCCCCAGGCCGAGACTGGCTTCGCGCTCCAGCGTCGCCTGGAACTCCTTGGCCATCTGGATCAACTCTTCAACCACTTGAGCGGTTTCAATCGCGCGGTTGTGATACTTGCGCAAGGTTTCCAGCAATCGCTCACCATACTTCTTCTCTAGAACCACGTTGTTGCGGGCACGGGCCTTGATTTCGTCGCGCAGCAACTTTTCCAGCAACTCCACCGCCAGATTGCGACTCTCCATCTGGCGCACATCTTCCAGAAACGCGTCGGATAACAAACCAATGTTGGGCTTGTCCAGCCCAGCCAAGGCGAACACATCGGCTACCCCATCCGCGATGATCGCGTTGTCCAGGATTTGCCTGAGCGCGCTGTTCTTCTCGGCATCACTGCGTTTCCTGTCCACGGTCGTGAACTTGGTGATCGCGGCCTTGATTGCTGAAAAGAACGCGATCTCCTTGCGGAGCGAGGCAGCCTCGTCCAACGTCCCACACAGCGAGTACGCCTCGCCAACGGCCACCATGGTGTCTAGAAAGCGCGTCTTGCCGTCTTTCAACGCCAGGATGTGATTGGCGACAGGCACCAGCAACTGGACGGCGTTGGTTTCGAACGCGCTGTAGTCGCAGCCCTTCATCAGGCCGCGCACGATGCCCAGTTTCTCGAACAACACGGCCAGCGCCTCGGCCGCGCTTCTTGTTGGGTCGCCCTTGCCCTTGGCCTCGGTGTACGTCTTGAGCGCGGCCTTCAGCTCGTTGGCAATGCCGATGTAATCCACCACCAGACCGCCAGGCTTGTTCTTGAAAACCCGGTTGACGCGAGCAATGGCCTGCATCAGGTTGTGCCCTTTCATGGGCTTGTCGATGTACATCGTGTGGCAGCAAGGCGCATCAAAACCCGTCAGCCACATGTCGCGCACGATCACAATTCGCAACGGATCCATGGCGTCCTTGAAGCGCGCTTCCAACCGCCTCTTCACCTGCTTGCTGTACAGATGCGGTTGCAACAAGGCCTTGTCGGCGGCTGAACCGGTCATGATGATCTTGATGGCACCTTGCTCAGGGTCGGTGCTGTGCCATTCGGGCCGCAGAGGCGGATGCTCTTTGTCCCCCACGCAAATGGCGTTGTAGAGCTGAACGCAGATGTCGCGGCTCATGCAGACGATCATGGCCTTGCCGTCCACCACGGACAGGCGTGCCTCGAAGTGGTGGATCAGGTCGCGCGCCACCTGCTGCAGCCGGGGCGCCGAGCCCACCAACTTCTCCAACGCCGACCACTCGCTCTTGGTTTTCTCACGGCTGGCGATGTCCTCTTCGTCCTCGACCACCTCTTCCACCTGCGCGTTGAGGGTGTCGATCTCGGCTTGATTCACATCCAGCTTTGCCAGACGGCTTTCGTAATAGATGGGCACCGTCGCGCCATCGTCCACCGCATCCTGGATGTCATAGATGCTGACGTAGTCACCAAACACCGCGCGCGTGTCCTTGTCTTCCAACGCGATGGGCGTGCCGGTGAAACCGATGAAGGTCGCATTCTTGAGCGCATCGCGCAGGTGCTTGGCGTAACCGAACACGTACTTGCCCGTCTTGGTATCCAGGCGCCCTTTGGTGCCGTACTGGCTGCGGTGGGCCTCGTCCGAAATCACCACGATGTTGGAGCGACCAGACAGCAGCGGGTGGGCCTCTTCACCTTCCAGCAAAGCGAACTTCTGCACCGTGGTGAAAATGATCCCCCCCGCCTCGCGCGACACCAGCATCTCGCGCAGCTCGTCGCGCCCCCCGGCCTGAACCGGGGTGGTCTTGAGCAGGTCAGTCGCCGCGCTGAAGGTGGCGAACAACTGGCCGTCCAAATCGTTGCGGTCGGTCACCACCACCAGCGTGGGGTTCTTCATTTCGGGTTGCTGCAGCAGCTTGCCCGCGTAGCAGGCCATGGTAATGCTTTTGCCCGAGCCCTGGGTATGCCACACCACGCCCGCTTTGCGAGAGCCTGGTCTGACCTCCTTGCCATAGATGGCGCGCTCTTCACGCACTTCCAGCAGGCCCTTGTCCACATCTCGCGAGGCGATCACCGTGGCGCGCACTGCCTCGCGCACCGCGTGGAATTGGTGGTAGCCCGCGATCTTCTTGCTGATGCTGTCGCCATCCTGCTCGAAGAGCACGAAGTGGCGCAGGTAGTCCAAGAACAACTCGGGCTTGAAGAATCCACGCACCACGGTCTCGAGCTCCATCTGCAGACGCGGGCGGTCGTCTTCGTTGGCGACTGTGCGCCAGGGCAGCATGCGCTCCGCGTTGGCGGTGAGGGATCCGACTCGCGCAGTCCAGCCGTCGCTGACCACCAGGGCGGCGTTGCAGTTGAACAGGTCGCTGATTTCTTCCTTGTAGGTCTGCAATTGATTGAAGGCGTCCCACACGTCCGTCTGCTCGTTGGCGGGATTTTTCAGCTCCACCACCGCCAACGGCAGACCGTTGACGAACGCGATCACATCCGGACGGCGCAACTGCTTGCTGCCTGTGATGGTGAACTGGTTCACCACCAAGAAGTCGTTGTTGCTGGGATGCGCGAAATCGATGAACTGCACCAGATCGGTCTTTTTCTCGTCGCCCTGCGCAAACTCCACCATCACGCCGTTCAACAACAGGCGGTGCACGCTTCGGTTGCGCACGATCAGCTGCGGTCCACCTGCCGTCTGCAAGGCATGCGCAGCCTGCTCCAGGGCTGCAGGTGGCAAGTGCGGGTTGATCCGAGTCAATGCGCTCAGCAGGCGCTCGCGCAACACCACCTGCCGGTAGTCAGTGCGCTCCGGCGTGCTACTGTCGGGGGCGACGTCCGGGCCATGCGCGAGGCGCCAGCCCGTCTCCTGGAACCAGGCCAGGCAGAGCTCTTCGAGTTGTTGTTCATTCAGCATATCGGCCTCCCCTGGCCACGCTGCACCGCCGAGGCACCCGGCCAGTTTGCGATGAAATAAGAAATCCTCGGCAAATCAACGACTTGCCTACACCTGGCGCCCCGAGCCGGGCTGCCGATGAAATGACCACTACGCCCATGCCGGGATGTAGCGCGCATAGCGCCGCGAGTCTGGCGCGTTGGGGTCCATCTTTACCAGTCCCTGCTCCAGGGTCGCCGTGATGATCTGCGACACCGTGTTGCTGCTGCCCTCGGGCAAGCCAAAACGCTCCCGCAGCGACTGGTTGGTCATCTGCCGGCGCAGCACGTACTGCAGCACGCAATGCTGGTAGCAGGCCCGCACCCGGTCGCCGCCGTTCATGTCGCGGAAAGCACGTGGCCCGTGGATCACCACGATCGTGCGCCGGTGACTCGTCAAGAACTCGGGGGCCGGCAACTGCATCAACTCGGCGGCCTCGATCACCCGATCAATGCCGCTGCTCTTCTCCTCGCAGATGCCGAACCGCCGCATCAGGTCCGCCAGCCGCTCGTTGCGGGACTGGTAGCCGTCGATGAAGCGCTCCACCGGCACGATGGGCTCGCCCGGGTTGGATATCTCCACGCGGTTGCTGAACACCTCCACCACCGGCGAGGCACCGCCCATGTCGAAATCCTGGTGGATCAGTGCATTGGCCAGTAGTTCCCGCACCACCACCTCCGGCAGCAGCTTGACCTCCTTGCGGATGGCTCCTTCGATGACCTCGTTCTGCGGCAATTTGCCCATCACGTACTGCACCAGCCCCGCAAAACCCACGGCGTAGCCCTTCTCGCCGGTGACGTCGGAAACGGTCTGCATCTTGGACTCGCCCGCATAGACGATCACACGCGCCGCCTTGCGGCTGATGTCCTGGAACTGCCGCATGTTCTTGGCCAGCAGCACCGCGCCGATGCGCAGGATGTTGAAGCCCGCCGCGCTGCGCTCGATCAGGCGCTCGTCCAGCAAGCGGGCCAGCACGCCCGCCTGGTCGGTCGGGTAGGGCAGGCGCATCAGTTCGAAAAAGGTTTGGGTGTCCAGCCACTGAACCACGTCCTGGGCAGACACGTCCGTCAGCGCCGGGTTCTCCAGCCAACCCGGCTGGCCTTCCGCAAAGATCTTGCGCAGCTGGTCCTCGCTCATCGGCACCAGCTCTTCCCCCGAGCGCATCAGGTAAGCGCCGTCGTGGTGGTAGGCCGTGCCTTTGGGACGCGCAGGAATGCTGAACACCAGCACCCGCCCCTCCGGGTGGGCCACCGCCTCCACATCCACGCGAAAGCCCAGCCAATGGAACAGCTTCTCGGCAATGTCCTGCGTGTCAGGAAAGGCCTGGCTACCCACCACCGGGCGCGGCGGCTTGTCTGCAATGCCCAGCACCAGGTGCCCGCCGCCCTCGTTGGCGATGGCGACGCAATAGCGGCACAGCTTGGTTGTGTCGTACTGATTCCGCGCCTCTTTGAACTCCAGACGCTGCGTTTCAGACGCCACGCTGCGCCACAAGTCGATTTGCTCTGCCGAGATGCTCATCCAAACACCACCTGTCTGCGCGCCACCGCAATGGCGAGTCTGAGAATCTGCTCCAGCATGCCATGGTCCGGCTTGCCATCGGCATCCGCAGGCGCGGCGTACCACAGCGGCCGAATCTTCAGTTGCAACAAGCGATCTTCCTTGCGGGCGCGTTCTTGCGGCGAGGGTGGTTCATCCAGCAGCGCAAAGTGGTCCGGCACTTCAAACGCGCCCTCAACCACGACGGACTTGAACAGGTCCAGGGTCTTGTCTTGCTCCAGGCTGCACCCCAGGAACAACAGCGAGTGGCTGATGAAAATCTGCCGCAACGCCCTGGGCAATTGGTTCTGGAACGCGAAAGGCGCTCCGCCCGCCCCGCCATACGCCGCTTGGTACTGCGCCTGGGTGAACACATGGGTATTCGCCTGACCCGCGTCACCATGCAGTTTCAGAATGCAGCGCTCGCCGCGCAAAAGCCGCTGCACGAAGTTGTTGCCCGCTTGCGTGCCGTGCATGTAGCCATCCAGCGGCTGCCCCTTCTCTCGAAACAGGTCCTCGATGACCGTGTCGAAATTGGTGGTGACGATGCAGCCCTTTGCCAGTTCGGGCAGCAGCGTGACCGGCCCATCGACCACACCGCGCTGACGAAACTCGGTCTTGATGAAATGCTGCACCTGCTGGGCCGCGGCGTCATGCAGCACTTGGGCGGCTTGCAGGTAGTCGTACTGCGCCATCATGGGCTCGATGTCCTGCACGTCCAGGCCCTTGAGCTTTTGCGCGATCTTGCGCAGGGCCTCGCCCCACATCGGATAACCGCAGGGTTTGGAGAGCCCCGCGCCGACAAAGGGCGCGATGCGCCCCACCCGCAGGGCATCCACCAGGTCAAGAAAGACCGCTAGCTGGTCTGACTGCTGGATGAAAGCCGACGCGACTTCGTGCTGATCGACCTGGCGTTTCCCTTCCCAGTGATCCAGCTCATCCAGGTAGGCGTCGCGTTCCACCCAGTACAGGGCATCGCTGACCTTGACCAGGTATTCGTGCTCCGGGTCGCGCAGGCTCTTGAACGACAGCGGCTCGGCCTCGTCCAGCACCGCGTTGAACTCCTCATTCGACGAGTACGCCGCCTGCAAGGCCTCCTCGACCTTGTCCACAATGAGCTTGTTGTCACGGAGCTTTTGGATGTCCATCAGGCGGCCCCGGCGGATTCGGCGAGTGCTTCGACGGACAGCTCACCAGAGAGGAGTTTGGGGAGGAGGGTGTCGCGGAGTTCGGAAAGGGACCTATTTTGAGAATTCAGGCTCGCGATGTGAGCGTAGTTCGGTCTGACATTTTCTGAAAAGGCAATCATTAGAAGCCCATCTGGACATGGAAACCTCCAACCCATGATGGCATCTTTGTCTCCGCGAGGCATCTTGGCGCCCTTAGCAGTGCGCGTCATGAACTCAAAGAATGCGTCTTGGTACATCAGGTTGTACGCGAACTCAGCCCATTGATAGTCGGTGGGTTCAAATGCCAGCACGTCCGGTGATCGTCCGCCGTTAAAGCGGGCAATCCAAAGTTTCTTGAAATACGGGCGAATGTTGGAGACAAGAATCTGCCCTGCTTTGAAACTCGGGACTACGGCCACAGACGGCAGCGAGTTGGCGCGGGTGATGCCAGCCCTGTTCTCAAGCATGTTTTCAGTGGAGATGTAGAGGTCTTCGGTCAATGACGAGACCTCAGTCTTGCCGCTCGCAAATTGAGTGATGTCAGCCAGGGGCCTGAAAGCCCACCCCTTCGGAATATCCCCCAACTCCGACGCTTCCATCTCATCAGGAAACAGCGCAGCCGTGGCGGCGAGTTGTTCGTATTGCTCGGGCGGCAAGGCGTCGAGTTCGGCATCAGGTTTGCCGCTGATGGCGCTCATCGCAGCGCGCAGCGGGTCGCGGCCTTCGGCCTTGGCGGCGATCTTGGCTTTGACAGGGTCGAAATCGACAAACCAGGATTGGAAGATGGCTTGCGCCATGGCTTCGAGGGTTTGGTTGATGCGGCGGTTGAGGCCGATTTTGGCATCCAAGGAATCCAACACCCTTACGACACTTTCCTGAACCGCCAGCGGGGGGAGCCGGAATGCGTGCTTCTTGAGCTGGCCAAGATTGAACCCAGGAACCGCTGCACCAATCCCATTGGAAAGAATCTCGTGCTGCTTTTCAGGGCTTGAAAAGACGTAGTAGAGAAACTTGGGGTCAACCTTCGTGGCGTCGACGGTCAACTTCATCTGCTTGTTGGAGACAACGTACTCAGGGTATTTCGACTTGGCGTGAATGAGCCCAACCTGATTGATGGTGCCCCAGCAGGTGAAGACCAAATCACCCCTCTTTGCTACCGACCGCCTGAACTCCTTCGCTTTGTCAAAGGAAACAAAAGCAATCTCTTCATCTATCAGTTTGACCCCAACATCTGCGCTCAGATTCGAGCCACGGATAACAGGAACACCAGAAGAGGTGAAGAACTTTGAAGAAATCGAGGAACCAAACGGTCCTGTCGACAGCGCATTCGGATCATTTGCAGCAATCTCTTCTACGCGAACTTCTGGCCAGTCAGAACTCATAGCCCAACCCTGCCAAGTTCTTCTTGATTTCCTGTTCCAGCTTCGCGCTCTCCGCAAACTGCTCCGCCAGCTGCGCAGTCAGCCGGGCCATCTTGTCGGCAAAGACTTCGCTGTCGTCTTCCTGCTCCTGCGCGCCCACATAACGCCCCGGCGTCAGCACAAACTCGTGCTTGCGGATGTCGGCGAGCGACGCCGCGTAGCAGAAGCCCGGCACATCGGCATAGCCCTCCCCTTGCTGCCAGGCATGGAAGGTGTCGGCAATCTTCTGGATGTCATCCAGCCTGAAGTCACGCAGCACGCGGTCTTTCATGTAGCCCATCTGGCGGGCATCGATGAACAGGAACTGCCCGCGCCGATCGCGCTTCTTCTGGTCGAGATTGAATCCGTTGGCCTTGTCCTTGGTCAGGAACCAGATGCAGGCCGGGATCTGCGTGTTGGTGAACAGCTGGCCGGGCAGGGCCACCAAGCACTCCACGTAGTCGCGCTCCACCAGCTGCTTGCGTATCTCGCCTTCGTTGTTGGTGTTGCTGCTCATGGAACCGTTGGCCAGCAGCAGGGCCATGCTGCCGGTGGGGGCCAGGTGGTAGAGCATGTGCTGCATCCAGGCAAAGTTGGCGTTGCCCTGCGGCGGCGTGCAACCGGGCAGCCAGCGTGGGTCGTTCTCGAGCTTGGCGCTCCACCACTCCTTCATGTTGAAGGGCGGGTTGGCCATCACATAGTCGGCGCGCAGGTCGGGGTGCAGGTCGTTTTGCAGGGTGTCGCCGGGCTGGCCACCAAAGTTGAAGTCCAGGCCACGGATGGCCATGTTCATGGCGGCCAGCTTCCAGGTGGTGGGGTTGCTTTCCTGCCCGTAGACGCTGATTTGCCTGTTGCGTTCTTTCTTGTTGACGTGTTGCTTGGCGTGGTTGTCGATGAATTCATCGCTCTGCACGAAGAAGCCGCCCGATCCCATGGCCGGGTCGTAGACCCGGCCCTTGAAGGGCTGCAGCATCTCGACGATCAGCGTGACGATGCTCTTGGGCGTGTAGTACTGGCCGCCTTTCTTGCCCTCGGCCAGCGCGAACTGACCCAGAAAGTATTCGTAGACATGGCCAAGGATGTCTTTGCTCTTGAGGCTCAGCACCTGCCCGTTGTAGGTGGGTTGGCTGAAGTTGGTGTCCGAGAAGTGGGCGATCAGGTCGGCCAATTTTTGGCTGTCGATCTGGGTGCGCGCGAAGTCTTTGTTGAGCACGTTCTTGAGCTGGGTGTTCTCCCGCTCCACGGCCTCCATGGCGTTGTCGATCAGCCAGCCCACGGTGCGCATCTTGTCCGGCACCATCTCCAATTCGCCCGCCTCGTTGCGCACGTAACGGCCGTCACTGTCACGCTTGGGCACGTTCCAAGGCAACTCGCTGCCGGGCGGTAGCTGGGCCAAGTCACGCAAGGTCTGCCAACGCGCTTCAAACGGCACCCAGAAAACGTTTTTCTCCGTGTAGTAGTCGCGCACCTCCAGCTCGGCGGCAACGCGACTGTCGTAATCCCCTTCATAGTCCTCCGGGGCCATGTAGTACTCGTGCTCGGGGTTTTGAAATTGCAGGCGCAGTTCCCGCTGCCGCTCTTCCAAGGCGTCGGAAACGTACTTCAGAAAAATCAGGCCCAGCACCACATGCTTGTAGACCGAGGCATCCAGGGACGAGCGCAGCTTGTCGGCGGCGGTCCAGAGCTTCTTTTCGAGTTCGTTGAAAAACTGTTGTTCGATGGGGTTCATTCGGGGGTCTCAACGGCGAAAAGCAGAAAGGCAATGGCGCGCATGGCAGATCATGGGACATCCACCTGGGCGATCAGGTTGATGTTCACTGACGCAGCAGCATCCATGAAACGCCAGAAATGATAAAGCCGCGCTGGTGCGCGGCTTTGGGGAGATTTTCCGCGTCCGGAAGGTGGCCGGAAAGGCGAGGAAAAGCCTTGATCAATCAACTGCTGAACAAGAAATTCATCACGTCGCCATCCTTGACGACGTAGTCCTTGCCTTCGGCGCGCATCTTGCCCGCGTCCTTGGCGCCCTGTTCGCCCTTGAAGGCGATGAAGTCTTCGAAGGCGATGGTCTGGGCGCGGATGTAGCCCTTCTCGAAATCGGTGTGGATCACCCCAGCGGCCTGCGGGCCGGTGTCGCCGACGTGGATGGTCCACGCGCGCACTTCCTTCACCCCAGCGGTGAAGTAGGTCTGCAGGCCCAGCAGCTTGTAGGCCGCGCGGATCAGGCGGTTCAGGCCGGGTTCGTCCTGGCCCAGTTCCTTGAGGAAGTCAAGGCGGTCGGCGTCGTCCATCTCGGACAGTTCGGCCTCGATCTTGGCGCAGATGGCCACCACGGGCGCGTTCTGCGTGGCGGCGTATTCCTTGAGGCGGTCGAGATAGGGGTTGTTCTCGAAACCGTCTTCGCTCACGTTGCCGACGAACATGGCGGGCTTGGCCGTGATCAGGAAGAACTGCTTGAGCAGGGGCAGCTCTTCCTTGCTGAACTCCACCGTGCGCACCGGCTTACCCTGGTCCAGCGCGGCCTGGCATTTCTCCAGGATGGCCACCAGCTTGATCGACTCCTTGTCGCCCGAGCGCGCCGTCTTGCTCACGCGCTGCAAGGCTTTCTCGACCGCGCCCAGGTCGGCCAAGCAGAGTTCGGTCTGGATCACTTCGATGTCGGCAATCGGGTCCACCTTGCCAGCCACGTGGATCACGTTGTCGTCCGCGAAGCAGCGCACCACGTTGACGATGGCATCGGTCTCGCGGATGTGCGCGAGGAACTTGTTGCCCAGGCCTTCGCCCGTGCTGGCCCCGGCCACCAGGCCGGCGATGTCCACGAACTCCACGATGGCGGGCACGATGCGCTCGGGCTGGACGATCTCGGACAGTTGCTTCAAGCGCGGATCCGGCACCTCGACCACGCCGACATTGGGCTCAATGGTGCAGAAGGGGTAGTTTTCAGCGGCGATGCCCGCCTTGGTCAGGGCGTTGAAGAGGGTGGATTTGCCGACGTTGGGCAGGCCGACGATGCCGCACTTGAGACTCATGGTGTTCCTTGCTTGAGGGGCGGTATTTTAAAGGCGGCGGTGTGCCGCCCGCGGCCTCGCCGCGCATGCCCGTCAAACAGGCAGTCCAATGGCAAGCCAGCGCAGGCGCGGCCTGCGCGACTTGTTCATGCACTTGTCCACAGCTTTAGCCACGGAGACGCTGGATAAGTCGGCTTGACGTCAACTCGCGCTGAGGCATCAGAAGGCGTAATCCGCCCGCGCCACCTGCCCCACCTTGAGCCAGCGGTCCAGACCCGCCGTAACGATGCAGTTCATGCCGAAGGTGATGGCGCCGTTGAGGCGCGCGTCTTGCCGGTAGGCCTGCAGCGTGTCGTTCACCGAGGGATGGCTTTGCGCCGTGTCCGGGTCGATGTTGGGAATGGGGCAGCGGGAACAGGGCTTGACGGGCGTGAGCTGCACCTCACCCTCGTCCGTATCGATGGTGATGGGGCCCACGCGGTCTTCGTCGTGCGCCTCCCAGCCCTCGATGACGATGTTGGGCCGGAAGCGCCGCGCATCGACCACGGGTTGGCCAGCGGCTTTCAGACGGGTGTTCAGGTCGTCCACCGCGGATTGGCTGACCACCAGCAGGGGATACCCGTCGGAGAACTGGTTGGGCGCTTCCACGCCCCCCGTCCATTTCAGGCTGGACAGACGGCGATGCTCGGGGTCGAAACGGGCCAGCCGGTAGCGGCCGCCGCCTCCCGCGCCCTGCGCCAGAAAGTCCGTGAACCATTGCGCCGCGAGGTCGCCCATGTCAAAAGCGGCCACTTCGTCCTGCCAGACGCGCACGCGGGTCGGCGCCTCCACCGTGTCCACGCGCAGGTGCAGGGCCAGCATGCCCGGCGCGCGCAGCACCAACTCACCGCTGCCCAGCGTGTCGCCCTTGAAGGCGGTCTGGATCAGGGCCATGCGCGGCAGTTCGCGCTGGGTGACAAATTCGCCCGCTTCGTCCACGACCATCCAGGCCCGATCCAGGTCCAGACCGGTCTCGGTCAGCAGCGCCTGAGGCAAGGCCAGACCGCCGCAGGATTTGACGGGGTACACATGGAGGCTGGAAATCCGCCCCACAACGTCGGAGGTTTGCATGGGATTGATTGTGCCTTGCCGTCTCGGGTCGAGGCCGGCTTCTACAATGCCCCTCAGCTATGGCATCTCCCTCCCCAGCCCTGGACATTTTCATCAGCGGCGACGGCATCGTCGGCCGCAGCCTGGCCCTCTTGCTTGCGCGTGAGAAGCTGCGCGTGGGTTTGAGCGCTGCCCCGCCCGCCTTGCCGGGCGCAGCAAAAGTCGGAGCGGACATTCGCGCCTACGCCCTCACCCCGGCCTCGCGCGCGCTGCTCGAAAGCATCCGCGCCTGGCCGGAGGACGACACCCTGGCCACGCCGGTCCTGGCCATGCAGGTGCATGGTGACGAAGGCAGCGAACTGAACTTCAGCGCGGCCCTGCACGGTCCGAACCGGGGCGATCTTCGTGGCGCGCCCGCGCTGAATTGGATCGTTGACGCGCCCGTGCTCGAAGAGGGCCTCGCCACCGCGCTGCGCTATCAGCCGCAGATCGAGCGGGTGCCACAAGGCCAGGAAGTCAAGGCGCCGCTCACCGTGGTCTGTGAAGGCCGTGCCAGCGCCACGCGCTCCGCCTTGGGCGTGGACTACGACATGGCGCCCTATGCCCAGCATGCCCTGGCGGCCCGCGTGCGCTGTGAACGGCCGCACGGACAGGTCGCACGGCAATGGTTTCTGCGCGATGAATCCGCCGGTGAGGTGTTGGCCCTGTTGCCGCTGGGCGGGCCACACGGCGACACCGTGGCCGTGGTCTGGTCGGTCTCGCCGAAGCGCGCCGCCTTCCTGCAAGAGCTAACGCCCAAGGCCTATGCCGAGGCCCTCGCCTTGGCCTGCGGGCATGCGTTGGGCGCGATGGAACTGGTGAGCGAGCGCCGGGCCTGGCCCCTGGTACGAGCGCGGGCGCGCCAGTGGTCTGGCCGCAGCGCTCAAGGCGCTTGGGTGCTGGCGGGCGACGCCGCGCACGCGGTGCATCCGCTGGCGGGACAAGGCCTGAACCTGGGCCTGGCCGACGTGGCCGAATTGGCCCGCGTGCTGCGCGAACGCGAGGAGTGGCGCAGCGTGGCCGACCCCAAGCTGCTGCGCCGCTACGAGCGCGCGCGCAAGGCCGGCATGCTGCCGCTGGACCTGGGCATGGACGCGCTGCAGCGTCTCTACACCCGCGAAGGCCCTTTCTGGAACCAGCTGCGTGCCTGGGGTCTGCGAGGCGTCGAGCACAGCGGCTGGCTCAAGCACTGGCTGGCCCGCCAGGCGATGGGCGCTTGAATGGCACGCGACGACACCTGACGCACGACGACACACCCCTGAAAGCAAGCCCCACGATGACTCAGCCCTTCTCCTCGCGCATGGTTCGCAACGCCCGCCCGCTGCGAGCGGCCCTCTTCGGTCTGACGCTGGCTCTGCTGGGCCTGGCCGCGCTGAACCCGGCGCAAGCCCAATCCAATCCGAACGAGGTCAAGGCGACTGCGGAACCTGCTGCAGCAGCGGCCATCCGCAAGAACTTGGGCGCTCGCCTGCCCAAGATGCCCGCCATCGACGAAGTGCGCGCGCTGCCCTTGGCGGGGGGCACCAGCTTGTACGAGGTGCGCGTGGGGCAAGACATTTTCTATACCGATGCCCAGGGACGCCACCTGATTCAAGGCCAGATCATCGACCTGCAAAACCAACGCAACCTGACCGAAGAACGCACGGAGCAGCTGTCAGCCGTGCGCTTCCAGGACCTGCCCTTCGACGATGCCTTCGTCATCCGCCGCGGCAAGGGCGAGCGCCAGCTCGCGGTGTTCTCCGACCCCGAGTGCGGTTACTGCCGCAGGCTGGAGCGTGAGCTGGCCAGCCTCGACAACGTGACCATCCACGTCTTCCTGTACCCGGTGCTCGGCCCGCAATCCACGGAAAAATCCCAGGCCGTGTGGTGCACCGCCTCAGCGCAGCGCGGCCAAGTTTGGTTGGATTGGATGCTCAAGGGCACGCCACCCGCGGCGCAGGCCAATTGCAGCCAACGCACGCTGGACACGCTCACGCGCAACCTGGAGTTCGGCCGCAAGCACCGCATCCAGGGCACGCCCACGATGTTCTTCGCCAACGACGCACGTGCGCCGGGCGCGTTGAGCGCGCGGCAGATCGAGCAGCTTTTCGCCAACGCAGCGGCAAGCAAGTAGGCAAGTAAAGCGACATCCGTCGACGCGCGATCCGACGCCCTCCCAGCCACTCTGCTTTCACAGGCTCTGCTCCATGGCCCGCTCCTCCACCGCTGCCCGTTCCTACCGAGCTCGCGCACCGCAAGCCGCCTCGCGCGCGGTGGCGGTGACCTACTTGGTCGAGCTTGAAAACCCGCGCGCCCACCTCTACCGCGTGACTGTGACCATCGCCGAACCGGCACCGCAGCAGCACGTGAGCCTGCCGGTCTGGATTCCGGGCAGTTACCTGGTACGGGAGTTCGCCAAGCACTTGCAGGAACTCACGGCGCGGCAGGGCAAGAAAGCGCTGGCCCCACGGCAATTGGACAAATGCAGTTGGTCGGTCGATTGCGACCCGGGTCAGCCGCTGGTGCTGAGCTACCGCGTTTACGCATACGACAACTCCGTGCGTGCCGCTTGGTTGGACACGCAGCGGGGGTTTTTCAACGCCACCAGCCTGTGCCTGCGCGTGGAAGGGCAAGAAGACGCGCCACATGGACTCACCCTGGCCCGCCCTGCCGGATCAGGCAAGGAGGCGATGGCGCCCTGGCAGGTCGCCACCGGCCTGACCCCGCTGACGACCGACAAGCAAGGCTGGGGCAGTTACCGCGCCGCCGATTACGACGAGCTGGCGGACAGCCCGGTGGAACTGGGCGCGTTCTGGCAGGGCGACTTCACGGCCTGCGGCGTGCCGCACCGCTTCATCGTTGCGGGCGCACCGCCGAGCTTCGACGGCGCGCGCCTGCTGGCCGACGCGCAACGCATCTGCGAAACGGAAATCCGCTTTTGGCATGCCCAAGGCCGTGCCAAAGGCACGGTGCCAGCACCGCCCTTTCAGCGCTATGTGTTCATGCTCAACGCCACCGACGACAACTACGGCGGCTTGGAGCACCGCAACAGCACCGCGCTGATCTGCGGGCGGCGTGACCTCCCGCGCCTGGGCCAAAAGCCCGCTGAGGGCTACACCACCTTGCTGGGCCTGATCAGCCATGAGTACTTCCACACCTGGAACGTCAAGCGCTTGCGCCCCGCCGAGTTCTCACGCTACGACTACACGCGGGAAAACTACACCGAGCTGCTCTGGTTCTTCGAGGGCTTCACCAGTTACTACGACGACTTGCTGCTGCGGCGCGCCGGGTTGATCGACGACGCCACCTACCTGCGCCTGCTCAACAAGAACATCAACCAGCTGCTGCAAACGCCCGGCCGCTGGGTGCAGACCGTGGCCCAGGCCAGCTTGGACGCCTGGGTCAAGTACTACCGCGTGGACGAGAACACGCCCAACGCCACCGTCAGCTACTACGGCAAGGGCGCGCTCGTGGCCTTGTGCATCGACCTCACGCTGCGCGCAGAGACCGGGCACAAAAAATCCTTGGACGACGTGATGCGAGCGCTCTGGCGCCGCTGCAAGGCGGGTCCGATGACCGAAGCCGACGTGCTGGCCGTGTTGCAGGACCTCAGCGGCCGGAGTTGGAAAAAAGAACTCCAGCACTGGGTGCATGGCACCCGCGAACTGCCGCTGCGCGAACTGCTGCAAAGCCAGGGCGTCGCCGTCCACGATGACCCGGCCCAGTTGGTGCAGCGCCTGGGACTGCGTGTCGCGGAAAGCAATGGCAGCGTGCAAATCAAGACCGTGCTTCGCGGCGGCCCTGCAGAGGAAGCGGGCTTCGCGGCGGGCGACGAGTGGCTGGGCGTGGAAATCCATGGCACGTCGACAGGCAAGTCCGGCAAAGCCAAGGCGTCCGAGAGCCCCAGCGCATGGCGGCTGCGCAAGTTGGATGACCTGCTGCTCTACGCAGGCCCGCAACTGCAACTGACCGCCTTGATCTCACGCGACCAGCGCATTGTGCGTCTGCCGCTCACCCTGCCCAAGACCAGCACCACCTGGCGGCTGGCCGTGGAGGAGCAGGACAAGGTGCAGCGCTGGCTGACTTGACGCGGCCCCGTTGGCTGACACAGGTCGACGCGTCAATGTTGGCTCGGGGCCTGGCCTTGAATCCTCGATTCAAACCGCTGCCAAGTAAGCCGCTGCGGGCGTCGACAAGGATTGCTTGACCTGGCGCGTGATGTCATCGGCCAACACTTCCATGGCGCCCGCTTCCAATCCCTCGTAAGCCAGGCGCACGATGTCCTGGGGCGTGGACTTGGGTACTTCCATGCCACGCGTCAGATCCGTGTCCACGAATCCCATGTGCAGGGCCGTGACCTGCGTGCCTTGCTCGCGTAGCTCGTGGCGCAGACCATTGGTCAACGCCCAGGCGGCGGACTTGCTGGCGCCGTACGTGCCGAGCACGGGGCGGTTGATCCAGCTCGCGATGGAGAGCACGTTAAGCAAGGCGCCGCCACCGTTCTTCGCCAGCACCGGCGCGAAAGCCTGGGCCATCTGCAACATGCCGATGAAGTTGGTCTCCAGCTGACGCCGCGTGGCGGACAGATCGGTGTCGGCCAGGAAGCCCCCAGGCATGGCGATACCGGCGTTGTTGACGACCAGGGTCACGTCACCGTAGTCCTTCGCGGCTGCGATAACCTGAGCAGGATCGGTGACGTCGAGACGCAGCGGCATCACGCCCTCCAGGCGCACGCTCGCCGGATCACGTGCGGCGGCATACACACGGCGCGCACCGCGTGCCAGCGCCTGCCTGGCGAATTCCAGGCCGATGCCGCGGTTGGCGCCCGTGATGAGAACAACGGATTGATCGAGTTTCATGCTTTACTCCAGTTTTATGACGGTCGTCATATTTAAGTGCGAACAAAAAAACGCAGAGATCTGCGGGCGGAAAAACCTTCAGGAAGGAGATTGGGCGTCGAATTGTTCGAGCAAGAAGCGCCGCGCCAGCGCCAGATGCTTGCGCCCCTGCGCATTGGGGCCCAAGGTGCGGGCGATCTGTAGCGCACCAATGAGTTGGCTGGCGATCACGCTCGCAGCGTCGTCGGCATGCCCAACCGGAAGTGCATCGCGCACATCGGCCACCAAATCGCGCACGCGCGCCACCGCGGCCTCGCGCACGGCATCCGCCTGACGTGGCATCTCGGAAGCGAGCGCCGCCACCGCACAGCCGTACTCGGGGGCATTGAGGTGTTGCTCGGAAAGGTAGTTCTCGACCAAGGTACGGAAGCGGCTGAAGCCTTGGGCTTGGCCTCGGTCCAGCGCTTCCTGCATGCGCGCGTGGGCGTCGCGACCGGCGCGCTCCAGCGCTTCGGCGATCAAGACTTCACGCGAGGCGAAATGGGCATAAAAGCCACCATGGGTCAGCCCGGACTGCTTCATGATGTCCGCCACGCCGACCCCGGAAAACCCACCGCCGCGCAAGGCGCGCGCCGCCGCATCGACGATGCGGTCGTGCGTTTGCTGCTTGCGACTGGGGGCGATGGGCATTGTGCGGATGCTCGGTCGAATTGGACGCATCATACCAAAATATGACGATCATCATATTCCGGAAATTTGGTTGACCCTCGAACACGATGCCTGGGCACGCTCAACGGGACCACGTCCGCGCACGGCGCTTCTGCCGCCACCGTATCAAGCCGGTGATCCACGCCAGCAAAGGGACCAGCCCCAGAACCGCGTACAGCAAGCGCCCCGGCAGGCCGAACAGCTCGGCGTTGTGCAGAGGATGCAGCCACGCGAGCAAGGCATTCCCGTACCCCTGGTCGGCGGGGTCCTGTCGCGCCAGCAGCTCACCGGTGACGGCATCGACCCAGATGCGAGTTTGAGGAAAGCGCCGCCCGGGCTCGAAGCTCTGGTGCAAGCGCAAGACGATGGGCTCGCCCTGGGTGCCAGACGACTCCACCCAGCGCACGTCCGCCTGCGGAAACTCCCGCTGGGCGACGAGCACGGCAGCGTCCAGTGAGACCAAGGCTTGGGCCGGTGCCGCAGGCGCAGCAGGCCGCGCCACGGCGCTGCCGGGCTCGACCCGCAAGAGCGTCCGTGTCGCGTCCGGCCAGGCCAGACCGATGCCCGTGAGAGCCAACAGCAAAAGCCCAAGCCAGGCGTAGACGCCCGTCAACACATGCAGGTCATACGTGCGCCTCACCGGCCCGGGGCGCAGCACCGGCCGCAGGGCCGCGCCCAGGCGCTGGCGGCTCGGCCACCACAGCCACAATCCGCTGAGCAGGGACATCACCATCGCCACACCCAACCAACCCACCACCGTGCGCCCCACGCCCTCCCACAGCAAGGTGTAGTGCAGGTCATAGAGCCAGGTTGCAAGGAAGTCCCCCCAGTAGCGATCGCTGGTGATCTCCAAAGTTCGTGGGTCGAGGGTGACCATGCGGGGCGCGAATGCCTTGTCCGCACGCTCGGGCGGACGTGGGTAGCGCACCATCACCGGACTGCTCGCGCTGTCGGGCAATTCGATGCGCCACGGACCGGTCAATTCCGGATAGGCCGTGCGCAGTCGTTGCAGCACCTGTTGCGGTGACACGGGCGTGCCGGTCCCGGCCTGCGCCACCTCGGTCTGGGCAGGCACCTGGATCGCCGGGTTGAGCCAGCGATCCAGTTCCAGGTAGAAGACCAGCGCGCTGCCGGTCACGCCCAGGAGCGCCAGCAAGGCGCCCAGGGGCAGGCCGATCCACAGATGCAGCGCCAGCCAGCGCTTGCGCAGTCGGGCCTGGTCCATCAGAGGCTGATGTTCAGCATCGCGTAGACGCTGCGCGGTGCGCCGGGCGCATGCAGGCTTTGCGAGCCGTCATGCCAGACGTACTCGTAGTAGCGGTCCGTCAGGTTGCGACCCTGCACTTCGAGCGCGACCTTGGGGCTGAACTGGTAGGACACCGAGGCATTCAGCAAGGTGTAGCCACCGTACTTGGGCGTGCTGTTGGTCTTCTCGATGTAGTAGTCCGACTGGCTGTTGACCCAGGCCGACCAGCTCAAGGCAGGCGTCACCTGGTGATCCACACCCAAGCCGGAAATCAGATGCGGCACGTGGTCGAGTTCCTTGCCCTCGGTGTTGCTGGCATTGGAAGCGGCTCGGAGGATTTCCGCGCGCTGCGCCGTGAGCGAAAACCAGAGGCCCAGGTCCCGATGGGGACGGGCATTGAGTTCCAGGTCCACCCCTTCTCGGCGCGTGCGGCCGATGTTCTCGGAGTCGTTGGAAGGATCGTTGAGCTTGCGCAAAGCCTCGTTGCTCGCCACCTGCCGCCACACCGCGAATCGGCCATCCACCGATGACACGGGCTTGAACTTCACGCCGGTTTCCCAGCCGTCGTTGATCGAAGGCTCCAGATCGCGAGACTGATTGACCTTGTACGAACCGGTCCCCACGCCGACCTGGAAGCTGCGCCCCACATTGCCATAAAAGACCAGCGGATCGGAATAGACATAAACCACGCCGAGCTTGGGTTGTTGAATCAACCCGTAGTCATTCATGTCGTACTGCGCACCCGTCAGTCGGTTCGTGTAATCACCTGAAATCTGATCCACGCGCAAGGCGGGTGTCAGCGTGAGCTGAGCCGTCGGCTTGATGTTGGCTTGCGCAAAGGCGCCCACGGTGTTGAAGTCGAACTGCTGGTCACGGGTCTGGCTGCTGCGCGTCTGGGCGACGGTGGTGTAGCGTTTGCTGCGATTGTCCTGCCGCTCCGTGTCAAAGCCACCTGAAAGCTGAACCTCGCCCAGCGCGGTTTCGCCCAGGGCATAGGTGGCGGAGACGGAAAGTCCCACGTGGTCTTCATCAACCAAACGCTCCTGCTGCGAGGCAGACGCGGAGAAGCGCACGTACCGATGGTCGTAGATCTGGTTGGAGTAGACCTGGCCCTTGAATTGCAGGCGGTCGTTGATCTGGCGCTCGGCCTGCAAGGCCACCTGGGTCATGCGCCGCTCATCCTCGTCGGTGGCGTTGTAGCTGGGTGATTGATCCGGATCGTCCTGGGTCTGGGCTTTGGTGAGGTAACCCGCTTCCTCGGCATTCGCGCGGTGATGGCGAGCGATCAAACCGACTCGGCCTCGTCCATCTTCGCTGTGCAAGAACCACTTGCCGGAGAAACCCAGAGCGTCCGAGTCCGAATGCTCGCGATGGCCGTCGGACTGGCGACCGATGATGGCCAGATTTTGCGTCAAGGCTCCGCTGTCCACACCGATGGCCGCTTGCACTTCCTGGGTCTTGAACCTGCCTAAGGTCGCGCGCACGCGGCGATAGTCACCACCCATGCGCGTGACGATGTTGGCGTTGCCCGCGATGTTGTGCAAACCGTAGCGGGGGTCATTCGTGCCACGCACCAACTCGATGGACTCGATGTCCAGCGAAGGCGCCAGGTCGATGTAAGGCATGTTGCCGTCGTTGCTGTTGCTCGGCACGCCATCGATCAGCAGTTTCACGGCATTGATTTCGCCTTCTCCGTTGAAACCTCGCATCGAGAATTTTCCGGAGGTGGTGCCTTGGTTGAATTGGGTAAGCATCACGCCCGGCACCATTTCGAACAGCTGCCAGTTGTTGGCCATGGGCTGCCCTTCAATGCGCTCTTGGGGCAAAACATTCACGGACGTGGGAACTTGCTGAGTGTCCAGCGCGCCACTGGGCGCCGAGACCACGACCTCCCCCAAGGTCAAAGCCGTGGACTGCGAGTTGCTGGGCTGAGCGCTCACCCCATCAACGATGAGACAAGCCAAGATGGCGAGGGTCACGGGTGTCAGCGGCCCCGTGTGGCGAAGAGAGGATGGCACGCGTGCGCGGAACGTGGCAAGAGCAGCCCGCTGGGGGGCTGAATGGAAGCGAGACATGGGTGAATTTCCAGAAAAACGAAACCAGCCGGACCCCACCACCCTGGGTGGAAGAGTCAGCAAGAAGGCGTCCGGGAAGGGACGCGGGTTTTCAGGAAATCAGCGGTGGCCCGCGCGACGGCAGCGGTGGTGCGGTCAAGTACGCCAGCACCGCCGCCCGCGCCGGCGTGAGGGCGTAGGCCAGGGACGCGATGGGCGCGGGCAGCACGGCCCAGCTTGGCGCAGGCGCTGCGGCCTGACAGCACATGGGGCAATGAGAGACGGTGGAACCGTTCTCACCGTCATCATCGACCAGGCTCATGCCGCCGGTCGCAGTGCAGACCATGTTCAGCCCCGCAGGCTTGAGCAGCGGCGTCACGACCGACAGAACAACGGACAGCGTCACCCAGACCGCTGTCCAGCGAGCCAGTGAGGTCAGTCGACGCATGCGTTCCATGGGGGCGCGATTATATGAACCGTGATCCAGGGGTGGGGGCGGGCGAGGCATGCATCAACGATCACCCCCGATGTGCATGCCACCAACCTTGCATCACGCAGTCAGCGTGACCTTCTTGAATTTGCGCTTGCCCACCTGCAGCACGTAGACGCCAGCGCCCAGCTTGAGGCCCTTGTCGCTAACAGCTTGGCCATCCACGCGCACGCCACCGCCGTCAATCAGACGATTGCCTTCGCCGGACGAGGCCACCAGGCCTGCCTGCTTGAGCAGGGCGGCGATGCCCAAGGGCACCCCGCCTTCCAAGGCCAGGGTTTGCTCCTCGATCTCGTCGGGAATGCCGCCCTTGCTGCGGTTGATGAAATCCTGCTCCGCGGCCTCGGCCGCCTGGGCGCCGTGGAAACGCGTGGTGATCTCCTTGGCCAGCATCACCTTGGCGTCCTTGGGATTGCGGCCGGCTTCGACCTCTTGCTTCAGCGCCGCGATTTCAGCCAGGGACTTGAAGGACAACAAGGTGTACCAATCCCACATCAGCGCGTCGCTGATGGACAGCACCTTGGCGTACATGGTGTTGGCGTCCTCGCTGATGCCGATGTAGTTGTGCTTGCTCTTGGACATCTTGTCCACGCCGTCCAGCCCCACGAGCAGGGGCATGGTCAGGATGCACTGCGGCTCCTGGCCATGTTCCTGCTGCAGGTGGCGACCCATGAGCAGGTTGAACTTCTGGTCGGTGCCGCCGAGTTCGAGGTCGGACCTGAGCGCGACCGAGTCGTAGCCCTGCATCAGTGGGTAGAGGAATTCATGCACGCTGATCGGCGTGCCGGCCTGGTAGCGCTTGGTGAAGTCGTCGCGCTCCATCATGCGCGCCACGGTGTACTTGGCGGCGAGCTGGATCATGCCCATGCTGCCCAGCGGCAGGCACCATTCGCTGTTGTAGCGGATCTCCGTGCGCTGCGGGTCCAGCACCAGGCTGGCTTGCTTGTAGTAGGTCTCGGCGTTGGCCTTGATCTGCTCCGACGTGAGCGGCGGGCGGGTGCTGTTGCGGCCCGAAGGGTCACCGATCAGGCTGGTGAAGTCACCGATCAGGAAGATGACCTGGTGCCCGAGGTCCTGCAACTGCCGCAGCTTGTTCAGCACCACGGTGTGGCCCAGGTGGATATCAGGCGCGGTGGGGTCCAGGCCCAGCTTGATGCGCAGGGGCGTTTGGGTGGCCTCGGAGCGGGCCAGCTTCTTGATCCAGTCGTCCTCGGGAATCAATTCCTCGCAGCCGCGCCGGGTCACGGCCAAAGCCTCGCGCACGCGGTCGGTGACGGGAAAGGGAGCAACGGGAGAGGATGTGTTCATAGGGATTTTTCTACAGCCCGGTCCAAAGGGGCCGATATACTCGTCGCGCACCAGATCGGAGCGCGCCTTGGCGAGTCCGCTGATGGTAAGAGGTCAGAGCGCCAAAGGCAGCCGATTTTACGTGCCGCGAGCTCGCGCCTGAGCCCAGCGGCCGCACCTGCCCCGGGGCCAGACCGAGCGATCGGGCCCGCCCTTTGCTAACTCCTTCAGGCGCTTGTGCGACCGGTATTGCCGCCCCCCATCCCATCGCACCCTTCCCATCACTGCATCCCTCATGTCCGCCCTGCGCTCCTTGCTTCAACGCCTGCCCCGCTCCCTGCGTGCCCGCGTGCGGCTAACCTGGCGCCTTTGGACCAGAGGCTCTCAGCGGCGCTGGGCGCCGCTCGTGCTCGGGGTGACCCTGGCCACGCTCGGTCTGGGCGCTGGGGCTTACGCGGTGGCGGCGGTGGTGGTGTCCTTGGCGCCCGATCCAGCGCGGCTGCCCGTGCAGCAAGTCACCGCCGAAGTGCAGGCACTGCCCTTCGTCTCGCCTTTCACCGCGCCCACGCCAGCGCCCCTCGGCATGTCGACGGTGAGCACGTCGCCGCGGGGCGAAGGGTTCCGCTTCAGCGTCTACCGCTCCGAATTGTCCCGGGCCCAGGACACGGCTGAAGGATTGCTGCACCGGCTGGGCATCCACGATACGCAAGCCGCCGCCTTTCTGAAACGGGACATGCTCACGCACCGCCACCTGCTGGGGCGCACGGGCCGACTGCTGAGTGTGGAGGCGAGCGAACGCAACACCTTGCTCAAACTCACCGCACGCTGGAGTCCCAGCGACGATGGCAGCTTCGAGCGCCTGATCATTGAGCGCACGGTTGACGGCTTCAGTTCCCGCCTGGAAAAGGCCATGCTCACCGCGTCGCTGCGCATGGCCAGCGGTGTGATCGATAGCTCACTCTTTGCCTCCACGGACCAGGCGGGGATTCCAGACGCCGTGGCCGTGCAGCTGGCGGAAATCTTCTCCGCCGACATCGATTTCCACAGTGACCTGCGCGAGGGCGACCGCTACGCCGTGGTCTATGAAATGTTGGAAGGCGACGGTGAACCTCTGCGCGCGGGCCGGGTGCTGAGCGCAGAGTTCATCAATGCAGGCAAGGCCTACCAGGCGGTGTGGTTCACCGAACCGAATGCTGATCAACCAGAACCACTGATCCCAGGGCAACCGACCCAGACCACGGGTCGCAGCGGTTACTACGCCCTGGACGGCCAAAGTCTCAAGCGCGCTTACCTGGCGTCACCGTTGGCCTTCTCTCGCGTGACCAGTGGTTTTCGGATGCGCTTTCATCCCATCCTCAAAACCTGGCGCGCGCACCTGGGCGTGGACTACGCGGCGCCTATCGGCACGCCGGTGCGGGCCGTGGGTGACGGCGTGGTGGAATTCGCGGGCGAGCAGGGCGGCTACGGCAAGGTGGTGATCTTGCGGCACCGCAACGGGCACCAGACCTTGTACGCCCACCTCAGCCGCATCCTGGTACGACACGGCCAACGCATCGCGCAAGGCCAGACGCTCGCGGCCAGTGGCGCCACCGGTTGGGCCACGGGCCCGCACCTGCACTACGAGTTTCGCATCAATGGCCGACATCAGAACCCACTGCTGATCGTGCGCCGCAGCGAAGCGGCGCCACCAGTGTCCGCGGCGAACCGCCCCGCCTTTGACCAAGTTGCACTACAGGCCCGGCAGCAGTTGGGGGCTGCCCAGCTGCTGGCCTCGCGTTGACCCCCGCTGTCATTTGTACTCATGACTTCTCTGTTCATCGGCCTGATGTCAGGCACCTCGCTCGACGGCGTGGACGGCGTGCTGGCCGAGATCACGACCCAACCGGGCAAGAACGCGGTTCGCGTCTTGCACCACGCAGCGCGCCCGCTGCCCGAGACACTGGCCGCCGAGCTGCTTGCGCTCAACACACCCGAAGGCAGGGATGAACTGCATCGCGCTGCATTGGCTGCGAACGGCTTGGTTCGCGTCTACGCGGCCGTGGTGGAAGATGTGTTGATGCGCTCGGGCGTGGACCGAGATGCGGTCCGGGCGATTGGCGCGCATGGCCAAACCGTGCGCCATCAACCTGGCCCCCAGCACGAAGGTGCCGGTGGCACGGGCTACACGCTGCAGCTCAACAATCCAGCCCTGCTGGTCGAACTGACGGGCATCACCGTGGTGGCGGACTTCCGCAGCCGTGACGTTGCCGCGGGTGGTCAGGGCGCGCCGCTGGTGCCAGCGTTCCATCACGCGGTTTTTGGCCCTGCGGCGGGTTCCCATGAATCGGTGGCGGTGCTCAACATCGGCGGCATGAGCAACCTCAGCTTGCTGCAAGCGGACTCGGTGGGAGGGTTCGATTGCGGGCCGGGCAACGCCTTGCTCGATGCGTGGTGCCAGTTGCATCAAGACCAACCTTATGACGCGGGAGGGCGCTGGGCCGCCAGTGGACACGTCCATGACGCCTTGTTGCGGGATCTGCTGGACGAACCTTTTTTCCGACTCGCCCCTCCAAAAAGCACGGGACGAGATCTGTTTCATCGCGATTGGCTGCAGTCGCGCTTGGCTCGCCATCCGCGGATCGCGCCTGCGGATGTGCAAGCGACCCTGAGCGAGTTGACGGCACGCACTTGCGCGGCGGACCTGCTGCGCCATGCGCCCACCTGCCAGACCTTGTACGTCTGCGGCGGCGGCGCGTTGAACGATGACCTCATGCGGCGTCTGCGCGGCCAACTCCCTGGGATGGCGGTGACCAGCACGGAGACTGCAGGCCTGCCACCGCTGCAGGTGGAAGCCGCGGCTTTCGCTTGGCTGGCGCGTCAATGCTTGGCCGGTGAAACCGGCAACATCACGCGCGTCACCGGTGCGCGGCATGCGCGGGTGCTGGGAGCCATTTACCCGGTTTGACGCGAGCGCTTTCGGGAAGCCGGCCTTGATGTCGAGGCAAACTCCGCGCGCCCCTTACTCCATCTCGGCCGGTTCGTGCCTAGACCGAGCGGCGGGTGCTTCAAAATCCGACAGTTGCCAGAAGATCGCCGCTGATGCGATGGTCATGAGCCCCATGCAGACGAAGGTGCCGCGAAAAGCCGGCAGGGCAGCCGCCGCTTCCACTGGACCGAAATAGCCCGTGAAGGCCGCCAGCACGGCGCCCGCTGCGGCCACGCCCATGCCCATGGCCAACATCTGCACCATCGACAGCAGACTGTTGCCGCTGCTGGCCATCGTGGGGCCCAGGTCCTTGAGGGTGAGTGTGTTCATGGCAGTGAACTGGATGGAGTTGACCGCACCAAAGACCATGAGTTGCACGACGCGCAACCCCACGGGTTGGTCGAGGGTGGTCAGCGCGAAACTCGCGGTTGCCAAACCCACCAGCAGCGTGTTGAGGACGAGCACACGGCGGTAACCGAAACGCGTCAGCAGCCAAGTGCCCGGGCGCTTCATGCCCATGCTCGCGAGGGTGACGGGCAACATCATCAACCCCGCCTGCAAGGGCGAGTAGCCCATCGTGACCTGCATCAGCAGCGGGATCATCAACGGCATGCAAGCGCTACCCAGGCGCGAGAACAAATTGCCCAACAAGCCTATGCGCAAGGAGGCCACGCCGAACAGATGGGGCGAAAACAGCGGATTGGGATGGCGCAATGCGTGCATCCAATAAGCCGTCAGACTGGCCAAGCCAAAGATCATCAGGACCAACACACCGGCTTGGCGCAGCCCCAAGCCTGAGAGACCATCCAGCGCGAGGGATAGGCTCACCATCCCGAAGGCCAGGAGGAGGTAACCGGTCAGATCAAAGCGCGCCAATGCGACGTTGCGCTGCACGGGCATGTAGCGCAAGGTCGCGAGACCGCCGAGCAGACCCACGGGCAGATTGATCAAGAAAATCCAGTGCCATGTCGCCACCTCCACGATCCAGCCCCCCAACGTGGGGCCAATCAGTGGGCCAATGAGCCCAGGGATGGCCACGAAACTCATGGCTTGAAGAAAACGCTCACGCGGGAAGGTCTTGAGCACCGCAAGCCGCCCCACTGGCAGCAGCAGTGCTCCACCCAGGCCTTGGAGTACGCGCGCGGCCACCAGCAGGCTCAGGTTGCCGGCCATTGCGCACAGCAGCGATCCAGCGGAAAAGAGCACGATGGCGCTCATGAATACCGGGCGCAATCCAAAGCGATCCGCCAGCCAACCTGAGGCGGGGATCAGCATCGCCATGGTCAGCGAATAAGCCACGACCACGGACTGCATGCGCAAAGGGCTTTCGCCCAAGCTGCGTGCCATCGCAGGGAGCGCGGTATTGACGATGGTGGCGTCCAGGGTCTGCATGAAGAAACCCACCGCCACCAGCCACAGCAGGGAGCGCAACTCAGCTTCCGTGGGCGCAGCAGCGGGAGCAACGGTGTTCATGGGGCAGCAACTAGCAAACGGGAAGAGGCGACGGGAACCCCATCGTGCCAATGCAAAAAGCCACCCGGAGGTGGCTTTGCGTGTCAGAGGCGGAAAGTACTCACGCAGAGAAGCTCGATCCGCAACCGCAGGTGGTGGTGGCGTTCGGATTCTTGATCACGAACTGCGCACCCTGCAGGTCTTCCTTGTAATCGATCTCAGCGCCCACCAAGTACTGATAGCTCATCGCATCGATCAACAGGGAGACACCATTCTTCGTCATGGTGGTGTCGTCTTCGTTGGCCACTTCGTCGAAGGTGAAGCCGTACTGGAAGCCGGAACAACCGCCGCCCTGCACGAACACGCGAAGCTTCAAATCCGGATTACCTTCCTCAGCGATCAGGTCAGCTACTTTGGCAGCCGCGCTGTCAGTGAAGAGGATCGGCGCGGGCATCTCGCTCACGACATCGGTTTGGACGGATTCGGCAACGGCGCTCATGGAAAACTCCTTCAGGCAGGAAGTTGTTCAATAACAGGGCTGCGATGGTACACCCAATGGTCACCCTAGGCGGCGTCCCGAATACAAACCCACACCGCTGGCGAAGCCTTCCGACGCTGGGCGCGTGGCCCGCGTTCAGCAGCAACCGGCGGTTCAGATCTCTGTCGCTCAGTTGCCGGTTGCAGCCAGCTTGAGGGCCGGCTTGTCTTCCAGCATCGAGGGCGTGGGACGCAGCAAGCCAGCGATGATCGCGCCTTGGTGCATTTCCAGGGCGGTGTAGAACACATCACCTTCAATGCGCGCCTTGGGCTGCAGCTCCAGCATCTGACGGGCATAGACCGGGCCTTTGATCGTGCCATTGACGATCACGTGATCAGCGTGCACCTCTCCAAGAATGGACGCGGTTTCAGAGATCACCAGGATGCTGCTGTCTTCCTCGCGGGCACGCACGTTACCAACGATGGTGCCGTCCACGCGCAGGCCATCGCGAAAGTGCACATGGCCTTCGATGTGATTGCCGTCGGCAATCAAACTGCGAATGGCCGGGGGTTTTTGCTTGCTGAACATGGGAACAACTTTCTACTCAGAAATTCGGCGTGAAACGCGCAACGCGCGGTCACATCCTTGCGAATTCAGATTACAACTTGACTGACTGCTCCGCGCGCACCGCGTCGCCCTGCATGACCTTGGCGCTGATGCTCCTGATCTCGGTGTCTGGAGGCAATTGGAAGGTTCCCTCGGCGCGCGCATATTGACGCAAACGGATGGGTTGCGCGCCTTGCGGCAAGGGGGCCGACCACGGCCGCCCCGACTGTACGCCGATGAACTGAACTTCCAACTGTCCGCTGAACTCACGCGCGTTCTTCTGAGGCTGAATCACCAGAACCTGCCACTTGACTTGCTGGCCCTGCCCGTCTTGCTGAACGACAGCCTGCAGTCCGCGGATCGCAAGGGCCTCAGACCCACCCTCCGTTGGGATCAGACGCTCGAAGAAGCCCAAATCATCGCGCAAGCGCTGATTATCTGCCTCCAGTTGCCTGTTGAGTTCGGTCAGACGCTCCTGAGCAGCCTGCTCGGCAGCCATCAAGGTGGAAGCTGTGTTCGCCTTGGCCAGCGCCTCGTCACGCTCGTCCTTCATGGAGCGCGCCTGACTGCGCAGCTCGGAAAGCTGCTGCTCCAGTTTCTCCACATAACCCGCGCTGCCACCTTCGATACCCGCAATGTCGCGACCGAATTCGAAAGCCCACAGGCCAATGGCAGCACAAAAGCCAAAAGTCACGGCGGCAATGACCCAACGCAATGGCCAAGGCAAGGAGCTGCGCACGGACATGCGCGGTGCGCTCACCGTCAGACGCCGAAGTAGCAGACGCATTCGCATAGGGGGAAAAGTCTAGCAGCCGCGCAAAGAAAAAGGCCGCCGGATTAAAGCCCAGGCGGCCTTTAGATTGCAACAGATTGTCAGGCTCATGACAGACGCATGAGCGACCCCGACATCCACCTTGGAGACGAGATCATCCATAGACATACAGCTCTGACAACTGCTCTCATCATGCTCCCACCCACGCCACTGCCACATAGGGATAGGGGCATAGGCAGGACACGACTCGCATTAGCGCTTGCTGAACTGCTTGCGACGACGCGCGGAGTGCAGACCGACCTTCTTGCGCTCGACTTCGCGCGCATCGCGCGTCACGAAACCGGCTTGCGACAAGGCGGGCTTGAGCGCCGCGTCATAGTCAATCAGCGCACGGGTGATGCCGTGACGCGTCGCGCCAGCTTGGCCCGATTCGCCACCGCCGTGCACATTGACCTGGATGTCGAAAGTCTCGACATGGTTGGTCAGCACCAGAGGCTGCTTCGCGATCATGATGGAGGTTTCACGGCCGAAGTACTCGGCGATGTCCTTGCCATTGACCGTGATCTTGCCGGAGCCCTTCTTCAGGAACACGCGCGCGACGCTGGACTTGCGACGGCCCGTGCCATTGTTCCATTCACCAATCATTTCGGACTCCTTCAGATGGCCAGCGGCTTGGGTTGCTGCGCGCTGTGCGGATGCTCTGCGCCGCCATAGACCTTGAGCTTCTTGATCATGGCGTAGCCCAGCGGGCCCTTGGGCAGCATGCCCTTGACAGCCTTCTCGAGTGCGCGGCCGGGATGCTTGGCTTGCGAATCACGGAAGTTGGTGGCGGTGATGCCACCCGGGTAGCCCGAGTGACGGTAATAGATCTTGTCGAGCGACTTCGTGCCGGTCACCTTCAGCTTTGCAGCGTTGATGACAACAATGAAATCACCGGTATCGACGTGAGGCGTGTAAATGGCCTTGTGCTTGCCGCGCAGACGGAGTGCCACTTCGCTGGCGACACGTCCGAGCACCTTATCGGTGGCGTCAATCACAAACCACTCGTGCTTCACGTCAGCGGGCTTGGCGCTGAACGTAGTCATGAGTTTTCTCTCTTGGAGGATGGTTTGGCGGGCCCTTTTCCACGGTCGGTGCTCCTCTTGAGGGAGCCTCTTAGGTGGTAATGTCCGAGTCGATGCGCCAAGATTACCCCTCGGGGGAGTGCGCAAGTACTGCATCGACAGCCTTCGCCGCGGGACCACAAAAGCGCTGCGAAGCCTGCCATTATACAAATTCCAGGCTCGCCGGGCAGTTAACATCGGGCGGCCATGTTCAGCTACCGACACGCCTTCCATGCCGGCAACCATGCCGACGTCCTCAAGCACAGCATCTTGATCGCGATCGCGCGTTATTTGACGCAAAAAGACACTGCACTCACCGTCATCGACACCCACGCTGGCGCTGGCCTGTACCGCCTGGACGGCGACTACGCGCAAACCAGTGGCGAAGCAGCCGACGGCATCGCAAAGTTAATCGAAGTGCACGCTCACACACTCCCCGAGATCGTGCGAGATTACGTGGAGCTGGTCAACGAGTTCAATCCGGGCGCGGCCTATTCCCAATCCAGCACCCCCAAGGTCTACCCGGGCTCACCCTTCGTTCTGCAACGCCTGCTGCGCCAGCAAGACCGTCTCAAGCTTTTCGAACTGCATCCGACCGACAGCAAGGCACTCGCAGCCAACATCGCCCAACTGGAGGCTGAGCGGCAGATCGCGGTACTGAGGGAAGACGGATTCGGTTGCGTGACCCAATTTCTGCCCCCGCCGTCGCGCCGTGCCCTTCTGCTGTGCGACCCGAGCTATGAGATCAAAACCGACTACGCACGCGTTGCCAGCCTGCTCGCCGAGGGATTGAAGCGCTTCGCCACGGGCTGTTACGCCATTTGGCATCCCATCATTCCACGCCCGGAGGCCCACGAACTGCCGAGACGCCTGCGGACCCTGACCAACCAGGCCGGTAGGCCCTGGCTGCATGCCACGCTGACGGTGAAGTCGGGCAAGGACGCCACCGGCTTGCCCGCCAGTGGCATGTTCATCGTCAATCCGCCGCACACCCTGCAAGACGCCTTGAAATCGACCTTGCCACAGCTCGTCGAATTGCTAGGGCAGGACCGCAACGCGGCTTACACGCTGGAAAGCACAACGCACTGAGACTGCCCCCGAGTCCGGGGCAATGCACCGCCGGCCGGCCAGGTGCCAGACACGCTGCAGGCTTAGATCAGACCCAGCCGCTGGCTGATCTCCAACGTGGCCGCGCTCTGGTTCATGCTGTAGAAATGCAAGGCGGGCGCACCACCGGCGCGCAACTGTTCGCACAAGGCCGTCACCACATCCAGACCAAACGCCTTGATGCTGGCCGTGTCATCGCCATAAGCCTGCAAGCGCAAACGCACCCACCGCGGGATCTCCGCGCCGCAGGCGTCACTGAAGCGCATGAGCTGGGTGGAGCTGGTGATGGGCATGATGCCCGGCACGATGGGCACGGTCACCCCCAGCGCGTCGGCGTCTTCGACGAAACGGAAATAGGCGTCGGCGTTGTAGAAATACTGGGTGATGGCCGAATCCGCGCCAGCCTTCACTTTGGCTGCGAAAGCTTGCAGGTCGGCCTCGGGGGACCGGGCCTGCGGATGCACCTCCGGGTAGGCCGCAACTTCGAGATGGAAATAATCACCCGTCTCAGCACGAATGAACGCCACCAAATCACTGGCGTAGTGGAACTCACCCCCAGCGCCATAGCCGCTGGGCAAATCACCACGCAACGTGACCAGGCGCTTGACCCCCATGCCTTTCAAGGTGGTCAGGTTCTCACGCATGGTCGATTGAGTCGCACCAATGCAGGAAATGTGCGACGCGGCGTCCAGGCCCTCGGCCAGGATCTCTTTCACGGCGGCGAATGTGCCTTCCTGGGTGGACCCGCCTGCGCCATAAGTGACTGAACAGAATTCGGGCTGCAGCGCATAGAGTTGCTGACGCACGGCGCGCAGTTTCACGACGCCCTCGGGGGTCTTGGGCGGAAAGAACTCAATGCTCAAGGGCAATGATTGCGGTGCTTGTTGTTCGCTCATGCGAGCCTCACGGTGATTTGATCGCGTGGATGAAAAATTCGCGGTTGCCATCGCCCCCGGCGATGGGGGAGTCGAACCAGTCACGCACCTGCAGTTCCAGGGACTTGCAGGCATCTCGCAGGCGTTGCTCCACCAAGGGGTACATGCTGGGGTCTCGCACCACGCCGCCTTTGCCCACCTGCCCCGGTTGCAGCTCGAACTGGGGTTTGACCAGCGTCAGCAGATGCCCGCCGCTCTTGAGCCAAGGAACGAGGGCCGGGAGCACCAGGGTCTGCGATATGAAAGACAAGTCGCCAACGAGCAGATCAAAGCCGCCGTCCGGCACCAGGTCCTCGAGCGCGGCCATCACGGCGGCCGGGTCGCGCGCATTCAAACTTTCAATGCAGACGACCCGCGCGTCCTCGCGCAAGCGCGGGTGCAGTTGCGCCTGCCCCACATCCAACCCCACCACCCGCACCGCGCCAGCCTGCAAGAGGCAATCGGTAAAGCCGCCGGTGGACTGACCCACGTCAAGGCAAACCCAGCCAGCGACCTTGAGACTTGCCCGCTGGAGCGCTCCCTCGAGTTTGAGCCCTCCGCGAGAAACGTAGCGGGCCTCCGAGTCATCGAGCAAGCGCAACTCAGCCAACAGGGGCAGTTCGTCGCCATTCTTGGCCACGCGCTTCCACTCGCCGACCGACGACTGCCATTCGACACCTGCCGCGATCAGCCGCTGCGCCTGCGCGCGCGACACGGCCAGACCGCGGTCGACCAGCAGTTGATCAGCGCGCATGGGTGATGTGGTGGCGTGGCGAACGGAATGCGATGCAGCGCGCAGGCCACCAAAGAACACCGCAGCGCACTGGCTGTACGCGAGGATTTTCTTCGGGCTGCAACGACGCAACGCGCCGGCGCGATAACCGCCGTTCAATAGCGGTAGGTATCCGGCTTGTACGGGCCTTGCTTGGGCACGCCAATGTAGGCGGCCTGCTCGTCCGTCAGCTCGGTCAGCTGAGCGTTCAGCGTCTTGAGCTGCAGGCGCGCAACCTTCTCGTCCAGGTGCTTGGGCAGCACATAGACCTTGCCGTTCTCGTAGAAATCGCTGTGCGTGAACAGCTCGATCTGGGCAATGGTCTGATTCGCGAAGGACGAGCTCATCACGTAGCTCGGGTGGCCCGTGGCGCAACCCAGGTTCACCAGACGCCCCTTGGCCAGCAGGATGATGCGCTTGCCGTCCGGGAAGATCACGTGGTCCACCTGGGGCTTGATCTCTTCCCACTGGTATTGCTCAAGCGAGGCAACCTGGATTTCGTTGTCGAAGTGACCGATGTTGCAAACGATGGCGTTGTGCTTCATCGCCTTCATGTGGTCGTGCGTGATCACGTCCTTGTTGCCGGTGGTGGTGACGAAGATGTCGGCCTTGTCGGCCGCCCAGTCCATGGTCACCACGCGATAGCCTTCCATCGCCGCTTGCAAGGCGTTGATAGGGTCGATCTCGGTGACCCACACTTGGGCGCTCAGGGCGCGCAGGGCTTGGGCGCTGCCCTTGCCCACGTCGCCGTACCCGGCCACGACGGCGATCTTGCCGGCGATCATGACGTCGGTCGCGCGCTTGATGCCGTCCACCAGCGATTCACGGCAACCATAGAGGTTGTCAAACTTGCTCTTGGTCACGCTGTCGTTGACGTTGATGGCGCGGAACTTCAGCGTGCCCTTGGCCGACATTTCCTTCAGGCGATGCACGCCCGTCGTCGTTTCCTCGGTCACGCCGATGATCTTGGCGCTCTTGCGGGTGTACCAGGTCGGGTCCAGGGCCAGCTTGGCCTTGATGGCCGCGAACAGCTCACGCTCTTCTTCGCTGCCCGGGTTGGCGATCACGGACGGATCTTTCTCGGCCTTTTGACCCAGGTGCATCAGCAGCGTCGCGTCGCCGCCGTCGTCCAGGATCATGTTCGGGCCTTCGTTGGCGTCACCCTTGGGACCGAAGTCGAAAATGCGGTGGGTGTAGTCCCAGTAATCCTTCAGCGTTTCGCCCTTGTAAGCGAACACCGGCGTTCCGGTGGCCACCAGCGCGGCGGCGGCGTGATCCTGAGTGGAGAAGATATTGCACGAGGCCCAGCGCACTTGGGCCCCGAGCGCTTGCAGCGTTTCGACCAGCACGGCCGTCTGGATGGTCATGTGCAGCGAGCCGGTGATGCGCGCGCCCTTGAGCGGTTGGCTCTTGGCGTACTCCTCGCGGATCGCCATCAGCGCGGGCATTTCGGTCTCGGCGATCTTGATTTCCTTGCGGCCGAAATCGGCCAAGGAAATGTCGGCGACGACGTAGTCTTGGGAAGGTTTGAGGACGGCACTCATGGTGAACTCCAAAGCTGTAGCGGTTGAACACCACCGGAGTCGACGTGCGCGGGGAAGACCTCACCTCACGACGACCGGTGGGTGAGCGCAGTTGGAAGGCAGGGCCTGCCGCCCTGGGGTTCGAGCCTCGCCGCTAGGCCTGCTGGACAGGCACAAGGGCTGCAACGCTCCTCGAACGAAGCGGATTGTAACGCGCACACGAAACGACGCCAGTCGGATCAACCAGCATTGCGAGGAAACGGCCGGCCCTCGCTCCACCGAAAAGCCGCCGTTGTGAGCCGTTCCTGGGCAAGCTGGGTCAGGCTGCCTATGTAATGCCCGGCCGCCAGCATGTCTGCGCGCTTCAAAGTTGCGTCGGCGAGTTGCATCGTGAGCCCATGACCAAACTGGGAAATGCCCACGGACACCGTGTCCAAGGGGACTCGGTGTCGCCCACAAAGTTCACCGATGCGGCGTAAAAGATCGCTCGAGTGGGCATCAAACCAAGGCTGTTCCGCTCGCGTCACCCGCCCAAGCCAGCGCCAGACCAAGCCATGCAGGTGCCGGCGGGCTGGGTGCGGCATCAGGCCATCCAGGTCCACTCGACAGCGCAGCATGGCGTAAAAATCGCCCAGCAGCCGATCACCGGCCTCCCGGATCGCCCCGGCCACGGCCTGCCGGACCCGCAAACGGGGGTGCCAGCGTGGCAACCGCGCAGGCAGGGTCTCGCGTAGGCGCCGTACTTCCCGGTCTTCCAACTCCCTCATGGCAGACAGTTGCGCATGCCACTGACTCCCACTTGGCGCTCCCAGACTCTGACATGGTTCGCCCATCGCCATATTCCCTCCAGAACAGCACCTCAGAATCGCCTCAATTGGCTTGACATGAATTATTGATCAACTCTCACAATTTTTGTGATTAAAAATTCATTTTCTGTGCGGCCTTGCTCCTACCTTTCGCGGCATGGTCACTACTCCACACACCAGCGAAGCCCAAGCTTTTGCCTCACGCCTGCGACAAGCCCTCGCCGCTGCCGGAGTCAAGGTTTCGCCCACGGTCGTGGCCAATGAGTTCAATCTGAGGTACTGGGGCCGCAGCATCACGCCGCACACGGCGCGCAACTGGCTGCTGGGTGTGTCCATTCCGATGCAAGACAAGCTGCGTGCCTTGGCCGACTGGCTGCAAGTGAGTCCTGACGAGCTGCGCTTTGGCCTCGACAGCGGTGGCACGCGCGCCGTGCGCGAACCCGCCTCGCCTTGGGGCGAGCTGTCCATGCAGGACCGGGAGATGCTCAAGCGCTACCAGGCACTGCCCGCTGAAGCCCGCAAGACCGTGCGCGACGTGATCGCGGCCCTGCATGCCAACGCGCAACATCCTCCCCTGGAAAACTGAGCATCGGCGCGCCGAATAAAATCCGCGCTCCAGCAAGCCGCTTCTGTTCTGGAGTAGAGGGCTTGCTTTTCCTTTTTCCGGAACCACCCCGTGTCCCACGCCCCCCACATCGCCGAGGAAGTCCGGCGCCGCCGCACCTTCGCCATCATTTCCCACCCGGACGCCGGCAAGACCACGCTGACGGAAAAGCTGCTGCTGTTCTCGGGCGCGATCCAGATCGCGGGCTCAGTGAAGGCGCGCAAGGCCAGCCGCCATGCGACCTCCGACTGGATGGAAATCGAAAAGCAGCGCGGGATCTCGGTGGCCAGCTCGGTGATGCAAATGCAATACCGCGAGCATGTCATCAACCTGCTCGATACCCCTGGCCACAAGGACTTCTCGGAAGACACCTACCGCGTGCTGACCGCCGTGGACTCGGCGCTGATGGTCATTGACGCGGCCAACGGCGTGGAAGCGCAGACCCGGCGTTTGATTGAAGTCTGCCGGCAACGCGACACCCCCATCATCACCTTCGTCAACAAGATGGACCGCGAAGTGCGCGACCCGCTGGACATTCTGGACGAAGTCGAACGCGAACTCGGCATGCCCTGCGTGCCGATGACCTGGCCCGTGGGCCAGGGCAAGAGCTTCGGCGGCATCATCAACCTGCGCACGCAGGCGATGACGGTGTTCGAGTCAGGCAGCGAGCGTCGCCCGCAGGATTTCGAGTCCATCCCCGTCAGCGACCGCGCCGCGTTACAGGCGCGCTTCGGCAGCGAATTCGACGCCGCCCAAGACAGCATGGAACTGGCCACGGGCGCCTCACCCGCCTTCGACCGCGAGGCCTTCCTGGCTGGCAAGCAAACGCCGGTGTTCTTCGGCTCTGGCGTGAACAATTTCGGTGTGATGGAAGTGCTGGACGCGCTGGTGGACCTGGCGCCTTGGCCCAAGTCCCGCACCAGCTCCCTGGTGGTCAACAAGGAGACCGTGAACAAGGAAGTGCTGCCGGACGACCCGGCTTTTTCAGGCGTGGTCTTCAAGGTCCAGGCGAACATGGATGCCAACCACCGCGATCGCATCGCCTTCGTGCGCGTAGCCTCGGGCAAGTACCAACCAGGCATGAAGCTCAAAGTGCAGCGCACGGCCAAGGAACTGCGCCCGACCAGCGTGGTCACCTTCATGAGCCAGCGCCGCGAGGCCGTGGAAGAAGCCTACGCGGGCGACATCGTGGGCTTCACCACCCACGGCGGCGTGCAGCTGGGCGACACCATCACCGACGGCAGCGTGGCCCTGCAGTACACCGGCCTGCCCTTCTTCGCACCCGAACTGTTCATGACGGTGGTGTTGAAAAACCCGTTGCGCACCAAGCAGCTGCAGCAAGGCCTGGCCCAGCTCGGCGAGGAGGGTGCCATCCAGGTCTTCAAACCCGAGATGGGCGGCAACATGCTGCTGGGCGCCGTGGGGCAGCTGCAGTTCGAAGTCGTGCAGCACCGCTTGAAGAGCGAGTACGACGCCGACGTGCGCCTGGAAGGCTGCCAATACACCGGCGCGCGCTGGATCACGGCCGACACGCCCGCTGAGCTGAAGGCCTTCTGCGACGCCTACCCGCAGCGCTTGGCGCGCGACGCGGCCGATACCCTGGCCTACCTCTGCACTTCGCCTTACGACGTGCGACTGGCTCAGGAGCGCTTCCCCAAGATTCACTTCCACCCGCTGCGCGAGCACGCGGGATTGGCCTTGGAACAGCACTGACAGCGTCACGAAGCGATGCCATGATGCGGGCCGCATTGAACGCACTCGCATCGCGCTGGGGCCGCGAGTTCCAGCCCCCTTCACTCATCCGCACAATTCCAGGAGGAATCCCCATGAAAATCCGCGTCCTGCCCACGGGCTTCGCGCTTGCCGCAGCCCTCTCTATCGCCTTGTTTTGCGGCCCGACCCACGCGCAGCTGTTCTTGCCGAACCCGGCAGCGGCGACCACGATCACCCTGGACGCGCAATCCTCGGTGGAAGTGGACAACGACCGCATGCACGTCACGCTCGGCACATCCGAAGATGGCGAAGACACCCGGGCGCTCACGCAGCGTGTGCTGGCTCGACTGAACGAAGCGCTGACGCAGGCTCAGAAGACCGCAGGCGTCGAGGCCCGGCTGGGCGGCGTGACCACGCAACCCATCTACGACGCCAAGGGCAAGACACCGCGCTGGACGGTGAGCGGCAGCATCGTGCTGCAATCGCGCAACTTCGCTGAACTGGGGGCCTTGAGTTCCGACCTCAGCCGCGAGATGCGCATCCAATCGGTCGACTTCTCTCTCTCGTCCGCGGCCCACGACAAGGCGCGGGACAAGCTGATCGCCGAATTGGCGCAAAGCGTGGAGCAGAAGGCCCGCGCCACGGCGGCCGCCTTCGGTTTCGCGCAATACCGCATCCAAAGCCTGGCGCTGGACCAGTCCCAGGCCATGCCGCGCCCGATGCGAGCCCTGGCCATGGCCAAGGGCGCTGACATGGCCAGCGAGAGCATGCCTCTGCCGACCGAAGGGGGCACGACCACCGTCACCCTGCACGTCACCGCGACCCTGCAGGCCGATGGCAAGGCGCCGGTCCGGTTGCGCTGACACCCGGAGCGAGGCCACGCATGGTCTCGCCCGGTCGGGTTTCAAGGGCTGATTATTTTTGTTTTGGAAATACCGAAGTTCGGTTTTGCTGATTTATCTGCGGTTTAAGCAAGCATACAGTTCATCCCATCGACGCAGCGCTCACCAACAACGCTCATCGATGTGGCCTTGAGCTCGGTCAGACCGACCTGCCGACCACTGCCCATTGAAGCAAACTGAAAGGATTTCCATCATGAACCGCAGCACTTCCCTCTCCCTCGTTGCCATCGCCGCCGCCCTGATCGCCGGCCCCGCCCTGGCTGACACCGCCAAGACGCGGGAACAAGTCCAAGCCGAGCTGGCCCAGGCCGTGCGCAGTGGCACGATCGTGGCCGTTGGTGAAGACAGCCTGACCCTGAACGAGCAGTTCCCCGGCCTGTACCCGCAACAAACGGCCAAGGCCGGCAAGACCGCCGAACAAGCTCAAGCCGAACTGACCGCGGCGGTGCGCAACGGCGATATGGTGGTTGGCACCTCCAGCAAGATGAATCAACTCTTCCCTGACCTCTACCCGAAGCAAGCCGCCAAGGCAGGCAAGACGCGTGAGCAGGTGCAAGCTGAGCTGGCCGACGCTGTGCGCACCGGGGACATCGTGGCCGTGGGTGAAGACAGCACGACGCTGAACCAACAGTTCCCCGGTCTGTACGCTCAACAAGCCTCGTACACCAACACCGCCGCCCGCAAGGACCGCGCTGTGAACTTCAACTGAGCATTCAGGCTCACTCGCAAAGCCCCGGCAGTCGCCGGGGCTTTTTCATTGGCGAGGTGCGATCGGCGCGCGCTGCCACGTCGAGAATGTGAGCCTCAGGACATTACGTGCCTGGAACTTCAACCGCCCAAAAACCAAGACGCCAGGACCCGCTGCAACCGCCGATGGCCTTGCTGCAGATGCAGCATGTGCCCACCTTTGGGGATGACCACGTACTGCTTGTCCGGATTGGGCAAGGCCGCGAAAAAAGGCAGCAGGCCCTGGGTGTCGGCCACGTCATCGTATTCGCCGTGCACCATCAGCGTGGGCACGGTGATGCGGCTGGCGTCCACCAAGGGCAGGCGGGTGAGCACGTCGATCTGCGGACCCGTGGGCGATTTTTCCTCGGCTGCCACGGCGGCGCGGGCGAATGCCTCCATCACCGCCGGATCGTTCACCTCATCCGGTGTCAGCGAATGGAAACGCAACTTCCAGCCCGACTCGGTGATTCGGATGTAGGGGCTGCGCTGGAAGACCGCCAAGCGCGGGCGGCGCGTCTCCAGGTCCGGGCTGTTGGCATGCATCTGGGCATAGCTGGCATAACGGGCCACTTTGTTCGGGTGAGCCATCACGAATTGCCCGCCGTACTGCGTGCCCCAGGACCAGGCCAGCACATGCACCCGATCCACGCCGCGCAGTGCGCGAACATGGTCCACCACCGCCCCCAGATCGCTCGCAGCCTGCTCGGTCGTCAGGAACGCGTCGGGTTTGGTGGAGCGGCCGAAGCCGCGCACGTCGAGCGCGAACACGTCGAAACCCTGGCGCGCGAAAAAGTCCATGGCGCTGTAGCTGGGTTGACCCGGCACCTGCAGATCGAAGCTTTCTTGACCGCCCGTCGCCGAGCCGTGGGCCAGCACGAGCACGGGCTTGCCCTCGGCCTGGCCCGTGAACTTTTCCCACGCATGCAGGCGCAGTCCTTCGTGCTGCACCACATGCGCCACGCCGTGTATTGCTTCCATCGCGCTCACTCGCCGCTGGGCGGCCCCGGATAATGTTGCCGCGCATTCTCCCTGAATCCCCATGACTGACCTGCCCACGCTGCTTGCCCTGCCCACCTGGCCCACCGACGAGCGCCGCCGCATCACCGGCGTGTTGACCGACATCGACGACACCCTCACCACGGAAGGCGCCATCACGCCGGACGCAAGGCAGGCCCTCGACGCGCTGCGCGAGGCCGGCATCGCGGTCATCCCGGTCACGGGCCGCCCCATCGGGTGGAGCGCGCCGCACGCGCGCAGCTGGCCGGTGCAGGCCATCGTGGCGGAGAACGGCTCCGCCGCATGGGTGGAGGATGGGACACGCAAGATCTACCAGCAGGACGAGGCCACGCGCCGCCGCAACCACGAGCGCCTGCAAGAGGTCGCGCAACGCGTGCTGCGCGAGGTCCCGGGCGCGATGTTGGCCCAGGACAGCCCTGGCCGCGAGACCGACATCGCCATCGACCACAGCGAATTCACCCAGCTACCGCCCGACGCCATCGCCCATGCGGTGCGGCTCATGCAGGCCGAGGGCTTGAACGCCACGGTCAGCAGCATCCACATCAACGGCTGGATCGGTAACCACGACAAATGGAGTGGCGCGCGCTGGATCGTGCGCGAACTGCTGGGGCGGGATCTCGAGAAGGAACTCGACCGGTGGGTCTACATCGGCGACTCCACGAACGACCAGCTCATGTTCCAGCAATTCCGGCACAGCGTGGGCGTGGCCAACATCGCGCGTTTCCTACCGGAGCTGACGCACCGGCCGCGTTATCTGACGGCGGGCGAACGCGGCGCGGGCTTCACGGAACTGGCGCAGGCGCTGTTGCGAGTCCGGGCTTGAGCGATTGATTCGTGGCGCAGATGTGCGCCGAGTCAGGCGCCGGCCCGTGGAGTCCGTGCTTCGTGCGCAGTGTCAGTGGATCACGACGCGGCGGCTCAGGCCGCCAGAGGCTGCTTCTCGTCCAAGCGCAGGTCGTCCACCCGCAGCCGAGGCAGGCGTCCGGGGTAGTGGCCCTGAATGAAATCGATCAACGCCTCACGCACCTTGCAGCGCAACTCAAACATGCGCCCCGCGTCCTGCGCGGTCACCAGCGCGCGCACCTGCATCGCGCGGTCGTTGGTGTCGGTCACGTGCAGCAGGGCCAGTCGACCGTCCCATTCCGGGATGGTCTTGACCACACGCTCCAACTCGGCGCGCAGCGGAGCTAGCGGCAGGGCGAAATCCACCCATAGGAAGACCGTGCCCAGCAAAGCGGTGCCGGTACGCGTCCAGTTCTCGAACGGGTTGTCGATGAACCATTGCAGGGGGATGACCAAGCGCCGGTCGTCCCAGACGCGGAACACGACATAGGTGCCGGTGATCTCCTCAACCCGGCCCCACTCTCCTCGCACGATCAGCACGTCATCGATGCGGATGGGTTGAGTCAGTGCGATCTGCAATCCCGCAATCAAATTGCTGAACACCGGCCGTGCCGCGATACCCACCACCAAACCCATCACACCGGCCGACGCCAGCAGACTGGTACCGACCTGGCGCGCGCCGGGAAACGTCATCAACATGAAGGCCAAGCCAGCCAGCAACACCACGACTTGAGCCAGACGCGACAAGACCCGTGCCTGGGTGTGAACGCGCCGGGCCTCCAGGTTCTCCACCGTGTCCACCGGATAGCGCGCCAGCACGCCGTTGGCGAAGCCGGTGAGCGCGCGCATGGTCAGTGAGGTGCACAGGCCGATCAACAACAGTCCCGTGAGGTGACGCGCTCCGTCCATCCAGGGCAGGCTCTCGGGCGCGGCCTGCAAGACCAGCAGGCCCACCGCCACGGGCACGGCCCAGCGGGCAGGCCCAAGAATGGACATCAGCACATGGCGCAGCATGGACTCGGGGGTCGTCACGCGCATGATGAGGCGGCGCCCCGCGTAAAAGGTCAAGAGGCTCAGTGTCACTGCGAGCAGCAGCACCAGCAGCACCCCCCACCAGGAAGAAGAAACGGGAGTCAGCAGGTTTTCAATCCAGGTCAATGTCGGCACCTCCTTGCGCGTTTGCGGGCTTGCCCCGTGTTCAAAGCCCTTGGTTTTAACGTCGATCGGGTGATATGCCAAACCTGGATCTCAATCCCTTCCGTCAGGAATGTTTTGTGCGACGACGTCGGCGTCACAGCCCTGACCTGCGGCGATCCAGCGACGAAGCCACCACTTTTTCACGATGCGCCACCAGCGCGGCCCACTGGGGTGCGCGGGCATGAGCAGGCCGCACAGGTACCGCCGCTGCGCCGGGTCCCAGCGCAATGCGTCACAGGCCCCGCGCCACCGCCGCGAGACCAGCACACCCAGCGGACAAGGCGCATGCAGGCAACACAGGCCGCAGCCATTGCAGGGCGCGCCCAGCTCGGGCTTGGCGGGCGCCTCGGGCTCGATCAGAATGATGCGCTGGATCATGATGCGTGATTCTCGCGCGATGCCCACCCACCGGCCCTGGGCGCGCGCTCCAGGCCAATTTCACACACATGCCCTGTCGACCCATGGCCCACGAAGCGCTCGCCGAACACTGCATTGAACTGTTCTCGCCGCTGGGCCACGCGCGTGCCAAGCGGATGTTCGGAGGACAAGGCCTGTACGTGGACGAACTTTTCATCGCCCTCATCGCGGACGGCCGGCTTTACCTCAAGACCAACGAAACCACGCAGCAGCAATTCGCCGATGCGGGAGGCCAGCCCTTTGTCTACGCAGGCTCGGAGCGCAAGCCCACCGTGGTCATGAGCTACTGGACACCGCCCGCCGAGGCACTCGAATCTCCGGCGCTCATGGCGCCGTGGGCCAGGCTTGCCCTGCAGGCAGCGCTTGCGGCGCGTAAGCCGGCCCCCCGAGCACGCAGCTCCGGCGCAAGCGCCAAAAAGGCCGCATCGCCCCGCAACACCGGCGCTGGCACGGCGCGCAAGACCGCCGCGCCCCGTGGCCGGAAACGCTGAGACGAGCAGCCTGCGGTTGATCGCGCTCAGACCAGCAGCAGGCGCGCCGCGAAGCCCAAGAGCACCAGGCCCATGGCGCGCTCCAACCAATGCCCGCTGCGAACGAAGCGCTGGCGCACCACCGGGCTCGTAAAGACCATCGCCACGAAGCTGAACCAAGCCGCAATCACCGCGCACATCCACAGCCCGTAAAACACCTGGACGGGCAGTGGCGTCGCTGGGCTGACCAAGGTCGTGAACATCGCCAGAAAAAACAGCGTGGCCTTGGGATTGGTGGCATTGGTCACGAAACCCGTCCAGAACGAAGCGCGCAGGCTGTGCGCATCACCGGGAACCACGGCGTCCATGGCAGCTTGTGCTTTGTCCACGGCCATGGGCTGGCTGCGCAAGAACACGACGCCCAAGTAAAGCAAATAAGCCGCACCCAGCCACTTCACGATGTCCAGCAGCCAGGGCGTGGCCTGCATCAAGGCGCTCACGCCGAGCAAGGTGTAGACCACGTGGAGCGCGGTGCCGGCACCAAAACCCAGTGCCGTGCAAATACCCGCTCGACGGCCGTGGCGCACGCTCTGGCGCACGGCGACGGCGAAGTCGGCGCCCGGCGCCATCACCAGCAGAAAGTGGATCAGCGCCAGGCTCAAGAATTCAGGGGCGTAAACCAGGTAAGAGGAAAAAGTCGGGTCGGGGCTCATGGCAGGTGCTGCACGGCAAAAACAGGGATGCAGGCAGTCTAGAAGCAGGCGTTCGAATTGATAATCCAACTCGGCCTCAAATCATTTATTCCCTATGAGCACAAATCAGGCACAGCACCTGCTCAATGAGATGGCGGTATTCGTCCGTGTGGTCGAGACCGGCAGCTTCTCGGAAGCGGCCCGCCAGATGGCGGTCACGCCTTCCGCGGCCAGTCGTGCCGTGGCCCGGCTGGAAAAAGCGCTGGGCCAGCGTCTGCTTCAGCGCAGCACCCGCAAGCTGCGACTGAGCGACAGCGCGCAAGATGTCTTTGAACATGGCCGCGACATGCTGAACGCCGCGCAGGCCGCGCTCGAAGCCTCGGGCCGCGAAGGGGAAGAGCCCCAAGGGCTCTTGCGCGTCAGCGTGCCCAAGGCCATTGGTCGGGCCTTGGTCCACCCGCACATGCCGGACTTCCTGGCGCGCCACCCCCAGGTGGACGTGCTGCTGCGGCTGGAAGACCGCTACATGGACCTCTACGACGAACAGATCGACCTGGCCATCCGCATCACGGACCGACCCCCGCTGGGCCTGATGGGTCGGCGCCTGCTGCGCATTGAGCACATGGTCTGCGCCACGCCCGAGTACCTGGCGCGCCATGGCACACCCGCCCAGCCCCAAGACCTGAAATCCCACAACTGCATCTACCTGGGCGAGGAGCCCAGTGATTCACGCTGGAAGTTCCGCCGTGGCGAGCAAAACATCATCGTGCCCGTGCACGGTCGTTACGCCGCCAACCACACCGGCGTGCGGCTGGACGCCGTGCTGCGGCACCTGGGCATCGGCAGCCTGCCACGCTTCACGGCGCAAGAAGCGCTGGCGCAGGGCCAGATCGTCCCCGTGCTGCCGGAGTGGACCTTCCAGACCCACTACAGCGGCGACGCCTGGGCGCTTTACCCGCGCACGCGGCATGTCGCACCCAAACTCAAAGCCTTGCTGGATTTCCTGGGTGAACGCCTGAAGGTGCAGATTTGAGGTCCGAGGGCTGAGGTCAGCGCGCCGCGCCCGTTTCGGCCTCGGCTTCGTTCGCCTCCACGGCCGACTTGCGCTCCGGAAATCCGAACAAGCGCCGCGCGTTGCCTTGGGCAATTTTGCGTGCGGCGGCAGGTTCGAGGCTACCGAGCATGCGGTGGAAGCGGCTGATGATTTGAGGATAGGCCGTCTCATTTCCGGCGCTGTGCTTGAGCGCACCCCCGAACTTGGCGTCACTGCCAATCACAAAACGCTCGGGCATCTCCTCCATGAGTTGAGCCCAGTCCTCGTACAGTTCACCGTTGGCGTTCAAGACCGGTTCCAGGTGTCGCCAGGTCGAAACGTTGGCCGACGTGAGTTTGATCGACATCGTCACCTGGGGATAGCTTTGCAGGATCAAGCGCGCGTTAGCGGCGGACGTCATGCCCGTGTGCGACAGCATGATGCGCAAACGAGGTTGGCGCGCCGTCCACACAGCCAGGGCCTGCGCCAACTCGGCATGGTGCGAAACATCACCGGCAGGATCGCGCGGCTCAGCGTGCAGCTGAATCCAGCCACCGCGCTGCCCCACCAGGTCCACGACTTCGAGCAGGGGCGGAAAATCCGGACGGATGTACGTCACGTTCTGATCGCCCAACTTGTTGAAGTGCATCAGGCCCAGTTCACCCACACCCAGACAAGGAGTGTTGCCCAGGTCTTGGGCAAGCCTTTGCAGCCGCTGCGTCAACAGGTCGGTCACCCGGCCAAAGGCCTGAGCGTCCGACAACAGATTGGTCAGGTAGTCGCCCCCACACAGGATGCGGACCTCGTCCGGCGCCAGGCCTGCAAGACGCAGTTTTTGCTCGGTGCTGGCGAGGGCACTGCCCCGGTTGCTCAAGCCGTCATTGGGCGTGGGCATCACGACCGCGCCCATGACCTTGGACTTTTCCAAGATGCCCGGCAGATTGCTTTCGTTGTACCCGTCGGGAGCGGTGTGCAGCACAGCGTCAATCACCCATCCTCGGTAGCGCTCGCTGCGCGTGCGGGCGGGACGCCCGGGATCGGACAACTCAGGGTTGAGTTTCAGCGGTACCGGCGGCGTGTCCGCGGCGAACACAACAACCGGGAGCATCAGGCCCAGCACAAGGTGGCTGAAACAGCGAAGGGATGGCAACAGGGACATGAGACATTGAAACGCTGGTCCGTCGGCATCCTAGCGCAAGCACCGAGTGGAGCGGCAAGATGTGGGAGCATCCAGCGATGGCACGCAACATCGAAATCAAGGCGCGGATGGACGATCGCGCTCAAGTTCTGGCTCGCCTCTCGCCCTTGGCCACTTCCGGTCCCACCGACATCGCGCAAGACGACACCTTCTTCCGATGCGCCTCGGGCCGCCTGAAACTGCGGGACTTCGGCGATGGCACGGGCGAGCTGATCCACTACCACCGCGCGGACGAGGCGGGTCCCAAGACCTCGTCTTACGTCCGTTCGCCAACGGCGCAACCCGACACGCTGCGGCAAGCCCTGACACTCGCGCACGGCCAGATCGGTCGGGTGCAAAAGCAACGCACGCTCTACCTGATCGGACGCACGCGGGTGCACCTGGACCAGGTGCTTGATTTGGGTGATTTCGTTGAGCTGGAGGTCGTGCTCCGCGACGACGAAGCGCCGGAGTCCGGCGTGGAGGAAGCGGAACGGATCATGGCGGCGTTGGGCATCGCGGCGACATCGCTGGTGCAAGGGGCCTATCTGGATTTGCTGAGCTGAACTGGCCGAGCGACCGAACGAGGCAGGCACTTATCCAAGGTCGTCGTGGTTAAGGCTGTGGACAAGTGCCTGAACAAGTCGCAAATGCCGCGCCAGCCTTGGCTCGGCGGCCCGTGCCCGTTCAACAGGCAGCAGCCGGCGAATGTGCCTCGGCTTGCAGCAGGTCTGTCAGCACCCTAAAATATCTCCGTTTTCGTATATACGGAGGTCGACCATGAGTACCGCCATCGCCAAGGTTTTCACAACCGGCAACAGCCAAGCCGTGCGCCTCCCAAAGGCGTTTCGTGTGCAGGCCAAGGAAATGTGGATTTCCAAGAACGAGGTCACGGGGGAAATCACCCTCAGGCCCAAGGACGACAACGAACGCGCCCGTCAGTGGCAGGAATTGCTAAGCCTCATCAAGGCCAACCCCATCACCGAAGACTTCATCCCCCCGCGCGACGACGCGCCCCGGCCCAGCCCGTTTGAGGACTGGGAAGCTCCCTCCAGCCCCGAGACCCAGCGGAACACAGCTGTCATTGCGCCACGCAAGGCCTCGCCCACAAGCGGAAATTGAGCGACGCCCATGCGCTATCTACTCGACACGAATGTCCTGAGCGACTTTCTCAAAGGCCAGGATGCGGGCCTGCGCGAGCGCATGACGCAAGCACAGCACGAGCAAAACGCCTGCATCTCCGTCATCACGCGCGCCGAGTTGCGCTACGGGCAAAACCTGCTGACAACCCAAGACAAACGCCGCCATCAGATTGACCTGCTGCTGGCGCAGTTCAATGACTTGCCTTGGACGGCTACCGCTGCCGACTGTTACGGCGCGATCCGCGCCCAACTCCACCGCGCCGGCAAACCCATCGGCGACTTAGACACCCAGATTGCCGCGCACGCGCTGGCTGAAGGGCTGACACTGGTGACGCACAACACCAGACACTTCAAGCAAGTTGAGGGCTTGAAGTTGGAAGATTGGCGGGCTTAAGCACGCTCCAGCACCGCTTTCAACGCCACCCCCGTGTGCGTCCCCAAGCGCACCACCTCTTCCGGCGGCGCGGCGGCGACGATGCGGCCCCCGCCAGCACCGCCCTCGGGGCCGAGGTCGATGATCCAGTCGGCTTCGGCGATGACATCGAGGTCGTGCTCGATCACCACGACGCTGTGGCCGCCATCCACCAGGCGGTGCAGCACGCGGATGAGTTTCTCCACGTCGGCCATGTGCAGGCCCACGGTGGGTTCGTCCAGCACATAGAGCGTGTGCGGTGCCTTTTGTCCACGTCGCCCGATGTCATCTCTCACCTTGCTCAGCTCGGTCACCAGCTTGATGCGCTGGGCTTCGCCGCCGCTCAGCGTCGGTGAAGGCTGACCCAGCGTGAGGTAGCCCAGGCCCACGTCCTTGAGCAGTTGTAGCGGGTGGGCGATGCTCGGCATGCTGGCGAAGAACTCCACCGCCTCATCCACTTCCATCTGCAGCACGTCGCCGATGCTCTTGCCTCGCCAGCTCACGGCCAGGGTCTCGGGGTTGAAGCGCGCGCCGTGGCAGCTCTCGCACGGCACCTTCACATCGGGCAGGAAGCTCATCTCGATGGTGCGCATGCCCTGGCCCTCGCAGCTCGGGCAGCGCCCCTCGCCGGTGTTGAAGCTGAAGCGACCCGGGCCGTAACCCCGCGCCTTGGCTTCCAGCGTCTCGGCGTAGAGCTTGCGGATGGTGTCCCAGAAACCAATGTAGGTGGCCGGGCAGGAACGCGGCGTCTTGCCGATGGGCGTCTGGTCGACTTCAAGCACGCGGTCGATGGACTGCCAGTCTTCCACCGAGGCACAGCCCGCCCACTGGATGTTGGCCTTAGCCGCAGCCTTTTTACCCGCCGGGCTGGCGTTGCCCACGGCGGCCGCCACATTCGCCAACAGCACGTCACGCGCCAGCGTGGACTTGCCCGAGCCCGACACGCCGGTGATGGCCACCAGACGCTGCAACGGCACTTGCGCGTTGACATCTTGCAGGTTGTGCAGGTTCGCGCCCTGGACGGTGAGCCAGCTGGCGTTGTGCGTGGGGCGGCGCGGCTGCAGCGGATGCCGGATGGCGTGCAGCAGGTAGCGACCGGTCTGCGAGTCCTCGGCCTGCGTGAGATCGCGCACGCTGCCTTGCGCGACGAGGCGGCCGCCGCGCTTGCCCGCGCTGGGGCCGATGTCGATCAGGTGGTCGGCGCGACGGATGGTGTCTTCGTCGTGCTCCACCACCACCAGGGTGTTGCCGCGCTCGCTCAAGGTGTGCAATGCGTCGAGCAAGATGCGGTTGTCACGCGCGTGCAGGCCGATGGTCGGCTCGTCCAGCACGTAGCAAACGCCCTGCAAGTGGCTGCCCAGTTGCGCGGCCAGGCGGATGCGCTGGGCCTCGCCGCCGCTGAGCGTGGGTGCGCCGCGGTCCAGTGTGAGGTAGCCCAGGCCCACTTGTTCCAGGAACTCCAGGCGGCTTTTGATCTCGGGGATCAGGTCGCGCGCGATGTCGTTCTCGCGTTGCGTCATTCGTCCCTGCTCAGCCAATGTGCCCAGCCAGCGCCGGATGTCGCTGATGGAGAGTCGAGCGATGTCAGCGATGCCCATGCCACTGAACTTGACGGCCCGCGCGGTCGGGTTCAGGCGCGTGCCTTCGCAACTGGGGCAGACCGTGTCGCCCACGTCTTCCACCTCCGGCTCGGCAAAGGTCTGCTCGCGGCCCCGCTCCTTCTCGTCGCGCACGGAATCGTCCAGCACCTTGCGCTGGTCTTTGGTGAGCTTGACGCCGGTGCCCACGCAATCCGGGCACCACCCATGCTTGCTGTTGTAGGAGAAGAGGCGCGGGTCCAACTCAGCGTAGGAGGTGGCGCAGACCGGGCAAGCGCGCAGCGTCGAAAACACCTGCAGCTGACCGATGCCCACCGTGCTGCTGCCGTTCTTCAAGGCTTCGGCCAGGCCATCCAGCTCGCTCAGCACATGCAACACGCCCTTGCCATGCTCCAAGGCCGTCGCCAGCTTCTCGCGCAGCAAGGCCTCGTTGGCGGGTGTCACGGTCAGGCTGGCGACCGGCAGTTCAATGGTGTGTTCCTTGAAGCGATCGATGCGCGGGAAACCCGTGGTCGGCAGGAAGGCGCCGTCCACGCGCAGGTGGGTGTAGCCACGCGGACGGGCCCAGTCGGCCAACTCGGTGTAAACGCCTTTGCGGTTCACCACCAAGGGCGCGAGCAGCCCGATTTCCTGGCCCTTGAACTGCTTCATCAGCTGGGCCAGGATGCTTTCCACCGTCTGCGGTTGCACCGCCGCGCCATCGTGGATGCAATGCTGAACGCCCAACTTGACATAGAGCAGGCGCAGGAAGTGCCAGACCTCGGTGGTCGTGCCCACCGTGCTCTTGCGCCCGCCGCGCGACAGACGCTGCTCGATGGCCACGGTGGGCGGAATGCCCCAGACCGCATCCACCTCGGGGCGACCCGCCGGTTGCACGATGCTGCGCGCGTAGGCGTTCAGGCTTTCCAGGTAACGTCGCTGCCCCTCGTTGAAGAGAATGTCGAAGGCCAGAGTGGACTTGCCCGAGCCCGACACGCCGGTGATCACGTTGAACTTGCCGCGCGGAATGTCCACGCTCAGGTTCTTGAGGTTGTGCTCCTTGGCGTTGACGATGCGGATGGCGTTGTCCGCGCCCGTCGCCCGCTTGGGCGCGGGCTTGTGACCGGGCGTGAAGGCCCCGAGATAACGCGCCGCATCGCCCTCATGCGCGGTGTGCGCTTCGCCCATCGCCGCCGCGTACTGGCGCAGCGCCCGCGCGGTGTGGGACGTCGGGTGTTGGCGCAACTCTTCCGGCGTGCCCACGGCCACGATCTGGCCCCCGGCTTCGCCCCCCTCGGGGCCGAGGTCGATCAGCCAGTCGCTGGCGCGCATCACGTCCAGGTTGTGCTCGATGACCAGCAGCGAATGGCCGGCATCGAGCAGCTTGCGCAGTGCGCGCATCAGCTTCGCGATGTCGTCAAAGTGCAGGCCGGTGGTCGGCTCGTCGAACAGGAACAGCGTGCCCTTCTTGGCGATGAACTGACGACTGCCCGCCGCGCGCGCCGCTTCGGCCAGGAAGCCCGCGAGCTTGAGGCGCTGCGCCTCACCGCCCGACAGGGTCGGCACAGGTTGGCCCAGGCGCAGGTATTCCAGGCCCACGTCCACGATGGGTTGCAGGGCACGGATCACGTCCCGATCGTTTCTGAACAATTCGGCAGCTTCACTGACCGTGAGTTCCAGCACGTCGGCGACATTGAGGCTACGCAGGGCGCCCGAGGCTCCCTCCCCGCCACGCTCGATCGTCACTTCCAGGATCTCGGGCCGGAAGCGCTTGCCGTCGCAGTCCGGACAGCGCAGGTAGACATCGCTGAGGAACTGCATTTCCACATGCTCGAAGCCCGAACCGCCACAGGTGGGACAGCGACCGTCGCCGCTGTTGGCGCTGAACTTGGCGGCCGTGTAGCCGCGTTGCCGGGCCAGCGGGGCGCTGGCAAAAATCTCACGGATCGTGTCCCAGGCGCCGACGTAGCTCACCGGGTTGGAACGCGCCGTCTTGCCAATGGGTGACTGGTCCACGAACACCACGCCCGCCAGTTGCTCGGCGCCCAGCAGGTGGTCGTGCGCCCCGGGGCTTTCGGTCGCCTGACCAAAATGCCGCATCAACGCCGGGGCCAGCACGTCCTGGATCAAGGTGGACTTGCCTGAACCCGAGACGCCCGTCACGCAGACCAGGCGCTGCAGCGGGATTTCCACCGACACGTTCTTGAGGTTGTGCTCGCGCGCGCCTTCCAGCAGCAGGCGCGCGGTGTTCTCGCTCACCATGCGCTTGAAGCCCATGCCGATCTGCTTGCGCGCGCCCAGGTAAGAACCCGTCAGCGTGTCGGCGTTCTTCAGGTCCTCGGTGCTGCCATCGAAAACGATCTGCCCGCCCCGTTCGCCCGGCCCCGGCCCCATGTCGATCATGCGGTCGGCGGCGAACATCACGGCCGGGTCATGCTCCACCACCACCAGGGTGTTGCCCGCGTCACGCAGGCGCTGCATGGCCTCGATGATGCGGTGCATGTCGCGCGGGTGCAGGCCGATGCTGGGCTCGTCCAGCACGAAGAGCGTGTTGACCAACGACGTGCCCAAAGCCGTGGTCAGGTTGATGCGCTGCACCTCGCCACCGCTGAGCGTGCGGCTTTGCCGGTCCAGCGTGAGGTAGCCGATGCCCACGTCGCAGAGGTACTTGAGGCGGGTGTTGATTTCTTCGTACAAGAGTCGCAGCGCCTGCGCTTCACCAGCGTTCTGCGCGGGCCCCAAGCCGGGCGCGGCAGCGCTGGTGCCCCGCGCCTCAATGCGCGCAAAGAAAGCGCGCAGCTTGTCCAGCGGCAGCAGCATCAGGTCATGCAGGCTCAAGCCAGGCAGGGCTTCCAACTGCTCTCGACGCCAATCCGTGCCCGTGGGCATGAATCGAAGCTCGGGCGCCAACACCGCGTCGGCATCTTCTTTCGTGCCGATGCGCCACAGCAGGCTCTCGGTCTTGAGGCGCGCGCCGCCGCAATCCGTGCAGGGCGTGTAGCTGCGGTAGCGCGACAGCAGCACGCGGATGTGCATCTTGTAGGCCTTGCTCTCCAGGTAGCCGAAGAAGCGGCGCACGCCGTACCACTGCTTGTTCCAGTTGCGTTCCTTGAATCCGGGCACGCCTTCGATGACCCAGTCCTTCTGCGCCTGGGTCAGCTTGTTCCAGGGCGTGTCACGCGGAATGCCTGCGGCCTCGGCGTGACGCATCAGGTCCTCCTGGCACTCGGCCCAGGCGGGCGTCTGGAAGGTCTTGACGGCGCCGGCCCGCAGGGTGAGCTTGTCGTCCGGAATCACCAAGCCCCAGTCCACGCCGATCACGCGGCCAAAGCCCCGGCAGGTGTCGCAGGCACCCACCGCCGAGTTGAAGGAGAACATCGACGGAATGGGCTCGGCGTAGCGCAGGTCGCTTTCGGGGCAGTGCAGGCCGGTCGAATACTTCCAAACCTCAGCTTCTTCCGATTCCCTAAGCGCATAGACATTCAAACGCCCGCCACCGCGCTTGAGCGCAACTTCGATGGCCTCGACCACGCGGGCGCGTTCGGTATTGCCGATGCGGAAACGGTCGGCCACCACGTCCAGCACTTTTCTGGGTCCGCTGGGGGTGGCGACCTCACGCTCCGCTTGCACGCGCGTGAAGCCGCTGGCGGACAGCCATTGCTCCACTTCTTGCGTGGTGGTGTTTGCGGGCAGTTCAACGGGAAAGGTCAGCACGAGGCGTGGGTCATTGCCTGCTTGGGCCCGATCCACCAACTGCGCATAGATCGAATCCGGCGTGTCGTGCCGCACGGGCAGCGCGGTCTTGCGGTCGAAGAGCTGGGCAGCACGGGCGAAGAGCAGCTTGAGGTGGTCGTTCAACTCCGTCATCGTGCCCACCGTCGAACGCGAGCTGCGCACCGGGTTGGTCTGGTCGATGGCGATGGCGGGCGGCACGCCCTCCACCCGGTCCACCGCCGGTTTGTCCATGCGGTCCAAGAACTGGCGCGCGTAGGCGCTGAAGGTCTCGACGTAACGACGCTGGCCTTCGGCGTAGAGCGTGTCAAACACCAGGCTGGACTTGCCCGAACCGCTGGGGCCCGTCACCACCGTCAGCTCGCCGGTGCGGATGTCCAGGTCCAGGTTCTTGAGGTTGTGCTGGCGCGCGCCGCGGATGCGGATCAGACCCTGCTCCGGCCCTGGGCTCCCGTGTTGGGATTCCTGCGTCTGCGCGTCTCCTGCTTGCTTGCCTGTGGTGCTGCCCTGGGTCATGACGTTGGCCGTGGAATGTTCGGGGCAAACATTCTAGGGCGGGGGCGCTGCTTACGCGCGGTCCTTAGGCAAGGGCCCATAAAAAAAGAGCCTGCTGGGAGGCAGGCTCTTTTTCACTTTAGTGCGCTACTCGCACCAACACTACTCATGTCACTTGCTGTAGACCTTCAGGGTCACACCTGAGTAGGCAGATGTGCCGTACAACCGAACCTTCCAGCTACCAGCCTGAGGCTGAAGGATGGAGCAAGAGTCGGTATTTCCAGTCGCACGAGTAACGCAAACAAGCTTGTCATTGGGGTCAATGATCCAAATATCAGCATTACCTGTTCCGCCCGAAATGACGGCACTCATTGATGCCACCCCTGCGCCCACGGTAATAGTTGCGTCTTGGCTCGAATCCAATATTCCAGTCACATCGGCAAACGTTGAATTTACTGTCTCAGAATCAACTGTGGACGTATATGTGGGGAAGCCAGCGAGAGTGGCTCCATTCGTGGAGATGGACACGTTGACGCCAGTGAAATCCTCAAAGCCGTGGACCTGTACCATCCAAATACCTGATCCAGGATTGTTGTAAGTGCAGGATTCTGCAGTGGTGCCTGTGGCTTCCGACATGCACAAGCTTCCCGTGCTTCCAGTGGGTGAGATCAAGTACAGATCCGCGTCTCCGGTTGCACCTCCTGCATACGTGAGATTCGCACGCACCGAGGCCGTGCCAGCTGGAACGATGAAGGTGTAGTAAGTATTGGAGTTCTCCGCACCAGACAAACCGGTCACGCTATGTGGCAGAGACACGCTGGCTGTGGACGAACTTACCGACATACTCACACCACTGAAGGTGGTGCCTCCCGTGATCGCCACTGTCCACTGACCGCTGGCCGGATTGTTCACGTTGCAGGTGACCTCCTTGCCCGAATGAGTGACCGTCGGGCACTTGGTGGCGCCAGTCGAGTCGGTGGCCGACATATTCAATGCACCCGAACCGCCCGACAGCTTGATCGACACCACACTCAAGCCAGCGGGCAGCGTGAACACGAAGTTGCGTTTTGAGCCGGAAGAACCAGAGAGCGTGGCCGAATAAGGGAGCGTGATGCTCGTGGTCGGGGTCGACGTGTCAGTGCCGCCGCCGCCACTTCCGCTTCCTCCCCCACCACCGCCTCCCCCACCACCGCAAGCGGCCAAGGCCGCAGCTGCCAAAACCACGCCCAACAGGCGCAAACGCGAAACCAGGTGCTTCACCAGCATGTGTCTCTCCTCCTTGAATCTGGAACACAGGTGCAATGACTGGCCTGGTTTGTATCAGCGGTGTGAAGGAAAAATTGCTCACAACCGCCTTCATTAACGATTTATTACAAGCCTTTCAATGCTGTCATTTGCCTGACGGCGGCGTCGCTCGGCCCGGCGAAGGAGCGAGGAAAACAAAAAGGCCTTCCGAAGAAGGCCTGTGGGCAGCGCGATGCGCGCGCGGCGATGTCACTTGCCTGGCTGAGGCGCAGGGGCCGGCGCGGGCGTAGCCGCAGGGGCGGCTGCAGGTGTGGGGGCGGACGCCGGCGCGTGCACGGCGTCGGCGCCGTGCTTCTCGCCACTCATGTCCACCTTGTCACCGGCAACGGAGATGAAATACAGCGCGACGGCGGCGAACGCGACGAAGCCAACAGCAATCTTCCACATGGTCTGAATACTTTCCTGAAAACAAAAGAAGAAGGCCCCCGCCGGAAAGGAAGAGGCCTTGCGCCACCCTGGCGACGCCGGGGTGGCGGATCGCCTGACTGGCGTCACCCTGCCGGCGTCAGAGCCACCGGCTCTTCGGTCCGTCCCAAGCTGCGCAGGCAGCTTGGGAGCCGCGGACCTCAGTCGTTGGCGTAGATGTCCACGTCCTTGGTTTCACGCACGAACAGCGTGCCGATCACCAAGGTCATCGCGGCGATGACGATGGGGTACCAGAGGCCGTTGTACATATTGCCGGTCTGCGCCACGATGGCGAAGGCCGTGGTGGGCAGCAAGCCGCCGAACCAGCCGTTGCCGATGTGGTAGGGCAGGGACATGGAGGTGTAACGGATGCGGGTCGGGAACAGTTCCACCAGCATGGCGGCGATCGGACCGTAGACCATGGTGACCAGGATCACGAGGTAGGCCAGGATGATGACCATCATGATCTTGTTCATCTTGGCCGGATCGGCCTTGGCCGGGTAGCCCGCTTCCTTCAGCGTGTCGGCCACGGCCTTCTTGAACTCAGCGTCCTTGGCCTTGGCTTCGTCGGCGCTCAGGCCCTTGGAGCTGTAGCCCTGGATGACCTTGTCACCCACCTTGATCACGGCCGGGGTGCCTGCGGGAGCGACTTCGTTGTCATAGCTCACGGAGCTGGCAGCCAGCACTTGCTTGGCAATGTCGCAGGAGCTGGTGAACTTCACCGTGCCCGTGGGGTTGAACTGGAAGGAGCACTCGCCGGGATCGGCGACCACCACCACATGGCTTTGCTGTTGCGCGGCGTACAGGTCGGGGTTGGCGGCCTTGGTCAGCGCCTGGAACACCGGGAAGTACGTCAGCACGGCCAGCAGGCAGCCCGCCATGATGATGGGCTTGCGGCCGATGCGGTCGGACAGAGTGCCGAAGATCACGAAGAAGGGCGTGCCGATCAGCAGCGCGGCGGCGATCAGCAGGTTGGCCGTGACGGCATCCACCTTGAGCTGCTGCGTCAGGAAGAACAGCGCGTAGAACTGGCCCGTGTACCAGACCACGGCCTGGCCGGCGGTCAGGCCGATCAGGGCCAGGATCACGATCTTCAGGTTCTTCCACTGGCCGAAGGACTCGGTCAGCGGGGCCTTGGAGTGCTTGCCCTCGGCCTTCATCTTCTGGAAGGCGGGGGATTCATTCAGCGTCAGGCGAATCCAGACCGAGATGCCCAGCAGGACGATGGACACCAGGAAGGGAATGCGCCAGCCCCAGTCGGCGAAGGCGGCCTCACCGGTGGCGGTGCGCACGCCCAGGATCACCAGCAGCGACAGGAACAGGCCCAGCGTCGCGGTGGTTTGAATCCAGGAGGTGTAGGCGCCACGCTTGCCGTGCGGCGCGTGCTCGGCCACGTAGGTGGCCGCGCCGCCGTACTCACCGCCGAGCGCGAGGCCCTGCAGCAAGCGCAGGATGATCAGGATGACCGGAGCCGCCACGCCGATGGTGGCGTAGTTCGGCAAGATGCCCACGACGAAGGTGGACAGGCCCATGATCAGGATGGTCACCAGGAAGGTGTACTTGCGGCCGATCATGTCGCCCAGGCGGCCGAACACGATGGCGCCGAAAGGACGCACGATGAAACCAGCGGCGAACGCCAGCAGCGCGAAGATGAAGGCCGAGCCCGCATCCAAGCCGCTGAAGAACTGCTTCGCGATGATGGCCGCGAGCGAGCCATACAGGTAGAAGTCGTACCACTCGAAAACGGTGCCCAGCGACGAGGCAAAGATCACCTTGCGCTCTTCGGGGCTCATCGGCCTTGCGGCCTGGGTTGCAGCCATGTTTTGTCTCCTTGTTGATGCGTGACATCCCCAGCACGGGGAGGTTGGCGAATTCTTGGAGCGATGGCTGACGGACTTCTTACATGGCCCGCTAGGACTAACCCGTGAAACTCAGGGTTCCCCCTGAATTCGCGCGTGGATCAGGGGCAGATGCGCGATTTTTTTCGTGCGCAGGGTGGATGCCCCTGACGGGCACGATGTCATCGCGCCGTCACTGCTGCTGTTGCGCGGGCGGCGTGGCGAGCAGCGCGGAACGCGCAGGCATGGAAGCCTGCGGCGTGTCGTCGCGCTCGAACCAGGGGTCGCCTTCCAGGCAGGCGCGCAGCATGGGCAGGCTGTCCAGCCCCCAGAACAATCGCGGCCCGCCGCTGTCTTGGACCACGAAACTCGGCGCGCCAAACGCGCCCGCCGCCACGGCCTCGTCGGTGTTGGCCCGCAGTCGGTTTTTCACGGCCTCGTCCTCGGGGGTCAACACCGGCCCCCGCGCCGCCAATGGGGCCAACAGTTGTTCGCGCAGCGCCGTCAAGCGCGCAGGATCGTTGGCATCGAGTCCGTCGCGCCAGACATGGTGGAACAGGGTCTCGCAGACCAGGCGGTTCGGATCACCGCCCGCGGCAGCACCGCCGCCGCTCAGGCCACAGGCGACCGACAGGCGCAGCAGGGGCAAGGGGTTGAAGGGGTGCTCCACCGGCATCTGCAAAGGCACGCCCTGCTGGTGAGCCAACCAACGCACGTGCCGGTACGTCCAGGTGCGCTTGGCCGGAATCTCGGCGGGCGCCTTGGACTGGTGGTGCTTGATCAAGGCGCCCAGGAGCATGGGGCGATAACTCACGCTGTAGCTCAGACCTTGCAAGGCCCGGGGCAACTGCGCGAACGCGAGCCAGGCATACGGTGAGATGAAGTCCAGGTAGAAGACGATGTGTTTCATGGCGCGTGCTCCTCGTTGTCTCGTTGTCTCGTTGTCGTTGTCGTCGTTGTGAGGCCGAACACACTCAGGCAGGCCGCGACACCGTGACGTCCGCCACCGGCGCACCCTCGGTCAGGCGTGGCAGATCCCGCGGCTGCAATCTGAACACAGCATGCGGGTGCCCGGCGGCGGCCCAGATGTCCTCGAAGCGGAACAGCTCGCGGTCAATCAGCACCAGCGGAGCTTCACGATGGCCGATGGGCGAAACACCTCCGATCGCGAACCCCGTGCGGGCCTTGACGAACTCCGCATCGGCGCGGCCCAGCTTGCCCACCAGCGCCTCCACCTTCTTTTCGTCGACGCGCAGATCGCCCGAGGTGATGACCAGCACCGCCCTGTCGTTCTCCGGTTCGCCAGGGGCCGTCGCGCCCCGGTGGCGAAACACGATGCTCTTGGCGATCTGCCCGAGCGCCACGCCCAAGGCGTCCGCGGCCTGCTGCGCCGTGCGCGCGGCGTCGTCCAGCATCAGCGGCGCATGGGGGTGCCCGTGGGCCTGCAGCAAAGCGGCCACGCGCTGCACGCCTTCTGGCAAGGGTTTGACTTCAGCGCCACACATTCCAAGGTTCTCCCGTTCCGTCACGATCCCGGTTGTGATCTCAATGGCTGTCTCGCAATGTCCTCGGGCCACGCCGCTCCAAGGCAGGGTTCAGATCAGCGGCTTGAGTGTGATTTCTTCCGGCCCAGGCTCTGACTCTGCCTTCTCGCGACGAGCGCTTTCGAGTGAGGCCTGTACGACCTGGGCCATCGCCAGGCGCACCTGGCGCGCTCGGGCCGCCGCGACGTCGACGGGCACACCGCCGTGCGTGGCCAAGACCTCGGGCTGCATGAGGGAGGGCTCGGGCAGCGCTGCCGCGGCAGCCGGCCTCGGAGGGGGTGCCGATGGCTGGGCCACCGAGCCCGGCTGGGTGGACGTGGCCACCAAGGTATCGGGCGCAGTGTCGAGCCGTGCTTCGGGCAACGCCGCTGACGACTCGGCGATCGGTTCGTCCGCCGCGGGCGGCAGCGGACCGATGGCCGGAGCCACCTCATCGACCGGGGTGGGTGCAGGGGTTGCTGCGTCCTGCTGGGCGTGCTCAGCATCACGACCGTCCAGGCCCGCCCTGGGGGCATCGGACGTCGCCCCCACCATCGCCTCGGTAGCGCGAGGCCGCAGCGGCGCGTCCTCGGGAAACGCCTGCGCGCCCGAGTCGGCCACGAGCAGCACTTCGTCGGTCAACACCGGCTCGGGCGGCAGCTCACCACGCGCGGACCGGCGCATGCTGACTCGGCGGCGCACGGCCTGTTCGTACTGGCGCGCGTCGTCCAGGCGCATCAACACGCGACCCCAGACCGTGCGGCGATGCTCGTCGTCGAGGCGCGGCCAATTCGTGATTTCCTCGAGGCTGCGCAGGCAGACTGGGCACAGGCCGGTGCTGGTGCTGACTTTGCAGAGGGCACAAAACACGGGCAAGTCGCTGGGCGGCAGATAGAGCCGCCGCACGCGCTCGGCCCAGCGTGCTTGTGCTTGCTTGTACGTCATGTCGCGGTCCCTTGTCTTGGATGGTGTGGCCCGTCGGGCCCGATCTGTTCAATAACCCTTCACCGGATCGACCAGCCCCGCGATGGGCTCGCCTCGCTCCAGCCGCGCGATCTTGCCGACGATCTGCGCCACGCTCTCGTCACGCAAGGTGCGTGCCGCCGTGTGCGGCGTCACGGTGATCTTCGGATGGGTCCAGAACGGATGTCCCGAGGGCAAGGGTTCCTGGCGGAACACATCCAGAGTCGCACCCGCCAGATGACCGCTGTCGATCAAGGGTATCAAATCCTCCTCCACCAAATGGCCGCCCCGCGCCACGTTGATGAGGTAGCCGCCGGGCATGAGCTGCCCCAAGGTCTCTCGATTGAGAATGCCCTGCGTCTCGGGGGTCAGTGGCAGGAGGCAGACCAGCACCTTGCTCGCGGCGAGGAAGGCGGGCAATCCATCGCGGCCTGCATGGCACTGCACGCCGGGCAGCCCCAGATCCTCGGCGCGCCGCAGTGAGCGGCTCCAGCCTCGGACGGGAAAGTCCAGGCCCTGCACGGCGCGCGCCACGCGCTGGCCCAGCACGCCCAGGCCCAGGATGCCGACCGGCCAATCCTGACGCGCGCGCGGTTTGCGAAAGCCCCAATGCCCCTGGGCCGCCTCGGCCTCGTAGGCATCGAATTCGCGGAAATGGCGGACCAGGGCATGCAGCACGTACTCGGCCATCTGCGCGGACATGCCCGCATCGTCCAGACGCACCAGCCGCAGCCCTGGCGGAAAGCGCAGCTGCGTGATGGCATCGACCCCCGCGCCGAGGTTGAACAGCGCCTTCAAGCGGGTCTGTTCGTCCAGCAAGCGCTGTGGCGGCGCCCACACCAAGGCGTAGTCCCCTGGGGGCGCGCCGGGCTCCCACACCGCCACCTCGGCTTGGATGCCTGCCCCGCTCAATGCGTTTCTCAGGGCAGACAACCAAGGTTCGGGGCGGAAGTCTTCGCCGTGGAAATAGATGTTCATGGAATCATGATTGGACCGGCCCGCCGCGCAGAATTCAACACAGTCGGTGCCACAGGTGTAACAGACCGGCAGGTCCTCCGACGACCCGATGGGAGAATGCGCGGCTGGCTTCTTTCAAAAATCGTAACAAAAACCGGAGACACGCCAGGCACGCCGCATGGGGCCGCAAGTAGCGCCTTGCGCCCACGTGCCTTGCAAACCAAGGGCTTGCGCTCGGGTTCACCCCGAGCCGCCGAAGCCCCAAACGTTCCGGCACGGGACTTGCTGCTCATGCGTTCTCGCCTTTCCAAAAACATGCCCGTCGCTCTGCCCCTTCCACCCGACCCAGCCGTTCCTCCCACGGCGCCGTCCTCGGTCCCGGCCGGCTCCTCGGCAGGCACACCGTCCAGCCGCTCCCGACGCACCACGCTCTTGAGCGTGCGTGAGCTGGACCGGGCACGGGTGCTGGACACCCTGATCAACAACCTGGACGGCATGGCCTACCGGTGTCTGAACGACGCGCACTGGACCATGGTCTTCGTCAGCCAGGGCTGCTTGGCTTTGACCGGCTACACCCCGCAAGAGCTGGTCCACAACGCGGTGGTGAGTTGGGAACAGATCACCCATCCGCTGGACCGCGAGCGCGTGCGCACCTCGGTCGCCACCAACCCGCCGAACAATCTGCGCTTTGCGGTGGACTACCGCATCGTCAGCAAGGACGGCACCGTGAAGTGGGTGCACGAACGCGGCGTGGCCGTCGCCGACGAGCAGGGCGCGCTGGTGATTGAAGGCTTCATTGAGGACGTCACCGCGCAACGTGCGCTGGCCGAGGCGCAACAGGCGGCCGAGCAGCGCTACCGCCACATCTTCGAACATGCCTCGGAAGGCATCTTCCAATCCTCACCCGAGGGCCATTACCTCGCGGTCAATCCGGCGCTGGCACGTCTGTACGGATACGAGGACGCGCAGGCGCTGATCACGGGGCTGCAAAACATCAGCCGCCAGCTCTACGTCAAGGAAGGGCAGCGTGAGCGGTTCCGACAAATGATGGCCGAGCAAGGCGAGGTGCTCAACTTCGAATCGGAGGTCTACCGCGCTGACGGCTCACGCATCTGGATCTCGGAGAACGCGCACACCGTCTGCGACGCCGAGGGCAACTTGCTCTACTACGAAGGCACGGTGCAAGACATCTCCGAGCGCCGCCGCTACCAGCAGGAGCTGGAACACCAAGCCAACCACGACACCCTGACGGGGCTGCCCAACCGCATGCTGCTGAGTGACCGCGTGGAGCAAGGCATCGCCCGCGCGGAGCGCCTGGGCTACCACCTGGTGGTGGTCTTCATCGACCTCGACCACTTCAAGTTCATCAACGACAGCCTGGGTCACGACGCAGGCGACGAACTGCTCAAGGAGGTCGCTCTGCGTCTGCGCCGCTGCGTGCGTGCCTCGGACACCGTGGCGCGTCTGGGCGGGGACGAATTCGTGCTGCTGCTCGCGGACCACTTTCGCAGCAGCACCGTGATCGACCAACTGCAACGCGTGCTCAGCGAAATATCGCACCCAGTGCAACTGTCGGGCCGGGAGTTCCAGGTCGGCGCCAGCCTGGGCGTGGCCATGTACCCCGGCGATGGCGAGGACGCGCTCAGCCTGTTCAAGCACGCCGACGCGGCCATGTACGCTGCCAAAGGCAACGGGCGCAACAACTTCCAGTTCTTCACGCGCGAGCTGAACCACGTCGCGACGGAGCGGCTGCACCTGGAGGCCGCGCTGCGCCAGGCCATCGACCACGATGGTTTTGAGGTGCATTACCAACCCAAGACCGACGCGAACCGACGCATCATCGGCATGGAAGCGCTGGCGCGTTGGCGACCGCCCGAGTACGGCCCCATCAGCCCGGAGCGATTCATCCCGATCGCGGAAGACAGCGGCCTGATCCTGCCGTTGACCATGACCATCCTTCAGCGCGCTTTCGTCGCCACGCGGCGCTGGAACGAGGGGCGGGATCTCAAGCTCAATCCCTTGCGCATCGCGGTCAACCTCTCGCCGCGTCTGTTCCTGAGCGACGACATCGTCGGTCACGTCAATCGGCTGCTGCGCGACGCGAACCTGTCCCCCGAGTTGGTCGAACTGGAAATCACCGAAACCGTCTTCATGAGCCGCAGCGAGCGCGTGCTCGAAACACTGATCCAGTTCAAGCAATTGGGCCTGCAGCTGGCCATGGACGATTTCGGCACCGGCTATTCAGCGCTGAGCTATCTGCGGCGCTTCCCGCTGGACATCATCAAGATCGACCGGTCACTGGTGACCGGCATCGAGCGCGAGCAGGAAGTGGCCATGATCGCGCGCGCGGTGCTGTCGCTGGGCCAAAGCCTGCACAAGACCGTGGTGGCCGAAGGCGTGGAGAACCAAGCCCAGTTCGACTTCCTGCGCAGCCAAGGTTGTGACGAATTCCAGGGTTATCTGTTGTCGCGCCCCTTGGACGAAGCGGGCATGACCGAGCTGCTGAAAGCGCATGGCGGCTACATCCCCGCGCCCTTGAACGTTGACGCCGCAGCCGTCGCGACTCGCTGAGGCACAGAGCGCCGCGCGGGCTCTTCAGCGGGCCAGCAGCGTGGGCAATTCGCGCATATCGCCAAACAACTGGGCCGCGCCTGCGCGCAGCAGAGCGTCTCGCTGCGCGGCATGGCGCCCTGAATTCGCGCCCTGCGGCAAGTAAGCGAACACGCGCGCGCCCGCCGCGACGCCGGCCTGCACGCCCGCTTCTGTGTCCTCCACCACCGCGCAGACCTCGGCCGCCACACCCAGCGCCGCGGCAGCGGCCAAGTACACGTCGGGGTGCGGCTTGGAACGCGGCGTTTCATGGCCACTGAAGATGCGGCCTTCGAAGTAGTCGTACAAGCCGACCTTGCGCAACTGCAGCTCCACCTTGGCCCGGTCCGCGCCCGAGGCGCAGGCCAGGCGCCCGCCACAAGCGCGGTGGACCCGCGCGACGGTGTCGTGGATGTGGGCAATGGCGGTGAGCCGCGCTTCCAGCGCCGCGTTGCGCCGCACATAGAAAGACTGCAGCCATTCCTCGGTGAAAGGCAGACCCGTGCGCGCCTCGATCTCGGCGCGTTGATCGCGCACCGCGCGGCCAATGAAGCGCGCCTCGCATTCCTCCTGGGTCATGGCCCAACCCCGCTCCTCCAGCATGTCGCGCAGCACGCCGTTGGTGATGGGCTCGCTGTCCACCAGCACGCCATCGCAGTCAAACAACACCGCTTCGTAATTCACCGTCTCGATTTCCATGCGGCCGATCATAGCCAGCGGGGTCTGGCCCCAGCGAGTCACGACGGGAATCTGGCCAGCACAGCGCGTGCAACTGGCTCTACGACACGCGATGTGCTCGCGTCATAGTCGGCCCATCCCTGACACCCGGTCACGGCCCGAACCTTTCCTCCACCGGAGCCCCCGCATGAACGCAGCCGCCCCCTTCAGCAACGCCGCCGTCCGCCAGCTTGAAACCGAGCTGGTGCTGTCGTCCTGGTCGGTGCAAAGCCAGTTGAACCCCCTGGTCATCGCGGGTGGCTCGGGCTGCATGCTCTGGGACTACGAAGGCAACCAGTACCTGGACTTCAGCTCGCAACTGATCAACACCAACATCGGCCACCAGCATCCCAAGGTCGTGAAGGCCATCCAGGATCAAGCCGCGCAACTATGCACGCTGGCACCGTCCAACGCCACGTCCGTGCGGGGCGAGGCGGCCCAGCGCATCCTGGCGCACGCGCCCAAGTCGGGATCTCGCAGCTTCAAGAAGATCTTCTTCACCAACGCCGGGGCCGACGCGAACGAGAACGCGATGCGCATGGCACGCCTGTACACAGGCCGCGACAAGATCCTCTCGGCCTACCGCTCCTACCATGGCAACACGGGCTCGGCCATCGTCGCCACGGGCGAAGCGCGGCGCGTCCCCAACGAGTACGCGCGGGGCCATGTGCACTTCTTCAACCCCTACCTCTACCGCAGCGAGTTCAACGCCACGACCGAGGCGGAAGAATGCGAACGTGCCCTGCGCCACCTGCGCCGGGTGATCGAGGCCGAGGGCCCCACCAGCATCGCCGCCATCCTGCTCGAATCGATTCCCGGCACGGCGGGCGTGCTGGTGCCTCCGCAGGGCTACTTGAAAGGCGTGCGCGCCCTGGCCGATGAATTCGGCATCCAGCTCATCCTCGACGAAGTGATGGTGGGCTTCGGCCGCACGGGCGCTTGGCTCGCGCTGGAGCACTTCGATGTTCAGCCCGATCTGGTGGTCTTCGCCAAGGGCGTGAACTCGGGTTACGTGCCGGTGGGCGGCGTGATGATCTCGGACCAGATCAGCGAGTTCTTCCAGAACCGCTACTTCCCTGGTGGCCTGACCTACTCCGGCCACCCGCTGGCCATGGCCTCCATCATCGCCACGCTGGACGCCATGGCCGAGGAAGGCATGGTCGACAACGCGCGTCGCATCGGCGAAGAGCACCTCGGCCCCGGCGTCAAGGCCCTGGCCGCGCGCCACCCCATCGTCGGCGAGACACGCGGCAAAGGCCTCTTCTGGGCCCTGGAGTTCGTGAGCGACCCCATCAAGCGCACGCCCTTGGCCCCTGCGCGCCTGGCCGAACTCAAGGCCGCCGCGCTGCGCCGGGGCCTGCTGGTCTTCGCGGTGGAAAACCGCTTCCACCTCGCGCCGCCTTGCATCGTGAATGCCGGACAGGTGCAGCAGGCGCTGGAGTTGTTGGATGAGGTGCTGAACGAGCACGGGGCGATCTGATACCAGCAGCCGAAAACGTGTAAAACACTCGCTCAATTTCAGCAGTTTCCCGGCAACTGCCCTGGTGAACTCAAAAGGTCTGACGGTAGAGCAGCTTCCATCCATCGCCTGCTGGAGCGAATGCGACAAAACTTTCCTTTTCGCTGGGAGAGACGCGCAGTAGGTAGCTCACCGAAAAAACAGCTGCAAAGGCCAGGTTGTACCCGATCATGTTTTCTTTGAATATCTCCCCCTTGGACTTCTTCTCGGGATCTATGGTCATGTTGTAGATCGCCATTGATTCCATTGCTGCAAGTGTCAAATAAGAATCTCTCGTCGAGCCTGTCATTCCGAGCGGGGACAACAGAGCGCTGACACCGCCAAAAACATGAGGATTGAGAGAAGCAAAATATGCATGCACACCAATCAAAACCTCCCCCATGACGACAAATCGAGTGGTGTCTAAGCCACTCATTTCCTTTTTTGACGTCTCCTCCGAATGGGCTGATAAACCAATCAGCATGGATAGCAAAATCGTCATTGAAAAAACAATTTTTATATTTCTTAGCAGGTACATACTTTCTCCATGATTGAGTGCCGCGCGTCTGGGTATGGTTGAATGGAATGACGCAAGTCTAGCCACCTGCCACCGAACTGGAGATCCGCGACGCCTAGCTTCAGTTCTTCAGCAAACTGAGCGGCATCTCGATTTCTTCCAGACGGACCGCTGCCTATCCTCTTGGCCTCCGGTCGACACAGCGTCACACTGCACTCACACCCGCGCCATCACATCCGCCAGCACTTCGATGCCCGGCGCGATGCGCTCGGCGGCGATGGCGGAGAAACCCAGGCGGAAATGCCGGTCCGGTGGGTTCGTGTCAAAGAAGTGCGGTGCGCCCGGCTCGATCAGCACGCTGCGGCGCGAGGCCGCCCAGGCCAGTTTCTGCGCGCTCACGGCCTCGGGCGCCTGGAGCCAGAAGGCCGAGGCGCCTGAGCCCCCTGCGTAAGTGCAGCCACCCAGGTGCTGCTCGATGGCGTGGCGCAACGCGTCATGCTTGCGCGCGTGGGCCGCGCGGTAGCGGCGCAGGTGGGCGTCGTAGTCACCCTCGGCGAGGAAGCGGGCCAGCAGGCGTTGCGCGTGCAGGGGCGCGTGCCGCAGCATGAGCCGCCGCAAGGCACGCAACTCGCGCACCAGTTCCTCATCGGCCACCAGGTAGCCCAGGCGCAAGCCCGGGCCCAGACTCTTGGAAAAGCTGCTGAGGTAGATCACCCGGCCATGCCGGTCCGCCGCCTTGAGCGCGGGTGGCGGGTGGCTGGACAGATCCAGGTCGGCGTCGTAGTCGTCCTCGATCAGCACTTGGTCATGCGCATGCACCTGCTGCCAAAGCTCGGCGCGCCGCTCGGCACTGAGGGTCACGCCGGTAGGCACTTGGTGGCTGGGTGTGACGTAGACGTAATCGCAGTCCGCCAGTCGCTCGTCGATGCGCAGCCCACGCTCATCCACGTCGTGCAAGGAGATGTCCGCGTTCTGCATGGCGAACACATGCCAGGCGTCACGAAACCCTGGGTTTTCCAAGCCCACGCGCACACCCGGCCCCATGAGCAAACGCGCCAAGAGGTAGAGCGCGTTTTGCGAACCTTGAGTGACAAGAATTTCCCCCGGCGCGGCCTGGATGCCGCGCTTGGGCAGCACGCGGGTGCGCAGCTGCGTGATGAGTTCGGGGTCATCCTGATCGACCGCGTCGCTGATCCAGAAATCGCGGTGCCGGCGAAGCTGGAGCGTTTCGCGCGCGGCCCGGCGCCAGGCGGCCGCCGGAAACAGATGAGGGTCGGCCTGGCCGTAGGCGAAGGGGTATTGATAGTCCCGCCAGTTGCTGGGTCGCAGGATGCCCTGGCGCGGCCCGGCCGACTGGCGGATGCGCTCGGCCCAGCTTGGGGCGCGCGCCACGCCCAAGGCTGGGTCACGGTCGTCGTCCTCGTCGCCGCCGGGATCGGACACCAGCGATGGACTGGTCGCCCGTTCCCGATAGTCGGGATGCAGGTAATAACCACTGCGCGGACGGCTTTGCAGGAAACCTTTTTCCAACAAACTCTCGTACACCAGCGCCACCGTGTTGCGCGCCACCGAAAGCTGGCGCGACAAGTCACGGCAGGACGGCAAAGGCTCGTCCGGTGGGAAAGCACCGTGCAAGATGGCATCCACCAGGGCTTCACGCAACTGTTCCTGCAAGCCCCGTGTGCGCTCGAATTCCAAGTGGAAGTAATGGTCGATCACGGCGATGTTCAAGCAAGGGACGTACCTGAAAAATGCGGGAAGCCATCGTCAAAGCCGCAATGGTGCGGCTCGCGCGGCAACTGGCCAAGGGAACCAACACAACTGACACCATCAACGCGCGCGCCGACCGCCACGCGGCCCGAACCTTGCATGAGCCCGATCGTCCAGCAACCACCGACCGGAGCAACCATGGCCCGCTTGAACGTTTCTTCCATCCCCGCCTCTTTCCATGCCACCGCGCGTTCCATCGCACGCACGCTGGCCGTGGTCGTGGCCCTTTCCGCGACCGCCTTGACCGCGCATGCGGACTTGGCCGAGATCCAGAAAAAGGGCGTCTTCAAGGTCGCCACCGAGGACGATTACCAGCCCTTCAACTTTATCCAGGACGGCAAGCCCGTGGGCTTCCACGCCGACATGCTGGCGGACCTGCAGAAGTTCATGGCCAAGAAGAGCATCAAGGTTCAGCAGGAAATCCTGCCCTGGACCGGCTTGCTCGCCTCCGTCGCGGCGGGCCAGTACGACATGGCCTACACCGGCGCGCTGGTGACGGAAGAGCGTTTGAAGGTCTTCAACTTCGCGCCGCCCTTCGCTTCGGCCCAGCACTTCTACATCAAGCGCGCGGGCGACAAGAGCCTGGGTGACATCCCCACGCTGTCGGGCAAGACCGTGGGCGTGCAGGCTGGCAGCGCCCTGCTGGCGCGCCTGCCCGAGCTGGAAGCCATGCTCAAAAAGGTCGGCGGCAAACTCGGCAAGGTGGTGGAGTACCCCTCTTACCCCGAAGCGATGGCCGACCTGGCCAATGGCCGACTGGACTATGTGATCGACGCAGTCGTGCCCGCCAACACCATCGTGGCGGCCAAGCCCAAGGTCTTCGCCAAGGGCGTGGCCGTTTCCGGCGGCGGTTTCGCGGCCTGGCCCATCCCCAAGAACAACCCCGAGCTGCTCAAGCTGATGACCGAGTTCATGACCGAGTTGCGCAAGAGCGGCCGCCTGGCGGAACTGCAGAAGAAGTGGTTCGGTGAAGCCTTCCCGGCCCTGCCGACCGAACCCATCACCAACTTCGACCAGTTCAAGAAACTCGCGGGCATGTGATTCAACGTCGCTCGCACCACGCCCGTCGAAGCAGCTCCTTCGACAGGTGCGGTACGCGCGGCGACCCGGAGCTAAAACATGGACGAACAAGCCTGGCGCATGCTCTTCGCCGGGGCCTGGGTCACGGCCTGGACCTCGGGCCTGGCCATCGCCATGGGCGTGGTGATCGGCCTGGGCCTGGCGCTGTTGCGCATGGCCCGCGTGCCGCTGCTGGACCCGCTGCTTGCGGCCTGGATCAGTTTCGCGCGCGCCACGCCCTTGGTGACGCTGGTGCTCTTCATCTTCCTGGCCTCGCCCAAGATGGGCTGGTCAATGAGCCGCGAAGTGGCCGCCGTGCTGGCGCTGACCATCAACACCTCAGCCTTCAACGCGGAGGTCTGGCGCTCGGCCTTCCGGGGCTTCTCGCGTGAACAACTGGAAGCCGCGCTGGCCTGTGGCATGACGCGTCTGCAAGCCTTTCGCCGCATCATGCTGCCGCAGATGGCCGTGACCAGCATGCCGGGGCTGATCAATGAGATGACCTTTCTGGTCAAGGGCAGCCCCGCCATCGCGGTGATCGGCATGGTGGACCTGACACGCGTGACCAACCGCATCGCCGCGGTCACCTACGACCCCCTGCCGCCCATCCTCGCGGCGGCCGTGCTGTACATGGCCTTGATCGCGTTGATGGTGAAGCTGCAAGGCATGGCGCAGCGCAACGCCCACCGGCTCGCGATGTAAGGAACGCCCGAACCATGTCCGACACGCCCAACAACTGGACCTCGCTCTGGGAGCACCGCGACCTGCTGCTGGGCGGCCTGGGAACCACGGTGCTGCTCTTCGTGCTGGCCGCGACGGCGAGCTTCGTGCTGGGCTGCCTGCTGGCCTGGCTGCTGGAAGGCAAGGACAACGCACCGCGCCGCACCTTGCGCCTGGCCATCAACGCGCTGCGCATGCTGCCCTTCCTGATCTTCATCTACCTGCTGTACTACGGCCTGCCCAGCCTGGGCATCCGGCTGGAAGCCTGGGATGCGGGTCTGATCGGCCTGTCGGTCTACTACGCGGCCTACTACGCCGAGCTGCTGCGCGGCGCGCGCCTGGTGTTGCCCACCGGCTCATTGGACGCGGCTTATGCGCATGGTTATCGGCGCGGCAAGGCTTTCCTGCGCATCGTGCTGCCTCAGTTGGTGATGCGCACGCGCGGCGAGAGCGGCAACCTGCTCATCATGTGCCTGAAGGACACCTCCTTCCTGGGCATCATCACCGTGATGGAACTGACAGCCGCGGCCAATGCCATGTCTTCGCGTTACTTCATCCCCATGGAGGCCTTCGTGCTGGTGCTCGGGCTGTACTGGGCGTTGGGTATCACGGTGGACGCGCTGATGCGCCACTTCGGACGCTACGGGCGACAACGAGGACTTGAATATGAGTGAGAACATGCCCGCCCCACAACCAGGCGCCACGCCTGCGGTGTCGATCCGTCACCTGTCCAAGAGCTTCAACGGCGTCGAGGTGCTGCGCGACATCGACCTCAGCGTGGCCAAGGGCGAGGTGGTCAGCATCCTGGGCTCCTCGGGTTCGGGCAAATCGACCCTGCTGCGCTGCGTGAACTGGCTGGAGCAACCCGACCGCGGCGAAATCCGCATCGGCGGCGCGCGCATGGGCGTGGACGACCAGACCGGCAAGCCACTGCCGGCCCGCGCGCTGGCGGCGATGCGCGCGCGCACGGGCATGGTGTTCCAGAGCTTCAACCTCTGGCCGCACTTCACCGTGCTGCAGAACGTGATGGAAGTGCCCGTGCATGTGCAGGGCAAACCCAAAGCCCAGGTGCGCGAGCAGGCCTTGGCGCTGCTGGCCAAGGTGGGCATGGCCGACAAGGCCGGACAGTACCCGCACACCCTCTCGGGCGGGCAAAAACAGCGCGTGGCCATTGCCCGTGTGCTGGCCATCGAGCCCGAGGTGCTGCTGTTCGACGAGCCCACCTCGGCCCTGGACCCGGAACGCGTGGGCGAGGTGCTGGCCGTGATGCGCGACTTGGCGGGCGGCGGCTACACCATGATGGTCGTCACGCACGAGATGGATTTCGCCCGCGCCGTGTCCGACCAGGTAGTGTTCCTGGAACAAGGCAAAATCATCGAGCGCTGCGCCCCCGAGAAGTTCTTCACGAACCCGGAGACCGAACGGGTGCGCAAGTTTCTCGAACTGGACATCCAATAAGCACGTGTTTCGATCCGTCTTGAATGCTGCGGCCCCTGCGTGCCGTGGCCGGGCCTGAGCCATGGAAGGCTCGGTCTGGACCCTGGCCTTCGTGGGCCTGGCCATCTTCGCCGCGGGTGTGATGCGCGGTTTCAGCGGCTTCGGCGCCGCGCTCTTCGCCACGCCAGCCCTGTCCCTGGTGTTCCCGCCCGCGGCCATCGCCCCGGTGATGATGGGACTGCAGGTTTTCTCAGGCCTGCAGACCTTGCGCGCCGATTGGCCGCACATCCTCTGGCGCCGGGTCGGGCCATTGCTGGCCTGCAGCGTGCTGGTCGCGCCCTTCGGGGCCTGGCTGCTGATCGGCGTGCCGGCCGACGCCGGGCGTTTGGCCATCGGCGTGATCGTGCTGGCCACGGCGCTGTTGCTGCTCTCGGGCTGGCGCGCGGCGCGTGCGCCCGGCCCAGTCGCCACGGCCCTGGCGGGCGGCAGCTCGGGCTTGCTCAATGGCTTCTCGGCCATGGGCGGCCCGCCCCTGGTGGCTTACTTTCTGAGCGGCCACTTCGCGGCTTCGGCGGCACGCGCCAGCATGACCTTTGTCTTCCTGGGCCAGAACATCGTGTCGCTCGCCACCATCTTCGCGCTCGACGGCGTGCCCGCGCGCTTCCTGCCCCACCTGGCCCTGGCCCTGCCGGCCCAGGTGGCGGGCATTCTGCTGGGGCAGCGCCTGTTCGAGCGCTACGGCCAGGCCCATTACCGGCGCGTGTGCATCCTCGTGCTCGGCGCCGTGGCGCTGCTGCTGATCGGGCGTGCGGCCTGGCAGTTGCTCGCCTGATCACGTCAGGCCCCACAGACTCGACACGGATCAAAGAGCCCAGCCAATACGCGACTCTCGCAACACCCCCACACGCGACGCACAATCGCCCTCTGTTTTTCTCTCCCTATCCCCACGCATCCAGGAATCTGCCATGAACAACCCCGTCGTCTTCATCACCGGTGCCACCTCAGGCTTTGGCCGCGCCACGGCACGACGTTTCGCGCAAGCCGGTTGGTCGCTCGTGCTCTCGGGCCGACGCACCGACCGCCTGGAAGAGTTGAAGAAGGAACTGGCAGGACAGGCCGCGGTGCACATCGCCACGCTGGACGTGCGCGACGCCGACGCCGTGGCGGCCATGGTGGCGGCCCTGCCCGCTGCCTTTCGCCCAGTGCGCTGCCTGGTCAACAACGCGGGCTTGGCGCTGGCGCCGATTCCCGCGCAGAAGGTCGTGCTGAAGGATTGGCACACCATGATCGACACCAACGTCACCGGCCTGGTGAACGTGACCCACGCGGTGCTGCCCTCGCTGCTGGAAACCGGCGCGGGCGCGAGCATCGTCAACCTGGGCTCGGTGGCGGGCAGTTGGCCCTACCCGGGTGGCCATGTCTACGGCGCGACCAAGGCCTTCGTGCAGCAGTTCAGCTACAACCTGCGCTGCGACCTGCAGGGCACGGGCGTGCGCGTGACCGACATCGCGCCGGGCATGGCCGAAACGGAATTCACCCTGGTGCGCACCGGCGGCGACCAAGCGGCGAGCGACAAGCTCTACCGGGGCACCACGCCCCTGACGGCCGAGGACATCGCCGAGCAGATCTTCTACGTCGCCACCCTGCCGGACCACATCAACATCAACCGACTGGAAGTGATGCCCACGCGCCAGGCCTGGTCGGCTTTTGCGATCGACCGCGACCCGGCCTGATCAGTCGCCAGCCCCGCAGCCTGCCGATGGCGGGCTCGCAGATGCTGTGTGCAGATCCGGTGGTCGTGGGGCTCAGCGCGGCGCAAAGGTCGGCCGCGCTCTCAAAACTCTCGACGAACTTTGAGCGAACTCACACCCGCTCAATCGCCATCGCCACGCCCTCGCCGCCCCCGATGCACAGGGTGGCCAGGCCGCGCTTCTTGCCGCGCGCCTGCAGCGCGTGCAGCAAGGTCACCAGCACCCGCGCACCCGAAGCACCGATCGGATGCCCCAAAGCGCAGGCACCGCCGTTGACGTTGAGGATCTCGTGCGGCACCTTCAGCTCGGCCATCAGCGCCATGGGCACGACGGCGAAGGCCTCGTTGACTTCCCACAGGTCCACATCCTTCACGCTCCAGCCCGCGCGAGTCAGCGCCTTCTGCGTGGCGCCGATGGGCGCGGTGGTGAACCATTCGGGCTCGTGCGAGTTGATCGCATGGCCCGCGACCCGGGCCAGCGGCGTACACCCCAGCTTCTTGGCGGTGGACTCACGCATCATCACCAAGGCGGCCGCGCCGTCGTTGATGGACGAGCTGGACGCGGCGGTGATGGTGCCGTCTTTCTTGAAGGCGGGCTTGAGCGTGGGGATCTTGTCCAGCTTGGCCTTGCCCGGGCCTTCGTCGATCTCGACCACGGTCTCGCCGGCGCGGGTCTTCACCGTGACCGGCGTGATTTCGGCCTTGAAGGCGCCGCTGGCCGTGGCCGCCTGTGCACGCTTGACGCTCTCGATGGCAAAGGCGTCCTGGGCCTCGCGCGTGAACTTGTACTTGGCCGCGCAGTCCTCGCCGAAGGTGCCCATGGCGCGGCCCGCCTCGTAGGCATCTTCCAGGCCGTCGAGCATCATGTGGTCATAGACCTTCTCATGCCCCATGCGGTAGCCACCGCGCCCCTTGAGCAGCAGGTAGGGCGCGTTGGTCATGCTCTCCATGCCGCCCGCGACGACCACGTCCGCGGTGCCCGCGGCCAGCATGTCGTGCGCGAACATCGCGGCGCGCAGGCCCGATCCGCACATCTTGGACAAGGTGACCGAGCCCGTGGTCTTGGGCAGCCCGCCCTTGAAACCCGCCTGCCGCGCCGGCGCCTGGCCCTGGCCCGCCATCAGGCAGTTGCCAATGATCGCTTCGTTGACCAACTCGGGCGCGATGCCGGCGCGCGCCACCGCTGCCTTGATGGCCGCGCCCCCCAGGTCGTGCGCCGCGAGGGACGCGAAGTCGCCCATGAAAGCGCCCATGGGCGTGCGGGCGCTGCTGACGATGACGATGGGATCGGACATGGTGTACTCCTTGGATGTGGGCCGCGTGAATGACACAGCGTGGAAGACCGGAATGCCTGCGGCTGAGTCCGGCGATTGTGCCGCGAAAGGGCGTAGCAGGCACCTCTGTTTCTAGTTGTCCGCAGGACTACGTAAGGACGCCCCCTAGGCCGGCAGGCGCCCAGTTTTCCTTGGGCAATATGGTTGGGTATCGGAATAACGCCAGCGGTAAGCAAGCCCTAAACCACCACGATAGAAACATCGCGAATGATGCTCCCCAACCTTGACTCTACGGTAGGTCTCTCGAGCAACAGACATGGACAGAGGCCCCTCAAGACTGGCCGGCTGCATATCCAGGATATAGCTCACAGTGTTACCTTTTCCGCGAATCTCGTGTTTAGCGATCACCCTTCCACCCACATCAATCGACTCCTGAGTTCCGAAGGCGGCATTGATCAACAGCACATACGGCCACGACATAAAAGCAATAACCACCGCCATGACAAAAGCGACAAATAAAAACAGATTGGCTGAGGACCGCTCCCGCTCTGGGAACTTTTCATAGAAGATCATCGTGGCGAGGATGCATAGAACGAAAACCCCAAAGGTCGCACCGATCCTCATCAGAGAAAGCCAATCGTCGCTGGGCGTTTCAATTACAGAAAAAATAGCTCCCGCCAAGAACAGGTAAATGAAAAAAAACGCGGAACTAATAGAGGAAGGAAAGCGCGCCATTGAGTCATTCTGCTTGCGAAAAAAGTGATCCTTGAACGTCAGGCCGGTGATTTTCGTGTGCGTAGCGCCTTGGACACGCGCGACACCGGTTCGCGCCCCAGCACGGCACTGATATAGACGCCCGCGTCGATCAACGCGTCGAGATCGATGCCGGTTTCAATGCCCATGCCGTTCAGCAGGTACACCACGTCTTCCGTCGCGACATTGCCGGTCGCGCCCTTGGCGTAGGGGCAGCCGCCGAGACCCGCCACGGAAGACTGGAAGTTCCAGACCCCCATCTCCAGCGCCGCGTAGGTGTTGGACAGTGCCTGACCGTAGGTGTCGTGGAAGTGACCTGAGATGTCGTCGATGCCGTAGTGCACCAAGGTGGCTTCGATCGCGCGCCGCACCTTGAGCGGCGTGCCCACCCCGAGGGTGTCGGCCACGTCCACGCGCTGCACGCCGATGCCTTTCATCAACCTGGCCAAAGCGCCCACGCGCTCGGGCGCGACTTCACCTTCATACGGACAACCCACCGTGCACGACATGGCGCCGCGCACCGCCAAGCCTTGTTCCAGCGCCAGCGCGACGACGGGCGCGAAGCGTTCGATGCTTTCGGCGATGGAGCAGTTGATGTTCTTCTGGCTGAAGGCTTCGCTGGCCGAACCGAACACGACGACTTCGTCCGGCCATGCCTCGCGCGGCGCGGCCAGCGCAGCCTCCAGGCCCTTCATATTGGGCACGAGCACCGCATAACGCACATCCCTTGGTGCCCTGAGATGTCGTCGCAGACCGCGCATGACCTCGGCGTTGTCCGCCATCTGCGGCACCCACTTCGGGCTGACGAAGCTGGTGACCTCGATTTCCTTCAGGCCCGCCGCCTGCAGGCGCTGCACCAGCTCGACCTTGACCGAAGCCGGCACGGCCTGCTTTTCGTTTTGCAGACCGTCGCGGGGGCCCACGTCGACCAGTTGGACACGGGATGGAAGATTCATGGCGTCTCTCTGAACAGGGTCGACACAACGATCACGACATTGAAACCGCCCTGTCCCTGTCAGGGGCCAGGCACAGCGGCGCCCTCTGGGGACACGGAAGACACCAGCCGCAGCAGCTCCGCGCCCTCGGCCACTTGATCGCCCGGGGCGTAGAGCAGCACTTCCACCGTGCCGTCCGCTGGAGCGGTGATGGCATGTTCCATCTTCATGGCTTCCATCACGGCCAGCACCTGCCCTTTGCGCACCTGCTCCCCCAATCGGGCCGCGAAAGACAGCACCTTGCCGGGCATGGGTGCCACCAGCCGCCCCGCGACTTCGGAGGGCGCCTGCGCATCGCTCAGCGGATCAATCTGGGTGATGCCACCCGCCCCCTCGGCGGTGAAGACCTGCCATTGCGACTGGTGCCGATGGACGGCCACGCCTCGTCGGTCGCCCGCCCAGCTCAGGTCCAACATGCCCTCTGACAGCGGCTGGAATGAGAGCGTGCCCTCGGCCCTGTCCGCTCCCCAACGGACCGTCAGGTGCCGTTGCTCGGCGGGGCCGTAACGCAAGAGCGCGTGCACCGCTTGTTCATGGAACACGAAATCAAAGCGGCGCGTGGCCTGACCCCAGGCCCGCCAGCCGTCCCGTCGCGCGTAGGGTGACGAGGGGGTGATGGGGTGCGCGCCCACGGCCGGATCGGCCTCGTCCGCCAGCACACGCGCCACCACGGCCGCGACCCGCCAAGGCAGACTCAACGACTCAAGCCCGAACAGCCGAGCGCTCTCGCGCTCGATCAAGCGAGTGTCCAACCGGGCCTGGGCGAACGAGGGGGTGGCGAGCAGGTGGCGCAGGAATTGCACGTTGTTGGCCACGCCGACGATGCGCACCCGCGCCAGCGCCGCGTCCAGCCGGGCCAGCGCCTCCTCGCGCGTGGCGCCGTGCACGATCAGCTTGGCGATCATGGGGTCGTACCAGGGCGTGATCTCGTCGCCTTCTTCCACGCCGTCGTCCACGCGCACGAAATCCGTGCCCGCGTCGGCCCGCATGAAGCCAGCGGCGGGCGGCTTGCGGTAGACGGCGAGGCGCCCGGTGGCGGGCAGAAATCCGGTCTCCGGGTTTTCCGCGCACAGGCGCGCCTCGATGGCATGGCCGTTGATGCGCAATTGGTCCTGCGTCAAGGGCAGGGACTGGCCCGCCGCCACGCGCAGCTGCCACTCCACCAAGTCCAGACCGGTGATGGCTTCCGTCACCGGGTGTTCGACCTGCAATCGGGTGTTCATCTCCATGAAGTAGAACTTCATGGCTGCCGTTCGCGTTCCCGCAGTCGGTGACGCTGACCCAGGCGCATCGTCGTCGTTCGGCGGCTCCACGATGAACTCCACCGTGCCCGCGCCCACGTAACCGACGGCCTGCGCTGCGCTGAGCGCCGCGCGGCCCATCTGGCGTCGCAGCGTGTCCGACATTCCCGTTGCTGGGGCTTCTTCCAACACCTTTTGATGCCGACGCTGCACGGAGCAATCGCGCTCGAACAGGTAGACGCCTTGGCCCTGGGTGTCGGTGAAGACCTGGATTTCGATATGACGTGGTCGCCGCAGGTATTTTTCGATCAGCACCGCGTCATCGCCGAAACTGCGCGCGGCCTCGCGCCGGCAGGCCTCGAGCGCGGCGTCGAAATCCTGGGCACGCTCGACCACGCGCATGCCTTTGCCACCGCCGCCCGCGCTGGCTTTGATCAGCACCGGGTAGCCGATGGCCTCGGCCTCGCGCCGCAGCAGCTCCGGGCTCTGGTCCGCGCCGTGGTAACCGGGCACCAAGGGCACGCCGGCATGTTCCATCAGGCGCTTGGCTTCGGCCTTCAAGCCCATGGCTTGAATGGCCGACGGCGGCGGGCCGATGAAAACCAAGCCCGAGGCTGCGCAGGCACGCGCGAAGTCCTCGTTCTCGGACAGGAAACCGTAGCCGGGATGAACCGCTTGCGCTTGCGTGGCGCGCGCTGCCGCCAAGATGGCTTCGACACGCAGGTAGCTGTCTTTCGGTGCGTTGCCGCCGGGCATGGCGCTGATCGCCACCGCCTCGTCGCAGGCGCGCACATGCTTGGCATTCACGTCGGCATCCGAATACACAGCCACGGTGCGGATGCCCAGGCGCCGCGCGGTCGCGGCGACACGGCAGGCGATTTCGCCGCGGTTGGCGATGAGGATCTTCTTAAACATGCCATGCCCCCGCGGTGGAATCGCCCATGCACGCTGCGCGTGCCATGCGATTGAGCTTCGCTACTGCGCGGCTACGCCGCTGGTCACCTCTGTTGGCGATGAGTATTTTTTTGAACATCCCTAAACTCCCTCACCCCAGCCAGGACGGCTTGCGTTTTTCCAGGAAAGCCAGCACGCCTTCGCGGCCTTCGCTGCTGGCGCGGATGTCGGCGATGCCTTCGACCGTCCAGTCGATCAGGGCTTGATCGATGGGGCGCCCGGCCACTTCGGCGATCAGACGCTTGCACGCACGCACGGCCATGGGTCCGTTGGCGCACAAGACCTGAGCCAGTTCGTCCACCTTGGCGTCCAGGGCCTCGGTGGCCACCACCTCGTGGACCAGGCCGATGCGGTGCGCCTCGGTGGCGTCAAAACGTTCAGCGGTGAGGAAGTAACGCTGCGCCGCGCGCGCGCCCATGGCGCGCAGTACATAAGGACTGACGGTCGCGGGCACGAGGCCGATGCGGGTTTCGCTCAGGCAGTAGCCCGCGGTGTCAGCGCTCACAGCGATGTCACAGGCCGCCACCAGGCCCACGCCGCCCGCGTAGGCGTCGCCTTGCACGCGGGCGATGACGGGCTTGGGGCATTCGGCAATGGTGCGCAGCATGTCCGCCAAGCGGGCGGCGTCGGCCAGGTTGTCCTCGCGCGTGTAGCCCGCCATGCGCTGCATCCAGCGCAGGTTGGCGCCCGCGCAGAAGGCCGGGCCATGCGCGCCCAGCACCACGACGCGCACCTCGCGCGCCTCGCTGGCGAGGGTGAAGGCGCGCGTCAGCCCGGTGATGATCGCGTCGTCAAAGGCGTTGCGCGTCTCCGGTTGCTTGAGCCAGATGCGAGCGACGGGGCCTTGCAGGTCCACCTCCAGCGTCGTGAAGTCTTTCATGCGCCTTGCCTCCTGAAGTGCCTTCTGGGTCGCATGGGCCCGCTCACATGCGGAACACACCGAACTTCGGTTCGGGCACCGGCGCATGCCGCGCCGCCGCCAGGCCCAGGGCCAGCACGCGGCGCGTGTCGGCAGGGTCGATGATGCCGTCGTCCCAGAGCCGCGCCGTCGCGTAGTACGGGTGGCCCTGCTGTTCGTACTGCGCCTGGATGGGTGCCTTGAAGGCGGCCTCTTCTTCGGCACTCCACACCCCGCCCTTGGCTTCGATGCCATCGCGCTTGACGGTGGCCAGCACGCTGGCGGCCTGTTCACCGCCCATGACGCCGATGCGCGCGTTGGGCCACATCCAGAGGAAACGCGGCGAGAAAGCTCGCCCGCACATGCCGTAATTGCCCGCGCCAAAACTGCCGCCGATGATGACGGTGAACTTGGGCACGTTGACCGTGGCCACCGCCGTCACCATCTTGGCGCCGTGGCGGGCGATGCCCTCGTTCTCGTATTTACGGCCCACCATGAAACCGGTGATGTTCTGCAGGAAGACCAAGGGCACCTTGCGTTGGCCGCAGAGCTCGATGAAGTGCGCGCCTTTCTGCGCGCTTTCGCTGAACAGGATGCCGTTGTTCGCCACGATGCCCACCGGCATGCCCTCGATGTGGGCGAAGCCACAGACCAGGGTGGCGCCGAAACGGGCCTTGAACTCGTGGAACTCTGAGCCATCGACGATGCGGGCGATGACTTCGCGCACGTCGAAAGGTTTGCGACTCTGCTGGCCCGAGGCGTCCATGGGAATGATGCCGTGCAGCTCTTCGGCGGCATAGACAGGGGGCCTGGGCGCGAGGTCCGCACCGGTTGATGGGGCCTCGCGCGGGACGTTCAGGTTCGCCACCGCCCGCCGGGCCAAGACCAAGGCGTGCAGGTCGTCACGGGCCAGATGATCGGCCACGCCCGACAGCCGCGTGTGCACATCGCCGCCGCCCAGGTCTTCGGCACTCACCACCTCTCCCGTGGCGGCCTTCACCAGCGGCGGCCCCCCCAGGAAGATGGTGCCCTGACCCTGCACGATGATGGACTCGTCGCTCATGGCCGGCACATAGGCGCCGCCCGCGGTGCAGCTGCCCATGACCACGGCGATCTGCGCGATGCCTTTCGCGCTCATGTTCGCCTGGTTGTAGAAGATGCGCCCGAAGTGGTCGCGATCAGGGAACACCTCGTCCTGGTTCGGCAGGTTGGCCCCGCCCGAGTCAACCAGGTAGATGCAGGGCAGCCGGTTGGCTTGCGCGATCTCCTGCGCACGCAGGTGCTTCTTGACCGTCATGGGGTAATAGGTGCCGCCCTTCACCGTGGCGTCGTTGCAGACGATCATGCAGTCCACCCCGCTCACGCGGCCGATGCCCGCGATCAGGCCCGCGCCGGGTGCTTCGTCGCCGTACATCGCATGCGCGGCCAGCGGAGCGATTTCCAGGAAGGGCGAGCCGGGGTCCAGCAATTGCTGCACGCGCTCGCGCGGTAGCAGCTTGCCACGCGCGACATGTTTCGCGCGGGCGGTTTCACCGCCGCCCTGTTCCACGCGGGCGAACTGCGCGCGCAGGTCATCCACCAGAGCACGCATCGCCGCAGCGTTGGCCTGGAAGGCTTCCGAGCGCGGATTGAGTTGGGAAATCAGCTGGCTCATGGCGGCCCGTGGGTTCGAGGCGTGTGACGTGTGATCTTCGTCCGCGTGAGGCTCAGGCCGTCTCGGCGTACAGCTCGCGGCCAATCAGCATGCGGCGAATCTCCGACGTGCCCGCGCCGATCTCGTAGAGCTTGGCGTCACGCCACAGGCGCTCGACCGGGAAGTCACGGGTGTAGCCCACGCCACCGAGCGCCTGGATGGCCTCGCCCGCCATCCACGTCGCTTTCTCGGCGGCGTAGAGGATGGCTCCCGCCGCGTCCTTGCGCAGGGTGCGCGCATGCGCGGCCCCGTCGCAGGCGCGGCCCACGGCGTAGACGTAGGCGCGGCAGGCCTGCCAGGTGCTGTACATGTCGGCCAGCTTGCCCTGCATCAGCTGGAACTCGCCGATGCTCTGGCCGAACTGCTGGCGCTCGTGCACATAGGGCAGCACCGCGTCCATGCAGGCAGCCATGATGCCCAATGGCCCGCCGCTGAGGACGGCGCGTTCATAGTCCAGCCCGCTCATCAGCACCTTGGCGCCCTTGCCCACCCCGCCCAGCACATTGGCTTCGGGCACTTCGCAGCGGTCGAAAAAGAGCGGGTAGGTATTGCTGCCGCGCATGCCCAGCTTGTCCAGCTTGGCGCCGTGCGTGAAGCCCGGCCAGCCTTTCTCGACGATGAAAGCGGTCATGCCGCGGGCGCCGAGCTCGGGTTCGTTTTTCGCGTAAACGACCAGCACGTCGGCGTCCCCGCCATTGGTGATCCACATCTTGCCGCCGCTGAGCAGGTAGTAGCCGTTCTTGGGCTCGGCCTTGAGCTTCATGCTCACGACGTCACTGCCCGCGTTGGGTTCGCTCATGGCCAGCGCACCGACATGCTCGCCGCTGATCAGCTTGGGCAGGTACTTCCTCTTCTGCGCCTCGCTGCCGTTGCGGTGGATCTGGTTGACGCAGAGGTTGGAATGCGCGCCGTAGGACAAACCCACCGAGGCCGAGGCGCGCGAGACTTCCTCCATGGCGATGATGTGGGCCAAGTAGCCCAGGTCGACCCCGCCGTATTCCTCGGCCACCGTCATGCCGTGCAGCCCCATGCTGCCCAGCCGAGCCCAGAGCTCGCGCGGGAAATGGTTGTCCCGGTCGATGGCTGCGGCGCGCGGGGCGATCTGGTCGGCGCAGAAGTCGGCCACGGCCTGGCGCAGTTGGTTCAAGGTGTCGCCCAGGCCGAAATCCAGGCCGGGCAAGGGGCGTGCGGGCATGCGCTTGTCTCCTGGGCCTGACGGCCTTTGCTCTTTTTTGTCCGTTCCGACCCCAGGCCTGCGGCCTGGAAGCGAGTTTCTGGCTCCGCAGCTTAGGCGCTATGGCGGCGCATTTGGTGCCAGAATGGTTGCAAATCACGCCACAGTACCGAACCCAGGGTAAGCCCCAGCCGACCGACCGATCCGCATCCCGGCCATCCAGTCGGGTCCCCATACACGATGCCGCGCACCGCCTCCAGCGCCACCGCCACATCCCGATCCGCCAGGAGAGGCAAGGCCGGGCGAGCCGCCACGCCCATGGCCTTTGTGCGGGCCATCGTGCAGGCCTACGGTGACCAGGGCATGGACCCGTCGCACGCCCTGCAGGCGGCACAAATCACGCCATCGGAACTGGCACGCCCGGATGCCCGAGTCAACGCCGCGCAGTTCGAAGCGCTCAACGCGCACGCCATGCAGGAGCTGGACGACGAGGCCCTGGGCTGGTTCAGCCGCAAGCTGCCCTGGGGCAGCCACGGCCTGTTGTGCCGCGCGTCCATCACGGCGCCCGACCTGGGCGTGGCGCTCAAACGCTGGTGCCGCCACCACCGCCTGCTGGTGGACGACATCGTGCTGCGCCTGGAAGTGACGCAAGGTCTGGCCTCGGTGTGGATCGAGGAGCGCCGGCCCGGCGTCTTTCCCGCCCCGGCCCTGCGCGAGTTCTGCCTGGTGTCCACCCTGCGCTTTCTGCTCGGATTCGCGAGCTGGGCCATCGACTCGGGCCTGGCCCTGCGCTCGGTATGTTTCCCCTATGCCGCGCCCGCACATGCCGACGCTTATGCACTGATGTTCCCCGGCCCCGCGCGTTTCGACACGCCGCAGGCGCCGGTGCAACAGGCCGGCCTGTCCTTCGACGCCAGCTACCTGGCCCTGCCCCTGCGGCGCGACGAGGCCGCGCTGCGCGCCATGCTGCAACGCGCCCTGCCGTTGACGGTGCGTCCCTACCGGCGCGACCGCCTGCTCGGGCAGCAGGTGCGCGAGGCCTTGCGCGCGCCCGGCCCCGGCTGCACCGCACAGACGCTGGCGGCGCAGCTGCACATCTCTGCCCGCAGCCTGCACCGGCAGTTGCAGGCCGAAGGGCTGACACTGCAGGCGCTGAAGGACGAGGCGCGGCGCGGCCGGGCCGTGGAACTGCTGCGGCGCAGCCACCGCTCAATCAAGCAAATCGCCCAGGACGCGGGTTTTCGCAACGAGAAGAGCTTCGCCCGCGCCTTCCGCGCCTGGACAGGGCAAAGCCCTTCGGAATTCCGGCGGCAGGCGCGGGCGAGCCCGCAGGCGGATCAGTCCGCGCGAGCCACGGGGATGTAGATCTCGGCACCCTGGCGGCGGAACTCGGCCGACTTCTGCGCCATGCCCGCGTCAAATGCCTGAGACTCGCTCACGCCCTGCGTCTGGGCGAACTCACGCACCTCCTGCGTGATCTTCATGGAACAGAACTTCGGTCCGCACATGGAGCAGAAATGCGCCACCTTGGCCGCGTCCTTGGGCAAGGTCTCGTCATGGAATTTCTGCGCGGTGTCCGGGTCCAGCGAGAGGTTGAACTGGTCCATCCAGCGGAACTCAAAGCGCGCCTTGGACAGCGCGTCGTCTCGCGCCCGCGCCCCCGGGTGGCCCTTGGCCACGTCCGCCGCATGCGCTGCGATCTTGTAGGTGATGAGGCCGGTCTTCACGTCCTCGCGGTCGGGCAGACCCAGGTGTTCCTTGGGTGTGACGTAGCAGAGCATGGCCGTGCCGAACCAGCCGATCATGGCTGCGCCGATGCCGCTGGTGATGTGGTCGTAGCCGGGTGCGATGTCCGTCGTCAACGGCCCCAGCGTGTAGAACGGCGCTTCGCCACAGTGCTTCAGCTGCTCGGTCATATTGGCCTGGATCATGTGCATAGGCACGTGGCCAGGGCCTTCGATCATGGTCTGAACCTCGTGCTTCCAGGCAATCTGCGTCAGCTCGCCCAAGGTGCGCAACTCGGCGAACTGCGCTTCGTCGTTGGCGTCGGCGCCGCTGCCAGGGCGCAGGCCGTCACCGAGCGAGAAGCTCACGTCGTAGGCCTTCATGATCTCGCAGATCTCCTCGAAGCGCGTGTAGAGGAAGCTCTCCTGGTGGTGCGCGATGCACCACTTGGCCATGATGGAGCCACCGCGCGAGACGATGCCCGTCACGCGGTTGGCCGTGAGGTGGATGAAGGGCAGGCGCACGCCCGCATGGATGGTGAAGTAGTCCACACCTTGCTCGGCCTGCTCGATCAACGTGTCGCGGAAGATGTCCCAGGTCAGGTCCTCGGCCACGCCGCCCACCTTCTCCAGCGCCTGGTAGATGGGCACGGTGCCGATGGGCACGGGCGAGTTGCGCACAATCCAGTCGCGGGTGGTGTGGATGTATTGGCCTGTGGACAGGTCCATCACCGTGTCCGCGCCCCAGCGCGTGGCCCACACGAGCTTTTCCACCTCCTCCTCGATGGTCGATGTGACGGCCGAATTGCCGATGTTGGCGTTGACCTTGACCAGGAAGTTGCGCCCGATGGCCATGGGTTCCAGCTCGGGGTGGTTGATGTTGGCTGGGATGATGGCTCGCCCGCGCGCCACCTCGTCGCGCACGAACTCGGGCGTGACCACCTGCGGAATGCTGGCGCCGAAGCTGTGGCCCGCCAGGCGCTGTTCGCGCGTGGCGTCGGCCATGTAGGCACGGGTCCATTCGAGGCGCTGGTTCTCGCGCAAGGCGACGAACTCCATCTCGGGCGTCACGATGCCGCGGCGGGCGTAATGCATCTGTGTCACGTTGACGCCGAGCTTTGCTCGCCGGGGCGCGCGCTGCAAACCCGCGGCCTCGGCACGCAGCGCGGCCAGGGCGTCGGTCTCGCCGCGCTTGAGCCCATCGTCCAGCGCGTAGGGCGCGCGGCCGGTGTAGGTTTCGGTGTCACCCCGCTCGGCGATCCAGCGCTCGCGCAGCGCGGGCAGGCCCTTGCGCACGTCGATGGCGGCTTGCGGGTCCGTGTAGGGCCCCGAGGTGTCGTAGACCGTGACGCGCTCGCCATTGCTCAGCGCGATTTCGCGCAGGGGCACGCGCAAGTCGGGCCGCGAGCCCGTCAGCCAGGTCTTGCGCGAAGCCGGTAACGGCGTGCGCGTGAGGTTGAGGAATTGGTCGAGGCGATCCGGTGCGTTCATCAGTCAGTCTCCGTGCAAGTTGAGGAATTGCTCGGAGCGGACGATCTGCGCGATGGTTCATCGAACGCGAACCGTGGATGGAGGGGGAGTTCCCCAGGCCAGCAAGGCGGGACAGACAGGCAGCGGAGGCTACGAATGCTCGCTGGGAGAAACAACGCGAGCGTGCGAAAACACAGGCTGCTGGTCAGGCTCTTCTTACGCCGGTACAAACCGGATCAAGTTCGCGGGTTCGGATCACCGTCTCAGCAGGTCAGGCCTGCACCCCGGGCAGCGGGGACTGTACAGGAACTTGGTGCCGATGAGAAACGGCATGCTGAACACGCCTGCGCACGTGCCGCGCCCTGGCATCCAGGGTGAATTCCGTTCTCAGCCGCGCGGCATCACCGCCACCGCCGCCAGGGCCTGGCGGTAGGTGTCTTCCAGGGCCTCGGTGCTGTCCACGTTGATCTTGAGGTCCTGGAGCAGGCCGTCGTGCAAGCCAAAGACCCAGCCATGCAGGGTGACCTTCTGGCCGCGGGACCAGGCATCGAGCATGACGGTGGTCTGGGCCACGTTCACCACCTGTTCGATGGCGTTGAGTTCCACCAAGGCGTCATGGCGGAACTTCTCGGGCAGGCTGTCGAGCAGGGCGCGGTGGCGGTCACGCACGTCCATGATGTGGCGCAGCCAGTTGTCGGCCAGACCGATGCGCGCGCCTTCCAGCGCGGCCTGCACACCGCTGCAGCCGTAGTGCCCCACGACCATGATGTGCTCGACCTTGAGGCGCTCCACGGCGAACTGCACGGTGGACAGCACGTTGAGGTCGGACGGCACGACGATGTTGGCCACGTTGCGGTGCACGAAAACTTCACCGGGCTCCAAGCCCGTGATCTGGTTGGCGGGCACGCGGCTGTCGGAACAGCCGATCCACATGTACTTGGGCTGCTGCTGCGCGCGCAGGCCGCTGAAGAAACCAGGACGCTCGCGCTCCATTTGCGCGGCCCAGGCGCGGTTGTGGGCGAATAGATCGGCGGGGGTTTTGCTCATCCGCGCATTGTCCCTGATGTCCCTTGCACTGACGGCCGGGCCATCGCATCGCATCTCGACCACAGAGCGGGAAACGCACCTGCTGCATACAATGGCCCGCTCCTTGGACACTCAGGCTGCGCATGAACGAATTCGAACGCGAACTGCATTACCCGCTGGGAGACACCTTGCCCGTGGCTGGCGGCGCTCTGGAGGTCGCGCCGGGCGTGCGCTGGATACGGATGTCGCTTCCCTTCGCACTGGACCACATCAACCTCTGGCTGCTGCGCGACGAGATGGAAGGCCCCAACGGCCTGCTGCAAGGTTGGACGGTGGTGGACTGCTGCGTCAGCCGAGACGAGTCCAAGGCCCTGTGGGAGCAGATCTTCGCCAACGCGTTGGAAGGCTTGCCCATCCTGCGCGTGATCGTGACCCACATGCACCCCGACCACGTGGGCCTGGCGCACTGGTTGTGCGCGCGCTGGAGCACCCCCGAGCGGCCTTGTCGGCTGTGGATGAGCGCGACGGACTATTACCTGGCGCGCATTGGCTCCGCCGGCAGCAATGGTTTCGGTGGCGAGGGCGCGGCCGTGTTCTTCGCCGCCCACGGGTTGCGCGACCCGGAGTCCATGGACAAAGTGCGCGAACGCGCCTTGTATTACCCCAGCCTGGTGCCTGCCGTGCCCACGCAGTTCGTGCGCCTGATGGACGGTGACCTGGTGCGCATTGGGGCGCACGCATGGCGCTGCATCAGCGGACATGGGCATTCGCCCGAGCACATCGCGCTGTACAACGAGGCGCAGGGGCTGTTGATCGGCGGAGACATGATGCTGCCACGCATCTCCAGCAACATCAGCGTGTTCGAGTCGGAACCGGAATCCAACCCCTTGAAGCAGTTCCTGCAATCCATCGACAAGCTCCAGTGCCTGCCCACGGCCACGCTCACCCTGCCCTCGCACGGCAAGCCCTTCACCGGCCTGCACAAGCGCATCCGGCAATTGCATGACCACCACCGCGACCGCTTGGCCGAGGTCATGGCCGCCTGCGCCGAGCGCCCCCAGTGCGCGGCCGACATCCTGCCGGTGATGTTCAAGCGCAAACTGGATTTGCACCAGACCACCTTCGCCATGGGCGAAGCCATCGCTCACCTGCATGCGCTGTGGCACGAAGGTCAACTGCGCCGCACGCGGGATGCGGATGGGGTGTACCGGTTCCGAGCCTGAGGGCAAGGCGTGACAAACCCTGGCAGAAACAGAAGCGTGAGCGCTGGACGCGAGCGCGCCGTGATTGAAAGCGGCTCGGTTAGGAGCAGTGCACGTTTCCTGCGATCAGGCGGCGCTCAACGGTCGGCCACGGGCAGAGGCGCCACAGCGCCACCCCAAGACGCCAGCAGAAAATCGGCCAGCCGGTCCGGCACGTCATTGTCAAAGCTCATCAGCAATTCCGGCGCCTGGGCCTCGGCCGCGGCCTTCAGGACGCCCGCGAGACTTTCCCGCTGCGCCTCGGTCGCCGTGTAGTGGTGCCTCTGGGTGAGGCTGTCCAACGTAGCGTCGCGCAAACGGTCCGAACCGAGCACGTACCAGGCATAGTCGATCTCATAACGCTCAAAGGCGTCCTTCAGGCTTTCACCATTCAGCTTGGCCTCCTGCGCGAAGTGGTGCAACGTGCGGGTGCTCAGGGTGCTCATGACATAGGCCATGGACGCGGCGTGATCGGTCGCGGAAGTGTCGAGGTTCATGGAGTACTCCTGGTGAGATGGCGCGTGAGCGCGAGACGCATCGGCCCTGCGCCACCTGGACAACAGGGCTGACCGATGCATGAACGTGAACCAGTCACACGCCCCACGGTGAGGCGGCTGGTTTCAGGCAAGAAAACGGCGCTGGGCCGCTGGGGAAACCGCCAGAAATCGGGCTCGGCCGCGGCTCAAGGCACCGGGACGGCGTTGAAAACAAAAAGCCATCCCTGAACGGGGATGGCTTTTTGAGGAAGTTCTGGTGGCCTGGGGCGGAATCGAACCACCGACACGCGGATTTTCAATCTATCTATTTCTTCCGACCCGACAACGACTTGCATCATAAACCATCTACAAATCATGTGCCGCACTCCCCCGGCCAAGCCCCGTGTATCCTTTGGCTTGTTTTGTTTTGTAGAACGCTTTGAACACCCCCGCAACGACCACAACACAACTGCCCCCCGACGGTGATAGGGAGGTAGGCGAGCGCCTAAAAGTAGCGCGAGAGGAACGTGCCTTTACCCAAAACGTCGTCGCCGCCCGCACGAAGATGGTTGACCCTGAAAAAAAGGGAATCTCACGTACGGCCATCATTGCTTACGAACAAGGTACCACCCGGCCTGGACTTCGAGAGATCAAATTGCTCTGCGAAGTTTTGCGCATCACCCCAAGTTGGCTGATTTACGGCAGTGAAAGTGCCTCCGCTGTTGGCCAACCCAGCATGGAACTGTTTGCCCTGGGAAGGGAGAGGGAGCTTGACGGAGTTTTGCGAACAGCCTTGGCCCTAATGGCATTGAAAGGTCACGAGCGCGATGCACTTCAAAGCTTAGTTCTCTCTCTTGCGGGCCGCCAGTTAGGCGACATGCGACTATCCGCTCTAGTCAGTGCCGATTGGATGTTTCGCGAAGCGTTCGTTGCGGCCTTGCGCAGCTACTCCCGAGAGTTTGATGAATCCAAAAGCTTGGAGGAAATTGCCCAGGAGATTTCCGCCGAAAGTACAACCAACATCGGAAACCGCTTTCGCCTGGATGAGAACGGCGAAATTTTGAATAAAGAAGCCGCCCTTTATTCCGATCCGAAGGAAGAAAAGTCTTAATTTCCAACAAAAGACAGTCGTAAAATTTGACAAGTTAGAAGTCAGGTATGTAAACTCCATTACGTCAATTTTGACGACACGGAGTTTATATGAGCACTTCCCCCAAGGGCATCACGCCCGAGCAGCTACGGCAAGCTGCCAAAGACCTCAACCTCACGGTTGCGGTCATTGCCGAAAGCACAGGCATCCCCAAGGCCTACATCAGCGAGTTCCGCAACGAAAAGCGCGAACTTGCTCTGACCCAGCAAATCGAGCTTCGAAACTTCCTTGAGGCCCAGTACACGGCCCAGGGCGTTGAGATGCCCACCTCTGAGATGGAGGAGGCACCGCGCATCAGCCAGGTGTCCCGCCCGGCCATCCTGCTGGACCCGGACTTACCCAAGAATGCAGCCGAAAAGCTGTTCGACCTGATCGAAGCCAACCGGGTCAAGGTGGCGGCCATCCTTGAGTCCGACTTCAAGAGCGGCGGCATGTTCGGCGGAGAGTTCTCCATCGAAACCGAAGGCGCCATCCGCGAATTGTTCGGGCTTCTGGCCTTGAGCCATATCGCGTTCTTGATGCTGCAAGGCAAGAACCTTCTGCCCAGCACGCTGCCCGAAGCCAGCAAACCCAAGACGCTGGGCGACTGGTTCTACAGCTACATCGCGTCATCGCCCCTGAGCGATCTGATCCCTGTTGCCGTCATGGCCGAGCCCGAAGCGGAGGCCGCATGAGTACCGTCGCCGTTCCCGTTTCCATGGTTGCAGGTTCTAGCCGCGGCGCACTCCTGGCCGTGGGCGTGCTGGGACTGATTGCGGCATGGGTCATCATGACCCGGCCCGCTTCGGACGCTCCAAAGAAGCAAGTTTGACGGAGGCTCCGATGCGTTCCAAGCCGTCAAACGCCTGTTCTTACGCGGGCCTTCGCCCGATTCGAGACGTTTTACCGGAGGCCGTGGCCCTCCTAGCCCGGCGTAGCGCTACCGCTAGGGGCGGTAGGGCTAGGGCTACCGCTAGCGTGCCTGCGTTGTGGCCGGAGTACCTGCCCGGTGGCATGCCTTGTACTGCCAAGCAGGGACCGTCGCACGCCGAGGTGCCGGTATGACGGGCCGCTGCGGAGCGCCGAGCGGGGCACCCGTGGGCGCGAAGGCGCACACGGGGGGCGAGGGAAGCCCGTCAGTCCAGATGGTGGCGTGCTCTGCCAGCGCAGGCACGCCCGCCAAGCCGTTTGCCTGGTGGTCTTCGCCAGCCCAGCGCGCTTTGCGCGCTCATGCACCCGCGCCGATTGCCCCGCCCATTCGCCGTCCTTTCTCAAGGCCGAATTCCAGCCCTCGCGGTTCCGAGTCGGCCTTGCAAAAGGCTCGAATTCTTCCCCTCACGGGAAGTAACACCCCGTATGAGTCTCACCAGTGAGACAGGCCCGGAAATGCCACTGGACACGGTAAGGCTCAGGACACCCCCCATGCAGCGCACCATCGTTGACCGAATCCGGGCACAAGGCGAAAGCTACTGCCGCATCCAAAACGAAACCGGGGAACGGGTCTGGGAGGTCACCCGTACGAACCTGCTGGGGTCATTTGACTCCCGGATCATGGTTAAGCCCATGTATGAGGACTGCATCAAATCCAAGTCCGGGAAACCTGAGTGGCACCCTTGCACGCCGTACCTGGTCATCGAGTGCTCGATAGCGAAGATCCTCAATGGCCATAACGTGTATGGCGGGTTAAACGACCTGTCAGACGCATCGAAACGCTTGCGAGACCTGCTGCAACACCTTCTAGGCGTACCGCTACCCGATACGAAGCATTGGACAGTGCAGCGCGTGGACTGGGCCGAGAACTTCCATTTGTCTTACCAGGCAGTGCAGGAGTTTTTTGAGGGGATTCATCACATCGCTTTTCCGCGTCGCAAGATGCAGAAGTACGGAAATGAGGCCGTTTTCATCCCCGGCACCACCACAACGATCAAGCTCTATCACAAAGGACCGGAATTCGGAAAGCATGACCGCAAGCGGCTTTACGTGGTCATGCGAAGCCTGTACCAACAGAACCGCCCCCGACATGCACCCGAGCAGTGGGCGCAGTCGCAGGCGTCACGCAAGGTAGCAGCCCTACAGCGTCTAGCAAACAACCGCCTGCGCGCCGAGGTGGAGATTCACGCGGAGAAGCTGGACTACGACTTTGGACACCGGCCCAAGGTGCATGAAGTCAGCGCGGCCTATCTGCACGAAGTCTTCGACAAGGAAATTTCCCGCCTGCTGCGCGAAGGTAAGGACGCCACCCAAATCGTGCGTACCAGCTTGGCCGTGCGAGACCGTCTGGAAGCCCACTATTCCCCTGAGCTTGCGGGCCTGTTGCATGGGTTCTGGTTCAACCTCGCCACTCACGGTGAGGAGGACACAAGAAAGCGCAACTCCCGCCCCACGTTCTATCGCCGTCGCAAGCAACTGGTCGATGCCGGCGTTTCGTGGCTAACCACCGATGTTCAACTCATCGAGCGTCAGGGGCAACTCTTGCCCGTTGACTTCTCCCCCGTTCGTGCGAATCCGAGGCGCTGCTGTGTCCCGGTGCGCGAAAGACCTGCGCTCAGTTATGAGCGTGGATTACTCCAACTGGCCGCATGAGGCCACCCCCGAAAGGAAACCACCATGAGCGAAACCGTTTTGATTCTCCGCGCTGCGAAATGGGAAATGGCCGACGAAAGAACCGGCGAAATCCGCAAGGGTTGCACCATCCACTACATCAACGATTACCAGGTGGAGACACCGAACGCCGTTGGCGATGCGCCGATGAAGGTGCAGGCCAGTGATGAAGTTTTCGCAGAGGTGAAAAAGCACAAAGCCCCCGGCGTTTACGAAATCAACACCCGCACCAAGCCCGGCAAGGAAGGGCAAGCCACTGTCGTGATGACTCAGGCGAAGTTTGTGCAAGCGTTCACCCTTGCCCAAGCCCGATGAATCAGGGCACAACCATGCGGCACCTTTCCATCGCTTTGGCGCTGGTCATGACAGCAACGGCTCTTGCCATGTCTGTCGCCAGTTCCCTGACACGCGCAGAGACGCAGGCCGACAAGATCATTCTTGCGGCCTTGTCCGTGTGCCTGGTGCTGGCAGTTCACTTGCTGCCCGCCCTCACACATCAGGCGGGACGGCTGCTGCTGATTGCTGCTCCGGTATGGCTTCTATGCCTGGTCGCGGCAATCTTCGGGCATGCGGTCTTTTTCATGAGTGCATGGCAAGCATCCGCCGATGCCAAGGTTATGCCTACCATGAAGGCCCAAGCCGATGCCATAGAAGACAAACGACAGGCCATAGAGGCCACGCTCAGCACCATCCGCGCACGGCCGACCGTCACCGTCGCCGCACAGCTTGCCCGCGCTAAGGCCGACCCGTTTGCAGCGCCCGAACTCGTTCAGCGCCTCGAAATCGAACTGGCGGAATCGCAGCGCGCCGCGCGGTTGCGCGATGACTTGGTAAACCTTGCGTCCACCACGGTCAGCAGCGCAGGGAATCGCGCTGTAGCAGATCCAGTAATGCAAGCGATCACCCGAGCCACCGGTTGGCCCGAGGACAGGGTTTTGCTCGGCTTCAATGGCCTGTTGGCCGCACTGGTGGAGTTCCTTGGTTGCCTTTTCTGGTTTCTTGGAATCGCGCCCCAACGGACCGCATCGACTCTTGCGACATATCAGCCGGACCTTGACCGGATTCGTTTTGCTGTTGAGCGAGGCGAGTGCCGTCCCAGTATCTCCAGCATCCGCGAATACCTGCGCTGCTCTCAAGCCCGCGCCATGGAACTGCGCCGTCTGCTCGTAAAGCAAACCACATGAGGCAGTCATGCTCTCTGCATCCACCGAAATTGGAAACAACTACGAAGGCTTGTTCGACGTTTTCTACGCCGAATTGGGGAGAAAGCGCGTCCGCGAAATCTTAGGCGTTTGTTCAAGGACGATTGACAACTGGCGCCATGGAACTACTCGCGTGCCCAAGGCTGTAGTTTTGGCGCTCTACTGGGAAACCCAGTACGGACGCTCATTGATCGAGTGCGAAATGATCAATGAAATCCAACTTCTTTATCAGCAAAACACGATTCTGCGAGACCAATTCCGCAAAGCGAAAGACATCGTCGCGGGACTGCGTCGACTCCAAACTGGCACGGCCAATGAGGCGTACTTTGACGATCTGACGGACTGCTATGAGAAGCATCAAACCTTTCCAAGTCAATTTATCGTTCCCGATGCACGTCAACATTTTGAGAATGCAGATACACCTCGGGCGGTTGATTGGTACTTCGGGGTACCGACCCAGCCTGAGGCTGACAAGGCTGAGGCAATCCCGCCGCGCAGGACGGCTGCTGCTGCGTAAGGGAGGGGCATACAGTGGGATCAGACCTCTTCCTCACCAGCGAAGAAGTTGGCACGTTGACGGGCTACAAACTGCCCGCGCACCAAGTGCAATGGTTGCGCTCAAAGGGCTGGCGCTTTGAACTCAATGGCAACCGCCGCCCTATCGTGGCCCGCAAGTACGCGGAAAAGATGCTGGGCTGCGGCATCCCCGAAGAGGCGACCTACAAGCCCAATTTCGCGGCATTGCAGAGGGTGTAATGGGCCGTCGCAGGCAATCGAATTTCGATGATCCACCGCGCTTCCACAAAAAGGGGAACGTCTGGTATCACGTCAGCGGCACTCTGCCCCGCATTTGGACGAAGCTATCAGACGATCGGGCCGAGGCCTTGCGCCTGTGGGCACAACGTGAAGGCGTGCGAGAAGACGACTCCACCCGACTTTTCTCGGTAGTGGCCCGGCGCTACGTGCGCGAGGTTCTACCGACCAAGGGAGTACGCACCCGGCGCGACAACGAAAAAGAGCTGGCGAATCTGCTCAAGGTCTTCGCGCACATGCCCATTGATGCCATCGCGCCCATGCATGTGCGGGAGTACTTGGACATACGCGGTCAGGTGGCACCAGTTCGTGCGAATCGAGAGAAGGCGCTGTTCTCCCACATCTTCAACAAGGCCCGTGAATGGGGCTACACGGCCGCGCAGAACCCGTGCCAAGGGGTGAAGGGCTTCAAGGAAACCGGGCGCACCCGGTACGTCACGGACACCGAATTTGACCAGGTGAAGGCCCACGCGCATTACACGGTGGTTGATGCGATGGACTTGGCCCTGTTGACCGGTCAGCGGCCCGCCGACGTGCTCAAGATCAAGCGGACAGATATCCGGGACGGCGCGCTATGGGTGGTGCAGAACAAGACCGGCGCGCGCCTGGGCATCGAAATCACCGGGCAACTGGCCGAGGTCATCGAGCGGATCAACCTGCGTCCACGGAACGCGATCAGCCCATTCCTGATCCAAGACGAAAACGGTCAGCCACTCAGTCAGTTCGCCTTGCGCTCACGCTTTGACAAGGCTCGCACCTTGGCCAAGGTGGATTTTCAGTTCCGGGATATTCGGGCCAAGGCGGCGACTGATACCGGCGACTTGGCGCACTCACAGAAGTTGCTGGCCCACAAGAACAGGGATATGACCGAGCACTATGTCAAATCCCGCGTCGGTGAGCGCGTTAAACCGCTTCGCTAGTCAATCAGCGACCGCTATTACTCTCCGGGGTCAGCAGGGATGGCCGCAGCTGGTGCAGGCGCATCATCTTCCTTGTCACGCTGGGGCCTGGCACAGGTTGTTCGCAGGCCATCTATGTGCTCGTACAGGTTCATAGGTATGGACTGCCACATCGGATCAAGAACGAAATCCACACCTTCGCGTCTAGCCAATTTCGCAGCTGGTACGAAGTCGGCGTCCCCTGCAATAAGGACGATTTGATCTACCTGTTTTTTGATCGAGAGGGAGGAAATATCGATGCCGATTCGCATATCTACCCCCTTCTGCCGAGCATTCGGTATTACATCGCCTTCGGCCAAGTCTTCGAATTTTCTCTTACCCTTTAGCAACTCATCAATAACGTTGGGTTTAATGGTCCAAGGGGTGTCATTCGCTAAATGACCAAGCCGAAGTGCAACTTTTCTTTTTGCACGCAGCAGATCATGCAACTTCAAACGGAAGATGGCTTCTCCTGATTTGGAGAAATCCACGCCTTTCTTTGTGATTGGATTGTGGAGCTTCTTTTCCAGTGGGGGACAGTCGTAAAAGAAGATTCTGTACAGATCGCGACGGCGGCCACCATCTGAGAGGTGCGCAATTGCGCATCGAAATGCGAATTCAGATGCCCTGACTGGATCTAAGGCGTTGTGCGGTTCAATGCTTCTGAAGCGTTTGATGAAGTACGCCCCATCAATCAATATTGCCGTTGGCATTTGTCTCCCCACCTTGCTTGCGTGACGCAGCACAAACAAAAACGCCCTAGGGGTCGGCACATCCAATATGAGGCGGACGGCTTACTGCCAAGGGCGGGATAGGAGAAGTCTAGCGTTTGCTAAACATTCTGTTGATTGAAATTCTCTATCGATTTGTAGAAAACTCCAGCGATTTGTAGAAACGCCCCAGAACCCGAATCGGGCGCTGGGGCGCATAAATACTGGTGGCCTGGGGCGGAATCGAACCACCGACACGCGGATTTTCAATCCGCTGCTCTACCAACTGAGCTACCGGGCCGTGAGCCGCAGATTATAGCAGCAAAGTCCGACCAAACTTTTCAGAACCCGGAGGGCGGGCCTTGAAGGCTGTCGAGTCCTTCATCGCGTCCGTCATCGCTGCTCGCCGCGATGGGCGCGGCGCGCTTGCCCCGGCCCAGGTCCACGCCGAGTTGCTTGAGCTTGCGGTAGAGGTGGGTGCGCTCCAGGCCGGTTTTTTCGGCGACGCGCGTCATGGAGCCGTTCTCATGCGCGAGGTGGTATTCGAAATAGGCTTTCTCGAAGTCGTCGCGCGCTTCGCGCAAGGGCTTGTCGAGCTGGAAGTGCTGCTTGGCCGGAGGACCGGGGTCGACAGGGACCAGCACCGGGGATTCCGCGGCAGGCACGGCGCCGGCCATCGACACCGGCGCTCCCATCAGAGCGCGGGGGCTCGGCGCGGCGGCCGCGGGAGATGCTGGCGCGCTGCTGCTGCGCGCCAGGCCCTGCTCCACCGCCTTGAGCAGCTTCTGCAGGGTGATGGGTTTTTCAAGGAAGGCTTGCGCGCCGATCTTGGTGGCGGCCACCGCCGTCTCGATGGTGGCATGCCCGCTCATCATGATCACAGGCATGGTCAGCAGGCCAGCGGCCGACCATTCCTTGAGCAAGGTCACACCATCGGTGTCGGGCATCCAGATGTCCAGCAGCACAAGGTCGGGACGTTCGCGCTGACGAGCCTCGCGCGCCTGCGCCGCGTTCTCGGCCAACTCGACCGCGTGGCCCTCGTCGTTGAGGATTTCCGAGAGCAGATCGCGGATGCCGAGTTCATCATCGACGACCAGTATGTTTGCCATGGTGTGAACGCAGGGATCTCGAAACGATGGGTAAGGCGCGACAAAAGAAGATGGCTTCAGGTCGACGCGACCGGCGGCTCTACGGTGAATGATAACGACACTTGCGCGCCGATCACTTGATCCTCGGCGACGCGGTTGGAAAGATCAATGCGCGCGCGGTGATCGTCCATGATCTTCTTGACCACGGCCAGGCCCAGCCCCGTGCCCTTGGCCTTGGTGGTGACGTAGGGCTCGAAGGCGCGCTTGAGGATGGTGTCCGGGAAACCCGTGCCCCAATCCAGCACGGACAGGCGCACCCGGCTGCGCGCGGGGTTCCACTGCGTGCGCACCAGCACGGCGAATTCGGGGCCGCTGCGCCCGGCGGTTTCGGTGGCGTCCTGGGCGTTCTGCAGCAGGTTGTGCAGCACTTGGCGCAGTTGCTGGGCGTCACCCCGGATGAGCGGGCAGGCGGGGTCCAGCTCGGCGCGCATCAGCACGTGCGGAGACGGCGTGGGGCCAGCCAGCAGGGAGAGTTGCGGCGAGGGTTGCGCATCGCCGAGGTAGAGCTGCAGCACGTCCTGCACCAAGGCGTTCAAGTCCAGCGGCTTCAACTCGGCCGCGGGCAGGCGCGCGTAGTCGCGGAATTCGTTGACTAGGCGCTTCATGGCATCCACCTGGTCCACGATGGTCTTCACGGACTTGGTGACCACCGCTTGCTCGGCGGGCTCGACCTTGCCGGTGAGTTTTTTCTCCAAGCGCTCGGCCGAGAGTTGGATGGGTGTCAGCGGGTTCTTGATCTCGTGCGCCAGGCGGCGCGCAACCTCGCCCCACGCCTGGGCACGCTGCGCCGAGACGATGTCGGAGATGTCGTCGAACACCAGCAGCCACAGGCTGCGGCCCTGCACGCCGCCGGGCAATTCAGCGCCACGCACGACGAGGGTGAGCACATCGCGGTCTTGGGTGCCCATCAGGTCGGCGATCTCGGAAGCGCGCTCGTTCGCGCGCAATAAGCCTAACTCGATGGACTGCTGCCAATGGTCGAGTGAGCGATCACCCTGCTCCGCGCGTTCCGCGACGAAATGCTCAAACTGCAGCCTGACCTGGCGCGCGAAGTCTTCCAGACCTGCGATCTCTGGCAGGCGACGCCCGACCCACGGGTCCACCGGCGTGCGCAGGGCGCCGCGCAGGATCAACTCGGCCCCAGGATTGACCGACTGGATCACGCCCTGCGCGTCCAGCACCATGACACCCGCCGTGAGGTTATCCAAGATGGTCTGCAAGTTCTCTCTCGCGGCGCTGACCTGGCCCATGCTGGCCTCGACCGCGCGCCGCGCGTCCGCGAGCTGTTGGGTCATGTCGGCGAACGAACGCGTCAATCCGCCCAACTCGTCGCGGCCTTGCAGCGCGGCTTTGGGGGTGAGGTCGCCGGCCGCCACCTGGCGCACGCCCTCGGCCAGCAGCAGCAGGGGCTGGGTGATCTGGTTGCCCAGGGCAACAGCCAACAGCACGGCGCCAAAGATGGCCAGAAAGAGGCTGAGCGTCAGCGTGCCGATGTACATGCGGCGCAAACCTTGGCGGGCCAGCGAACGCTCCTGGTACTCGTTGCGGGCCGCGGACACGGCCAGTGCGTTGGCCACCAGGCTTTCGGAAAGGGTTTGCGTCAATTCCAGGTAGCGCGGCTCATCCAAGGCGCCCAGGCTCATGCTGCGGCTGGGCACATTCGGCATGCTCACCAACGCCTGGATACGGGCGGGAGCGGGGGCCAGGGCGTTGGCGTCTTCCAGCCCCTCGATCCATGTCACCACCTGCTGACGGCGTGCGCGCTCCAGTTGCGTGGCGGCCGGCCTTTCGGTGTGCAAGGCGAAGCGGGAATCGCCAGCACTGGCCAGCATGCGCAGGGATGAACCCTGCGCGCGCCAGAGCACGGCATCGTGCACTTCCAATTGGTCACGCAAACGCTCAAGCATCAGCCCAGCCTCCACGTCGGAGACATCCTGCAGCTGGCCCGCGGCCAGCCTGGCCTTGGCGGCCAGATCGTTGGAGAGCGAATCCAGCGTCGCGCGCCCCAGATTGAGGCCCGCCTCCAGCGCCCCCTCCACCTGCACGTCGAACCAGCTCTCGATGGAGCGCGCCACGAACTGGTAGGAGACCACGTAGATCAGCAAGCCAGGAACAAAGCCAGCGAGGGCGAACACCAGCGACAGCCGCAGCAGCAGACGGCTGCCGAAACGGCGTTGGCGCAGATGCCGCAGCAAGCGCACCGCCACCCAACCGATGGCGATGAACAGCGCGACGGCCACCACGACATTCAGCGCGAACAAGCGCCCGTAGTGGCGCTCGTAGAGTTCGTGCTTGCCGGTGGCCTGAGTCAGCAGGAACAGCAGCACAAGACTCAGGGCCACCACGATGGTGAGCAGCACCAGCAGGACCAGGCGCAAGGAGCCCGGGGAACGGGCCACTGCGGAAAGGCGGGGCAGCAAGGGTTTCACACCGACACCTTGGGAGTCAATCCAGGCGCTCGACGGTGAAGGTACGCTGGCGGTTCAGGTCCAACTCCCAGCCGTCATCTCCCAGGGCGCCGATCTGCAAGGGCCGGGGCAGTTTGTCGGTGTCGAGATGAAAGTGGAACTCGATGCGGTGGTCGTCTTCGGCTTCCAGGGCCGACCAATCAGCGACCCGCCATTGGGTGATGTGCTGGATGACGGCCAGGGCCTCCTCCAGGCTGTCAAAAGTCTGGGCCAGCGCGGCGTTGCCAGCACGCGCCGCCGATGCCGCGCCCACGCTGAGGCGCCAGCGCTGCGTGAGCGGCTGATAGACCAAGCGCCACTGACGCTGCGCGCGGCTGACGCGGGTGTCCAACCACCACCAGCGCTCGCGGTAGATCTCGACCTCGGCCGTGAAGATCACCGAGAGGCCCTTGTACAAGGCATCACGCACTGGCTCTGGCAAATCAAAGCGCAGACGCACGCCTAGCTCGAGGGCATCGCCCTGGCGGCGAAGTTGCAGCGCACTCACCGTGGGCGCCTGGGACGCACGCGCCACCGCAGGCAACGGGGGCGGGTTCAGCGCTGCCGGCGTCGGGGACGCGACGGGCGCGGGAGCAGGATTGCTGACGGCTTCGACAGCAGCCTGGTCTTCTGCGGCGCCTGACACGGCCGGGGCTGCCTGGGCGGTCGTGGTTTGCGCCCACCCCAGCACCACGAAGGTGAAGGCCGCGCCCCAAATCAGGGCATGGCGCAGCCGAGCCGAGACCTCAGCCCCCCTCTTTTGCCAACAGCGCGTAATAAAAGCCATCGTGCCCACGGATGGCATTGTCCGTGAGCGCCTCGGATTGAATCGCTGAATGAGGCCATAAATGCCCCGGAGCGGGTCGTAAGGACGCCTCTTTGTTGTGCGCAAGAAACGCCCGCACCTGTTCCTCCCCCTCCGCTTTGAAAACGGAACAGGTGCAGTAGAGCATCCGGCCTCCGGGCAGCAGGCGCGGCCAGAGAGCCGCCAACAGTCGGGCCTGCTGGCGCGCTAGGCTGGCAATGTCGCTTTCCCGGCGCAGCCAGCGCACGTCCGGATGCCGCCGCACGATGCCCGAGGCGGTGCACGGCGCGTCGAGCAGGATGGCGTCGAAGCGAAGTTCGTCGCCCAGACCGGCCGCGCGCCAGGCGGCGGCTTGGCCCGCGTCGGCGGCGACCACCCGGGCCTGCAAGCCCAGGCGTTGCAGGTTCTCGTCGATGCGCCGGCAACGTTCGGCGTCCACGTCCAGCGCGATGACCTCTGCGTCCAGGCCGCGCGCCGTGATCAATTCCAGGAGATGTGCCGTCTTGCCACCGGGGGCGGCGCATGCGTCAAGCACGCGGAGGGGGCGGCCGGGCGTCTGCGCGGCGGGCAGCTCATCCAGCAACAAGGGCGCGGCGAGCTGGGCCGCGGCGTCTTGTACGGACACACGCCCCTGGGCAAACCCGGGAATGCGGTGCACCGGCAAGGGCTGCTCCAGCGTCACGCCCTGCGTGCCATTGCGCTGCGCGGCGATACCGCTCGCCTGCAAGTCGGCAAGGTAGGCCTCCACCGGGCCTAGAGCGAGGTTGACACGCAGCGTCAATGGAGGCGGGCTGTTGTTGGCTTCGAGCACGGACTGCCACTGGGTGGGCGCCTCGTGCCGCAGTCGCTCGATCCACCAGCGCGGGTGATTCCAGCGCGCCACCAGTGCGGTGGCTGGGTCCTCGGCGATTTCGGCCAACAGGTCCACGCGCTCGCGCAGGAAACGACGCAGACAGGCATTGAGGAAGCCTGCGCTGTTGCTGACGGAACGTGAACCGTGGCGTTTGGCGGCCTCCACCGCCTGGTTGACCAGGGTGTGAGCGTCGTAATCCTGGGCTTGCGTGCTGGCCAGCGCCAGGGCCAGGCACAACAAGGCGTCCACCACGGGCACGGGCTTGCGCGGCGCAAGCAGGGCCCGCAGCGCCTCGGCGCGGCCCAGGCCGCGCAGCGCGCCATAGGCCAGGGCCTGCACGCCCGGGCGCAGACCGGCGGCCACGGTTTCGATCGCGTCGCTGGCGGAACGGCCCGCGCGCACGGCGGCCAGCACCTGGGCCGCCGCCTGCAGCTGTTGCCACAACTCGGGCGCGCGCAGGGCGGAAGGAACGGAGGAAGAAGCGTCAGTCATGCGGCACAAAGAAAAACGCCCCAAGGCTCGCGCCTTGGGGCATGGGCAGGGACCCGACCGTGACGGAAGTCACGGCAGGGGCGATCACTCGCCTTGCTCTGCGGCCGTGGTGGTGGCGCTCTCGCTGCTGCCTTGAGCGGCCAGTTCGGCTGCCTCGGCATCAGCGATGGCGCGGCGCTCGGCCTCGTCCATGTTCTCGCGCACCTTGCGGGCCTCGTGGTAGGCCATGCCGGTGCCCGCGGGAATCAGGCGGCCGACGATGACGTTTTCCTTCAGACCACGCAGCTCGTCGCGCTTGCCCATGATGGCGGCTTCGGTCAGCACGCGCGTGGTTTCCTGGAAGGAAGCCGCGGAGATGAACGAATCCGTGGACAGCGAGGCCTTGGTGATGCCCAGCAGCAGGTTGGTGTAGGTCGCGGGGATCTTGCCATCCTTGCGCAGCGCGTCGTTGGTGTTGAGGATCTCCGAACGCTCGACCTGCTCACCCTGGATATAGGTGGAGTCGCCCGGGTTCTCGACCACGACGCGGCGCAGCATCTGGCGCACGATCACTTCAATGTGCTTGTCGTTGATCTTCACGCCCTGCAGACGGTAGACGTCCTGCACCTCGTCAACGATGTAGCGCGACAGCTCCTCGATGCCCAGCAGTCGTAGGATGTCCTGCGGATCGGCCGGACCGTCGACGATGCTCTCACCCTTGTTGACCACCTGGCCTTCGTGCACCAGGATGTTCTTTTCCTTGGGCACGAGTTCTTCCCAGACCTTGCCTTCGGGGTCGGTGATCTGCAAGCGCACCTTGCCCTTGGTTTCCTTGCCAAAGGAGACCGTGCCAGTCTGCTCGGCCAGCACGCCCTTGTCCTTGGGCGAGCGGGCTTCGAAGAGCTCGGCCACGCGCGGCAGACCGCCCGTGATGTCGCGGGTCTTCTGGCCTTCCACCGGGATACGGGCCAGCACTTCGCCGGGGCCCACGTCCTGGCCGTCGCGCACCTGGATCAGCGCGCCGATCTGGAAGCCGATGGTCACGGAGTGGTCGGTGCCCGGAATCTTGACTTCCGAGCCCGAGGCGTCGAGCAGCTTGACCTGCGGGCGCACGACCTTGGCGGAACCGCGGCGCTTGGGGTCGATCACGACCAGCGTCGACAGGCCCGTCACTTCGTCCACCTGCTTGGCCACCGTCAGGCCTTCCTCGACGTTCTCGAACTTCACCTGGCCGGCGAATTCCGTGATGATCGGGCGGGTCAGCGGGTCCCAGTTGGCGAGGATGGCACCGGCCTTCACGGCCTGGTCGGCCTTGACGGTCAATACCGCGCCGTAGGGCACCTTATGGCGCTCGCGCTCGCGGCCGTGCTCGTCATGGATGACGATCTCACCGGAGCGGGCGATCACCACCAGCTCACCCTTGCTGTTGGTCACGTAGCGCATCGTGGCGTTGAAGCCGATCACGCCGTTGGACTTGGCTTCCACGCTGGAGGCGATGGCCGCGCGCGAGGCGGCGCCACCGATGTGGAAGGTACGCATGGTCAGCTGCGTGCCGGGTTCACCGATGGACTGGGCAGCGATCACGCCAACGGCTTCACCGACGTTGACCAGGCCACCGCGGCCCAGGTCGCGGCCATAGCACTTGGCGCAGATACCGAAGCGGGTCGCGCAGGTCAGCGCGGTGCGAACCTTGACTTCATCGACGCCCAGGAGTTCGATTTCCTCGATGGTGTCTTCGTCCAGGATCTGACCGGCGGGCACCAGCACGGCGCGCGTCTCGGGGTGCAGCACGTCTTCGGCGGCGGTGCGGCCCAGGATACGGTCACGCAGCGACTCGATGACTTCACCGCCCTCGACGATGGCGCGCATCAGCGAGCCGTCGTGCGTGCCGCAGTCTTCCTGCGTCACCACCAGGTCTTGCGTCACGTCCACCAGGCGGCGGGTCAGGTAGCCGGAGTTGGCCGTCTTCAGCGCCGTGTCGGCCAAGCCCTTGCGGGCGCCGTGCGTGGAGATGAAGTACTGCAACACGTTCAGACCTTCACGGAAGTTGGCCGTGATGGGCGTCTCGATGATGGAGCCGTCGGGCTTGGCCATCAGGCCGCGCATGCCGGCCAGCTGGCGGATCTGCGCAGCGGAGCCGCGCGCGCCCGAGTCGGCCATCATGTAGATGGAGTTGAAGGACTCCTGGTCCACCGTCTTGCCGTGGCGGTCGGTGGTCTTCTCGACGCGCAGCTGGTCCATCATGACCTTGGAGACCTTGTCGCCCGCCTTGCCCCAGATGTCCACCACCTTGTTGTAGCGCTCACCCACGGTGACCAGACCCGAGACGTACTGCTGCTCGATGTCCTTCACTTCCTTCTCGGCGGCCTCGATGATTTCCTGCTTTTCCTTGGGGACCAGCATGTCGTCGACCGAGATCGAGATGCCCGCGCGCGTGGCCAGGCGGAAACCGTTCTGCAGCAGCTTGTCAGCGAACACCACGGTTTCCTTCAGACCGCACTTGCGGAAGGAGACGTTGATGAGCTTGGAGATTTCCTTCTTCTTGAGCGCCTTGTTGATGTTCTCGAAAGCCAGGCCCTTGGGCAAGATTTCGGACAGCAGAGCGCGACCCACCGTCGTGTCGACCAGCTTGGTCTCGGGCACGAACTCGCCCGTGGCCTTGTCCTTGGTCCACTCGGTCAGGCGCACGCTGATCTTGGCGGTCAGCTCGACCGTGCCCGAATCCAGCGCGCGCTGGACTTCGGCCACGTCGGCGAACACCATGCCGTCGCCCTTGCCGTTGACGCGTTCACGGGTCGTGTAGTACAGACCCAGCACCACGTCCTGCGAGGGGACGATGGAGGGTTCGCCGTTGGCGGGGAAGAGCACGTTGTTGGAGGCCAGCATCAGGGTGCGGGCTTCCATCTGCGCTTCCACCGACAGCGGGACGTGCACGGCCATCTGGTCGCCGTCGAAGTCGGCGTTGAAGGCGGCGCAGACCAGCGGGTGCAGCTGGATGGCCTTGCCTTCGATCAGGATGGGCTCGAAGGCCTGGATGCCGAGGCGGTGCAGCGTGGGCGCGCGGTTCAGCAGCACCGGATGCTCCTTGATCACCTCTTCCAGGATGTCCCACACCACCGGCGTGCCGGATTCGACTTCCTTCTTCGCGGCCTTGATGGTCGTGGCGATGCCCATGGCCTCGAGGCGCGAGAAGATGAAGGGCTTGAACAGCTCCAGGGCCATCAGCTTGGGCAGGCCGCACTGGTGCAGCTTGAGGGTCGGGCCCACGGTGATGACGGAACGGCCCGAGTAGTCGACGCGCTTGCCCAGCAAGTTCTGGCGGAAACGACCGCTCTTGCCCTTGATCATGTCGGCCAGGGACTTCAGCGCGCGCTTGTTGGCGCCCGTCATGGCCTTGCCACGGCGGCCGTTGTCCAGCAGGCTGTCCACGGCTTCCTGCAGCATGCGCTTCTCGTTGCGCGCGATGATTTCCGGCGCCTTGAGCTCCAGCAGACGGCGCAGACGCGAGTTGCGGTTGATGACGCGGCGGTACAGGTCGTTCAGGTCGGAAGTCGCGAAGCGGCCGCCGTCCAGCGGCACCAGCGGACGCAGGTCCGGCGGCAGCACGGGCAGCACTTCCAACACCATCCACTCGGGCTTGATGCCGGACTTCTTGAACGCTTCCAGCACTTTCAGGCGCTTGGCGTTCTTCTTGACCTTCATCTCGGAGCCGGTCAGGTCATTGCGCAGGCGCTCGATCTCGACTTCGATGTCGATGCCTTGCAGCAGTTCCTTGATGCCTTCGGCGCCCATCTTGGCCTGGAATTCGTCGCCGTATTCCTTGACCTTGGCGTCGTAGTCGTCCTCGCTCATGATGCTGAACTTCTTCAGCGGAGTCATGCCGGGGTCGGTCACGACATAGGCTTCGAAGTACAGCACGCGCTCGATGTCGCGCAGCGTCATGTCCAGCACCAGGCCCAGACGCGAGGGCAGCGACTTCAGGAACCAGATGTGGGCGCAAGGCGCGGCCAGGTCGATATGACCCATGCGCTCGCGGCGCACCTTGGTCTGCGTGACTTCAACGCCGCACTTCTCGCAGATCACGCCACGGTGCTTGAGGCGCTTGTACTTGCCGCACAGGCACTCGTAGTCCTTGATCGGGCCGAAGATCTTGGCGCAGAACAAGCCATCGCGCTCGGGCTTGAAGGTGCGGTAGTTGATGGTCTCGGGCTTCTTCACCTCGCCGAAGGACCAGGAACGGATCTTCTCGGGCGACGCCAGGCCGATCTTGATGGCATCGAAATGCTCATCGGGAGTGAACTGCTTGAACAGGTCGAGTAGGGATTTCATGAAACTCTTTCCTTTTCAAATCTAATTAGGAACGCTCGAGCTCGATGTCCAGGCCCAAGGAACGGATTTCCTTGACCAGCACGTTGAACGATTCCGGCATGCCGGCCTCGATGGCGTGCTCGCCCTTGACGATGTTCTCGTACACCTTGGTGCGGCCCTGCACGTCGTCGGACTTGACGGTGAGCATTTCCTGCAGCACGTAGGACGCGCCGTAGGCTTCCAGCGCCCACACTTCCATTTCGCCGAAACGCTGGCCACCGAACTGCGCCTTGCCGCCCAGCGGCTGCTGGGTGACGAGCGAGTACGGGCCCGTGGAACGCGCGTGCATCTTGTCGTCGACCAAGTGGTGCAGCTTCAGGTAGTGCATGTAACCCACGGTGGTCGTGCGCTCGAAGGCGTCACCGGTGCGGCCGTCGTACAGCTGTGCCTGGGTGCGGGTCTCGTTGAGGCCCTTGGCCTTGGCCACGTCGTCGGGGTACGCCAGCTTGAGCATGCCGCGGATTTCCTCTTCGGTCGCGCCGTCGAAGACAGGCGAGGCGAAGGGCACGCCGCTGGTGAGCTCCTGAGCCATCAGGCGCAGTTCGTCATCCTTCAGCTTGGCCAGCTCTTCCTTGCGACCCGCGCCGTTGTAGACCTGCTCCAGGAAGCCGCGGATCTCGGTCGTGGCGGCCTCGCGCTGCAGCATGTCGCCGATGCGCTGGCCCAGGCCCTTGCCAGCCCAGCCCAGGTGGACTTCGAGCACCTGGCCGATGTTCATGCGCGAAGGCACGCCCAGCGGGTTGAGCACGATGTCCACGGGCGTGCCGTCGGCCATGTAAGGCATGTCCTCGACCGGGGTGATCTTGGAGACCACGCCCTTGTTGCCGTGGCGGCCGGCCATCTTGTCGCCGGGTTGCAGGCGGCGCTTGACGGCCAGGTAGACCTTGACCATCTTGAGCACGCCCGCGGGCAGCTCGTCGCCCTGCGTGAGCTTCTTGCGCTTCTCTTCGAAAGCGAGGTCGAAGCTGTGGCGGGTCTGCTCCAGGCTGTTCTTGATCGATTCGAGCTGCGAAGCCACTTCGTCGTCCGCCGGGCGGATGTCGAACCAGTGGTGCTTCTCGATGGAAGCCAGGTAGGCCTTGTCGATCTTGCTGCCCTTGGCCAGCTTGCTCGGGCCACCGTTGGCGGTCTTGCCGTTGAGCAGCTTCTCGATCCGGTCGAAGGCGTCAGCCTCAACGATGCGCAGCTGATCGTTCAGGTCCAAGCGGAAGCGCTTGAGTTCATCGTCGATGATCTGCTGAGCGCGCTTGTCCCGCTGGATGCCTTCACGGGTGAAGACCTGCACGTCGATGACGGTGCCTTGCGAACCTTGGTCCACGCGCAGCGAAGTGTCCTTCACGTCGGAGGCCTTCTCACCGAAGATGGCGCGCAGCAGCTTTTCTTCCGGCGTCAGCGTGGTCTCGCCCTTGGGCGTGACCTTGCCGACCAACACGTCGCCCGGCACCACTTCGGCGCCGACGTAGATGATGCCGGACTCGTCCAGGCGGTTGAGTTGCTGTTCGCTCAGGTTCGGGATGTCACGGGTGATTTCCTCGGCACCCAGCTTGGTGTCACGCGCCATGACCACCAGTTCCTCGATGTGGATCGAGGTGTAGCGGTCGTCGGCCACCACGCGCTCCGAGATCAGGATCGAGTCCTCGAAGTTGTAGCCGTTCCAGGGCATGAAGGCGATCAGCATGTTCTGACCGATGGCGATCTCACCCAGGTCGGTCGACGCGCCGTCCGCGATCACGTCACCCTTGGCCAGTTTGTCGCCCTTCTTGACGATGGGACGCTGGTGGATGTTGGTGTTCTGGTTGGAACGCTGGTACTTGATGAGGTTGTAGATGTCCACGCCCACTTCACCGGCCACGGCTTCGTTGTCGTTGACGCGGATCACGATGCGGGTGGCATCGACCGAGTCGACCACGCCACCGCGCGTCGCCGTCACGACGGTGCCGGAGTCGATCGCGGCGACGCGCTCGATGCCAGTGCCGACCAGCGGCTTTTCCGGACGCAGCACGGGCACGGCCTGGCGCGACATGTTGGCGCCCATCAGCGCGCGGTTCGCGTCGTCGTGCTCCAGGAAGGGCACCAGCGAAGCGGCCACGGAGACGATCTGCGCGGGTGACACGTCCATGTACTGGATGCGGTCGGCGCCGACCAGCACGGATTCACCCTTCTCGCGGGCAGACACCAGCTCGTCGGTCAGGCGGCCGTCCTTGTCCAGGGCCGCGTTGGCCTGGGCGATGACGTACTTGCCTTCTTCGATGGCGCTGAGGTAGTCGATCTTGTTCGTGACCTTGCCGTCTTCCACGCGACGGTAGGGGGTCTCGATGAAGCCGTATTCGTTCAGGCGGGCGTACAGAGCCAGCGAGTTGATCAGGCCGATGTTCGGGCCTTCCGGCGTTTCGATCGGGCAGACGCGGCCGTAGTGCGTGACGTGCACGTCACGCACTTCGAAGCCAGCGCGCTCGCGCGTCAGACCACCCGGGCCCAGGGCCGAGACGCGACGCTTGTGCGTGATTTCCGCCAGCGGGTTGGTCTGGTCCATGAACTGGGACAGCTGGGACGCGCCGAAGAACTCCTTGAGCGCCGCGGAAATCGGCTTGGAGTTGATCAGGTCGTGCGGCATCAGCGGCTCTTGCTCGGCCTGACCCAGACGCTCTTTCACAGCCTTCTCGATGCGAGCCAGGCCGGTGCGGTATTGGTTCTCGGCCAGTTCACCGACGCAACGCACGCGACGGTTGCCCAGGTGGTCGATGTCGTCCACTTCGCCACGGCCGTTGCGCAGGTCAACGAGGATCTTGACCACGGCCAGGATGTCCTCGTTGGTCAGCACCATGGGGCCGCTGGGGTCGGAATTACCCAGCTTGGCGTTGAACTTCATGCGCCCCACGCGCGACAGGTCGTAGGTGTCCGGGTTGTAGAACAGGCGCTGGAACAGCGCTTGCACGGCGTCCTCGGTGGGCGGCTCGCCAGGGCGCATCATGCGGTAGATGGCGACGCGCGCGGCGAACTCGTCCGTCGTTTCGTCGATGCGCAGGGTCTGGCTGATGTAAGCGCCTTGGTCCAGCTCGTTCGTGTAGATGCACTGCAGCTCTTGCACGTTGGCGGTGCGCAGCTTCTTCAGCAGGGCCTCGGTCAGCTCTTCGTTGGCCTTGGCGATGATTTCGCCCGTATCCGGATCGACGATGTTGCGCGCGACCACGCGACCGATCAGGAAGTCTTCCGGCACGCTGATGTGGGTGGTGCCGGATTGCTCCAGCTCACGCGTGTGGCGCGCGGTGATGCGCTTGTCCTTGGCGACGATCACCTTGCCCGACTTGTCGGTGATGTCGAAGCGCGCCACTTCGCCGCGCAGGCGCTCGGAGACGAACTCCATCTGCGCGCCGCTGTCTTGCAGGCGGAAGTTGTCGTTGACGAAGAAGTTGGCGAGGATGGTTTCCGGGTTCAGGCCGATGGCCTTGAGCAGGATCGTGACCGGCATCTTGCGGCGACGGTCCACGCGGAAATAGAGGATGTCCTTGGGATCGAACTCGAAGTCCAGCCAGGAGCCGCGGTAAGGAATGATGCGAGCCGAGAACAGCAGCTTGCCCGAGCTGTGCGTCTTGCCCTTGTCATGCTCGAAGAACACACCCGGCGAGCGGTGCAGCTGCGAGACGATCACCCGTTCCGTGCCGTTGATGATGAAGGAGCCCTTGTCGGTCATGAGCGGCACTTCGCCCATGTAGACCTCTTGTTCCTTCACTTCCTTGACCACCTTGTTTTGCGGCGTCGAGGACTCGCGGTCATAGATGATGAGCTGCACGCGCGCGCGCACGGCCGATGCGAAGGTCAGGCCGCGGGTCTGGCACTCACGCACGTCGAAGGCGGGCTTGGCCAGGTTGTACTCAAGGAACTTCATCTCGACAAAACCGTTGTGCGAGACGATGGGGAACGCCGATTCAAAGGCGGCTTGCAAGCCTTCGGGCTTGCGCTTGGTGGAGGACAAGTCCGCCTGCAGGAAGCTCGTGTAAGCGTCCTTTTGCATCTGCAGGAGGTAAGGAATTTCCAGCACGCTATCGCGGCTGCCGAAGCTCTTGCGGATGCGCTTGCGTTCGGTAAAGGTGTAGGCCATGAGATCTCCGGGCTATGAGGCTCTAGGCGACTGGCGCGTCGGACGCGCGCGCGCGCACGTCAGCAGGCTTGGTGGTTGGCCGCTACCAACCTCTGGCGGACGGCCGCGCATTGCACGCGGCCCGAACCAAGGCGTCTTCTGCAGTCGGGGTCAGAAGACACTCGGAAAGAGCGCCATTGTGGCGCTTTTTCCGGGTGTGCTCTGGAGGCTCTCCTCTAAGCACCAAAGGCTGGAGTGCCTTTGCAGGTCACTCCAGCCTTCGAGCCAGGTCGAATTACTTGAGTTCGGCCTTGGCGCCGGCTTCTTCCAGCTTCTTCTTGGCGGCTTCGGCGTCAGCCTTGGGCATGGCTTCCTTGACGGTCTTGGGAGCGCCGTCCACCAGGTCCTTGGCTTCCTTCAGGCCCAGGCCCGTGATTTCGCGCACGGCCTTGATGACGGAGACCTTGTTGGCGCCAGCGTCGGTCAGCACGACGTTGAAGTCGGTCTTCTCTTCCGCGGCAGCGGCACCACCACCGCCACCACCAGCGGCCGGAGCGGCCATGGCGGCGGCGCTCACGCCAAACTTCTCTTCGATGGCCTTGACCAGGTCATTGAGTTCCATGACCGTCATGCTGTCCAGCGCGGTCAGAAAAGCGTCTTTATCGAATGCCATTTTTGATTCCTTCAAATTCCAATAAGTTGGTTGACTGGTCGCGCCCGTTCAGGCTGCGGCCGTTTCGCCTTTTTTCGCCGCCAAAGCACCCAGCACCACGGCGGTGCGGGAAATCGGCGACTTGAGCAAGCCGCACAGCTGGGCCAGCAGCACTTCCTTGGAGGGAATGCTTGCCAGCTGCTTCACGCCATTGACGTCCAGGGCCTTGCCACCGTATGCGCCGCCGCGAATCACCAGCTTGTCGTTGGTTTTCGCGAAGTCGGCCACCACGCGGGCAGCGGCCACGGCATCGGCGGAGAAGCCATAGATCAGCGGGCCGGTCATCTGGTCGCTCACGACCTCGAACGCACTGCCAGCCACGGCACGGCGGGCCAGGGTGTTCTTCAGAACACTCAGGCTCACACCCTGCTTGCGGGCTTCAGAGCGCAGCTTGGTCATGGCCGCGACCGTGACGCCGCGGTATTCCGCCATCACGAGCGTTTGAGCTTGAGCGGCGAGGCCGGTCACTTCGGAAATGACCGCTTCTTTCTCACTGCGATTCAGACTCAAGGTCTAACTCCTTCAAAATGCATCGGCTTGCAGGACGCCCGCCGATGCGCCTCTCTTGCAGCGACCAACTGTTTCGGAATTGGCATCCAATGCCTTATCCATCTGCAGCGGGATCGCCATCTGCGCTGGAAATTAAGCGTCCCCTCCAACGAGGAACCACGCACCAGCGGTCTCGGATGACCCGGAAAGCTTGGCAAGCTAAGTTGCGCCGCCTTCCGGCCCACCACATCGAGCCACCCTTGCGGGCGACTCAAATCTTCTTCAATGACGACACAGCCTCAGGCCGCGATCGTCTGCGTGTCCACGCGCACGCCCACACCCATGGTGGACGACACCGCGACCTTGCGCAGGTAGATGCCCTTGCTGGTGGCCGGCTTGGCCTTGTTCAGCGCGTCAATCAGCGCGGCCAGATTGCCTTGCAGCTTGGCAGCGTCGAAAGAGCGGCGACCGATGGTGCCGTGCACGATGCCAGCCTTGTCGGCGCGGAACTGCACCTGACCCGCCTTGGCGTTCTTCACGGCCGTGGCCACGTCGGGCGTCACGGTGCCGACCTTGGGGTTGGGCATCAGGCCACGGGGGCCGAGCACTTGACCCAGGGTACCGACCACGCGCATGGCGTCGGGCGCGGCGATGACCACGTCGAAGGGCATGTCGCCAGCCTTCACGCGAGCAGCCAGATCGTCCATGCCGACCACGTCAGCACCGGCGGCCTTGGCTTCTTCAGCCTTGGCGCCTTGGGCGAACACGGCCACGCGCTTGGTCTTGCCGGTGCCATGCGGCAGCACGACGGCGCCACGGACCACTTGGTCCGACTTCTTGGCGTCGATGCCGAGCTGCACGGCCACGTCGATGCTCTCATCGAACTTGGCGGTTGCGAACTGCTGAACCAGCTTGAGCGCGTCGCCCAGGGGATACAGCTTGGTGCTGTCAACCTTGCCTTGCAGGGCCTTGGCTTTTTTGGTGAGCTTGGTCATGTCACACGCCCTCCACATTCACGCCCATGGAACGGGCGGAGCCAGCGATCGTGCGCACGGCGGCGTCCAGATCGGCGGCGGTCATGTCCTTCATCTTGGTCTTGGCAATCTCCTCGAGCTGAGCGCGGGTGATCTTGCCGACCTTGTCGACGTGGGGCTTGGAAGAGCCCTTGTCCAGCTTAATGGCCTTCTTGATCATCACGGTCGCCGGCGGCGTCTTGATGATGAAGGTGAAGCTCTTGTCCGCGAAGGCGGTGATCACCACCGGCAGCGGCAGACCGGGCTCGACGCCCTGGGTCTGGGCGTTGAACGCCTTGCAGAACTCCATGATGTTCAGACCGCGTTGGCCCAGCGCGGGGCCAATCGGCGGCGAGGGATTGGCCTTACCAGCTGGCACTTGCAGCTTGATAAAACCGACGATTTTTTTCGCCATGCTTTACTCCTTGCGGGTGAAAACGCCTCGGCAACGCGCCTTGGCTCCCCGGGGTTAACGACTCATCGAGACCACATCCGCGCCGAGTCGGGAAGCGCGGACTGAAAACCGAATGGCGCCGGATCAGGTCTTTTCGACTTGACCAAACTCCAGCTCGACCGGAGTCGAGCGACCGAAGATCGTGACCGCCACGCGGACCTTGCTCTTCTCGTAGTTGACTTCTTCGACCGCGCCGTTGAAGTCAGTGAAGGGACCTTCCTTGACGCGCACCAGCTCACCCACGGTGAACTCGATCTTGTGACGCGGCTTGTCGGAACCTTCCTGCATCTGGTTGACGATCTTCATGACCTCCTCTTCGGAGATCGGGGTCGGCCGGTTGTTCTTGCCGCCGCCCACGAAGCCGGTCACCTTGCTGGTGTGCTTCACCAGGTGCCAGGTCTCGTCGTCCATCACCATCTCGACCAGCACGTAGCCCGGGAAGAACTTACGTTCCGTGGTGCGCTTCTGGCCGTTCTTGACTTCCACGACCTCTTCCATCGGCACGAGGATGCGGCCGAACTTGCCCTGCAGGCCCGCACGGTTGATGCGCTCCAGAATGTTTCGCTCGACCGCTTTCTCCATGCCCGAATAGGCATGAACCACGTACCAGCGCAAATCCGGATTCTTGGCTTCGGCCGGGAGATTGGAAGAGGTATCGATTGCGTCCGCCATCATCACTTCCTCCAACCCAGCAAGAGATCAAAAATCACCCATTCCAGGGTCTTGTCGGTCAGCCACAGAAACAGCGCCATCACCACGGCAAAACCAAAGACGTACAAAGTCATCTGGATCGACTCGCGGCGGGTGGGCCAGACCACCTTGCCCACTTCGCGCCAGGCATCACGACCGAAGCCCCAGAGGTCACGGCCCGGCTGCGCCGTGAAGAAAACGGCGATCGCCAGAACCAGCGCCAGCAGCAAAGAACCCCAGCGCAGCAAGCCGCCGTGGGCACTCAGACTGTAAAAAGCCACGAAGCCCGCCAGCAGCAGGATGACCGCCGCCGCCAGCTTGAGCTTGTCCAACCCGCTACCGACCGTTTCGACTTGTGACGTTGCCATATTTCTGAACCGATTCCCTACAACCCGCCAGCGCCCCTTGAGACGCTGAAGCCCGCCAGGTTGTGGCGGGCTTTTCGAACAAACCCAACCGATCTCGCGATCCGGTCAGGTGGCAGGGGCAGTAGGAATCGAACCTACAACCTTCGGTTTTGGAGACCGACGCTCTGCCAATTGAGCTATACCCCTACGCGACTCTCTTACTCGATGATCTTCGCCACGACGCCGGCGCCGACGGTCTTGCCGCCTTCGCGGATGGCGAAGCGCAGG